>OY829953.1:0-680000 GCA_963692525.1 Opitutales bacterium
CCTTTCCAGCCCTGCTAAAAGAGCCATGAAAACGGCTGGTATTATTTCTAAAAATATTGGTTTCCCCATTAATCAAATCGAAGAACGCGAAGAAATTTATGGGGCCAGTCATTCAACCCTAACGGCAATAATCCAGCAGATTGAGGATAGATTCGAAACCGTTATTCTTTTTGGGCATAACCCCGCACTTACACAACTGACCCTGTTCCTCACGCATCATTCAATTGATAATATACCGACTTGCGGAGTTGTTAGTGTGACCTTTGAAATACTTAATTGGGAAGAGGTATCAGAAGGTAAAGGTAATGTGGACTTTTTGAATACCCAAAAAAAATCCATAATATTACTTAATGAGACCAGGCTTTCATCAAACTTAAGTGTTACACGGTAAATCCTGTTACCCGGATTCGATTTCAATGGCAGAAAAATGCTTGCTGTAGTTTTTCATTCACCCTAACGAATATATTGGAAATCAAGAATTGATTTAGAGAAAACGAATAAGTACAAACAATGTTACAAATTAATCTTCGCTACAGATCTATGAAAATAAAAGTCATTTTACTCACGACGATATTATATGCATCACTGACGCTATCATCGAACGCCAATCTGTTTGAATCTGACGAATTGCTTCATTTCACTTTGGAAGCACCGCTCAAAAGTCTACTGGATCAACGTGGTGAAATTGAACGTTATAAGCCAGTAGATCTACCTTATTTAAATGGGGTCCTTATATACGAAGACAAGGGTGATGAAAGTGTCGCTTTGGATGTTCGCATAAAAGCAAGGGGTAATACCCGACGCATGCGCGAAGTTTGTGATTTTCCCCCCATTTGGGTAAATTTTAAAAAGAAAAAGGTTAAAGGGACAGAATTCGAAGGTCAGAACAAATTAAAACTCGTTACCCATTGCGGTGAGGAGGGGGATTCCTCTGAACAGATCGTGTTGAAAGAATATCTGGCTTATCGCATTTACAACCTGATAACTGAGTATAGCTTCCGTGTGAGATTGGCCAAAGTTACCTATGTTGACACAAATGACCATAGAAGACCCGTCACCCGTTACGGTTTCTTTATTGAAGACGAAAACAATATGGCCGAGCGAAATAATACGGTGTCACTAAGAATAAATGAAGTCACAAGAGAAATGTATGATCCAGCTTTATTGAACATTTATGATATATATATGTTTATGATCGGCAACCTGGATTATTCTGTCCTTAAAGCAGAGCCTAATTCAAGATGCTGTCACAACGCCAGATTGATGATTCATCCTGAAAAGGAAAATCTGGTTGTGCCCGTACCCTATGATTTTGACCATGCGGGTCTTGTCGCGGCACCCTATGCGCGACCGCCCAAATCACTTAATTTGAGAAGCGTTAAGCAACGGCTATATAGAGGATTCTGTCACCATGACGGGATTGTGGAATCCAGTATTGAGATTTTAAACGAGAGGAAAAAGGCTATTTATGATCTCTTTGAGCACACTGAAGGTCTTAACTTTCAGTCGCGCAAAGAGTCACAGAACTACCTGAAATCCTTTTATGAAATAATTAATGACCCGAAAAAATTACAGCGTCAGATTCACGAGAAATGCCAAGGCGAGAAACCGGAGCCTCTTGCCTCTGCTCGGTGAGTTCTGCTTCCAGCTCTGCAATCTTTTTATTAAGCGGTGATGGTTGAGGATCCAATGCCGCGGCTTGTTTTAAATAATTCAGCAACCCAAATCCGGAATCAGAGGGGATAGGCAGTTTTTTCCCACGATGTATAGTATAAAATTCATCGCCCTCGATTAAGAGACAAGCTAACCGCTTACCGTAAGCTCGAGAAAGTCCGACATCAACCATAATTACCCTTCCATTAAAACGAGGCATGACAGTTCCAGTTGTCGTTGTATGGGCGATTACGACACGACTGACAGTATGTAATTGCAGAAGGTTGGTCAGGTGCGCTGCTTTTTTATCTTCATCATTTATGGCCAGCCCTCGATACCAAAACGGACCTTCTTCGTCTCTTGCTATTCCATTCTCATCACGTGCCATATTTTTCAATTCAACCTGAACTTTCGCGTTAATCTTACTTAGGGACCAATCTTTGTATTTTGGACTGATTCCTCCATGCAGGAAAAGGGTATCGTTGATCTTAATAATAGTATTGTGCCGGCACACCCATTCTCCAATGCTACCTGTCGACTCCCAATTCAACCGGTGTTCAACAAATCCCAGGGGAAACTTTTCTTTCCAAACCGTTTCATGTTTATTATCAAATACCGGCCAATTTTCCTCGGATGTAGTCGCTTTAATTCTATCAACGGTTTCCTTATAAAAAGAATCCTGAACGGTTCGTGAATTGGATGTGGTAAACGCCTTAAACTCCCCAGGGTGGACATAATATAATTCACCATAAACGTTCATTGCATCGTGATTACCAATAAGCAGGTGAACATAACCGTTCTTTCTCTTCGCCTGCTTTTCCAGTTTCTGAAGCAATTTAATAATTTCGCGTGTATCAGGGGCCCTGTCCGGTATATCGCCTAATTGGACAAGGTGAGTAGATCCCCCAATCCAGTCATTTCTTTTATTAATCAGTCCAGCCGAACGAAGAACTTCGACACATTGATGGAAATCCCCGTGGAGATCGCCTACCGCAACAATTCGATCAACTTCGTCCCAGGTGTCTCGTCCAAAAGCAGAATATGTGATGAAAGGGGTATTGCATACGGTATTCAGTAAAATGCAGATTAAAGTGCATCGGTATTGAATCATGTAATTTCCTATTATTCCCATGTCGAAAGGAATTAAGTCTAAACTGGCGTATAATTTCTATTCTGTATTTTCGATTCTTTTGGGTGACGAAATTTCAACTTCATCTTTCGCTGATTTTTTTTTCAGATATACACCTTTGCGCAAATGGCGTTTCATATTTACGTCAGCTGTAATTCCAAAATCAAGGACCTGGAATAATACGGTAACGTAACAAAAACATACTGACATTACCGCCGCTATGCCAATTGCTCCAATGCCTGCGGACAGACCCACTCCAATCGCCGCGAGAAAATATAAAAAATCGGAAACTTCACCAACTGATGTGCGAAAACGTACACCACTACCGGCGACAATTCCCGCTAAACTGAAGGCGAGCGCCAGGCTATTTTGAACGATTAAGACAAGACCCGTCACCGTTATGGGGAGCACGATGATTACCTGAACGATCGCCTGTTCCACTTTCTTTTTACGATGAGTTCCGATGTAGACCCAGGAAATCGGCAACATAAGCAAGACGGTGCACACGATCGAAATAAACAGAAAAATTGACAGTGAAGGCATTCCCCCATCTTTAAAGCGATCTGTTTGAACAGAACCTAAGAGATCGGAAGAGCCACCAGCCATTGAGAGCAATTTCTCAGCACCCCCTACAGGCAAAAATTTAATTATTTCTGGAAAACCCGTAATCAGAGTACCAAAAATTAGTGCAAGGATAACATAATACAGCGTAAGCTGAAGAAGCAGCCTTTCTCTTGAAGGAAAAAACAGATACCTGAGTCGATGCATATTAACAATTCCGTTTGGGTGGACTATGAATGCTCTTTAAGTGAAGTCAATTGAAAGAGATCATATTCAGAGTTCCCTTCGACTAAGCTCAGGGTAGACCCTTCGGCTAAGCTCAGGGTAGACAGGTGTCGGGTGGGTAAGTTCAGTCGGTAAATTATCAAAACCCAATAGACAAATCTCAAATAATATCAAAGTATCAATTTATAAAACCTCAAATGACCCCATGAAGTGTTTGGATAATTGAATATCCGTTATTTTTTGGATTTTGAAATTACGTTCATTGGAATTTATTTGTGTTTTGTTATTTGTTATTTGGTGCTTCAATAACCGGGAGGATGAAATGCTCGGCAAATTATCAAACCACAAAATACAATCTTTAAATAATATCCAATTTTCAATTTCTAAAATCCAAACCAAATCCCCTAAGTGTTTGGCATATTGAAGTTTCATTCATTGGAATTTATTTGTGTTTTGTTATTTGGTGCTTCAAACATCATACTAATAGGTACCCCTGCGTATCCTCTCCCACCCTCACTTGTCACTGGATACCTGAACCCTTCTTGTAATCCACTGTTTACTGTTCACCGTTTACTGTTAACTCCTGACTATATCATCCTTTCCTTCTGAACGCAGCAGTCTCTCTCACGGTTCATGAAGAATATAACGGTTGACTAAGGTATGAGGTGAATAATGATTCATGAAATTCGATGAAATATAACCCTTAAAAAACAATATAATTTCACAATCGCGACGTGAATTAATTTCGAAATGTGACTGATACGGCTTCGCTATTGTCAATACATACAACAGGAGTCTGAAAGGAATCATGATCATGAAAAAGACCACAGTTTTAGTCTTCTTTGCATTAATTATTATCGCATTACCGGCACTCCATGCGGATGAGAATTGGGTGAAATTCACCTCTGATGACCCTCATGAGGGAATGATTTCGGTAAAGTTCCCCGACACGCCGGTCCACAAGGAGAGAAAAATTGATACGGTCATAGGCCAAATTGTGGCCAATGTGTATGTGAGCGAAATTGAGAACACGAAGTTAGCGATCGGGTTTATTAAGGTGCCCGCTGAAATGCTGGATTATGCCGGTCGGGAAAAGGTTTACAACCTCATCGTCTCAATCTATCTGGAAGAAAATTTTGGGACAAAGGAATCTTACGAAGATTTCACATCCGAAAGACGGGGCTTACATGGGAAGGTACTCCATTATCGTCTTCCCCCTTCTGCGGAAGGTCATCCGGGCTATCACGGAAAGGCGCAGTTATATCTGGACGGGACCCTTCTCTTTACTCTCAACGCGATCAAACCTCTCGATCAACCCGATACGCTCATCGATCGATTTTACGACTCGCTCGAAGTGGTGGAAGAGCGGGAGTGGAGTCGATTTCGCTCAAATGAGGATGATGAAGACCTGGTCAGTATCCTTATGCCAGGTAAACCTGCATTGACCGAATCGACATCGAAATCACCACTCGGAAAAGTATCGTCCCATAATTATACGGGGAGGGAACAGGGCGCGAACTATGTTGCTTCCTACTCTACCCTCCCACGGTTTGCTGTAACTTTGGCGGGAAGCGACACTATTTTTGCGAATGCAAAAGAGTCAGTCCTTACTAAAGCGTTTGCAGACGAAGATTCCTATTTACCAAATACGCGTGACGGGTGGGAGGGGATGAAGCTAACCTACCGCACAAATGCAGTTAGAGGTAAACCGTCATTTGGAGGCCGCGCGGAGTTTTACCTGCAGGGGAGAATGCTTTATGTTTTCAACGCTATTCTACCGGTAACCATTCCTGACAGCTACATTGATCGCTATTTTGATTCTCTCACCATCCAGGAGTGAGGGTAGGCAGGGCTTACTTCTTCACCATCGGTGGGTAATTTTTTAAAATCTGGGCTACGACTTTATTGATTAATTTTTCTTTTACCTTACCCTGGACCCTGCGCTTTATCCAACCGCGCCAAACGAGATCCTCACTCTTTGCATCATTAAGGTGGATAAACAGCGTTCCCTCCGTATAATTATCAATCCCGACGGGGTTCATCGTGTAGAACCCACCCTTGCCCATGGTAAGGCGGTCATCCCATTCATCAATCTCGACCTTATCTTCCAGATGACCATTAAATGCAACGAAGACGTCCGCCTCACTTTGCTCGACCTGATGCAGGCCTTTCGCGGTAAGTTCTGTTTCTATCGCATTTTTAATACGTTGTATATTCAATGGATTGCGCGCTTTCATATTCTTCCGGCCCGCAAAGACATCCTCCATTAATGGCAGCCACGCGTATTTTTTAATCGCAGAAAAATCTGCCCCCTCTTGATATACATATTTGTTTGTCCCCGCTTCACAACTGAGGGTAATGAAGAGAGTTATTAAGCCAATAGTAAGCGATCTGTTTTTCATAATTATTTTTTGTTTAGTTATTTTAGAAATTTTACAGGGATCGGGTGTCGGGTGTCAGTGAACTAAATATAAAAGTTTCATTCTTCCAGTCATCTAATAATCCATTATTCCATCGTTCAATATTCACTATTCACTGCCTGCCCTGAGCGTAGTCGAAGGGTTCACTACCTGCCCTGAGGTTCATCGAAGGGTTCACTTCTTCACAGGTGGATATTTATTCAAAATCTGCATTACAACTTTATTGACTAATTTTTCTTTCACCTTGTTCGGGATCCTGCGTTTTGACCAACCGCGCCAGACAACATCATTCTTAACAGGATTGATAAAATCAATAAATAACGTCCCCTCAGTAAAATGTTCAGTACTCAAGTCGTTATCATAATAGTGGCCATGATAAGCTTTTTCGTAAGAATCTCCATACCCCCAATCAACCATATCTTGTTTTTCTTCGAGCTTTGCATGGAAAGCAATCTGTACGTCCGCCTCGTTACGTTTTACTTTTTGCATTCCTTTTTTCGAAAGTTCCGCCTCGATTGCAATTTTAATCCGATTTATATTAATCGGCTGGCGAATTTTTGATCGAACCCGACCCGCGAAAATATCTAACATCTTCGGTTCCCAGGCGTAAGTATGAAATCCAGAGAAATCTGTTTCTCTATTATAATCATATTCGACCGAACTCGCTTTACAACTAAGGGTGAAGAAGATAGCCAGAAACCCAATGATGACAATTCTGTTACTCATTCTTTCGATGTTCCCTTCGACTCCGCTCAGGGCAGGCACGGGTTCAGGTTTCGGGTTTCAGGTGTCGGGATTCGGGTTGAAGAATTAGCCACTTAAAGTACCAGTTGTCGCCAAGGCTTAGCTCTGTAGGCAAATAAAACAAGAATAGATTTATAGATATTTTTTATAATTACTTAATTCCAATCACGCTCGCCTAAATGCAATTGCAATCTACATCAATCTGTGCATTCCGCTATCTGCAATTGTAAATTCCCTCACTGTTCACTGTTCACTACCTGTCCTGAGCATAGTCGAAGGGCCTGTCCTGAGCGTAGTCGAAGGGATCACTTCTCTTTAGGTGGATATTTTTTTAATACCTAAGCGACGGCTTTATTGATCATCGATTCTTTAATGTTATCCGTAACCCTGCGCTTTACCCAACCGCGCCAGACAAGCTCATTAGTTTTTGCATCAACGATATCGATAAAAAGGGTCCCCTCGGTATATTGGTCGACTTCAAGCGAATTCCCATAGTAAGAGCGACCGTAATATGAACCGCGACCATAGCCAATACCATAGCCCCAATCATCGATATCGATTCTCTCTTCGAGAAGGCCATGAAATACGACATGGATATCCGCTTTATTTTTATCGACCAGCTCAATACCTTTCGCTGCTAACTCGGACTCGATTGCACTTCTAATGCGTTTCAGATTTAATGGGTTGCGAACATTCGTCGTCACCCGGCCTTCAAAAATATCGACCATTTTCTGCTGCCAGGCGTAGGTTTGATAGACAGAGAAGTCTGTCCCTTTTTGAAAATCATAGTTGGCCGCTCCCACTTCGCAGGTGAAGGAGAAGATTAAAGCGAAAATAAATGTGTAGGTTTTTATAGGTTTCATATAGGATTAGGTTTAGAAATTACGTTATACTTTTAGTCAAGTTTTTTAGAATTGCCTTTGAAAGGAAGCGGTGTGGATACTGATATTTCGTTCTTAATCCCGCTCACTTACATTTTTAGAATTTTCACTAATGTTTAAAATTAAGCGATCCTTAAAGTTATCTATTTCAGGATGTTTAGTGGTGTTAATTGTTGGCGGGTGTTCTTCCTTACCCAAGGATTATGACGCGCCGTCGACTTCCGCGGTTACGCAGGACAGTTCCTCGTCGTTTGGCCAATTATTTAAACCCGCTTATGAAGCGCATCCTGACAAGTCTGCGTTTTATCTCCTCGATACAGCAAAGTCGGCTTATCTGGCGCGTATTGCTATCGCCGAGGTTGCCGAAAAAACAATCGATGCCCAGTACTACGAGTGGAAAGGAGACACCGCGGGAATTATTCTGGCAAACCGTTTGCGTCTGGCCGCTGAACGTGGCGTTCGCGTTAGGATCTTGTTGGACGACCTCACATCATATGGTCATGACCGCGGGCTCGCTGTGTTGAACAGTCACCCGAATATGGAGATCAAGTTATTTAACCCGCTCGGTCGCCGCCACATCAGTTCTCTATCACGAAATCTATCGATGACCGTTCAACTCGATAGAATGACGAATCGTATGCACAATAAAATTTTTGCGGTAGATAATCATGTCGCCATCATGGGGGGGAGAAACATTGGCGATATATACTTTGGTCTGTCCGACAAATTCAATTTTCGCGATATGGACCTGTTCGCAGCCGGGCCTATAGCGACAGAGATCTCAGAATCCTTTGACCACTACTGGAACAGTCCCTGGGCCGTTCCTCTGGAGGAGGTTGGAATCAAGATCCCTCCCGAAAAAAAATTAGCCAAACTACGTGACCGCATGGAAGCTTCATACGAAGCGGAATTAACACGCTTCCCCTATCCATTGGACTTCGATAAAAAGGATGTTCTGAAACACCTGGAGGAAATCGAGGCAGACTTTATCTGGGCAGAAGGTGAGGTGCTTAGTGACCCCGTGGGTAAATCAATGAATGATGAGATAGGGAAAGAAAGTCCTTCGCCGATTATCTTACGCTTGAGAGAGCTGGGGGAAAACGTGAAAAACGAGGCTTTGTTTGTCTCCCCCTACCTGATTCTAACCCGGGCCGAGATTGAAAGTTTAACCAGGTATATACAGAAGGGGATTACATTTAAAATCCTCACTAATTCTATGATCACGAGCAATTCGATGCCGGTTATTGCACACTATAGAAAAACGCGTAAGCGTATACTCGAGACCGGCGCGCAGCTTTATGAAGTCAGACCAGATGCCGTTGCCCGTGAACGTCACTCGGCCCACCCTGAATTAAACATCAAGCACAGTCTGCACGCTAAAATCGTCGTGCTCGACCGTAAGCATGTATTTATCGGCACTTTCAATCTCGATCCTCGCTCACGTTATCTTAACACTGAAGTGGGCCTTCTCGTTCACAGCCCAGTCCTGAGTGAACAGGTTGCCCAGTCGATAGAAAAGGATCTTCAACCCGTTAACAGTTGGCGTCTCAGTCTTAAGGATCAGAACCAACTCCAGTGGACGGGAGTGATTGATGGTGAAGAAATACACTACACTTCCGACCCCAAGCCTGGTTTCATGAGGCGTTTAAAATCAGGATTCTTCTCAGTCCTTCCGATAAAGGGGCAGTTGTGATGCTGTAAAAAGGGTTCAGGGTGGAAGATGTCGAGCTACGCTCTCGGTACAGGGTTCAGTTAAATAATTATAACGTAATCATTTTTCATTCCAATTTTCCACTTTCGATTTTTCATTTTTCACTGACACCCGACACCCGAAACCTCTCTCACTGTTCACTGTTCACTGTTCACTTCTTTCCCGAACCCTATCATCACACAAGCGTCAGTAGATCCGTGGAACTTCATGCTGGAAGTTAAGTTGGTTCGGGACGTCACTGGGTTGTCGCAACCGTTTTCCAATCTTCGGTGGGACGAAACGCTGCTTCTTGTACGGCACCACGCTCAGGAGATGAGCGATGCAGTTTAGCCGGGCTCGTTGCTTGTCGTCGGCCGGCACACGGATCCATGGCGCCCACGGTGTGTCGGTCGCCTCCAGCATACGATGGTAGGCATCCGTGTATTGCCACCAGCGACGACCGGACTCGACATCCATCGAAGAGAGCTTCCAATGGCGCAGGGGATCAGTCATCCGGGTCATAAAACGCTTCTCTTGCTCCTCACAACTGACATCGAAAAAGTATTTAACGAGGATAATCCCGCTTTCAACCAGGTCCTCCTCGAAAACCGGACACACCTCTAGGAAGTGATCATACTCCTGATCGGTACAAAATCCCATTACCCGTTCGACACCGGCCCGGTTATACCAGCTGCGGTCGAATAAGATTACCTCTCCCGCCGAGGGAAAGTGCGGCAGAAAGCGCTGAAAATGCATCTGGGTCTTTTCGCGATCGCTCGGTTCAGGAAGAGCGATAACCCGAAAGACGCGGGGGTTGACGCGCTCAGTGATGCGCTTGATTGCACCACCCTTGCCCGCAGCGTCCCGCCCCTCGAACACGACAACGATCCGTAATCCCTTGTGCTTGACCCATTCTTGTAGATTACACAATTCGACCTGAAGTTTGCGCAGCTCGCGGGTGTAATCTTTGCGAAGCATCTTCTCTTTCGTAGCATCCGATAGCTCGCCAGAAGGACTCTTTTTATTTTGTCTTGGATTTTGAATTTTCATCCATTGAAATTTATTTGTGTATAGTCACTTGTTATTTGGTGCTTCAATAACCGGGAGCATGAAATGCTCGGCAAATTATCAATCTGCAAAACACAATCTTCAAATAATATCAAAATATCAATTTCTAAAATCCAAACCAAATCCCCTAAGTGTTTGGCATACTGAAAATTCATTCATTGGAATTTATTTGTATTTTGTCATTTGTTATTTGGTGCTTCAATAACCGGGAGTATGAAATGCTCGGCAAATTATCAAACCACAAAACACAATCTTCAAATAATATCAAAATTTCAATTTCTAAAATCCAAACCAAATCCCCTAAGTGTTTGGCATATTGAAGTTTCATTCATTGGAATTTATTTGTGTTTTGTCATTTGTTATTTGGTGCTTCAATAACCGGGAGTATGAAATGCTCGGCAAATTATCAAACCACGAAACACAATCTTCAAATAATATCCAATTTTCAATTTCTAATTTACCAAACGACCTTCATTATTTGTTTAGAGAAATTAATATCCTAAACTTGGATTTGAGGTATTGAAATTTCATTCATTGGAATTTATTTGTGTTTTGTCATTTGTTATTTGGTGCCTCAAACGTCATACCAATAGGCTCCCTCAAAATACGAAATCCGACACCTGTCTACCCTGAGCGTAGTCGATGGGTCTACCCTGAGCTTAGTCGAAGGGTCTACCCTGAGGTCAATTGTTAACCAATGACCAATTATCAGCTAACAATGGTCAATATTCAGGTATTCGCGACTACTAATTCCTAATAATCGTTTCGCAATTGTTTCTTTTTGACATCTAACGTATATCTCTCATTTTACGGATTCTTTAATTCAGATATTAACGTTATATTATTTTGAAGTATTATTCTCACGTTCACATTTTTTTTGGGTTTTTAATTCTGATACATTCATCTCTGTATGCTCTTGGAGAGGAATCAGAGAATACTTCAACTGATTCTCCGCAAGACTCACAAGGACCTTCGGGCATGGTATGGATTTCTGGTGGTGAGTTTACGATGGGAGATGATACAGGGAATAAAGTGATGCCGCATGGCGGCCATAATAATGAAGGTCCCATTCATGAGGTGAAACTCGATGGTTTCTGGATTGATGCGACTCCCGTGACTAATGAACAATACGCAAAGTTTGTGGAAGCGACCGGTTACATTACTTATTCAGAACAAAAGCCGAAAGCTGAAGATTGGCCGGGCGCAAAACCCGAATTGCTTGTTCCCGCATCGATCGTTTTTAAACAACCCACCGGTAAAGTAAATATGAGTAATTTATATAACTGGTGGGAATATAAACCCGGAGCAAATTGGCGGTATCCCGAGGGACCGGAAAGTGACATCAAAAATCGAATGGACCATCCCGTGGTACATGTGACCTATGATGACGCGGTGGCCTATTGTAAATGGGCAGGAAAAGTGATGCCAACTGAGGCGCAATGGGAGTTCGCAGCGCGCGGTGGACTGAATAAGAAGGTATACGTTTGGGGAGATCAACCCGACCATCATAAAAATAAAATGATGAACTATTGGGAAGGTGATTTTCCCTACAAAAATAGCGGGGTCGATGGCCATCTGATTACTTCACCGGTTAGCAGTTACCCGCCCAATGGAAAGAGTTTATACGACATGGCGGGCAATGTCTGGGAGTGGGTATCGGATTGGTATCACCCCAGGTATTATGAAGTCAGCACTAAAGAAAACCCCACCGGGGTTATTAAAGAACATAGCATTGATCCTAATGAACCCGGTATTCCAAAACGTATTGTCAAGGGCGGTTCATTCTTATGCAGCGAGAATTATTGTACTGGATTCAGGCCCAGTGCCCGCATGGCTACGGATCCAAGATCAAGTTCTAATCACACCGGATTCCGGTGTGTATTAAACGAATCAGGAAAAGATAATTCGAATTCAAATGATACGGCACATAATTATTAAATTGTGATTTAAATAGGAAAAGATAATGGGTAAAAGATTCTCGATATTATTTCAGTTTGCCTTGTTAATATTTACTTGTGTGACACTTACAAGTGCTTTTGCACAAGAGAAGAATCGCCGCCCGAACATCGTCATCATTCTCGCTGATGATATGGGCTACTCTGATATGGGGGCGTTTGGTAGCGAAATCTCGACGCCAAACATTGACGCTCTAGCGAATAACGGTGTGCGTTTCACACAATTTTATACACATGCGAGCTGTTCACCCACTCGCTCGATGTTGCTCTCCGGAGTAGATACTCACCTCAATGGACTTGGTAATATGAGCGAGTGGACCGCACCGAATCAAATGGGCGTTGTCGGTTATGAAGGAAATTTAAATGACCAAGTGACGACATTACCAAAGGTGCTAAAGGATGCTGGTTACAATACCTATATGGCTGGCAAGTGGCACATGGGTAAATCTCCTGATAAGATTCCGCGTGCCCGGGGATTTGAACGTGATTTTTCGCTTCTTGACGGTGCAGGTAGTTATTGGGATATGAAGAATTTTACATTTAATACCCCCAATTCCCTTTACACAGAAGACGGAGAATACCTTAAGAAATTACCTAAAGATTATTATGCTACTAGGACATACACGGACAAAATCATTGAGTATATTGAAAATGATCGAGGCAATGGAAAACCTTTCTTTGCATATGTTTCCCATCAAGCCCCTCATGATCCTTACCATTTACCGCGTGATTGGCGTAATCGCAATGTAGGAAAATATGATATAGGATGGGACATCTTACGGCAAAAACGTTTGGCGAAAATGATTAAATTAGGCATTATTCCTGAAGGCACCGCATTAGCTGAGCGGATGTGGGTCGTACCTTCTTTTAGCTTACTTGCGCCTGCGTCTCGTGCAGTAATGGGAAGAAAGATGGAGCTTTATGCGGGATTGGTGGAAAACTTGGACTTTCATGTCGGAAGACTCGTTAATTACCTTAAGGAAATTGGTGAATATGAAAACACGATTTTTATTGTATTTGGAGACAATGGCGCCGAAGGCACTGATTTATTTGAGAATATTGCAGGCACTCCAGGAACATTGAATTATCTTTACGCTGCGATAAACTGGTCACAAACAGACTTTAAAGCCTGGGGTGAGCCGGGTTCCTATATCGGTTATGGGGCTGGATGGGCGCAAGTATCGATGACACCTTTTAGTCAGTTCAAGGGAATGACAGCTGAAGGCGGAATCCGAAATGGCCTTATCGTCAGTGGACCAATAAACAAACTTCCGAAAGGGAGTATTCACCATAACTCGGTTATGCATGTTGCAGATATCATGCCGACTTTACTTGATGTTGCTGGTGCAAAGTATCCAAAAACGCTCAACGGTCAAAATTTACCGCCGCTTTTGGGTAAGTCTTGGGAATCGATGCTGGCTGGCGATCAAGATTCAGTTCGATCTGACAAGGATTATATTGCTTGGGAAATTTTCGGCAACCGGGCCGTGCGTCAGGGAAATTGGAAACTACGTTGGCAGTTTAAACCATATGGTGCAGGAGGGTGGGAACTATTTGACCTCAGCAATGATCCATCAGAGCGTATAGATCTCGCTGCCCAAAGACCTGATAAATTGAAAGCTCTTTTGAAGTCGTGGGATGATTATGTGGCTAAGAATAACGTGATCATACCAAGTCGATCGGCATTTGAAGCTTCAGAGAAAGATATGCCGGCTCGATTTCCAGTTACTTCAGGATATCCACCACTTCTTAATCAACGACAATTTGTTCCACCCGCTAATATGTATAAGGAGGAAAAGCAATGAATCGATTCATAAAAATATTACAACCAAAGGTTTTGATATCATTTTTAGCAGCGACTATTATATGTACAGTATTTTGTGTTGAGCAATCTAGTGCCCAGGTACCACCTCGCTTCTACTGGAAGAATCTAAATGGCGTAAACGCCGTTCCTGTAATTTTTAATTCGCTGGAAAGCAATGCCAATCCTGCTGATCCATCACATCATATTTATCCCGGCGCCAAGATTGAGGCTGATTTGATGATCGCTGGTTATGCCAAAGTTTTTGAATTGATGGATCGCGCCGCTTTTGTTGCTGCACTTGTTCCAATGGGACGGGTTTCTGGTGATGTTACTGTCGGTGGGAGGTCGTTCAGTGAGTCTGCGCGTGGCTTCGGGGATCCGATGATTGAGTTCGGTATCAATGTGATTGGCCCTGATCCAATTAGAAATATTCCTGACATGTTACGTTATGAGCCAGGCTTTTCAGTCGACATCATTGGCGATTTAATTTTTCCTCTTGGTGAATACGATAATGCTCAGCCGCTCAATATTGGTCAGAATCGATGGGCTGGTCGTGTAGGAGCACCTGTTATTTGGCAACTTGGTCAGTGGGTTCCTGGGAAGCGAACAACCTTAGAGTTGATTCCTTCCGTATGGTTCTTTGCGGACAATAACGATTTTGTAGGTCTAACTCTTTCAACAGATCCACTTTTTGAGCTTGAAGGGCATCTTACACGAGATTTAACAAAGGACCTCTGGGCCTCATTTGATCTCACCTATTTCATTGGTGGGGATTCGAGTCTTAATGGTGTAAAAAGTGAAAGTCTTGATAAAGCGGGAGTCGGGTTCACATTAGGTTATGCCATTAATGAGCATATACAACTAACTGTTGGATACATGTCGACTTTCAACGACAATGATGACACTGAACTAAATATGGACCGGTTCTTAGTTTCACTAACTTTCGGTTGGCATAATTTAATCGAAGGTATGAACCGGCTTGGGAGCTCCGAGTAAATTCATACATAATATGACCAAAAAATTGAAGTTAAGAGAAAAGAGTTTTGTGCTGAACACGCAAACGCTTCGCAGTGGCCAGGCAATCGGCGCTCTTATTCGCGAGGCGGAGTCTGGACAGACTATAGCCGATTTTTCCAGCAAAGTGAATATTTCATTATAAGAGGCCAAGCGATTCGTGATCAAAATGAAAGACGAGATCCCGATGGTGAATGTGGAGAGAGAAATCACCTCACCGATCTGGTACTCAGCGGAATAAATGAAAAATGAGAAATGAAAAGTGATAAATTAAAGATGGAAAATGGCATTTGGAAAATCAATGAAACTATTTTTCGTTTTAAATTATTAATTCTTAATTTAATTAATTCCGTTTGAAGCACCAAATACCAAATGACAAAATACAAATAAATTTCAATGATCGAAAATCCAATTCTTAAAACCCATAAATGGTTATTAAAATCACAAATCAAATAATAAAACCGTTTGGGAATTTAGAAATTGTATTTTGAATATTATTTGTAATTTGAAATTTGATTTTTGATGTTTTACCAAGCGCCTATACCTTCCCGATATATTATACGCCGGAATAAATGAAGAATTATAAATGAAAAGTGATAAATTAAAGATGAAAAAATTGCGTTTGGAAAATCAATGAAACTATTTTTCATTTATCACTATTAACTTTTAATTTAACACTCCTCAAAATTAACACCATGAAACATACCATCACACTGACACTCACACTTACCCTGACAGCCATTTCAGCCATGGCGTCGGACATCGGAAGCCCTGACCTCGACACCATTAAGGGGCTGTATCCCGGCAAGGCCTATTCACCTTATGCCAAACGTTCTTTCCCGAGCAATGTTTACTGGGGTGAAACGCACCTCCATACCGGTCTATCGCTCGATGCCGGGTTGTTCGGTAACACCCTTGGTCACGAAGAAGCCTACCGTTTCGCGCGCGGCGAAGAGGTGACATCAGCCACTGGATTGCCAGTCAGGCTAAGCCGTCCGTTAGACTGGTTGGTAATTACGGACCATTCCGACATGATGGGATTCGCATCCGACGTTCAAAAAGGGTCGCCCAATATTATGGCAGAACCAAAGGGCAAAGAATGGCATGAAGGATTTATGAAGGGTGGTGAAGCTGCAGGGAAGGCTGCGTTTGACCTGATCACCCATTTCACACAGTTCAAAATTCCCAAACAATTCCTGAAAGACTACTCTCCCGGCTCGCCGGTCTATACGAAGGTCTGGGACAGTATTACTGATACCGCTGATCGCTTTAACGAACCGGGCAAATTCACCGCCTTGATCGGCTTCGAATGGACGTCGATCCCTAAAGGCAACAACCTGCATCGCAATGTAATCCTTCGCGATGATAAGTATCGGGCACGTCAGGTGATACCTATGACCACTGTGCCGCCTTTGGGCAGTATGGATCCACTGGATCTTTATCAATGGCTGGAGGATTACGAGGCCAAAACCGGCGGCCAGGCACTGGCGCTAGCGCACAACGGCAACCTATCCAACGGCTGGATGTTCCCAACCGAGGAAACTTATGCCGGGGGCAAGGTCGATGAAAACTATGTGGAGCTGCGCGCCAAGTGGGAACCGCTTTACGAAGTGACGCAGATAAAAGGTGACGGCGAGGCGCATCCATTCCTGTCACCCAATGATGAGTTCGCTGACTACGGAACCTGGGACAAGGCCAATCTCGATCTCACGGTTCTAAAAACACCCGACATGCTGCAACGCGAATACGCGCGCGAGGCGCTTAAGCTGGGCCTTGCCCTGGAAATGAAGTTCGGGACCAATCCCTACAAGTTCGGCTTGGTGGGTGCGACGGACAGCCATACCTCTCTGGCTACGGCCGAAGAGGAAAACTTTTTCGGAAAATCCACCAGCGTCGAACCTTCCGCCAAGAGGGTTGAACATCCATTTGTCGCATCGAAACTTGGTGCCTGGGAAGGCTATCAGTTGCTTGCATCGGGCTACCAGGGTGTGTGGGCGAGAGAGAACACGCGCTCGGCGATCTTTGACGCCATGGAACGCAAGGAGACCTACGCGACCACTGGCCCGCGTATTTTAGTACGTTTCTTCGGTGGTTGGGAATTCACAAACAATGACCTGCGCAGCCGCGCACCGGCTTTCATCGGTTACGAAAAGGGCGTGCCCATGGGCAGCGATCTAAACAAGGCGCCCAAAGACAAGGCGCCGACGTTTATGGTTTATGCCTTGCGTGACCCCATCGGTGCCAACCTCGACCGCATCCAGATCATCAAAGGATGGATGGACAAAAAAGGAGAACTGCATGAGAAGATCTACGATGTCGCTGTTTCCGACGGCCGCAAGATTGGCAAGGACGGCCGCTGCAAAACACCGGTCGGCAACACCGTCGACCTGGAAGCGGCAAACTGGACAAACACGATCGGCGCTTCCGAGCTTACAAGCGTCTGGACCGACCCGGATTTCGATCCGAACCAAAAAGCCTTCTACTATTCGCGCGTCATCGAGATCCCTACCCCACGCTGGGTAGTCTACGACAAAGTGCGTCTCGGCGCCAATATTCCGAAGGAGGCGAATTTAATCCACCAGGAACGCGCCTACACGAGTCCGATATGGTATAACGGATTAAATGAAAAATGAGAAATGAAAAGTGAAAAACTTAAGGTGGTAAATAGCTTTCGGAAAGATAAAGATTCAATTTTAATTTTTCATTATTAACTTTTAACTTAATAGATCTGGTACAACGGATTAAATGAAAAGTGAAAAACTAAAGGTGTTAAATAGCTTTCGGAAAGATAAAGATTCAATTTTTAATTTTTCATTATTAACTTTTAACTTAATAGATCTGGTACAACGGATTAAATGAAAAGTGAAAACTAAAGGTGTTAAATAGCTTTCGGAAAGATAAAGAGTCGATTTTTAATTTTTCATTATTAACTTTTAACTTAATAGATCCGTATGAGAAAGATGTGCAGTGTGAATAATTAAAATATGAAAGATAATCCGCTTAAGGATAAGAGTTATCAATTTGCAATTCGTATTGTTAAGTTATCTGAATTTTTACAACGGGATAGAAAAGAGTTTGTGTTGAGCAAGCAAGCGCTTCGAAGTGGCACGGCAATCGGTGCCCTTATTCGCGAAGCGGAGTTTGGACAGAGTAAGGCAGATTTTTCCAGTAAAATGAATATTTCATTAAAAGAAGCCAATGAAACAGACTATTGGTTATCCTTGTTAAGAGACACTGAGTTTATCAGTGAAAATCAGTTTTTAAGTTTACAGTCTGATTGTAAGGAATTAATCGCAATGCTGGTATCTACAGTGAAAACATCAAAATCATAACAATAATTTTTCATTTATCATTATTAGTTTTTCACTTGGTTCCGCCATGGACATTAGATGCTTAAGTTACTGAAAGAACCTCTCCTTCACTTTCTTCTTCTCGGAGCGATTTTGTTCGCGTTGTTTTCCTGGGTTGGTGATGACAATTATGAACAAATTATCGGTTCTAAAGAAATCGTTATCACACCGGGTATAATCAATACCCTTTCTGCAAACTTTGAGAAAGTCTGGCAGCGCCCACCAACACAGAAAGAACGGGAAGGTTTGATTCGCGAATTCATTCGTGAAGAAATTCTCTATCGCGAAGCGTTGGCGCTGGGTCTGGATCGGGATGACACGATTGTGCGACGTCGCATGCGACAAAAACTTGAGTTCCTTTTCGAAGATTTAACGGCACCAGCAGATCCTAGCGAAGAAGAACTTCTCAAGCACCTGTCGGATAATGCGACTGTTTACCTGTTGGAACCCAGGGTCAGTTTTCACCAGGTCTACCTTAATCCCGAGAAGCGCGGTGAAGCCATTAAAGAAGATGTCAATAAACTGCTTTCTGATTTGAGGACCCCGAAATCGAATTTCGACCTGTACGAGATCGGCGACAGTTTGATGATCGAACAATCCTATGAATCCATATCGCAAAGTGAAGCGGCCAGATACTTCGGCCAGCAGTTTGCAGATGAAATCGTAAGCTTAGAACCGGGCACCTGGCAGGGACCTATCCTGTCCGGCTACGGATTGCATCTTGTCTTCGTCAGTGAACGAATCGATGGTCGCATGCCGATATTGGATGAGGTTCGCAAGGCTGTGGAACGGGATTGGCTGTCTGCAATACGAAAACAGTCAAATGAAGGTTACTTTGAGAAGCTATTGGAAACCTATACGATCACCATTGAGCACCCGGTGACCGAGGATGATTCGCAACCATCTGTTGTTGGAGCGCTTTAATGAAACTGTTTCACCGCACGCTTTTTGTTTTTTTCTGTTGCGTATCGACACTGGTACATGCCCATGAATCGCGTCCTGCCTTTCTGGAAATCAAACAAAGCGGTGAAGAAACCTACGAAACAACCTGGAAAGTTCCCGCAGCTGGTCCCGACAAACGGTTAGCACTGTATGTTAGGTTTCCATCGGATTGTCTCATCGAAGACACGCAGGACACGGTCTTTGTCGGTGGAGCCTTTATCGAGCGCTCATCGATCAGGCGTTCGGGAGGATTAGCGGGGGCCGAGATATTCATCGAAGGGCTTTCGAGAACCCTAACCGATGTCCTCGTTCGATTAGAACGCATTAACGGTTCAACCCAGATAACACGGCTCACGCCGGCATCACCTTCTTTCATCGTTGAAGTAAAAGCTGATGCCCTTGAAGTCGCCAGAACCTATACCATTCTGGGCATTCAACATATTCTCGGGGGCATCGATCACCTGCTTTTCGTCGCCTGCCTCATGCTCGTGGCCGGTATAAACCGCAAGTTGTTAATAACGATCACCGGTTTCACCGTCGCCCACTCGATCACCCTGGCTCTGGCAGCATTGGGAGTGGTAAATATACCAGTACCACCAGTCGAAGCGGTAATCGCCTTGAGTATTGTTTTTCTGGCAATGGAGATTGCACGCGGAGACAAGCAATCTCTAACCTATCGCTATCCGGTAGCCGTTTCTGTTTCGTTCGGCTTATTACACGGATTTGGTTTTGCCGCGGTGCTGAACAAAATTGGTCTCCCTCAAACTGAAATTCCTACAGCCTTGCTTTTCTTTAACGTCGGCGTGGAGATTGGACAGATCATTTTTGTTTTCGGTGTGATCACAATTTATTGGATAGCTAAAAAGCTAAGTTCAATTGCCCTCCCAAAAATCCAGCTTTCCAACATTCCAATATTCCAAACGCTTGCAGCCTACATCATCGGCTCTCTCGCCTCATTCTGGATGATACAGCGAATTGCTTCGTTCTGGGCTTGATGCAGCATACAGATTGAATCCTTAAACCAGGGCATAAGATTAAGATCCTTCATTTCATCGCCGACGAATTCAAGCAGGTCAGCCGAGTAACGCTCTACTTCCTTTTCTGCTTCGGTCTTATCCTGCTCTTAAAGAAGTTATTTCTCGCTGCCTACGCCGTCGAATTCTATGCTCTTTCTAAGGCCGTCGTCGGTGCACTCATTGTCGGAAAAGTGGTCGTCGTGCTTGACCACACGAAAGCCGGTGATCGGTTTCAGTATCATCTTGGATACCTCAACGTCATTTATAAATCCACCATTTACACTCTAGTCGTCCTAGTGGTTGGACTCTGCGAACGCCTTCTTCATGCTTACCATGATTCCGGTGAGTTTAATCACGCTCTGCGTGAGGTCTATGCGGGACGCGACTTGAACCACTTTTTCGCCAGCATCATCTGCATCGGGATATCCTTTATCGTTTACAACATATTTTCAGAAATCAATCGTAGTATGAGGGACGGCACATTGATGAAAATTTTCTTTTCAAAAAATACTTCATCTGAATGATGACAGCTGTTTAATAAACCTAACGGAGACACAAATGAAAAATGAAAAGGAAATGAAATGAAGAGAAAAGTAATTGGATTCTTCTTGATTATAGTAATGGCAATGTCCTATCCGGTATTTGCCGCTGATAAACCCAATATCCTTGTCATTTGGGGAGACGATATTGGCTGGTTTAATATCAGCGCCTACAACGATGGGATGATGGGATACACAACGCCAAACATTGATCGTATTGCCAAAGAGGGCATACGGTTTACAGACGCCTACGGCCAAAACAGTTGTACCGCCGGTCGTGCGGCATTCATTACGGGCCAGAGCCCATTCCGTACCGGATTGCTTAAGGTCGGTTTACCAGGTGCGAAGGAAGGATTACACAAGGCGGATCCAACAATTGCAGAAATACTTAAACCTTTAGGTTATCGAACGGCTCAGTTTGGAAAAAATCACCTCGGTGATTTGGATGAGCACTTACCAAGTAATCATGGCTTCGACGAATTCTTTGGCAACCTGTATCACTTAAATGCTGAAGAAGAACCTGAGAATGAAGATTATCCGAAAGACCCTTCATTTAAGAAAAAGTTTGGTCCCCGAGGCGTTATCCACAGTTTTGCCGATGGCCGGATCGAAGATACCGGTCCGCTGACAAAAAAGCGCATGGAGACGATTGATGTAGAAGTAACTGACCTCACGCTGAAATACATGGAAAATGCCACAAAAGATGATGAGCCGTTTTTCATTTGGTATAACACAACGCGCATGCATATCTGGACGCATTTAAAACCTGAATCAAAAGGCGTCACCGGCCAAGGGATTTTTGCTGATGGCATGGTCGAACATGATGGAATGGTGGGGCAACTGCTCGAAAAATTGGATGAGCTTGGTATCGCGGATAACACCATTGTTATGTATTCGACTGATAATGGTGCCGAGTTGATGAGCTGGCCTGACGGCGGGATGATTCCTTTTCGTGGAGAAAAGAATACTACGTATGAAGGTGGTTTCCGTGTACCAATGATGGTGCGCTGGCCGGGTAAGATTAAGCCAGGACAAGTATCGAATGAAATTGTTTCTATGGAAGATTGGCTTCCGACTTTTGTGGCTGCGGCAGGTGACGATAAAATCAAGGCCAAACTTGCTAATGGGCATAAAGCCGGTAAAACCACCTATAAAGTTCATTTGGATGGCTATAACTTGCTACCGAATTTAACGGGGCAAGCTGGGGAATGGCCACGTAAAGAGATGTTTTACTTTACGGATGATGGTTCGTTGTCTGCTCTAAGGTATAACGATTGGAAAATGATGTTTAGTGAACAACGGGCCCATGGGTTTGAAGTGTGGGAAGAACCGTTGGTAACTTTAAGATTACCTAAATTATTCAATTTACGTCGAGATCCCTTCGAACGTGCCGAACACGAAAGCATAGGGTATCAGACTTGGCGAATTGAGAGGGTATTTTTGCTTGTTCCTGCACAAGGTATTGTGGGTAATTTTCTTGCATCGTTTAGAGAATTTCCACCGCGACAGAAACCGGGGAGTTTCGGTCTTGACCATGTATTGCAGACATTACAGGAACCGGCAACCCATTGATTTTAATTGATTGAGATAAAGGGGTGATGCTTATATCAAAGATAAGTAATGTCTCTTTAGAGCAAAATTTTTCATTATTTATTAATTTAATTCCGTTTGAAGCACCAAATATCAAATGACAATACACAAATAAATTTCAATGACCGAAAATCCAATTCTTAAAACCCATAAATGGATATTAAAGTCACACATCAAATAATAAAACCGTTTGGGAATTTAGAAATTGAAATTTGAATATTATTTGTAATTTGAAAATTAATTTTTGATGTTTAACCAAGCGCCTATACCTTCCCGATATAATATACGCCGGGATAAAATGAATAGTGAAAAATGAGAAATGAAAAGCTGAAGATTTTAAATAGCTTTCGGTAAGACAAAGAATCAATTTTTCATTTTTAATTATTAACTTTTAATTTAATAGATCTAGCACTGAAAGGATTCACAAATGAAAATAATCTATCGAACGATCACCACACTGGCACTGCTGGGAGCGGTGGTATGTTCAGGAAATTCCGCACGCGCGCAGGATAAGAGTGATTGGGAATTCGTTGTCGCGCCTTATTTTATCGCAGCGGGAATGAACGGTGATATCCAGATCGCCAACATTACGGTGCCGGTCGATGTATCGTTTTCGAGCCTTCTCGAAAACCTCGAACTCGGTGGGATGATTCACTTCGAAGCGCAAAAAGACCGATGGGCACTACTCGGTGATTTTATTTTCATGGGACTTGGCAGCAGCGGTCCTTTTCAGAATATTACGAGTTCCATTGACGTCGACCAATATATTGGCGAATTCGGCGTTGCTTACCGTTTCGGCGAGCACGGGAAATCGATCAGCCTGCTCGGGGGAGGACGTTATTTTTCACTGGCAACAGATATTCATGTGGGGACCCAGTTTTCCGTGAGCAAGAGCGTTGACTGGGTGGACCCATGGATAGGCACCCGATTCAATTGGGGCATTTCAGAAAAGATTTCATTTATTGGACGCCTCGATTTCGCAGGTTTCGGCATCGGTTCCGACCTTACGGTCAATGCCGCGGCGATGTTCGGTTACCAGTTGAAAGATAATATGACACTATACCTTGGTTACCGCGCCATCGCCGTCGACTACGACCAGGGGTCGGGTCGCGAGGCATTTATATACGATGTCGTAACCGCCGGGATTCTCATGGGTGCATCCTTTCGATTTTGATCCATTTGTTTGAAGCACCAAATGCCGGAATAAAATGAAAAATGAAAAGTGAAAAACTAAAAATGTTGAATAGCTTTCGGAAAGATAAGAGTTATCAATTCGCAATTCGTATTGTGAAGCTATCTGATTTTTTACAGCGGGATAAAAAAGAGTATGTATTAAGCAAGCAAGCGCTTCGCAGTGGCACTGCAATCGGCGCTCTTATTCGTGAAGCGGGGTTTGGTCAAAGTAAGGCAGATTTTTCCAGCAAAATGAACATTTCATTAAAAGAAGCCAATGAAACAGCCTATTGGTTGTCTTTGTTAAAGGACACTGAGTTTATCAGTGAAAATCAGTATCTAAGTTTGCAGTCTGATTGTAGGGAATTAATCGCAATGCTAGTATCAACAGTAAAAACTTCAAAATCCTGATAAATAATTTATCATTTTTAATTCTTCATTTTTAATTTATCACTCCTCCTCCATCCACTCGACCTTCTCCCCTTACCGTCCCAAAGCATCCAGATGAAGGTAAAGGATTCGCTTCAACTCGGCAATTGCTTGAGGATGTTTGTGAACCCCGTGGCCGGACTTAACGACTATTTCAGAGGCGGCCCCTTCCAAATGTGAACTCCAATAGGGAACGACTCCGTCGCCACTCTTTGCCAAAGGCTTTTTGCCAGAGTTGCCAATAATCGAATGATAAGTGACTCGCTGGCTCATGGGAAGATCCAGTAACAGGGTAAGTTGCCAGGCATCTGGTTTCAGTGCATCGACACTAGTCTGTTTCTGACTACCAACCTTAATAGCAAAATCCGTGTAATTTTCATCAGGTTGCGAATCAGTCGTCTTAAAAAATTTGCCGGGTGAATGAACGAGACCCGAAGCAATATTAGCGGCAAAACCTTTGGCCAGCTTCGTGCCACGATGTGGGGTCGCCATAAATACGACTCGGCTGACCTGAGGAAGGGGATCAAAAAACACCATGGACTCAAGATCAACCCGGACTTCCTCATCGAGATCAAGGGCGTCTATGCTGCGATCGGAGAATAGATCCCAGACTGTATCCCCGCTGTCCCTTACAGCCGCACTCGAGATCAGGCCGCCCATGCTGTGCCCCACTAAAATCATATTTTGAAAAGCGCGGTTTTTTCCATCCGGATCATAGCGCATCATACTTTCATTAAATGTAACGCGGAAATCACGCGCATTCCTGCCAATCGGGTAACCTGTCGGATAACGGTATGCCCAAAACTGAAAATTCTCACGCACACGTCTGTCCGCAATCAATTCGAGATACAAGTCGAGCCAGGTGACCGGGGCGGAATGCAGACCGTGAATAAAAATAACAGGGATCTTTTCAATACGATAAGGCTCTATAAAAAAAAGCCCTCGAAGCCATTCCTGTTTTTCCGGCTCGAGATATCCTTTCTTTCCAATTTTTTTTATGGATGATTTTAAGAGATGTAATTGTAATTCAATCGGTCCCGAAAAGTCAGCGGCCAGTCGATGCTGACGACCACCTGTGTTTATTGTGTCTTGCTTAAACGGATCATGAACTTCCATTCGTACCACTCCGGTGTCCTCAAAGATCAATATACTAGTAAAACTAGTAGATCGTCCTTCCGGAGGTACATTTGGATCATTTGCGAATGGGGGGGCTATTTTGATGAAAGGTTTCCAACCAGGGTTCCACCCAGACCGCTCTGTTTTACATCCTTCTTCAGATTCTGGACAATCAATTTATTGGAGGTAACCACATACTCCTGCTGAAGAAACCCTCCAGAATGCGTATCGCGGAGTATCACCCGATAAGTTTTGTCACCGGCGCCGACGCTTTCGAAAGGAATATCGCTGCTAGCCAATCGATGTATAATCACCGCGGCTTCGGCACAGGACGTGTTGTAAATAGCTCGTTCCCTGCTGGCCTCTTCAACCCCTTCGTTGAGAGCGTAGACAAAGGTACCTTCTGCGGCTGTCAGGTAATACGCCAACTTCATACGATCATCCTGGGCTTCTTCCGCCTTTTGAAAGGCCGCAACCGCTTCGGCCAGAGGATCTATCGCTAATGAGTCAGTTCCCAAATCAGAAGTGATCTCGGAGATTGATGCCGAATTGGAGTCAGGTGCCTTCTGGTCCTTAGGTACCGTGCTGCACCCGAAGAATGTTACCAGGACGGCAATATAGACAAAGCTGCTAATCAATTTTTTACGATGCCTATTATGAACCATGGATAAATTAATTACCAAATATCAAATAACAAAGGACAATACTCAAATAAATTCCAATGAATGAATTTCAAAATTCAATACATAGATATCCGATCACAATGTAAAATATGAAAATTGTTTCGAATTTTTAGAAATTGTAATTTGAATATTATTTGAGAATTGTGATTTGTATATTGATCATTTACCGAGAATTCGGATTAAAGTACCAAATGACAAAAGACAAATAATTTCCAATAGTGAAAATTCAAATCTCAAAACAAATAACGAATACCGTTTGGTAATTCAGAAATTGTAATTTGGATATTATTTGAGATTTGGGATTTGCGTTTTGGTTATTTTCCAATCGTTCTTAACTCCAGCCATTAAATTACCACATAATTATGAATAGTCAGTCAGAAAACCATAAGAATTCGGCGAGTATAATTATTTTCGTTACACTAGTCCTCTCCATAGGGTACTCAGTGCTGCGCTATCACATTGTCGGTCCGATCCCGTGGAAAGATTTCCCCTTTTTTATTTTGAATAAAGGGATATCCTTGAGTGCATTTATTTTAATAACCTTAAATTTCAGTTTCGGTCCCTTGAAAAACCTTGGCGTAAAGGTCCCGGAAGGTTGTCTCAATGCCCGCAAAGCTTTAGGCATGAGCGGATTTCTACTCGTGCTCATTCACGCCCTGATGAGCTTTATGCTTTTTAAACCAACCGTATACGGTAAATTTTTCGAAGAAAATGGAACGCTGACTCTTTTAGCAGGCCTGAGCATGCTCGCAGGTGTTTTGGCCTTTGTCGTTCTCTGGGGTTACAATCTGAGTTTTCAAACTCATCTGAGAGAGGACAAGGTATTCATCCAATTTATTACCTCGCGGAAATTTCTCCTCATAGCGATGATGCTCGGTGCGGCTCATCTGTTTTTTATGGGCTACAAAGGTTGGATCAACCCATCCGGCTGGCACAGCGGGCTACCACCGATCAGTCTGGTAGCATTTGTCTTTTTTGTAAGCGGCTACACGGTTAATTTGTTTGGGAGAAAGTGAAATGATAAATGAGAAATGAAAAGTGAAAAACTAAAAGTGTTGAATAGCTTTCGGAAAGATAAAGATTCAATTTTTAATTTTTCATTATTAACTTTTAACTTAATAGATCCGTAAGACAAAGATATGAAAAGTGATTAATTAAAAAATATGAAAGATAATCCTCTTAAAGATAAGAGTTATCAATTCGCAATTCGTATTGTGAAGTTATCTGATTTTTTACAGCGGGATAAAAAAGAGTATGTATTAAGCAAACAAGCGCTTCGCAGTGGCACTGCAATCGGCGCTCTTATTCGTGAAGCGGAGTTTGGTCAGAGTAAGGCAGATTTTTCCAGCAAAATGAACATTTCATTAAAAGAAGCCAACGAAACAGCCTATTGGTTGTCTTTGTTAAAGGACACTGAGTTTATCAGTGAAAATCAGTATCTAAGTTTGCAGTCTGATTGTAGGGAATTAATCGCTATGCTAGTATCAACAGTAAAAACTTCAAAATCGTGATAAATAATTTTTCATTTATCATTTTTTTTTACTCGGAGTCGCCAAATTGGCATACGCCGGATTAGAATGAAAAGTAAGAAATGAATAGTGACAAACTAAAGATGCTGAATGGCTTTCAGAAAGAATATGAATCAATTTTTCATTTTTAATTCTTAATTTATCACTACTCTCCCCTCCCCCTCGACACCTGACACTCTCCCCTTGACAACCGATTGCTGTTTACTGAATCCTTCATCTTCCCATAGCCAGACTATTAACATGAAATTTTCAGTTTCTTTCCTTATCGCGACACTAATCAGTGTTACTCTATTATTCTCCCAGGAAGCCCAGGATGAAGTTCAATACGCGCCCGGGGAATGGCCGCGTGAATATACCTATGATGACGGCAGCAAGCTGGTCCTTTACCAGCCACAGGTTAAGAGCTGGGAGGCCTACGAACACTTGGAAATGTTGATTGCTCTCGCCTTTTCAGAGAATGCATCAGAGTCACCTTCAGTAGGTGCCTTTGAACTCGAGGCAGATACGGATACGGATATGGTCAACAGAGAGGTAAAGGCATCAAACTTTAAAATTACCAAGGGTAATTTTCCTTCTCTGGATAAAGAAAAATCAGAAAAACTGATGACGCGGTTAAAAGAAATAATTCCAAAAAATGAGACTATCATATCGCTCGACCGTATAATCGCGAACTTGAAGCGCGCACAAAGTGAATTGCGCACGGCCTCGGTAAAACCTGATCCCCCAAAAATCTATGTCAGCCAAAAGCCGGCCATTCTCCTCATGTTTGATGGAAAGCCGATATGGAGTCCGATCAAGGACAACGATCTCAAATACGCGGTAAACACTAACTGGGATATTTTTAAAGACTCTGATACCTTAACCTATTACCTGCGAAATGATGATACCTGGTACCGTTCACAAAGACTCGGTCCTGAATGGGTAGCGGCCGGTAAGCTGCCTAAGAGTTTTAAGAAACTTCCAAAAGACGAAAACTGGAAGGATGTCAGGGCCAACCTTCCCGGTAAAAAAATTGAGTATGACAAAGTCCCTCATGTCTACGTTAATACAAAGCCCTCTGAGCTTATCTTAATCGAGGGTGATCCCCAGCTGGCGCTCATTCCGGATACGGAACTGCTCTGGGTAACTAATACCGAGAACGACCTTTTTCTCTCCCGCAGTAACAATAACTTCTACTACCTCGTCTCCGGTCGCTGGTTTCGCGCTGAAAATCTTGATGGTCCCTGGGTGTTTGCAACGAAAGAACTACCGACAGATTTCTTAAAGATACCTGAAGATCACGAGCGGGGACATGTCCGCGCTTCAGTCCCGGATACTCCGGAAGCCAATGAATCGGCTATCCTCGCCCACATACCCCAGAAGGCAACGGTCGAACGCGATAAAGTAACGGCTACCGTATCGTATTCAGGGGAACCTGAATTTAAACCGATTGAAGGAACCTCCATGCAGTATGCCGCCAATACTTCTAACGATGTCATACGTGTGGGAGATCTCTATTACCTGTGTTACCAGGCGGTCTGGTTCGTTTCGACAAAACCGGACGGACCCTGGGAGGTGGCGGAAAAAATTCCCAGTGAAATTTATACCATTCCACCCAGCTCTCCCGTTTATAATACTACCTATGTGCAAGTCTATGAATCTTCTCCCACTACCGTTACTTTTGGTTATACCTCAGGTTATTATGGATGCTATTATTCGTCGGGTGTGATGGTCTACGGCACTGGTTGGTACTACCCCCCCTATTATTACTGGGGTGGCTACTATCCCTATTATTATCCTTACCATGCAAGCTTCGGATGTGGAGCCTGGTATAATCCCACGACCGGATCATACGGTCGTGGCGCTGCCGTTTATGGGCCCTACGGTGGGATGGGCGCTGCCGCTGCTTATAATCCCACGACTGGAACTTACGCTCGTGGGGCCGTCGCTTACGGCCCTTATAACGCCAGGGGATGGGCCGAAGCCTACAACCCGCGAACGGATACCTACGCTAGAACGCGGCAGGGAGCTAACGCCTATGGCAATTGGGGGTCGAGCGTTGTCCAACGCGGCGACGACTGGGTGCGCACGGGGCACGCCAGTGGTGAACAGGGAAAGATTGCCGGATACCGCGGCAGTGATGGGTCATCGGGATTCGTTGGTCGCGATGAAAATAATAATCTCTACGCCGGCAAAGACGGCAATGTGTATAAACGCGATGAAAGCGGATGGCAACAATACAATGGCGGCGATTGGAACTCCGTCGACAACCCAATCGACCGGGATCAAGCGAAACAGAAATTTGAAAGCCGCTCCGGGGATCTGAGCACTACGGATAGAGCGCAAGCACGACAACAGGCGATTGGTTCCAGTGATCGTTCAAGCCGTACATCCGGCTACGATCGAGGCACCTATGATCAGCTCAATCGCGATTATTCAAACCGTTCCCAGGGCCAACGCAATTATGACCGCACTCAATCCTGGAATTCGAGCGGTGGGTACAATCGCGGCAGTTATGGCGGCGGCAGTTTCAGCCGCGGCAGTTACGGTGGACGCTCCGGCGGTGGTTTTCGCCGCTAGGCGCGCGGCGCAGCGCGGTTAAAGGTTTTCATGTGTCAGGGTTCAGAGGATAGTGAACAGTGAACGGTAAACAGTGAACAGTGGGAAAATGATTGACGCCCTACAGGGTGAAATAATCGGCGTCATCTTCTTTAATAATAAATGGGAATTTCTCACAAAATGATGCGGACTTGTCTATCATGCTATTCAACATACGTCCGATTTTGGAAAGCTTTTCACATAGCTTGTTCGAATTATCATCACTTAAATACCCGCTATCTACAGCAGTCTCAATCCAATGCTGCGTTTCATATTGTTCAGCATCTGCATCTGTAAGTTTACTCACAAAATGTTTCTCGTAACGTCGTTTCCCCCATGCTTCCGCTATTTGGGCCCCAATCGATCTTGACGATCTCCGCACCTGGTCAGTAAGTGAATAGATTTCTTACTTTGGGAATTGTTTTGAGATGATGAAGATTTCCTCAGCAACATTCCTTGCTTTCTGATAAACGATCAGATCCCTGAAATTTGCAGCGTGCGGGTTTCTCTGCATCATCAGCTTCCCTCTTACTGTTCACTGTTCACTGTTCACTGTTCACTGTTTACCGTTCATTTCTAACTATCGGCATTTTCCCCGAACCCTGTACCGAGAGCGTAGCTCGACATCCTCCACCCGACACCCGACACCTTCTACCCCCTCTACTAAAACTCCGTCTTTGAATCACAGACATGCATGAGCGGTTCACCGGCGAGGTAGCGTTTGAGATTGTCTTTAAATATCTGCCCGCGGCGCAGCCATAGTTGGGGAGAATGTGCAGATATATGAGGCGTGATTATGACATTGGGTAGATCCCAGAAAGGGCTGTCCGTGGGCAGGGGCTCCTGGCCAAAGGCGTCAATTCCAGCACCCGCAACATGGCCCGACCGGAGCGCATCGATCAGGGCCTCTTCATCGACAATCCCCCCTCGCGACATTATGGCGATAAACGCGCCGGGTTTCATGCGCTCGATGCGTTGACGGTCAAGTAAGTGATGGCTCTCCTTGGTATAAGGTGTGGTGACAATCAACCAGTCGGACCGCGCGAGAAGATCATCCAGCCGATCCATGCCCCACACTTCGTTGACACCCGGTGGTGGCGGCATCGGTTGACTGTCGACAGCGTAAACGTCCATTTCGAAACTCTGCGCGCGTTGCGCAATGCCCTTACCGATTCCACCCATGGAGATGATTCCCATCGTAGTACCGGCTAATTCAATTATCTTATCCATGAAATCCCCTGTATTCCAACGATGCGCTTGTTTTTCGACAACAAAATCGGGAATGCGATGGGCATAAGCCAGTATCATGGCAAATGTATGTTCTGCCATGGGAATGACGTGGGTTCCCGGAGCGCGAGTAAAGATAAACTCTCCATCGAACATTTCAGGGAAATTAATCTTGTACCCATCGAAACCCATACCAATAAAATGAAACCAGCGCAGATTTTTTGCCGCTTCGAAAGCTTCCCGACTGATTTCCCCAAACTGGACCTCAGCGTCGACGATTTCTTGAAGTTCCTCTTCGCGAGTACTGACCGGCCGAAAATCAATGTCTGGAAATGTTGCTTTTAAATCATTTACAAAGGCTTCACCTAAATCAAATTTCAATACAACTTTCATAGCATAAAACGGTTTATCTTTTTTCGCTTTTTGTCGAATGGAATTTTGGAGATGAGGTTTTGGTGTGAGGATTCAGGGTTCAAGAGTGAGGGTTCAGGGTTCGGGAGAGAGGGGTCGGGGTGGAAGATGTCGAGCTACGCTCTCGGTACAGGGTTCAGGATGTAGAATAATCCTAGCGGTTACCGCTTATACGCATTCTCGCATTCACGCATTTCCTTTTGACTTTTTTGCTTCTAATTAATCCGCAATCGTTTATCATTTACCTACCTTCCGCACTTGTCATTGCGATGGAGGCGTAGCCGACTGCGGCAATCCAGAGGTCTGACTGTAAGCGTCCGACATTCCCCTGGATCGCCGCGGTTGACAAGCACCCTCGCGATGACAAAAGGAGTCAATCGGATGAAAATAATAAAACCATTTTTTCGTGGGGCACTTATATTCATCTTACTATTAGCTGCTGCGGGACAGGTGTATGCTATCGGGGCAAAGAAAAGTGATCCTTTCCTCATTCATGTAAGAGATCGCTCTGATGATGAAGACGAAGGTGAGCCAGCTGCTCCGGGGAAGGAAATAGTTCTCGGGCGTTCGGATGAGATTTACCAGAGGCATTCCGAGGGCGATATCGTTCAACTTGCTGATAACAGTCTTCTTGCGGTGTGGACGCGCCATAGCAATCGCAGTGATCTTTCCAGATCGATCCTCATTGGACGACGCAGTTACAATCTAGGGATGAGCTGGGGAGGGATTGATACCTATGCCTCTCTCTCCGAAGCAGAACACCGAGCTAATTCAAATCTGATGGACGCAAGTCTGCTCCGGCTGCAGTCCAGCGACAAAGTTCTCTTAGTCTATCTCGGGAAGGAAGAGGTCGAGACGGGGAGTGATGATGACTACCGACAGATGCGCTGCTCCATTTATGTTCGCTCTACAATCGATGGGAAAAAATTCACTAAAGCCGAGCGCATTTCAGATCGTAACCATTTTTATGTCGTCAATAATGCCCGCGTCCTTCAGTTATCGACCGGTCGCATTCTGGTTCCTGCTGCCGTCTCACTTGATCCGGGCCAGGAATTCAGATGGATGAAGCAATCCTGTCTCACTTATTATTCCGATGATGAGGGAAGCAGTTGGGAACAGGGAGAATCATGCACCTTACTGCAGAAGGATTTTCCGGGCAAGGAATACAAAAAATTAACCCTTCAAGAACCCGGGTTAATCGAACTTAAGGACGGAAAGGTGTTCATGATCATACGCACCAAACTCGGCAATCCTTATAAGAGTATTTCGTCCGATGGCGGTCATACATGGAGTCCGCCTGTTAAAATCGAGGAATTAGAAACCCCTGTATCCCCGCAAACACTGTTTCGCCTTCCCGACTCCGGCCATATCGCGGTGATCTATAACAATAACTCGGTGGGTGAAAGAAACCGCAACTGTGACCGAACGCCCTTAGCTTTTGCGGTGAGCAAGGACGAAGGAAAGTCTTTCCAGTTTCGAAAGATCATTCAACCGATGCTCGGGAGAACTTATGACTATGTGTCGGCCCGCATTTATAATCGGAATGTTTATCTCTCTTACCGTGAATGGCAGATCGGAGACTATCCACATCTCACACTCGCCGATCATAAACTGCTGATCATCCCGGTGGAATGGTTTGAGAACTAGCCTTTCGATTGGGGGATGTCGGGCTTTGCCCTCGGTACGGATTGTGGATTGGTAGAAATTTCACCCTTTACATTCTCATCTAACATCCAGCCCTATTTTGAACATTTTTCACTGTTCACTGAATTAATCCTTTAAGATTGCATCCACGTTCTCACCATTGCCAGCCCCAGTATAGGGATCCTATCAGTAGCAACCCGATGCAAAGTATACCCATTCCCAAGCCCCAAAAGAACTTACGTTCTAACACCTTGAGTTGCTCATAGTGCTGATCAAAGTAGGGAAGACTGATATCATTCCTACGGTGAAGTAATTTTAATCCCGGCTGACCACCGTTCCAGTTTCTTAAGAAAACATTTAACTCAGCCCAGAGTTCCGGGTACTCTTGCTTCACCCATTGGCTAAGCCTGCTCGCTTTCCGATTCAATCTGATGTCACAAACAAATGCATAGATACTTGAGACACCAGCCAGTGAGACGAGAATTATTATAAGAGGACTTGTCATCAATATGTAATAATTAACGAATGACTGTAAACTGCACATCCCAAATATCGGCAATCGACAATCAATTGGCTCATTCATAGGATTAAACCCTGATATTACATGTACATTAATCGCACTATCGGAAAGTAATGATGAATCTTATTCGAAAATTCCATATTTATCTCGGTTGTTTTTTTACCCCGCTTCTCCTTTTTTTCGTGGTTTCCGGGGCCTGGCAATCTTTCAGCTTACACAAGAGCAAGAAAGATGGCAGTTATATGGCACCAACCATTCTCAAGAAATTATCTGAGATACATAAAAACCAAAGATTGCCTTTGAATGAAAATCCAGGAACTCCTTCTGTTCCCTTTCGATTGTTTGTACTTTTAATGTCATTTGGCTTCGTCGCTACAGCTTCATTAGGGATTGTCATGGCGTTCAGATTTACACGAAAGGCTAAGACTATTTGGATTTCTCTCATCTCGGGTGCCCTAATACCTATTCTATTGATTTGGATTTCAGTCTAATGCTTCACCCCCTATTAAGGAGTGCATTAACGTGATTCAAATCTGTCGAGTAGCTTTTCCACGCGCTCACAATTATCCTCCATCTTTTTTATCAGTACTTCCTGTCGTTGCTGTCTCGATTCATCATTTTCCAAAATAGAGTCTATTCTTTTCTGCTGTGCCATGGTTTTATCTAATGTATCATCCACCCGACGGTGCTTATCGGCAGTGGACTTCATGGCTCGATAGAGAAACCAAAACACACAGCCAATTAAACCGATTATCAAGATTACCGCTAAATATAATAAATCGTACATTTTATTCCTGCCATTACCTGAAATTACATACACACCAATTTGCAAACGGGCACACTATTTGCAAGTCCGGTGAATTCGCGTTTCCTCAAAACTTGATAATATTGTATGGATTAACCGCTGATGAGCGCGGATGAACACGGATAAAATTTAAGAAGAAGATTTATGAATTTGGAACTCAGGAAATCAGGAAAAGAGTAGAGAATATTACAGAGCGAAAACGATAGCACCGCAAAGACGCTGAGTTCTCAGAGAAAGATTAGGTGAAACACGATGCTTGATCGCAATGTCAATCCACCCGCATCCTGCGGGAGGGACTGACAACGAATATTCCCAAGTGCTTTTTTTAAATTGTGATTTAAAAAAATGCGTGGGAAACATTCGGGACTCAGGTAGTCCTGAGTTATTGAGATCAAGCCCCGTGTTTCACCTATAAGATTTACTATGGTATTCTCGGCGTTCTCCGTGTCTCTGCGGTAAATCATTCTTTATTCCTGAGTTCTTGAGTTCCAGATTTCTCTCACACCTGCCGGCCAAAGCCTTGGCGACGGATGTGCTATCTCTATTTCAAACCAACGGAATCAATTAATTTTTTTGCATTGTTGTAAAACAGATCCTGGCAGATTTTCTCAGTCTGACCGTATTTTTTAACAGCACGCTGCATGGCTCGCAATTCTTCGTATCGAATGAAGGTCAGTCGGCCATCACAATGATTGAGAGCAAAAGAGTGATTGTCTTCAGTAAGAAGCGCCCACGAATAGCCAAAAGCGATTAATTTTCCCCGCATAATGCCAAAGGGAATATCATCACTTCCATACATGACCCGATCGGGCCCGACGGTGGTAAGTAGCGCATCGACCGCATCGGTCTCGGTGACGGCTGAGGTATCAAACCATACATTGGGTAAATTCCTCATGACTTTTCCTCCTTTTTCTATAGCCCAGGAAGAATAACTGCGACCGCAATGGGCGAGTATCCATTTTGCGTTGGGGTACTTTTCAGAAAGTCGCTGCATGTCATCGATGTTATCCTGGTCGGCGATCGCGTTGCGTTTGGAAACGTGCATCATGATAATGAGACCCAGTCGGTGAGCGACTTCAACCTGGTGTTCGGCAATAAAATCGGTAATGCGGCAATTATCGACATCGCCCGTTATCGAGTATAACCGGTAGGGTTTAAAACCGATAAATCCGTATTTTTCTACCTGCTCTTCCAGGTAGTCGGCAGTCATCTTTGGCTCTACTAACATTAATGCGTGAGAATCGGAATCATTGGCCGTCTGCGCGGCGGTAAATTTATTCGATGCTTCAAAATCAACCCTCGCGAATGGCATGCCAAATGATACCCGGTGAACTTTTCGGCCGGGCATGAGAAGTTGATCAATTTTATTACTTTGCTCCCAACCCGCGATGGGGAAATCCTCCCGAAACGGTTTTGCCGGCCAAGTTTTACCCGCTTCCGGAGCCTTATCTTTATCGGGATCAATATTAAACTCCCAAAGATAGAGGTGGGTATGAACGTCGATTATTTCCTTGGGAACAAATGAATCAAGTTCCTCCCATATCCGACGATCTGTTTCGTTAAGTTCTACGGTTAAAGGCATGACTAGATGCTATCGCAGTGTTAGGTTTTAAGTTTTAGGTGTTAAGTGTTAGGGGAAAAAGTCAATAGAGTTAAGTCAAAATAAAATATTCTAACATTTAAATCAGCCTACCTATATATATTCTCTTTTGCCTAACAATTAACACTTAAAACCTAACACGAATACCATTAACCGCTGAACCTTCTCTCACTGTTTGCTGCTTACCCCTAAATATCATCCTCCCAACCGCTGAACCATTGAACCTTAATACTACTCTCCAATCAGCTCTTTAATCGCGTTCAACATATCGGAAAGAGCAAAGGGTTTGGTAAAGATACGATCCGCACCCAATTCTGATGCCGATTCGAGATAATCTTCGGATGAAATTTTATTACCACCGCTCATCGCAATTATCTTTACATCGGGATAATTTTCTCGAATTTCCAAAATTATTTCTACCCCGTCCATCTCCTCCATGATTATGTCGGTTATCACAAGTTCAGGTGTTTCGTTTTTCAAAAATTCCATCGCGTGCTTACCGTTGGAAGCTTCAAGAACATGATACCCCTCATTAAGCAAAAGTTGCTTCACCATTTCACGCATTCCAGGTTCATCATCTACTACGAGTACGCTCTTCATGATAAAATAATAAAACAGGTAATATGACCTTATTTGCTACAGCTTCATCCGTAGGACGAATAAAAGAATGACTATAGAAGTAATAAAAAATTCGAACTCACAATCGTGATCGCTTATCTTAAAAGCGGAACCCCTAACTGTCAATCTATCTTAGATTAACTGTCATGCAGGGAGGAGAAAAAGGAATTAAAATGTTTCTGGATCACCCAGTTTTACTAACATTTTACCGATATTATCACCCTTAAAAAGGCCGATAAACGCGGCCGGTGCATTTTCTATACCCTCAACAATCGTTTCACGCCATTTCAATTTACCTTCCGAAATCCATTTCGACATTTGCTCTATAAACTCGGGAAACAACTCCATGTGATCGCTTACTATAAAGCCCTGCATCTTTAATCTTTTAACTAAAACCTGACGGAGATTTGAAGGTCCCGGCTTTGGCTCTGTATCATTATAATTTGAAATTGTTCCGCAAACGACTATGCGACCGGATTGATTCATCAAGTTTAGCGCAGCCTCCAGTTGCTTACCGCCAACATTATCATAGTAAACGTCAATTCCATCGGGGCACGCTTTTGAAAGTTCAGAATCAAAGTCCACGGAAGTTTTATAGTTAATGGCCACATCTATTTTGGCTTCATCCATTAACCATTTAACTTTTTGCTCCGATCCGGCACTACCGACCACGCGACAGCCTTTCATTTTTGCTATCTGGCACACGAGAGAACCAACCGCGCCGGATGCAGCTGAAACAAATACCGTATCTTCTGGCTTCACCTCTCCTATGTAGAGCAGACCTACATACGCAGTCATACCAGGCATTCCCATGACACCTAAATAGGACTGTGGTGGTGCGCGTTCACAATCAATCTTTTCCAAACCCTCACCATTAGAAATATAATATTCCCGCCAGCCCTGCATGCTTTTAACGATGCATCCTGGTTTGTAATCCACATGCAAGGACTCGATCACCTGGCCAATTGCCCCTCCATATAAAACTTCACCAATTTTAAATGGCTCAGCGTAGCTTTTCACACCCACCATACGTCCACGCATATAAGGATCCACTGACATCCAAATATTTTTTATGAGTATTTCACCCTCATTCAATTTTCCAAAATTCACCTTTTCCAGTTGAAAAATATCGGGGACGGGAATCCCCTCCGGATATTGCCTCAAGTGAAATTCACGACTTTCTATTAAGGCCATTTTAAGTAGTTTCGAGGGGAAATAAGACGAGTGGAGTTACGAGGCATTTAATACTAACAGGCCGCACTTTTTTTAGTCAGCTGAAAAACGATGGCTGCTACGATGCCTAAGAGCAATATGGCAAGCCATTGATATATGGGTAAGAAGAGAAAGATATGCGCACCTTGGGCGTCAGGATGAATAAAAACGGTATCGATAAGAAACGCCAGGCTTGCCAAAATAATTAATCCAACACCGCAGTTTACTACATAATGGGGGTGTTTATACTCTCGAAAGAGGTGAATGAATATTATCAGCGCGAGATAGGGCACAATTGACCAGAAAGAAAAGGCCAGGAGATAGACATAGTCCGTAAGCGTTTGGTTAGCATAGTTTTCTCCCCAGGGATGAGCAGCATAGATCATTATCGCAACGGTGACAACCATTGCCACAATTATTCCATAGAGCCCGATCTTTGCCGAATGCAGTGACTTTTCTGTATTATTCATAATGTTTGCCTCCTACTCTGGCAATAAAACGGATCTTAGATATGAAAAAAGGCGTATTTTGCATGCTAGGGACATTAGATTCCACCGGAGATGTCATTCAAAAAAGTGAAAGAAGGCAATAATTAGGTTGAATTTATCTTAACCCATTATCAATAATAAGCGTTTAGTCTGGTGATAGAGTATAAAGGTTTATACGAGAAAGCTTTTCACCCGGTGAATTAAATTTGTAAAAGTAAATAATGAAAAAAATTATCCTACTGTTAATATTTTGCTTCAGTATTTTTGGCACGCTGTCGGCATATAAGCCCCTACCCAATCCGGTGAAAGATTTATACAAAGACCCCTATTGGCATGAATTGTATATTGGAGATCTAAGCTACATTATAGCAAGAAGCCCAAAGATAACGATCGAAGAAAGAGAAATAATCACAGAAATACAAGCGCTTCTACCGGATAACGTCGATTCGGCAGTCAGTTTACTGGAAACCGCGATCACCCCAGAATCGAGTGCGGCCATGACCCTCATCCTCGGTAATCTTTATTTTCAAAAAGATGAGTTAAAACGAGCAAAACGCCTTTTTGTCGAAGTGGGAGAAAAACATCCCTACTATCTGCTCAATCAAAAAACCTTGGCTTTTCTTAGCGTAAGAATGGAAGATTTTGATGAAGCTATCAAGTACCTCAAGAGAACCATCTCCTTGGGCAATTCAGAGGGACGCACCTTCGGTCTTCTCGGTTATTGTTTACAACTGAAAGAAGATTACATCGCGGCAGAACATGCATTATCAAGAGCGACATTAATTGAACCTGAGGAAAAGTCATGGAAAGGGTTCCTGGCTCAGAACTACCTCTATCAAGGAAGGTATAAAGAGAGTAATGCAGTTTTTCAAGAGTTACTGTCCATAGACCCTGAAAAACCAGAATACTGGTTATTACAGGCGAATGGTTACATCGGCCTGGGGAATATTGATAAAGCAGCGGCTAATTTCGAAATCTTAAAACGTATGAACAAAGCACCTGCTGACAGCTTACTCCTGCTTGGTGATATTTATATTAACAGGCAAATGCTCGATCTAGCATTTGATGCATATATGGCGTCAGTTATTAAAGATCCCGAACAGAAACTCGATTCCCCCATACGAGCCGTAAGGTCCCTGATTAATTATGGAGCTTACGATGAAGCTGCTGATTTGATAGTAAAAATAAAAAGGCTCTACCGAGAGCGCAGTACTGAGGATGAAGATTTAACCTTGTTGACGATGCAATCCCAGATCGCCATTTCTCGAGGTGAAGGTGAAAAAGCAAAAGCAACGCTTGAAGAAATAATTAAAAGAGCCCCAAATCGGGGACGAGCATTGCTTATCTTAGGTAACTTTTACGGCAGGGAAGGTAACACTGAACGAGCAGTGGAATTATTCGATCAAGCCAAGGAAATGGATGAATTTAAAGCGGAAGCTTTGGTCATGCATGCACAGCTATTAGCCAGGGTTAAAGAATATGTCGAAGCAGCTGAGCTTTTGCATGAAGCGCAAGAATTAGAATTTAGGGAGAATGTCGCAGATTTCCTAAAAAAGGTTGAGCATATCATTCTCGTTATCGAAGCCACCCGATCTTAGTTGATTGTTTAAAGGGGTGTGCCAACTCCCCATTTAGGTTTGTCGAAAGTCGCTTCATTGGATCAGGTATTCATCTTTTAGCACAACCTGTCATTTCGTCTTGACCGTCTATCCTCTCGTCGAGATAAAGAATGGACTATGGCAAAAAAACAGGTAGAACAATCTGAATCAAAACCGACCGGGGGAAAGCTACAGCCCAAACAATGGGCCATGTTCGTACATTTTTCTGTTCTCGCAGGTTTCGTGGTACCATTCGCCGGTCTCATTCTTCCAATAATTCTCTGGCAGATCAAAAAGGATGAGATTCCTGAAATAGATGTGCATGGTAAAATCGTCGTCAATTGGCTGATCTCCGCCATAATTTACAGTGCGGTAGGTTTACTATTAACTTTTGTATTAATCGGAATACCGCTGCTTTTTATTCTTGCTGGCCTTTGTATTGTCTTTCCCGTCATCGGGGGCATCAAAGCAAACAACGGAGAAGTCTGGAATTATCCCTTAACGATTCAGATTCTTAAGTAATTCCATTCATTTTCGACATTGGGATGACCGCTGTCGCTCTGCTCTTGTAGAGACCGGTAACTTTGTCGGGCTCATTGCAAATAGTTATTCCAAGGACGAGTCCTCTTCCTTCATCCATTGCTGGTGTTCATTCCAGGACCCACCTTTTGAGTGTTTTGCGATCACTTTCTGAACATGGTGATGGTCATGGTTGCTCTGTTCCAGCAGATCGTCGAGTGACTTCTTCCGTATCTTAAGCCAGAACATAACGATAATCGCAACAAGCAGTAGATAAAGGATAACACCAATCGGATTCATAGTGTTTATTAATAAGTATATCGGGTCGAAATGTCAAAAAAGGATAATGCGGAAGAAATTATCCTCTATTTCTCACTCCAGCACCCCGGCTTGGAAGATGTCGTTCCGCGACTGCGGAACTCGGAATTGACTCTCTGGCGCTCCGGCCTACCGGTTATCTGGCCATCCGGCTTTCTACTGAACACTGTTCACTGTTCACTTTTCATTCTCCCACGCCACTTCTTTATAAGATCGGGTAGCTTTGAAAGAGCAGCCCATTCACGCATCGCTTTTTTCGTGTCACGAGCAGGGGCACCAACCACAAAGGCACCCGGATCTACATCACGCATAACGCCTGCTTTGGCTCCAAGAATTGCTCCATCACCAATTGTAAGATGATCTGCAATCCCGACATTACCGCCTATCATGACACCATTGCCGATTGTTACCGATCCACTGATCCCTGCCAAACCAGCTATCACACAAGCACGCCCTATAGTACAGTTGTGAGCAATCTGAACCAGGTTATCAATTTTGGTGCCATCTCCAATTGTCGTCGCACTGAACTTACCTCGATCGATACAAGAACCGGCTCCAATTTCAACGTCACGACCAATGTTTACGGTACCGATCTGCGGTATCTTGACGAGGCTCGTACCATCGGGTGAAGGTCGATAACCGAATCCATCTGCTCCAATCGTTACATTAGGATGAATGATGCAATTCTCCCCTATTATACAGCGTTCGCGAATGACAGTACCCGGCCAGATCACGGAACCTTCACCTATGCTTGAATTATCAAAGACGGTAACATTGGCGTAAAGTGAAACATTATCACCAATCTGCACGTGGGGGCCAAGAAAACATCCCGGACCGATTGCTACTCCCTCACCTAAAATAGCTGAAGGGTGGATAATTGCGCTGGAGTGGACTCCCTGTTCACAATCAGGTATTTCAGGTGCAAACATTTCCAAAACGACAGCCAGAGCAAGATCGGTATCGGGTACATGGATCAAGGCCCTACCCTCACCCGGTTCTAAATTTAATTTTTCATTGGCAAGCGCGGCTGAGGCACCCGAGTTAGTCCAGAATTGCGCGTACTTTTTTTGACCAATAAAAGTTAATTGAGAAGGTCCTGCACGGTTTATCTGCTCCACCCCGGTAATCATCAGATCTGGGGGGCCGACAAGTCTGCCGTTAACACGCTGGCAAATCTCGTCAATCGTAAAGGTATTCATGTTCATTCACAAAAAATACAATCGGCAGATTGAAGAACCTTTAATTTTCTATAAATCAAAAACCATTCCGTCCTCAGAGATAAAAACTTTGTCTCCCAGAATATCTCTTCCTTTTTGGAGTTCCCCTTGAGCATCGGCAAGGACTTCTCTTCCATTGTGGATAATTCCCAACTGATCAAACGATTTTCCGGCTTCCTTCAAGTAACGGCACACTTTATCAACTTGAAAGTGTCCCGCTTCCATAAAAAGTAAATCACAGGAATCAAAAAGTGGATCAACGTCCTCAGGACCCCCTAAATCCCCGGAATAAACAAAGCATTTCCCATCCGCTTCAATGCGATAGGAGTATGAAAGCCAAGGTTCCCCCTTTTGTGGTTTTCCCATATGGAAATTGTGCAAGGCAGTAATTTTTAAACCCTTTTCATCAAAGATGATCCCGTCTTTATAGCAAGTTGGCTTATACTCGATATTATTATTATCATAAGCAGGGAAGGTATACTTATTCATTTTCATGATCGCCTCCCACACCTCCAATTCCGGGATATACACATCGATCGTTTTTCCCGTTAAGACGGTTGATGTTGGATCCGCTCTCGAGTTCAGTTTTTCAAGAATAGAAATTAAGTGGGGCAGCCCTTCGATGTGATCGATATGTGGGTGGGAGATAAAAATAGCACGCGTGGAGAGGAGATCGATGCCTCTGAGGTGGGCGGTATAAGTACAACCTTCACCGGCATCTATCCAGAACAGAGAATCATTATGCTCAATGGTAAAGGAACTGTGATGTCGTCCCGGCATGGGCTCAGTGCCGGCACAGGAACCAAGAATAGTAATTTTCATTTATATTTTTTTAGAATTAAGACCTCATTTAAAAAAGTAGACAGAATTCTATGGTCAGCAATTCCCAGGATTCTATCTGTTCTCGATAATCATTAAGCCAGGAGCAAGAAAATAAGGCATGGTCGAATTTAGATTATTTTTTGGCAATAAATGAGGGTAACATGAATAACAACAATTTTGGCTGTTCAATAGTGACAAGCGCTAAGAAAAATTGCTATCCTATAGTCAGGAAAAACAGTGCTTACAGAACATCAACTCATCCATTTTAATACCTTTGGTTTCGTTCCTCTCCGGGGACTGTTCAGTAAGGAGGAAATTGACAACTTCAACGATGAATTCCAGCAGAAGTTAGAATCTACCCTGCGTTACACCGGACCTGCTGAGGAACGAGCAAAATATAGCAGCTGGTCCAGTCTGGGATCAGAGACACCGCATTCAGCCAAGATTTACGAAAACCCTCGACTCCTCAGTATTGCCGAACAGCTGCTAGGAGATGACTTTGTTATACGATCCTGCAATTGCGGTAGCTATGTTAATGTAACCCCGTGGCACCCCGATAGTATTAATTTCCATGAGCATACGATTAAATTTCCCATTTATCTTCAACCGCTTGACGATAGTAACGGGGCATTAAAACTTATCCCCGGTTCGCATCGGAAACCCTTCCATGAAGCAGTTATGAAATTTGGTCTACTGGGATTTAAGGAGGAGGCACCTCCCACCGAATTCAGCATCAGTGATGTCCCCGCCTATAGCTGCAATATGGAACTGGGTGATGTATTTATTTTTGATTGTCATATCTGGCATGCCTCTTGGGGAGGCAATACTGACCGACGGATGATTTCGCCCATCTATACGAAAAACCCAAAAACAGCTGAAGAAGAAGCAATGACCCGCAAACAAGTAAGGGATAATTTCAATGTGCGGGAAGATTTAGCCAAAGATACCTACGCGGAGCGTCAGCCTGAATATCCTCTCGATTGGTTAGCCAACACCGATAAAGATCCTCGGCGTCAACACTGGATCGATTACCTATACAAGTGGGGATATATCGAATCTTTCCAGGAAGTAGGCGATAAGGCGTAAGGGTATACGCGAAGATGCGTGAAAGCGATGATGCGGAAATGCGTATAAGCGGTAAAGCGTACCGAGGGTAATACCCGACATCCCTCAAATTGCTAGAATTTTCCTGCATCGTGGATCATGCATCCTGAACCCCAAACCTTGTCTTCACTTAATTTGACTTAACCAGTCCGTTTTCACGGCAGATACTAAGCGCTTTTTCAAAAGTGTTGAGGTCCGGATAATTTCCGTCGGCGGCGTCGAGAACCCCATCAACCTGTTCCTCGGTGTTGAGACCGACAATGAGGCTGGTGACAATGGGGTGGCACAAACTAAACTTAATCGCAAAATCGGTCCAAGAGTTGATTTCATTGCCAAGTTGAGCATTCAACAGTGTCAATCTATCATAAGCCGCATCCCACAATGGATCATTAAAGCGATCATCTTTCTCAAGCTCATTTCGATCGACTCGTTTATCAGTCAACAATCCTGACATGAACGGGCGAATGCAAAAGAATCCCTGGTTCTGTTGTTCCATCAGGGGGAAAAACTCTGCCATATCCATTTCAATCGGGTTGTAATAGGCGACCATACCCTTGAAAACCTTTGTTTTTAAGGCCTCACGAGCAAACTCTGGTGTATAAGGAAATGTGGTTAAGTAACCTACCTTGCCCTCCTCTTTTAATTTCTCGAAAATTTCCAACATTGGTTCTTCTACCGCTGGAATATTTGGGATTCTTAATTCATCAGAGTTGGGTCGCGCACGCTGCAAGTGTTGTAGTACATCAATACTATCGGTATGCAAATCACGCAGAGCTTCCTCTATATGCAGCCTGAATTTAGTTGCATCGAACTTGCCATTGTCATCGAAATCGGGAACGGGCACTTTAATAATATGATGTAATTCCCCGCGTCGAGGATGGTTTTTAAGGACTTCGCCTACGGCCCATCGGGTACCATATTCGTAACTGGAATGGATAAAGTTAACCCCGCGTTCAAGGGCTCTTTCCAAAGCGCGCTTCCCAGCCTGAGATTTTTCATCATCCGAGGGAGACTTAGCGGAAAGCCGCATGGGGCCTAAACAGATTTCAGAAACCTTTAAATTGGTATCGGCAAATTGTCGGAAGTTCATAATTAATATATTAGGGTAAGCTTAGCTTATCTCAATTGGGTCTTCAGGACACAAGTATTATAGTATGAGAAAGACAGCGGGAAGCAAATTGAGAGGATGAATGTCTCGATTTGCTTGATTGTTATCATCATTTAATTTAATTACCTTACCAGTATAGCCCAAAAGCAGGAGTTAACCATGTCTGAATTCAAAGAACTAAGAGTCTCCAATGACGCAATCGATGATACCGATGAATTGCGGCGACGAATGAAGGATGAGGGGTATTTATTTTTCCGCAAACTACAAGACCCCGACAAGCTTTGGTCTCTTCGACTGGATATGTTAGAAGTGATGCGTGAAGGCGGATGGCTCAAAGAGGGAACAGAATTAGCAGACGGAATTGCCGACCTTTCGCGCCGCTGCACCGAGGGTGACTGTCAATACACCGACGTCTATCACGAAGTCTATAAACTTGAATCTTTTCATCGAGCGGGGCACTGGCCCGAACTGCTCGATATGATGAATAAAATAATCGGCGATACGGTCTTTCCTTATCCCCATAAAATCGCCCGACTTTGGTTCCCACAATACACTGACCACACCACCCCCGCGCATCAGGATTTTGTTCACTTCCAGGGTAATTATGAAACTTATACCTGCTGGACGCCCATAGGAGACAGTCCGATCGAACTCGGTGGTTTGGCAATTTTACCGGGATCCCATAAGCAAAATACTGTTTTTGAACACCACTTTTCCCTCGGCGCAGGAGCTTTAACCGTAGACCCCGAAGAACATTCGGGAGACTGGGTGACAACTAACTATGAAATAGGAGATACCCTGATCTTTCACTGTCTTACACTTCATAGAGCACTGCCGAATCTAACTCCTGATCGATTGCGCGTATCGCTCGACAATCGCTACCAGGCCTTGGGACTCCCACTCGCCGAAACTATGCTGGAACCTCACTTGCACATCTTCAGTGATATTAGCTGGGATAAAGTTTATCAGGGTTGGAGATCTGATGATTTACAGTATTACTGGAAAGATCTCGATTTTCCGGTTATCCCTAAAGACTTAAGTTTTGCAGAAAATGGATTTGCGGAGGCGCTGGAATTGACGAGGCAGGGAGATGAACATGCGCGCTATGCCTTATCACGGTTGATCAAACGAGACCCGACATCCGACCAAGCGAAAGCCGCCCAAGAGGTGCTACAAGAATACGAAGCCAAAACGACGAGCGCAGTTAATTGAAGGTTCTTGTCGAGGGTTGTTGTTTGTTTCAATCAGCCCTATCATCAACGCCCGTATTTTTCTAAATGCGGTATAACCCGAGATCCGATTATAGGATCATTACGATAAGGTTCCAGAATATCGAGCGCATCTGGATTACTTTTCCACATTTTTAAATTATTCAAAGCGTTCCATCTATCTGCCTCCTCCGTACTCTGAAGCATTTCCTTTAAAAGTGGAAATACAGCATAGGACTTCAATCCATTTGTGAGGGATCTTAAAGCCGCATACTGAATATTGCGTTCAGGATCGCCATTTGCCAGCTCGAGAAGGAGACTCTCCCCCCGAGCGATCTTATGATTACCGATACCTCTAACAGCCCAGAGTCGGACACTTGTATGTTCATGCTCACAGGCTAAAAGAAATAAATTTTCAAATCCTGGAAATTTCTGGCTGCCGGCAATATTAAGAGCCACTTGAGCCAATCGATAATCCGGATCGTTGAGAATACGATCTTCACATATTTTTTTTAATTTAAAGTCTCTAAATCCTGTAAGCGCATTCATCGCAGAAAACCGGGTATTGCCATCCTCATGTTTAGTCGTCAGCTCGACAAGCATTTCGAAAGCTTCAGGGGAATCTCGATAACTTTTAAGTTGATGAATAGCTTTATTCACTTCTCCTCGTTCGTGAGATGAAGCTTGTTGCAGCGCTTTCACTAATATCGGATCCGGAGCTGACATTAATTTCTCAGTAAGCGGTCGAAGCCCTTCACTATTCCATCCATCCCTCGCAAGGCTGTCCCAACCTAAAACCCTCTCCCAATAGTTGAAGAGATTTTCGTTTCTCGCCCTGTCTCTTCCGCTCAACTTTTTTATTTTAGCGGGAAGATAATTCGAAAAATATTTAGTAAGCTCCGCATCCTTTTCAAATACCGCCAGCAAAGGGAAAGACCTGGGGTCGTCGATTTTGTATAATCGATAGGCGAAAAGAAATTGCACATGGCGATGGGTTTCATTTTTCAGCTGGTGGAAAATAGTTTCCGCATCATCCAAGACTTCCATTGCGGTCAAATTTCGCAGAGCATCCAAACGGATATGCGGTGTGGGATGTTCCGTCAGGTAGCGAATTAACACCTTTTCAACTTCAGGTTCGCTTTCATAAGCGAGAAGCGATTTATTAACAATGATGGAAGTGTAATTTTTACTCGGAGCGTCGAAATCAACTTTCTTCAATAATTCCAGAAATTTATTACGCGAATCGGCGAGAAGGTGATAATCCATGGGATTCAATCCCAGGTTTTGAAATATATTGGCGGTGGATTTCAATCCCGCGTAAGCGGCAACAATTGAATCAGCCCCCCCATCGGGTTCAATTGATGGTAAGTGTGTACACGGATTTTATAGAAATCCTCAGGTGAAATATTTTGGCTCAGCATCCAAACACCGCTTTGAACGGGACCCCAATTAAAATTCTCCCGTTCACTCAATTGAATAAAACGGGGAATTAATTCATTGGGGTTTGCGACATTAAATATAAAATGATCTCCAGCTTCGGTCTCCACTAACTTATTCGCGTCAGTACCCACTACCGCCAATTCTCCCGCCTTATATTGTCGCGGCCCAATTTTTATATTCGCCGTTTTCCAAATAAAGAATTCCGGGAAATCCCTACTTTCCAGATGAACAATTTTTGTCCCCGCCGGAACGATGATTTCAATTTCCTTTGATGGTTCTTCAAATTTCAATTTAAGATTTCTGAAATCCCATCCCAATAACTCATACTTTACTTGTCGGGATAACGCTTCCGCATCACGGGGAAGCAGAAAGGATTTCAAAGGTTTCGTCTTTTCTTTCGCGGGTACTGGTTTATCTACAACCTTCTGAGTCGGAATGCCATCCGATTTAAATAGCTTTGGTATGCTCAGGATAAACCAAATAGCAAGCCCGACTATGGAAATGATCGCGGTAGCGATAATGAGAAGATCAATCTTGATCGACTTTTTTGGATTACCCTCAGACATTTGAATTTAAAGAAAAACTATTTTAATTGCGTAAAATTATTCTCATTTTTAAAGAGATAATTATACAAATCGATAAGCGAATAAGTTTAAATCGACAAATAAATAAAACCCGAGTTATTTAAAGAAGAAGACAAAACAATGAATTTAGAAACTGCCTATATCATGGATACTTCACGGATCAAGTATGGTCCCGGTGTCACGCGTGAAGTGGGAATTGATATAAAAGATTTTGGCGTTAGTCGTGTTATGGTCCTGACTGATCCTATTCTGGCAAAATGTGAATCGGTGTCCGTTACGCTCGAAGCATTAAAAAATGAAGGGGTAGAAGCAGTTTTGTATGACCAGGTTTATGTAGAACCAACCGATGCTTCTTTCAAAGAGGCGATCAATTTTGCAGAAGAGGGAAATTTCGATGGTTTTATCGCCGTAGGTGGGGGATCAACAATGGATACCGCCAAGGCAGCCAACCTGTATTCTACTTATCCTGCGGATTTTCTAACCTATGTTAACCCGCCAATTGGCGAAGGGAAACCTGTCCCGGGACAACTGAAACCATTGATCGCGATACCGACCACAGCGGGCACTGGCAGTGAAACTACCGGTGTTGCAATATTCGATTTAAAGGAAATGCATGCTAAAACAGGAATCGCTCATCGGGCACTTAGACCTGTTATGGGTATAGTGGATCCCCATAACACGCGCGGATTGCCAAAAATGGTCGCAGCCTGCACGGGTCTTGATGTCCTTAGCCATGCCCTGGAATCAATGACCGCATTGCCATTTAATGATCGCCCCGCGCCTGAACACCCAAGGTTGCGACCAGCCTATCAAGGGGCCAACCCCATTAGTAATATATGGTCGGCCCAGGCAATAGAAATGGTTTTTCATTACATTGTCCGCGCGATCGATGATCCGAATGATGAAGAGGCGTGCGGAAAGATGCTCTTGGCGGCAACCTTCGCTGGAATTGGCTTTGGCAATGCCGGTGTCCACTTACCCCATGGCATGTCCTATCCAGTCTCAGGTATGGTTCGGAATTACATCCCCGAAGGTTATCCATCTGAACACCCGATTGTTCCTCACGGCATGTCGGTAATCCTCAACGCGCCGGCGGTCTTTCGCTTCACCGCGCCATCCAACCCAGAACTTCACCTTCAAGCCGTCAAGCTGATGGGGGTGGATACAACAGATGCAAAACCAGAGGATGCGGGAGATTTACTTTCCGGGGTGATTGTAGACCTGATGCGAAAAACGAATATGCCTAACGGTTTAAGTGCGTTGGGTTACACTCCCGATGACGTTGATAATCTTGTTGAAGGCACCCTACCGCAACACCGCGTTACTAAATTATCTCCCCGCCCAGCAAGCGCCTCCGACCTCAAGCAACTCTTTCTCGACTCACTATCCTGCTGGTAATTTAATAATGATGGATGGATTAATTTCATTTTAGGATGGAAATTAACTTAAAGGATAAAGTGGCGATTGTCACCGGCGCTGCCAGTGGAATTGGCCTGGCGATCGCTGAACGCTTTTCTGCCGAAGGCGCAAAGGTAGTCCTCAGTGATCTGCAGACAAAAAAAGGGACACAATCAGCTGAGCGCATCAATGGATTATTTATCGAAGGAGACTTGAGCCAGAGAGCGGATTGCAAAAATCTTGTCGATAAGACGGTGGAAGCATTTGGCACCGTTCATATCCTCGTTAATAACGCCGGTTTTCAGCATATTGCTCCCCTGGAAAATTTTTCTGAGGATATCTGGGACAAAATGGTCTCGGTGATGTTAACCGCCCCCTTTCTTCTTACCCGTTATGCATGGCCCCACCTGAAAAAGCAGCAATGGGGTCGCGTCATCAATATGGGTTCCGTGCTTTCGGTTCGCGCTTCTGCTTATAAAGCGTGCTATTCGACGGTAAAGCACGGGTTACTCGGTCTAACACGTGTCACCGCGCTGGAAGGCGGCCCACATGGGATTACCGCGCATACGATATGCCCTTCTTATGTTCGAACGCCATTGTTTGAGAACCAAATTGCCGATCAAGCATCCGAACGCGGAATGACCGAAGACGAAGTGGTCGAAAAAGTAATCATTGAACCCACCGCGCTTAAACGCCTTCTTGAGCCAGCTGAAGTCGCAGCGTTGATTTTATTTCTATGTCATGACGAAGCCTCGGCTTTAACCGGGGCCCCGGTAATGATCGATGCCGGTATGTCCTCAGGTTAGTGGACGATATTTAAAAATTCTTCGTCTTCCACCCAATTGTCATTGCGAGGAAGGCTATCCGCCGACCGCGGCAATCCAGGGGAATAATCATTGTGGTTACGCCAGAACCTCGCAGCTGCGGGTGCGTTGGATGTTCGTAGCTGCTAAGAAACATGAATGACTGTTCGTATTATATAGATCGGAATCGTACTACTGAATGAAGCCTTGCACCCAGGGACTGTGATTTAGCAACAGACACTCCCCTGGATTGCTTCGTCGCTTCACTCCTCGCAATGACAATCCGGTGAAGGAATGAGGAGGCAAACACGAACGAAGACGCAGATTCTAAATCAATCAACAATCTCCTGAGGTTCTGGTATCAAGAGCATCGTGAGTTCATCACCCTCTAAAATAAAATCAACCGTTTGTCCCTCATTCACCTGGCCAGCTATAAGCGCGCGAGCCAGTTTGTTCTCGATCCGTTTCTGCAGGAATCGACGCAGCGGGCGAGCGCCATAAACTGGGTCATAGCCGCGCTCAGCTACCCAATCGCGAGCTTCTCCGTCCAGCTCGATCGTGATACGACGATCCTTCATGCGCTTGTTTAATTCCACAATGCACAAATCAACAATATTGCGAATTTCCGCAAGGGTCAGTGGCTTGAAGAGAACGGTATCATCAATTCGATTGAGAAATTCTGGCCGCATCACTTGACGCAGTTCTGTAAAAACGGACTCGCGAACGGACTCTGGAATTTCATCTCCAGTTACACCTTCCTGTAAATAGCGACTGCCGATGTTCGAAGTCATGATGATGACAGTATTCTTGAAATCCACGGTATGCCCTTGTGCGTCAGTAATACGCCCATCATCCATGATTTGAAGAAGGACATTGAAGACGTCAGGATGCGCTTTTTCTATTTCATCAAAAAGGATGACACAGTAAGGTTTGCGGCGAACGGCTTCCGAGAGTTGCCCTCCCTCTTCGAAACCAATATAACCTGGTGGGGCACCAATCAATCGAGAAACCGTGTGCTTTTCCATATACTCGGACATATCGAGACGCACGATATTGTCCTCACTGTCAAAGAGTGATTCGGCAAGAGTCTTGGCCAGCTCGGTCTTTCCAACCCCGGTCGGGCCGAGAAAAAGGAAGGTTCCGATAGGTCTTTTCGGATCTTTTATCCCGGAACGGGCCCGCAGAATAGCTTCGGATACAAGCTCAACAGGTTCATCTTGTCCGATGACGCGCTTGTGCAGTTCATCGTCAAGGCGCAAAAGCTTTTCTCTTTCCCCTTCGAGTAATCGTGTGACGGGGACACCTGACCAAAGCGAGACGATCTCAGCAATTTCTTCAGCTGAAACTTCCTCTTTTAATAGACGTGACCCCTTAGTTTTGTTCTCTTTTGATTCCAGCTTCTTTAGTTCATCTTCAAGTTCGGGTAGTCGCCCATGGCGCAATTCAGCCATTTTGTTGAGGTCGTAATCGCGCTCCGCTTGTTCCATCTCCAGTTTTGTTTTTTCGATTTCTTCGCGAATTTTCTGCACATCCCCGATGGAAGACTTTTCGGTTTCCCACTGCCGGCGTAAAGCATCAGCTTTCTCGCGAGTTTCAGTCATTTCTTTACCCAACTGATTTAATCGCTGTTTACTGGCATCATCTTTTTCCTTCTTTAAGGCCGCTTCTTCAATCTCCAACTGCATCACGCGTCGAGTGAGTTCGTCCAGTTCTCTCGGCATACTGTCGATCTCCGTACGAATCATAGCACAGGCTTCATCAACTAAATCAATTGCCTTGTCTGGAAGAAATCGACCCGTGATGTAACGATTAGAGAGGACCGCAGCGTTCACGAGGGCGTTATCCTGAATGTGAACACCGTGATGTAACTCAAAGCGTTCGCGTAAACCACGCAGAATGGATATCGTGTCTTCGACGTTAGGTTGATCAACCATAACGGTTTGAAAACGCCTTTCAAGAGCCGCATCTTTTTCGATTTCTTTGCGGTATTCATCGAGTGTGGTCGCACCGATACAATGAAGTTCACCGCGGGCCAACATGGGTTTTAACATATTGCCTGCGTCTATCGCACCTTCTGCTTTACCCGCACCGACAATGGTATGGAGTTCATCGATAAAAAGGAGAATTCGACCCTCACTGTTTTTTATTTCCTGAAGTACTGCTTTCAGGCGTTCTTCAAACTCACCACGGAATTTTGCTCCTGCCAGCAATGCTCCCATATCGAGAGAAAATACTGTTCTGTCTTTTAAGCCCTCAGGGACATCACCACGCACGATACGTTGGGCAAGTCCTTCAGCGATTGCCGTTTTTCCTACTCCCGGATCGCCAATAAGCACGGGATTGTTTTTTGTTTTGCGCGAGAGAATTCGAATGACTCGGCGAATTTCAGCATCGCGCCCAATGACTGGATCCAGTTTACCCCGCCGGGCTTGTTCAACAAGATCAAGGCCATATTTTTCCAGAGTTTGATAGGTGGCTTCCGGGTTTTGTGAAGTCACTCGCTGATTTCCGCGGACATCTTGCATCGCTTTAAGGACTTTTTTACTGTCGACACCAAACTGCTTGAGAAACTTTTGCAGAGCAGTGTTTTCACGATCCTCGATCAGCCCGAGGAAAAGATGCTCAACGCTGATAAATTCATCCCGTAATCGATCCGCCGCTTCCTCGGCCCTGGTAATAGTATTTTGAAACGAAGGTGTAACATAGACACGCGATGCATCAACACTACCTGATACACTCGGCAATTTTTCTAATTCCCGTTGCAACGCGAGTTGCACAGCACTCGGGGTGATTTCCATCCTCTCCAATATGGCCGACACCGCGCCATGCTCCTGATTGACAAGAGCTGAGAGTAGATGAATGCCATCAACCTGCTGATGATTCAGACGGCGTGCAATGTCCTGAGACTCTTGCAGGGATTCGCGTGATTTTTCAGTAAACTTATTGGGATCGATATTCATGATTTAATTAATATGCAGGATTTATTCCAATTGCCGCTCTCTCTATTCTTAATTGAGAGAAGGTTCATATTTAATCCATATTATTCTTGCATAACGACTTATATAAATCAGCTCCTGTCCTTAAAACGGCCTTCTGATTCGTGGTATTGGTTGAATAACTATTTTGCGCCATAATGACACATTTGACACCTGGTGGAACGCCCGGTTTTCATACGATTAACGCTTAATTATCGGCTCAATTTCAGCTTAATAAACCCGCAATTCAGAACTTCGCGACCGCAGCGATGCATAGGGGTTAATCATTTATTATATTTAGGTAGGTAAAACTGCAGGCTTGTACTTTAATTCAATTTGTTTTCATATTTCTCAAGGGAAGTGAGAGTCATGAAAGCTAAAGCGGAGACCTACAGCTATAAATTATTACGACAGGACTGTTTGAAAGGCATGCGGAAAATTGATTCCGATACTATTGATATAGTCGTCACTTCACCGCCCTACAATCTGGGTATTGCGTACGGTAATTATAAAGATTCGAGCACCCGTTCCCAATACTTAAGCTGGTGTAAAGAGTGGGCGCGTGAGATAAAGCGTATATTAAAAGAAAGTGGATCCTTTTTTCTAAACATTGGTGCCAGCCCATCCAATCCGATGCTCCCGCACCAAGTTGCCATCTTAATGAGCGAATTTTTTATTCTTCAAAATACTTTTCACTGGATCAAATCGATCACCGTAGAAACACCGGATGGCAAGGAAACTTCGGTTGGCCATTTCAAGCCTATCAATTCGAAACGCTATGTCACTGACTGCCACGAATACGTTTTTCACCTAACACATACGGGAAACACCCCTGTAAACCGTCTCAGTCTAGGCGTGTCCTACAGTGACAAATCAAATATCGCGCGGTGGAGTCACACGGGCGGGCGAGACAAGAGATGCCGAGGCAATAATTGGTTTGTCTCGTATAAGACAATTCAAAGCAGGGACAAAGATCGTCCACACCCGGCAACCTTTCCGGTAAAATTGGCGGAAAACTGCATTAATCTCCACGGTGTGAATTCACATACCGTCGTCTTGGACCCCTTCGTAGGTATTGGTCATGCCCCCCTCGGGGCTATAATATGTGGGGTAAAAAAATTTATCGGATTCGATATCAATCCCGATTATTTAAAAACCGCCCGGGAAAATGTTAGAAAATTTGAATCAAATTTTCGTATATGCGAATAAGCGTGTACGCGATTATGTGGAATAAATTATCTTCTTTCTCACAACCCAACTTTTAGGAATTCCGGATTGGAAAATATCGTTCCGATCCGCAGTCGCGGGAGAACTCGGAACTGGCTTTCCAGTTTTCCGGCTTTCAGGATTTCTACTTAAGCTTCTCGCTCCATTCCTCTTCCTTGAAACCAACCAGATTGGTGGTCTCTGACCGGAGAAAAGGTCTTTTTATTAGATTGCCATTCCCTGCGAGAAGCTTGAGCGCTTCAGGTAATGTCATATCAGGCAATCTATCCTTTAACTTCAGCGCCTGGTAATCGCGGCCGGAGGTATTAAACAGTTTTCGTATTTCCCCCTCATAAGCAGCGAGCATGGATTCGAGCTCTTCAACCGTGGGCGGTGACTCACGAATGGCTATTTGCACATAATCCATTCCCTGAGCATCGAGCCATTTGAGCGCCTTGCGGCAGGTATCACAATTCTTATAGGTGTAGATCTTCATTTTACAGGACGCCGGATTATAGTGGCTTTCAGATTTATGCTTTATTGGTTACTAATGGCTTGCGGCGGCGGGGAAAGCAGGTGGAACAGATTTCACAGACCGTCCCATCACAACCACGTGCAGTGCAGTGTTCCCTTCCATAATAAATAATTTGAAGATGAAGGTCATTCCAGCTTTCTATTGGGAACAATCGTTTTATATCGCGCTCAGTTTGAATGACATTCTTTCCGCTCGTGAGACCCCAGCGCTGCGCAAGCCGATGAATGTGTGTATCGACCGGGACTGCGGGTACGCCAAAGGCTTGGATCATGACCACCGAAGCTGTTTTGTGGCCTACGCCGCGCAGGGATTCCAGTGCTTCCAGCGTGTCGGGGACTTTACCCGAATACTTTTCGATAATCATTTTTGATGTTTCTGATATCGCCTTGGCTTTGGACGGAGCGAGACCACAAGGACGGATGATGGCCTCAATGCTTTTTACCCTCATCCGGGCCATGTCACGTGGATTATCCGCTTTTTTAAACAGCTTGGGCGTGATCTGATTGACACGCACATCTGTGCACTGCGCAGACAATATAACCGCGATGAGTAAAGTATAAGCATCCTTATGCTCCAGGGGAACAGCCGGATTGGGATAGAGTTCACTGAGACGGCGTTGTATGTATGCTACACGCTCTTTTATATTCATGAGAAAATAATTAAAAATCAAGATGACAGGTTGCACAAAAAAATATAGTCATCACCATCACATCAAGATATTTGAGACAACCCTTTAAAATCCGAGGTAAGAAGACTGACTCCGACATTGACTAAAACCCCCCTCCCCTACGATCCAGCAATCTTGCCGCGTGAACTCAAACGGCATTATATTTCGGCTACTGATGATGACATTGCCGAGATGCTGAAGGCAGTTGGCTACGATAGATTAGATCAACTTTTCGACCACATTCCCTCAGCTCTATTATTTAGTGAGGACCTTGCCATTCCCGATGAACTAACCTATGAGGCACTGCAGGAGCGGATGGAATCCCTAGCATCGAAAAACAATACTTATGAATCATTTATTGGTGACGGACTACCGGATTTTGAAGTTCATGAGATTGTATCCTATGTTGCCGGCATACGAAATCTGACAACCGCGTATACCCCCTATCAGCCGGAACGCAGTCAGGGGACTTTAATGAGCCATTGGATATACCAATGCATGATGGCGATGCTAACTGGTTTTGAAGCGATTAATTCTTCACTTTACGATCGATCCACAGCCATCTACGAAGCTATTTGTACGGCGATACGTTTGAAAAGAAATGCTGACACCGCAATCGTCTCAGAGGGCATTTATCCAGGTGACTGGGAGGTGTTAGAAACCCATGCCTCAAATACAACGACTAAGCTATTAAAATTGCCGCTCGACCCCCAATCTGGCCGCATCGACATGAATGCACTGATTGATATGGCTGCAGATACAGGTGATCGCCTGGCGACCGTTGTCTTTCCGCAAATTAATTCCCTGGGGATTCTCGAAGACGTCGACTCATTGACCAACTATTGCGCCAGTATAGGGACAAAAAGTATAGGAGTCATTGATCCTCTCCTGCTGGGAACGGGCGGTCTCAAACCACCCGTAGATTTTGGTGAAAAGGGTGTTGATATGATCGTAGGTGAAGGTCAGCACCTGGCAATAGGGCCTAATTTCGGCGGCCCGGGGTTGGGCGTGTTTGGCGTTCGCTTTAACGATGAGACAAAAAATGATGTGCGATCAACACCTGGCCGTTATGTTGGCAAGGCTGAAGATATCAGTGGTCACGAATGTCGCGTCATGGTATTATCGACTCGCGAGCAACATATTCGCAAAGACAAGGCCACTTCCAATATCTGTTCAAATCAAGCATTTCTTGCCACTCTTGCGGGAGCCGCGATACTGGCACGTGGTGAATCAGGTATGCAGCGGGCTTGTCACCTTGCGCGAGATCAGGCCGTTGATACTCTGAAAATGCTTACGGCCATACCGGGTGTTCGCCATGCTTTTCCCCATGCGCCATTCTTTAATGAGTTTGTTCTCGATTTACACATAGCTATACCTGAGCTTATCGAAAAAGGCCGCGGTGCAGGATTGTATCTTGGTGTCAATGTTTCCGATCGTGTAGCTGGTGGACGAAATCTATTAAAGCTATCATTCTCAGACAAAAAGCGGGACACCGCCAAACTCGCGGCATTTTTTAAGGATAATATATTTTCTGAACTTTTGACTATTGAGGGAGACCGTCAGGATTTCGCTCTTCCGGATAAATTATTACGTCAGAATGCAGTGGGTTTACCTGATATTCCTCTAAGCGAAATCAAAAGCTACTATCAGAAGCTAGGCGATTTGAACGTAAGCCCCGACGACAGTTGTTATCCTCTGGGTTCATGCACAATGAAATATAATCCCTATATTAACGACTGGGCGGCCAATCTCAGTGGCTTTGTTAATATTCACCCACAAGCTCCGATTGAAGATTCTCAAGGTTGTTTGGAATTACTTTATGAAATTCAGGAATGGTTTAAGGCGATTACTGGATTGCGGGCTGTTACAACACAGCCCGTGGCTGGCGCTCAGGGGGAATTGACGGGTATAAAAATGATTCAAGCCTATCACCGCGCATGCGGGGATATGAAACGGGATGTCATTTTTATTCCTAAATCAGCTCACGGCACCAATTTCGCTACTGCTGTAATGGCAGGTTTTGAGAATAAAAAAGTCGACGGTCTGAATGTAGGCATTGTTCATCTCGAGGCAGACGAAAACGGTCTTATCGATAGAATAGACTTTGACCTCAAGATGAGTGAATACAGAGAGCGCATCAGTGCCATCATGATAACAAACCCGAACACGAGTGGATTATTTGAGACTGAGTTTAAAGCCATCACTGATAAAATTCACAATGCAGGTGGGCTTGTTTATATGGATGGGGCCAACATGAACGCTATAGCGGGTTGGGTAAATCTTAGCGCTCTAGGAGTCGATGCGGTGCACCAGAATTTGCATAAAACCTGGACTATCCCTCACGGAGGAGGTGGCCCGGGAGACGCGGTTGTTGCCGTGAGTGAAAAATTAAAGGATTATTTACCGGGTTATCAGATCGTAAAAAAGGGCAATCAGTTTGTACCCGTCAAACCATCGAAAAGTATTGGTTCGTTTCACAGACACTGGGGAAACTTTGCCCACAAAGTGCGTTGTTATACCTATCTACTGCGCCTGGGTAAAGAAGGGGTTAAAAGGATGTCCGCAGTTTCTGTTCTCTCCTCACGTTATCTGTATGAAATTCTGCGCCATCACTATCCGACCCTCCCGAAGTCCACGCACAACCTGCCGCACATGCACGAATTTATCCTCACTCTTGAAGACGACGATTTTGCACGACTGGAAGCGCTCGGATTGAACAAAGCTGTAGCAATCAGTCGTATTGGAAAATTATTTCTCGACTTTGGTTTTCATGCACCGACTGTAAACTGGCCGGAAACGCTTGGGCTTATGATTGAACCAACCGAAAGTTATAGTAAACATGAACTCGATCGTTTTTCTGAAGCGGTAATGTGGATCATAAAGCTGGTCCGCGATTACCCAGAGACGCTAAACAAAACGCCGTTTTTCACACCCGTGGACCGTGTTGACGAAGTTAAAGCAAATCGGAGACCCGCGCTCAACGAGCGTATCACACAACTCCCTCCTTTAAGCGAAAACCGTTTGTCACCATCAGAACTCGGAAAGCTGTCGATTAAGGAAATATACGATAGAATAATAAATAGTCTGTGAAAACGTGCTCGTTCATTTCAAAAGAGTTTTAAAATGACCTATGATATCAAAGAGTTAAGCGATCGTTTCAAAAAAGATGGATTTATTATCGTCAATGGCTTTCTCAACTCAACTGAGATTGACGCGCTTGATTATGAAGTCGAACGGATCATCAGGGAAGAGCTTTCAAAACTTGACGAGAACCATGTCTTTTACGAAGCAGAACGCGACGGACCGATTAAACATCTCTCCGCACCCGATGACTATAGTAAGCCATTTAAAGATCTCTTAAATCGCCCGGAAAATTATGAATTAATTGAAGCTTGCGTCGGATCCTCTGTAGAATCACTTGCCTCTGAAGTATTTTATAAATCAGCTAACGTTGGATCACCTGCGCCATACCACCAAGATAATGCTTATCTTCATCTTGAACCTGCAGATGGCGCCGTAATATGGATCGCACTGGATGATACGACGATCGAAAATGGAGCTGTTTACTTTTCCGGCTTGGCAGCTTTGAGCTTGGTGACCTTCCTCACTACGAAACTAATGTAGCGTTATTCAGCAAGTGTCTCACTTCGCCTCTCGATTTAGACAAATATCCAGAAACTCCCGCACTCTTAAAGCGTGGTGACGCGTCGATACATCACATATTAACTCCTCATCGCAGTGGCAGCAATAAAACAGACGATAATCGACGTGGAATTGTCTTAAACTATAAGGGAGTTGACGCTAAAGTTAATATAGACCGCCAGAAAGCTCACGCTGACTATGTGTCTAGAATTAAATAATCAGGTGACGATTATAGCTTGATTCCCTTTGTCAACCACAGTTGCGGATTTCTCGCCATAATAAACGGAAACTTAGGTAATAAAATTACTGCAATTACCACTCTAATTTTCACATTAAAACTTAATACAACTTCCCATCGCGTCTATCCAATCAATTATCCAAAGAACCCGAATTAAAGACCGCGTATACCACACCGATATAATTGTCAGCGGTTACCCACTCTTCATCCATAATTTGATTATTCAGACCCTGAGCTATCCATTTTTTTCCACGTTTTTGAAACAATGATTACAAGGAGAGCACCGTGTATAAGAGATAAACACGGCATCTTATTTTTCAGATTAATTTTCACCGTAATTTCCAAATGGGAAAGCAAAGGAGAAAATCGGCAGAGAGAGAGAAAATAAAGGAGAAAAAGAAATAGATAAATCAGGGCGTTTCTATCTTATCGAGACAAGATTTCGACTGAGAAACCTGCTCTTTAATTTAACAACAGGAGATGCCCACCTTATCCCAGAGAGAGGTGAGTTCGACAATACGTTTTTCATCCAGCGCCTGGTCAATAGCGAAGGCGGTGACTGCCGATTTTATACCCTCTTCAATTCCAGCCATAGGTTGACTCTGGTGATGGATTGACTGAGCAAGGCTAGCAGCAAGAAACATATCGCTACCGTAGTGGCCTCCCGAGATGGGAAATTCTATAACTTCGCGTGGTTTGTTAAAACCGACTCGCTGTGTTTCAAGGCGCCCGCTGATAATATCTGCGCGTATTGTACCTTCAGTACCTAGAATATAGAACCTTCGCTCAAGAATACCTGCCTGGCAATTGGTGTGAAAAGTACCGCGAACGCCATTGGCGTATTCCAGAATTACGACCTGGTTATCGACAATGGATTGATCTCTAGTAAAAGGGTCATCAATTCGATTGGCGTATACACCGGGCTTTACGGTGTATGCCCTGCGGCCATCCCTGTCATGACCGAGTCTATCGACAAGGTAATTGTTTTCGGGTCGAAAGATGTCCAACCCCCCGAAGCTGGCAACCCGCGATGGAATACTTCCGATGAACCAATTGGCAAGATCCAGATCGTGACAACATTTTTCCAAGATAAAGCTGCCTGCGTTTTCTCGAGAGCGACGCCATCCACCGTGGATTAAGGTAGCTAAATTAAAATCGATCGTCTCGTTAAACTCAAAAGAGATAATTTTTCCCACTGCGCCGTTTTCAATAAGTTCACTGACTTTCTGGTAAAAGGGAGAATAACGTAAAACAAATCCAAGCGAAAACAGTCGGCCACTACGCTTCCATGCTTCTCTCATTTTCAGGCATTGTTCCAGTGAAACAGCGAGTGGTTTCTCACAGAACACATGTTTGCCCGCTTCGAGCGCGGCTACCGCGTGATCGCAGTGGAAACAGTTCCAGGATCCAATCATTACCCAGTCAATTTCAGGGTCAGCTACCAGATCCTTGTAATTTTCATAAATCCTCGCGTTTGGGTTGAAGGTGGCACGGTAATTGTCAATCGATTCAGGATGAGGATCGCAAAGAGCGCGCACCTGAATCTCTGGATGTTTACTATGAATATTGGTGAATATTTTTTGAATTCTTGCACCACAGCCAATGACACCCACCCCAACGGCTTTTGTTTCAGTTTCCTCACTCACGTTTTTTACTCCAGCTTAAATATTAACACTTTCACCGCTCACCACCATGGCAGAATCCCAAACAGTTGATTCGTCTTTGATCGATGCGTCACGGTAAGTCGTTATAAATGAAAATCGGTCTGCACCCGTAACATTTTCATAAGCACCATGTAAAGTCCTATCATGAAAGAACACTGCACCTCCACTCTCGACCGCCAATGCATCAACGGGTAATCCCTCCATTTCTTTATCATCCGTGCGTCGATTAAACATGTTAGGATCATCAACATTATTCCATTTGAATAATTTATTGTGGCTCCCGGGGACCATTCTTACACACCCGTTTTCGATAGTCGCATCATCCAACGCAATCCAGACTGATGTTTTGTTTGCACCTTTCCAATAATACCAATCCTGATGCCAGGGAGAGCTAAATCGTGTCTCTGCGTTTTTGTAAACAGCTTTAACGCTTAAAAATTCCAGGTTTTGTCCTATGAGCTGTTGCAATATATTAACAACTTTGGGGTCGCGCATTTTATCGATAAAATAAGGATGCAAATCGTGTAGAAAAAAGACATGCACGCCAGAGGGATTATTGTAGTGTCCTTCGTCTTTCAATAGTGCGATTATCTTCTCCTTCCATAATTGCATCTCCCGCCTGTCATACAGGTTCTTCACGACAAGATAGCCGTCATGATGATAACGCTCAACTTCTTCATCCGTTAACAAATAATTCATATTCTCTATCATGGACGAACGTTAAATGATGATATCAATGAAAATATGACGCTCATCAAACATATTAATCAATGTTGTTGATCGGAGCATTAATTTCAGCGAGAAGGGGCTTCAAGTATTTCCACACAGTTTCTGCAAGGATATGTTGACCCTCAACATTGGGGTGGATGCCATCCGCTTGATTCAAAGTAGCAACGCCCGCTACATCCTCAAGTAAGAACCGAATTAAAACGGCGTTATTTACTTCAGCCAGTTCAGTAAAAATAGATTCAAATTTTTCAGTATATCCGCTTCCCATATTCGGTGGCGCTTTTAGACCCGCAATCATGATTTCGGCACGTGGATAATTATGCTTAGTAATATCGATTATAGCTTGAAGATTTTGTTTTGTAATCGAGGGATCGAGACCACGCAAACCATCATTAGAACCCAAAGCAAGAACAAGTATACGAATGGGTTTTTTTAACATCCAGTTAATACGTCTTAAACCACCAGCACTCGTCTCTCCACTCAGACCCCCATTCACCGCTTTGAAATTTAATTCCGCATTATTAATTTTCTCTTGAATGCGCGCCGGATAGGCTTCTAGTGGATCTAAACCATAGCCCGCGGTCACGCTGTCACCAAAAAAGAGGATGGTCCGAGTATCACCTGAAAGCAGGTATGGATAGACGATAAAGAGAGTGAAAATTAAATAAGAGAAATAAAAAGATTTAAGGTTATTGCTCATCAATAAAAAGGAACTATCACTGGTATTTGGCAACTAATGTTTGACAGAAATAATCTTATTACAACTTTGTTGCAACATCTCAACACAAGTTGTGCTCTTTAAGAAATAAAATATAGTTTATGTCTGATCAAAACCCCATTCACCCCATACTGTCTGTAAAATTCCTGAGCAAGGTTTTTCAAAGTGGAGGTCAACCCTTAACGGTGTTGAAGGATATAAACTTCAATGTGACACGTGGGTCCAGTGTTGCTATTGTGGGCCCCTCGGGAAGCGGAAAAACAACCTTGCTCGGCATCTGTGCGGGACTTGACGAACCAACGAGTGGATCGGTGATACTCAATAATAGGGACTTGGGAAAATTGAATGAAAATGAGCGCGCAGAATTGCGCAACCTGAACGTGGGATTCGTTTTTCAAAATTTCCAACTCATTCCCACGCTCACGGCACTGGAAAATATTATCGTCCCGTTGGAATTACGCGGTGAATTAAATTGTTTTTCAAAAGCCCAGGGTTTAATCGATAATGTAGGTCTCGGTGAGCGCGCTAACCACTACCCCATTCAACTTTCTGGCGGTGAGCAACAACGCGTGGCGCTGGCACGTGCATTTATCAACAATCCTAAAATCCTATTCGTCGACGAGCCGACAGGAAATCTTGATCGTGATAATGGCCAGCATGTGACTGACTTGCTTTTCTCGCTTAACAAAGCCTCAGGGACAACACTTATTCTGGTCACCCATGATCTAGAAATCGCCAATCGTACAGAACGTATTCTACGTATCGACGATGGACAACTTGCCGACAATGAACGAAAATAAAAGCAAGGAACGTCCTCTTAGTCTATTCAGATGGATGGTTGTGATGGCTTGGAGAGATAGTCGAGGGCAGCGACGCATCTTATTTCTTTTAACTCTTTGCATAGTCTTTGGTATTGGTGCCCTGGTTGCGATAAGTTCCTTTCGGCATAATCTCGAAGTGGCGATTGATATTCACTCACGCAGCCTTTTAGGAGCAGATCTATCCATTACTGGGCGACGATCATTTACAGAAAGAACGGAAAATTTTATTTCCGCCCTTGGAGGTGAACAGACACGGGAAGTGCGATTTCGCACGATGGCTTATTTTCCTAAACAGGGAAAAACTCGCCTCATTCAAACTAGAGCATTGGAAGGCAGGTTTCCATTTTACGGCGAGATCGTAAGCGAACCGGATGCAGTGGATTTTCTTACCCCGAATACACCCGTAGCGCTAGTTGAAGACAGCTTGATGATCCAGTACCAGGTGCAAACTGGTGACACCGTAAAATTAGGTGGAATGGCATTCGAAATTGTCGGTAGTTTGCGGCGCATTTCCGGAGAAAATGGAGTGGCAGGAATTTTTTCACCCCGCATCTACATTGCAAAAAAATGGCTGAATGAAACCGAGCTACTTCAACCCGGAAGTATAGCCAGGTATAAGGTCTACTTTAAACTTCCCAATGCAATCGACCCCGCTTTTTTAGAAGAGGCTGAGAATGGGATTTTTGCCGAAGAACGTCTAAATTATGACACGGTAGAAGAGCGCAAACGCAATATCGGGGAGGTGCTCGATAATCTTTATGATTTTCTAAACCTTGTCGGTTTTGTCGCTTTATTACTCGGTGGCATGGGTGTAGCTGGTGCGGTTCAAGTATATTTGCGGGAAAAACTAAACACCATCGCCGTATTACGCTGCCTTGGTAGCAGGATTAGCCAGGCATTCGGAATATATCTCTTACAAATCGTGATTGTCGGACTAATCGGTTCCACACTGGGCGCAGCGCTCGGAATCTCAGTACAATTTTTACTTCCCTGGGTGTTGAGCCCATTTCTACCCTTTGATGTTCATGTTTTCCTATCTTTTAAAAATATATTTATAAGCTTTGCTTTCGGATGGCTGATCTCACTTCTTTTTGCTTTCATTCCCCTCCTATCAATACGCAAGATCACCCCGCTACACGCCTTGCGACTATCATTTGAATCCCAACATCTCTTACGCCGAGATCCCTGGTTTTGGACGGTTTCCAGTATCATCGCGGCGATTACCCTGAGCTTTTGCTTTACTCAAACGAGTCAACTGCGCTACGGGCTTGGATTCGCGGGAGGTTTGGCCGGCAGTTTATTAATTCTCAGCGGTTTGTCGCTAGGTCTAACCTGGGTATTACGACACAATTATCCAAAGAAATGGCCCTACGCATTGAGACAAGGGCTTTCCAATCTCTATCGACCTCATAATCGAACGGTATTTCTTATCGTTACTCTCGGTATGGGCACATTTCTCATCTATACGCTCTACCTCTGCCAAGGGTTATTGCTTCAGCAAGTAACGTCATGGGGCGCGGAGGACCAACCTAACATGGTGCTCTTCGACATACAGCCTGATCAAATCGAGGGGGTAACTGCGATCATCGTCGACGCAGGGCACTCAATTATAGAAACCGTTCCCATTGTAACCATGCGCCTCACCAGTATTAACGGGCAGACCATACCAGAGTTAAAAGCTGATACGGAAACTAAAATCGAATCTTGGGCTCTCAACAGGGAATACCGCTCGACTTATCGCGGCCATCTCATTGAAACCGAACAATTGATCGAAGGAGAATTTATAAGTGAAACAAAGGGTGAAGAACCGATTCCGGTATCGGTTGAGGAGAGCATTGCCAAGTCATTAGCTATTAAACTGGGCGACCGCATCATCTTTGACGTTCAGGGCATCCCGATTGAAACACGAGTAGAGAGTATGCGAAAAGTCGATTGGCAGAAAATGAGGACCAATTTTTATTTCGTTTTTCCCCATGGGGTACTTGAGGAGGCGCCAACATTTTATGCTCTTGTCACCAAGGTGCCAGACCGAGTTGCCACCGCAAGTTTGCAGGAACTAATCGTGAATAAATTCCCTAATGTTTCAGCAATTGATCTCTCTCTGGTAATCGAAACGATCTCATCCATTCTAAACCGTGTCGCCTTCGTCATTCGATTTATAGCCACTTTTACAATTGCTACCGGTTTTGTGGTTTTAGCGGGATCGATCATTACCAGTCGCTATCAACGTATCCGGGAAAGTGTCCTCCTGAGAACATTAGGTGCTTCAAGTGGTTTTATACAAAGCATGATGGCGATAGAATATCTATTACTGGGAACGCTGGCCAGTATTGCTGGTGTCACGCTGTCGCTTTTGGCTACTTGGGCGCTTGCTCACTTTGTTTTTAAATTAGCTTACACCTTCGACTGGGCAAGCATTCCGGTAGCAATGATCACGGTTAGCTTTTTAACCCTCATCACCGGGCTCGCGAACAGCCGCGGTATCTCCCGACATCCACCCTTAGCCATTCTACGTGAGGAGGGTTGATTGTGGGTTTTAGGATTTAAAATTTTCGTCTTCGTCTACCTCTTGTAGGTTACCCGTCAATGAGAAGAGAGCTTATAGAGTCCTTCCGAGAATGGGTCATTTTCAGGACGAAATCGTAGACAAGGACGAAGAGGAAGATAGGGTCAATTTATTACCCATCAGCTAGTTGGTGCAATGATTGGCCTTAAATTAGAGCACCGAATCGCCATTGTGTCATTTAATGAATTGCCCCCAGTCTTAAGGAGACCAAATAAGGCGGGCAGCCTACCCCTAAGCTGCCCGCCGCTTATTTTCTAATTCACTATTCTTTTTTGTTACCCCAAAAAACTCCCTTTTACGGGAGAAAGATCGGTGAATAGACTCAATTTAATAGATGACCTAAGTCGAAATATGTTCAAGATATTTGAACCTTATCAGATGTATTGTAGGTCACACGGACAGTATCATTAGATGCGCTTATTTAATTGTAAAAAATTAGTAAACCTTAGTTCACGCCCTTCTCTAAATTAAGCCGCATGAGGGCTATTTGCACTGCCCCTATTCGGTACCTCGCTCCAACTGGTCCAAATCCCAGATTCAACTATTCACCACCTCTTCCAAGAACCAAGACATTATTTATAGCAGTAAACCTCTTTTTACATAAAAAGAGCGGGCAGCCTACCCCTAAGCTGCCCGCTTTATCATCCAATTACATCTGTTACCCCAAAACTCCTTTTCAGGAGGAAAGATAAATTATTTTTAAAACCTCCTCCAGGAAAACATTGTACTTCGTTGGTCTATATATCGGTGTTTTACAAATTTTTTAAACTTAATGCTATATTTACATAGACGGAGAAAACGGGTAAAACGTTCAAAATTTACCAAAAAAATCCGCTTCCCTCAGGTTGCTCTCAGAAGGAGCCTGGAACCAACTTTATGATTTGAATGAGGTTTTAAGCGGACCAGACCGTTGGTTTTGGAATATCCCAGCGGGTGAGATAACCAGGATTACCTTTATCCCCTTCGAGCAATTCGCAGTAATTTTCAGCCACCTTACGGTAAGCAGCAGCGTGCTCTTCAATAAAGTCTGAATTATAATAATTAAATCGCGGTACTCCGAATACCTTCTCGCCGATTCCCTCACTTACCGGAAGGCTACCCCGGGGTTGATGAATATTTCGCGAGGTATGCGCATTACGGGTGGGTTTCCCATGCCCATAGATATCTGCCTCACTGAATATCGGGTGAAGATGAAGAGGTAAATTACAACCTGGATCACAAAAACCACCTTCGGCATTAACGGCATCAGCAAAAGCCGATAATGAAAGCCCCTCTAATTCTTCAGAACGGTAATGTCCCTTTGGACTGTACCATCCGCCCATAGTAGATCCTGAATCTTTGGAGATGCGGTGTGGCTTAATTCCCGGGACCCCGTCGAGTAGATCCCAAAAATAATTGATCGCTTTTTGGATCTCTTCGGTTCGGTTATCGTAGTGTTTTAACTGCACTCTCCCCATCGCCGCACTCACCTGGTGCATACGAGCTTTGACTCCACCGAGGGGAATGCCAAAAAGATTTTTTAAGTCAGCGGTCTCGATATCAGGAGTAAAAAGATTATAATGGCCCCAGGCAATTGCCCGATCATAAATCTCTCTATCCTCTGTCCAAAGCATGCCAGCTTCACCGGTGGCCAATGATTTTTTGCTCATCATCGAGGCGGCTGCGACGTCACCAAAGGAACCTACCTTACGGCCTTTGTAGAGTGCTCCATGGGCGTGAGAAACATCTTCAAGAACCTTGAGATGACTGCGTTCTGCAATCGCAATAATAGCATCCATATCTGCCGGGTGTCCATAGTTATGATTGACCACAATCGCCTTCGTATCCCCGGTAATTCGATGTTCTATATCCCCCGGATCAAGACAGAGCGTATCGGGGTCGACTTCAGCAAATACCGGGGTCGCTCCAAGCGAGTAACACTGGATAACAGAAGCCCAAAAATTGAGACTGGGGCAAATTACTTCATCACCGGCACCAATTTTTATTGAGAACATAGCGGCCTGAACCGCACCGGTTCCATTATTATAGCCTAAAGCGTAAGTACAGCCCTGCCAGTGGGCAAACTCCTCTTCAAATTTTAGCGTGACATCGATATCCGACATGGCTCCACGTCTGATAACATCCAATGCTGCGTTCTCATCTTCGCGTGTAATAATAGGCCAGGTAAAATTATCGCCAGGATCCGATTTTACTGCCGGTTCACCACCCCTTATCGCCAGTGATGTTTGATTCGTAGTTTTCGCCGCTTCAGCCGATTTAGATTTCATATGAATCCTTGATTAGTGTTTCATTAGTTTTCTTACTAATAAACGGGTGGGATAGATGATAAAGAACTATCTTATTAAGTCCGGTTTTTTTAAATGAGAATATTTATAAAAAGTAGGACATCACCCTGGTTGTTGATCATAGACTAATAATCAATTTAAAAGAAATCTATTTGATCCCGCTCAATTTTACCTACCGCATTGCGAGGGATTTTTTTAAGTGGAATCCACAATTTAGGTATCTGAAATGGGGAAAGCTTATCACCTAAACTCTTTTTTAACTTCTCACCTGTCACTTCAGCATCGTTGGGAACATAGACCGCGGTAACGCGCTGCCCCCATTCTGGGTCGGGACGCCCCGTTACCCAGGCGTCCTTAACCATACCGGTTGCAAACAACGCGGTCTCTACTTCAACCGGTTCAACTTTTTCTCCCCCCGTGATAATTATTTGGTCGAGCCGCCCGAGGACATGCAAGTCCCCCTCCCCATCAAAATAGCCCTCGTCTCCCGTTATAAATCCGTCATTCATAGGCAGCTCGGTTGACGGATAATACCCCAGACTCAGGGTATCTGTTTTTACGATAATGCGGCCTCGTGAACCTGACGGAACTGCACCACCAGATTCATCCTGAATGGTTATCTTAGCGTGGGGCAAAGGACGGCCAGCGCCACTTCGTCCTTGAAGAAAATCTTCGGGGAGATGAGAGGTGACCATGGCCGCGGTTTCAGTCAATCCATAGGTGGGGGCAAGCTTGATACCTGATGATCGCGCTTTATCGAGCAGAGGCTCACTCGCCGCGGCACCACCGATTAGCACGGTCCTGAATGCTTTTAACCATTCGACGGCATCCTCTTGTTGAAGCATACGTCTCAGCTGCGTCGGCACGAGTGAGATGAAATAATCGTCAGGTTCAAGATCTGGAATTAGCCCCTCACTGATTCGTGACCAGGAGGGAAAGACAAGAGCGCCATCGGTTAATACTGAACGCAGGGTTTGCATCAAACCACCCGCATGATAGAGCGGAAGGACGCAGCAATTATTTATCTTTTCGGTTTTGAAATGCTTTTGAAAACCGGATACCGCTATTTCGAATTGCTCCCAATGATGAATGGCAAATCGCAAACCGGCTGTGCTTCCGCCCGTCGGCAACAGGATGCGAGGTCCATGATCATGACAAATGACCGCTGATTCTCGATTCTTTTCATATTCGGTCTTCACCTCTTCGGGCAGATCTCCGATCACTAGATGGGGTTTGATCAGTGCGATTGCCTCGAGCCAACGAATCATGCCCCAGTCGGGATTACCGAGAAATATATGGCCGCCATTAAATAGAAGTCTGAAAAAAAAGGGGAATAGTTTATTCGGATCGTTTTCTGCTATCATTACTCGCGGTATCGATTCCTTTTCCAATTGCGATTCACCCGGAATGGGCACATCGGTATCCCAACCCCGGTTCTTGAGTCTAAGCTTTAGTTCTTCCCAATTTGTTTCCATATTTTTTCAAAATCTTTGAGAGAGCATTGATTGGGGTTAAGTTCAGGACCCTCTCCATGAAGAGAAAGTCCGTCGCTTAAAAAATAACTGTTGATGCCATAGCCGGCAGCGTAACCCGGTACTCCATATTCTGCTGCAAGTTGAAGACCTGCCTGAAAACCCACCGCGGTTTCAAACACTGAAGAAAATATCAACCGGCAGTTGCATTGCTCAACCCAGGTGCGGAATGCCAAAGGGGAACCCATGATCGAAGGTTTAACAACAAGGAAACCTGGCCAGCCACTTATAACTTCGCTTTTCAGACTTTCTATGGATGATACCGATTCATCCAATGCGAGGGGGGTGGAATACTTATCAGCTATTTCGAAAATAGTTTTTGTCTCCGTCGGGGGAAGCGGTTGCTCGAGAAATTCTATATTATGATTATCGAGGAATCCAAGCCACTCTTCAGCTTGTCGAAGGGTCAGGGCTCCATTTGCATCGAGGCGGAATTTTACATCCCCAGGTGATGCGCTGACCATTTCTTCAAAGATCGACTGCTCGCTTTCTATCTCATCGACACCGATCTTCCACTTATAAGTTTTAAAACCCCAACTGGAATAATGATCCAAAAAATTCAATGCTTCCCCCCCTGACGGAAGCAATGCTGCGACCGGAACTTTTCTCCCAGTATTTAGTCCACATATATCCCGGAGCAATTCGCGTGCGCTTTCCAGGGCGAAGCGACAAGCGGGGAGATTAGGTTCAGCCAACTCGAGCGTATGATCATTAAATTGTCCTTTTAGATCACGGCAATATGCACAAGCCTCTTCTATGCTCTCTGTACCAAATGAGGGTAAAGGTGCAATCTCGCCATAGCCGATGTTGCCCTCACCATCCTCTAATCGGACAAGGATTCCTTCGCGAGTAGTCCATGTGCCATGACCGGTTATAAGCGGTCGACGAAATGAGCGCCGGTAAAATTTAAATTCAAAATGATAGTCCATCAGCAATCACAAATTCATCCTGTTCTCTAAATATTTATTTTCACTTGATTCTTTCATACATTTCTGTCAATTTTCAACATGGCGATACTAGAAAGCGACACCGAAACTGTATCGAATGAAATCGATGCAACCTTTTATCAGTCAGCTGATGCATTTTTCCCTCAGCAGCTGCCTTTCGCTCTTACTTTTGACGATGTAACACTGGCGTCACGCTATTCTACTTTAACGCTGCGAAATATTCGGTTGGAGACCGCGATTTCAAAGTCCCTGACCCTGCAAATTCCAATCATATCTTCGGATATGGACACCGTAACGGAATCACGCATGGCAATCGCTATGGCGCAGCAAGGCGGCCTCGGATTAATCCATTACAATCTTCCTTTTGAAAAGCAAGTTAAGGAAGTAGCGCGAGTGAAAAACCATATTCATGGTCTTATCCAGGAACCGATTTCGATAACGCCCGATCAATACATTGGCGATGTCCTAAGGTTGATCAAAGAAAAGCAGTACGAATTTCATACATTTCCAGTCGTAGAAGATAATGGCCTCTTCGTCGGTCTCCTATCCGGATTAGTTGTTAAGGAAAGATATAGCGGTAAGAAAGTGCATGAAGCAATGACTCCCCGCGACCAGGTATTTTCTATTCACGAAGAGGATATAGCAGGCGATCCCATTGGTGTGGCAGATAATTTTTTTAACAAGCACATGGGGATCCATAAACTTATCGTCGTCGATAACAAAAATCACTTGCGCGGTCTATTCACAATAAGCGACGTCGAGCGCATCATACAGGAAGCGCAGTCGAATCGCAAACCCGCACGTGACAGTGAATTTCGCCTTGTTTGCGGAGCGGCTATTTCAGCCGCACGCACGAGCGCTGACGAACTCGATCGCGACCGTATCGTTGACCAGGTAGGGAACTTAGTTGATGAAGGACTCGACGCGGTGGCCATTTCTACTGCTCACGGACACAGTCAGGGGGTGGGCGAAGTAGTGAAAACGATTCGCAATGTATTCAAAGATCTGACAATCATCGCGGGCAATGTAACGAGCGCAGAAGGCGTAGCCTTTCTCGCCGATGCAGGGGCGGATGCAATCAAAATAGGTCAGGGCCCGGGTTCGATTTGCACAACGCGTATCGTAACCGGTGTAGGCATCCCCCAATTAACCGCTCTCTATATCGCATCCTGCGAAGCTGCTAAAAAGGGAGTTACAATTCTCGCCGATGGAGGCATTACCAAATCTGGTGACATCGTCAAAGCGCTCACCTTGGCCGATGCAGTTATTTGCGGTAGTTTGCTTGCCGGTTGCCACGAAGCACCCGGTAAAATCATGGAAATAAACGGAAAAATTTATAAACAATACCGTGGCATGGGCAGCCTGGAGGCGATGAAAGCAGGTTCCGCCGCTCGCTATGGTCACAGTGAATCTGAGCCTATGAACAAAGTTGCTGCCGAGGGCGTTGAAGCACTTAAGGAAGTTTCAGGTTCAGTCGATGAATGGATGAGCCAGATCGTAGGTGGTGTTCAGTCTGGAATGGGATATTTGGGTGCAGCGAATATTACTGAGCTTAAGCAGAGAGCGCGCTATATTAAAGTAAGCCCTGCAGCACAGCGCGAAGCTGCGACCCATGATGTGGAGGTGATTGAAGTAAAGGCGACGACTCGGGATTCATCCTGAAAGTTATATCACTGCGAGAATCAAACATCACCGTTTTCATCGGTATAAGAAGCCAAAGCCTAGGCTCCTGAGTATTTTAGTTTGATTTACTAAGATTGGCTTATCGCGATCTTGATATTAATATTATTAGAGCGGGCACCACGAATTCTGTGTCATCCATGATCAATTCAATGGAAACCCTATAATTTCATAAGATGGACTCTAAAACCGCATCCCGAGATCAACTGGGCAAACGCAATCTTTTTCAGGAACTGGAGGAACTGTTTTCTCAGCGTATCGCTATTCTTGATGGCGCGATGGGAACGATGATCCAGCAGTACAAGCTGAAGGAAGAAGATTTCAGAGGTGAATTATTTAAAAATCATACGGATGATCTCCAAGGTAATAATGACCTCTTGTCGCTCACCAAACCTGAGATCATCGCCAATATTCACCGTCAGTTTCTTGAAGCCGGTGCGGACATTACCGAGACAAATACCTTCAATTCAAACTCTATCTCCCAAGCTGATTATTCACTTTCAGATCGAGTGAGAGAGATGAATCTAGCTTCCGCTCATATCGCAAGAAAAACGGCGAACGAATTTATCGCGGAGAATCAAGGGAGAAAAGTTTATGTGGCTGGAGCCATCGGACCCACCAATAAAACGCTCTCACTTTCTCCCGATGTTGATCGCCCCGAATATCGTGCCGTCACTTTCGAGGATGTCTATAAGACATACTACGAACAGGTTGATGCCCTGGTAGTGGGAGGCGTTGACATCCTCATGCCCGAGACGACTTTCGATACGCTGAATCTGAAAGCAGCGCTCATCGCGATCGATGATTATTTTCATCATCACGAGATAAGACTCCCCGTCTTCGTGTCAGTCACGATCACCGATGCTTCCGGCCGCACCTTATCGGGACAGACAATCGAAGCATTCTGGAACTCGATTGAACATGCACGTCCCCTTGTCACAGGGATTAATTGTGCTCTAGGTGCTGAAGAAATGCGGCCTTATCTTGAGGATCTTTCAAACGTCGCCGAGTGTTATGTGCATTGCTACCCGAATGCGGGAATGCCAAACCCTCTATCCGAGACCGGCTATGACGATACACCTGAGCACATGGCCGAAGTCCTGGGTTCATTCGCAAAAGACGGGATGCTCAATATGGTCGGGGGTTGTTGCGGAACCACTCCCGATCATCTTAAAGCGATTGCCGCCGTCGTCGCAGAACACCCTCCCCGACACCTGCCGACAATAAAAAAGTCCATGCGCCTATCAGGTCTGGAGCCTTTTACGGTATCGGGCGATAAAGACAGCCCATTCGTTATCGTTGGTGAAAGGACGAATGTGACTGGATCACCTCGATTTTCCAAAATGATAAAGAAGGGTGATTTTGAAAAAGCACTGCGCGTCGCCCAGCAACAGGTCGATAACGGTGCCAACATTCTCGACGTTAACTTCGATGAAGCGATGCTCGATGGTGTCGAATCGATGCGTCACTTTCTCAATCTAATCGGTTCTGATCCGGACATTTCTCGCGTACCGATAATGATCGATAGCTCGAAATGGGAAGTTATTGAAGCGGGACTGCAAACGATCCAGGGAAAAGGAGTCGTGAATTCTATCAGCTTGAAAGAAGGCGAAAAAAAATTCTGTGATCAGGCTCGACGAATCCGCCAGTACGGCGCTGCCGTCGTCGTGATGGCGTTCGACGAAAAAGGGCAAGCCGCAACAAGAGAGGACAAATTGCGGATATGCAAAAGGGCCTACGCTCTCCTGACCGAACAGCTGGGGTTTCCAGCGGAAGATATTATTTTCGATCCCAATGTACTGACCGTGGGAACAGGAATTGAGGAACATGCAAACTACGGACGGGCATTTATCGATGCTACCCATGACATTAAAGACTGTTTACCCTACGTCAAAGTAAGTGGCGGCATCAGCAATGTCTCTTTTTCCTTTCGCGGAAACAACCCCGTTCGGGAAGCGATGCACACAGCTTTTCTTTACCATTCAATTAATGCTGGATTGGATTTGGGCATCGTCAATGCTGGTATGCTAGCGGTGTATGACGAAATTGATTCTGAGTTACTCAAACTGGTGGAAGATGTACTTCTCAACCGCAGTGATGACGCCACAGAAAAATTAATCGATGCCGCATCACGATTCAACCGACAGCAAGGCGAAAAGGAAGAGAAAGAGACAGATGAATGGCGCTTATGGCCAGTCGAAAAACGATTGGCTCATGCTTTGGTCAAAGGCATCGTCGATCATGTTGAAGCAGACACCGAAGAGGCGCGGCAAGCGGCTGGCGAACCGCTTGAGGTAATCGAAGGCCCACTGATGAACGGTATGGGGATCGTTGGTGAACTATTTGGTGCGGGTAAAATGTTCCTCCCCCAAGTGGTGAAAAGCGCAAGAGTTATGAAGAAGGCAGTTGCTTATCTCGAACCCTATATGGATGAAGGCAAAGCTAAGTCTTCTAAGAACAAGGGCGTTTTTATCATCGCTACAGTCAAGGGTGATGTCCACGACATTGGGAAGAATATCGTCAGTATCGTTCTCGCCTGCAATAATTACGATGTGATCGATCTTGGCGTGATGGTACCCTGCGATAAAATACTCGCCAAGGCTAAAGAGACTGGGGCCGCGGTCATTGGCCTCTCCGGGTTGATCACACCCTCACTAGACGAAATGATACATGTAGCCCGAGAAATGAAACGCACCGGATGCAACGTGCCTTTGCTTATTGGCGGCGCCACTACCAATCCGGCTCACACCGCGGTCAAGATTGCACCCCATTACGACCAACCTGTAGTCCACGTACGGGACGCATCGCTCGTCGGAGAGGTAGTAGGCAAACTACTCAATGAGAAGACCCGCTCACTCTACGCTTCTCAAGTCGAAGAGTCGCAGGATGCTCTTCGGGAGAAACATGAAAGCAAGTCCAGGAAGAAAAAGATCGTTTCACTGGATCAAGCGCGTGAACTGTCCTTCGCGACTGATTGGGACAAAGCAGTGATTGCCAAACCCGAGTTTAGCGGGACACGTCAGTTCGATAACTATTCGCTAAAGGAGCTTGTCGACTATATCGACTGGAACCCTTTTTTTTCCGCTTGGGATCTTCATGGGCGCTACCCCCGCATCCTGGAAGATGAAATTGTAGGTAGTGAAGCAAAAAAATTGTTCGATGACGCCCAGGTTTTAATTAAGCTGATTATAGAAAACCCGGATTACTACGGGCGCGCCGTGATCCGATTTCAACCCTGCAACCGGGTGGGCGACGACATTGAAGTCTATATGGATGAGTCCCGTAACTCTGTAGACTGTGTTTTTTATACACTTCGACAACAGAATGAACACCGAAGAGGTGAAGCTTATTACGCATTAGCCGACTTCATCGCACCAAGAGAGACTGGCAAACTGGATTGGGTAGGTGGATTCGTTGTAACCGCCGGCAGTTGGGTAGAACAGCTCGCCGAAACTTATGAGAAACAACATGACGATTATCTCGCGATCATGGTAAAAGCTTTGGGAGACCGGTTTGCGGAAGCACTGGCCGAAAGGATGCACGAGCGGGTACGGAACTATTGGGGATACGGAAAAGAAGAAGATTTGAGCAACATTGACCTGATTCGAGAAAAATACCGCGGTATCCGACCTGCACAGGGGTATCCCGCCTACCCCGATCATACGGAAAAGCGTACGCTTTTTGATTGGCTCGAAGCGGAAGAAAATACCGGGGTCAGTCTCACGGAATCGTTTGCGATGTCACCACCGAGTTCAATCAGCGGTCTCTATTTCGCTCATCCTGACAGTCGCTACTTTGCGGTGACACAGATCGGCAAAGACCAGGTGCAAGACTATGCGAAACGAAAAAAGATGAAGCTTCAGGACGTGGAAAAATGGCTGGCGCCCTACCTCACTTACACTTGATATATGTTAAGCTGACTTTTATCCCGTTCACAACAACCAGTCGTAGGCTTTGCGCAAAGCATCTTTTGCCGAAGTATTTACGATATCCCCATGCCCCATAATAAGGCGGTCAAAGTTCCAGAGGAGCATAATTTCAATCGATAGTTTCATTGCCTGCTTATCTTTTATTAAAAGCTTGAAAAGCCTGCTTGGCGTAGTCTTTCGATAAGCACCGGCGAGGAAGAGATAACCATTAGTGAGCAAAGAATTGTCTCTCCCCAAATTAAACACCAGGTCGGCTACAATCAGGCTGCTGCTGGGACGGTGCAAAAAAACGACCTCGTTGACTTTCGGCATTCCATGAATGATTAATTGTTGAATTTCGTCATTCCAGAAATAATTCTTCGCTAAAGACAATTCGGCCGTGAATGGCATTTGAGGATGTTCTTTGGTCAAGCCAGGGGCACAATAAAATTGGGCCTGTGGATATCTTTTAAAGTAAGGCATCAGAAAAAGATCGTGCATCTTACTCGGAGCAATAATAGCGCTAACTCTACCCAAAGACTTTAATTCATTGACCAAAATGTCATCGAGCGGTGCAGGCGAATGAATAAATAGTTCATTCTTTTTTAGCCGAATTACCGTCATTCGATGACCGATATCCATACCGGCCAGCTTTAAAGGATGGTTATATTCCCAGATATTCTGTGCGATCAAATTTAGCATCATTTACTTATTGGATGAAACAAATTACTCACCGCTTCAATCCAAACCTGGCACCTTCCTCCCTGTCAGGTAGCTACTAAGTTCCACCAGAGCATGATGAGTGCTTATATCTTCAGCCAACAAGGGAAGTAATATAATCTTCTTATCTTTAAAAGAATCCACTATTTCCTTTATATACACCGTCTCTTGCTGCTTTCGCTTTACGAAAAACTCATCTCGAACATTTGTTGGAAGAATCTTATTAATAAATAGGGTGTGAACTTCTATATTATAATGACTTAACATTTTAATACCACTAATAGTTTCCATAAGCGGAAGCTTTTCTGGTATCATTACAAAGATTATCGCAGTTTGCGTCTTATCTAAGATAATATCTCTTGCCGCTGTGTATCGTTTCTTTCTTACGTTTAATATATCGTAAATAGGGTCATCGACAATCTCACCATCACCGAGTAGTTGGGAATAGTTTTTCGTAACTTTTTTTCTTCGTTTCAACATTCCCTCCATCCAAACGCTCATCAGCTCAGGTAGAGATAACAACCTTATCGCATGTCCCGTTGGCGCGGTATCAATCACAATCCGATCGTAAAGTTTACTTTCATCGATAATAATAGATACGATCGCATCAAATAGAGCTGCTTCTTCAGCTCCTGGAGAGTCACTGGCAAGTTGGATCTGCCGTTCAACCTCTTCCACCATCGTCGATTTTACCAGTCCCTTTAATGAAGCTTTGACTTTATTAATATAATGAAAGTTCTCCTGCGCGGGATCAATTTCCAATCCCCACAGGTGAGGGCAAAGCAAGGTTGGTTTACCTCCGATTTCAATTTGAAATATGTTACCCAAACTATGCGCCGGATCGGTAGAAACAAGCAGAGTTTTCTTTTTTTGAGAAGCTAATAATTGAGCGTAGGCAGAAGCTACAGTTGACTTACCTACCCCGCCTTTGCCACTGAAGAATGTAATCTTTAGTTCAGGATTCAACATATAGAAGCCGGGTTAAATTCAGTTGTAAAAATTCAGAGAACAGCTCCTGTTTTATCTTAACAACAACGTATATCCTCAAGTGGGGATTTCTCCATCCCCATTCGCAAGTGCCATTGATGAAATTTTTCGATGAAGAGTGGATACATTTCCATCGTATAATAAGAAACCGGATTGGGAATTCCTAATAATTCAGAAAAACACAATAATAGAAAAAGATCATCCTCATCCCTAAGTTCTCTCTTTATCTCTGCATAATGAGATAGGCTGATCGCTTTATCATAGCCATCGATCAGCTTTTTAAGTCTTCCTTCATTTTCGTTACTCATAGCGCTATAAGCTGAACAATATTTTACACCAAAATTATGAGGGGGTTTCTGTTTCTTCGAATGTTATTTTATTGGTTAATGATCTAAAAGCTTCCCACAATATCCAAAGGGAAAAACACAATATTATTGAACCTAGAAAAAAGAGAAACAAGTTTCGATCAGCAGCGCCCAATCCCGACCAGCCAAAGACGACCTGTTGGATCATAGCCCAAAATGTCATAAGCAAGAGGAAGATCATGGGAACTAATGTCACGAGATAATTTCTCTTCTGCTTTTTCAACCAAATGGTGATGAGCAGTAAACTAATCCCCGCCAGCAATTGATTTGAAGTGCCAAACAAAGGCCATAATAAAAACCCCCCGGATCCAAATCCCTGAGGCCCCTGTGGCAGTAAGACGAGGGCAGCACTGGCTCCCACCGCGATGGATGTAGCCACATGCCTTTTAGTCAAAATATTAAGCTGGTACTCACTGCCCAATTCAGAAATTATATAGCGCATCAAGCGAACCGAGGTATCCAGGGTGGTGGCGGCAAAACTAACAACGATTACCGCAACTAGTGTTCTGGCCACCTCTGCGGGGATAAAAAGGCCGGTGGCCAATTGACCGGCTCCCCGAATAAATGAACCGAGTCCTTCACGACTGGCAGTTGAAAAACTGCTGTAAGTCTCCAGGAATTCGCCACTGCTTCCAAAAAAGGTGACGACTGCAATAATCGAAATTAATGCCAGCGCGCCTTCTCCGATAGAACCCAGATAGCCGATAAAGCGTGCATCAGTCTCTTTATTGAGTTGCTTTGATGAAGTACCGGAAGACACCAACCCATGAAAACCCGATATCGCGCCACAGGCGATGGTGATAAAAAGAAGAGGAAACCAGGAAACGTCGGAATCTACATTCGCAACGGGTGCGGTTATCTTTGGATTGGTAATGAACAAACCCAAGTACAATATCAATAATCCGACAATGAGTTGGTGAGAATTAATATAATCTCTTGGCTGTAAAAGCTTCCACACCGGTAAAGTTGAAGCGATGTAAACATAAATCATTAAAACCAGGATCCAGATAAAAAATGCTGTCGATACTCCATTCAATCCGAAGATAATTATTTTATCCTCACCTCCGAAATATCTTACGAGATCAATTTGCAACACGGAATTGTAACTCGATAGAATCGCAATCAGATACATCACTGCTAAGGCGATTACCGAAGAAATGAGCATTCTTTTTTTTCTTTTAATGTAGGCATACCCAATCCAGATGGCCAAAGGTATTTGCATAAAAACGGTCAGCACACTTGCAGGAAATGAGATAAATAATTTTGAAATCACCCAGGCAAAGACCGCGTTTACCATGAGGACGAGGATGAGAATAATAAAAAGAAACAGGATTTTGGCTCGCTGACCTATGAATCTGTTCGCCAGCGTACCAATAGAGTGCCCTTTATGTCTGACCGATAGAACAAGGGTGCCGAAATCATGCACCCCAGCCGCAAATACCGTCCCTAATACAACCCATAAAAATGCTGGCAACCATCCCCAAAAGACAGCGATAGCAGGTCCGACGATGGGCGCCGCCCCGGCAATTGAAGTGAAATGGTGCCCCCAGAGGATGAATTTATTCGTGGGGACAAAATCAATTCCATCTTCAAACTGGTGTGCCGGAGTTTGATAATTGGAATCCAACCGGTATATCTTCTCTGCAATATATTTGGAATAGTAACGATATCCCAGAAAAAAAAATGCTCCACCAATTACAACTAACCAAATACTACTCACAAATTTTTATTTTTATTCGCCAATTATTAACTTTAAAATCATTCTTCCTTACAACTGTTTTTTTAAAGGTGACCGAAGGATCTCATTCTACTTTGTATCGTCTGATAATACCTATATATTTAATAATGGAATAATGGTGGAACGCGGTGTCCCCACCGCGTTGATTGTATGTACTAAAAAAGAAGCGTGCTGGGGACAGCCCGCTCCACCTAATATTAATCACTGATTTCCTCTGTTCTGAATTCTTGATTATCAGTAAAGTGATCGTTATTATTATACTTTCTTTAAATATTAAAGGATAATGTCTGATTCAGTGTTAAAAATCGGTTTACTCGGTTGCGGTACGATTGCTCAATTTGCCCATCTCCCAGCACTTGCCAAAGTTGGCAGTGCACGGTTGACGGCGATTTGTGATGGAGCGGAAGATTTATTAACCACCGTGGGGAAGGTTCAAGGCGTAAAAAATCTATATACCGATTATGCTGAGTTTCTTGAAAAAGCAGACATCGAGGCGGTCATTATCGCCGCGCCCGATGAATTTCATATTCCCCTGTCGATGCAAGCATTGGATGCAGGTAAGCATGTTTTAGTCGAGAAACCACTTGGAGTAAACGCCAGGGAATGTGAAGCGTTAATAGAGAAACTACGACAAACGCGATTAAAACTACAAGTAGGTTCGATGAAGCGACACGACCCGGGAATCGCATTCAGCCATCGATTCATAAAAGAATCTCTGGGACCAATACTTTCAATCAGCGGGTGGTATCGAGACACTCTTTTTCGTCCCGCTTTGCAAGAAACCCTTCTACCCCGCTTGATTACGAGTGAACATGCGGTCAAGCCTTCCACGGATCCTAAAAGCAATATCGAGCACTATTCACTGGTTACTCATGGCGCACACCTGTTCGATAACTTACGTTATCTGGGGGGCGAGGTTATTGGTGTCACCACCAACCATGCCCTTAAATTTAATCAACATTCCTGGCATGGCCTATTAGAATTTGATCATGGAGGGATTGGCAATTTTGAGCTGACGGTCAAAGTTAATTCCGATTGGTCGGAAGGTTATGTCATTCATGGAGAACACGGCAGTGTAGAGATTAAAACTTTTGTACCCTTTTATTACCGACCGAGTGAAGTTCGCGTATTCGATGCTCGCAAAGAGGAATGGCATACGCCTCTCTGTGCGCACAGCAATCCTTACAAGCGCCAGATAGAAGACTTCGCCCATGCAGTACGTAATGATGTGCCGGTCAATCCTGACGCGCATGAGGGTCTTGCCACATTAACCCTAATAGAAGCAGTTGAAGCTGCTTCGGTAAGTGGTCAACGCCAGGAAATTTTTAATCTCAATATTGCGCCATAATAAGTATGCAAATCGGCATATTTGCTCGAACTTTCAGCGGTCCATCGGTCGAAAAAATTCTCGACGCCATAAAGTCACACAATCTTTACGCGGTACACTTTAACCTCCAGTGTGCCGGCAAAGAAAGTTTACCCGAGTTTATTGACGATCGATTATGTCAGCGGGTGCGCGAATCATTTGAAGAACGAACGATGGAGATGATCGCGGTTTCGGGAACTTTTAACGCAATACACCCAAATAAAGAGATGCGCGATCAGCTTGTCGACCGAACGATTTTACTTATCGAACGATGCAGGGATTTTGGGACGTCTACCGTATCTTTATGCACCGGAACCCGAGATCCTGAGAACATGTGGCGGCGCCACCCCGATAACGACGAACCGGAAGCCTGGCAGGATCTTATTACCACGCTTGAAAAACTGCTACCTGTAGCAGAGAATAACAATGTGGTGCTCGGAATAGAACCGGAGAAAGCCAATGTAATTAATTCGGCTGCAAAAGCACGCCGACTTTTAGACGAAATGCAATCACAGCAATTGAAAATCATCATCGACGGCGCAAATCTTTTTGAACCTGATGATCTATCGAATATGCGGGAAGTGATTGACGAAGCGGTAGAATTGCTCGGTCCAGACATCATCATGGCACATGCTAAAGATATCCCCATAGAACAAACGGATAACAGCTATGCTGCCGGGACTGGAGCTTTAGACTGGCAATCCTATTTTCAGGCACTTGCAAAAATTGGGTTTATCGGGCCCATAGTATTGCACAACCTGAAAGAATCTCAGGTCGATATGAGCCTCGATTTCATTCAGGGTGAATTATTCAAATGGTTTTCTCCAACGATTGATTAGGAAATGGGAATATGAGTTATTTTGAACACGATGGGATCCGATTTTGTTATGAAGTGCTCGATGAAGGCATGCCCTTCGTATTTTCACACGGCCTGGGAAGCGATCTTCAACAACCGATGGATCTGTGTGGAACTCTCGATGGTTATCAACGGATCGTCTGGGATTGCCGTGGACATGGGCAGACCGAACCTGTCGGTCCCAATAATAAATTCAACTTCACCACTTTCGCCGAAGATCTCAACGCGCTGCTCCATCATCTCAATATCAATCAGGTTATTATGGGTGGAATATCGATGGGGGCGGCAGTTTCCGCGCGCTTTGCAGTCCTTTATCCCAATAAGATAAAAGCCCTCGTTCTTATGCGCCCCGCGTGGATCGATCAACCGATGCCGGAATCACTGTCACTCATTTCTTACATAGCAGACACCATGGAAGCGTACGGCAGTGAAGAAGGATTGAAACGATTCAGGCTATCTCCAGAACTGGAAGAAATTCAACGGCAATCAGCGGACAATGCCGAATCACTTTGCCAGCAATTTCAATCTTCCAAGGCCTATGAACGTCGGGCCAGATTGAGAGAAATTCCCAACGATGCCCCGATTGCCGATTGGAAAGAAGTAGAGCAACTGGATATCCCCGCTCTCGTCGTCGGCAATGAACCGGATCCGACGCATCCACTTGAATTCGCGAAAGCATGGGCTGGGCATCTCCCCCAAGGTAGGCTTATTCAAATACCTTCAAAAATTGAAAGTATAGAAAATCATACGCTCTCCTTTCAAAAGCATTTAACCGATTTTCTTAAATCTATATCGTGATGTCTCAAGCAGCTCTAAAACTGTCGGTTTCCCTGTGGTCTGCTGAATTAACGAACCTCGAAACTGAAATACAACGTGTAGATCCTTACGCGGACTTATACCATCTTGATGTAGCAGATGGTACTTATGCAAAATTACTGCTCTTTTTCCCTGACTTGGTTAAAAGCATTCGAGCTAAGACAGCCAAACCACTCGAGGTTCACCTCATAACACAAAACCCGGAACGTTGGGTTTCTCCATTTGCTGAAGCCGGTGCCGATCGTGTGATATTTTACCCTGATACCAGTAGCGACATACAAGGAATAATCAACGCGATAAAGACCCAGAATATGAGTGTTGGTATTTCTTTGAGTGTGGAAAATCCAGTGGCCCTGGTTCAACCCTACCTGGAACAGTTGGCATTAGTCTGTATACTGGGGACCGGCTTTGATGTGAAAGGAGTCAATGACGTTGCCAAGGGTACATGTGAAAAAATCCACGACCTCACCCAGTTGAGAAAGGATAAAGGATTGGATTTTGAAATAGAAGCCGACGGCGCGATTCGCCGCCATACCGTTCCTAAGCTACGTCAAGCGGGAGCGGACATCGTCGTACCGGGTTCGCTTATTTTCTGTCCGGAGATGAAGGAGAACGGCACATGGCTGCAATCGCTTTAAGCGCTTATAATTTCACCTCTAATTTTGCGAGCGCATCATGAAGGGAAGGGTCATTGGGATGTCCATTGAAGAGGACGTGACCTTCGACATCGATCAAAACCATGCGAGGAATCGAATCGATCATCAGGAGCTGACTTAAAGGATTTTTATCAGGCTCCACGAGCCAGGTAAAATTAATATTTTCTTTCTTTCTAAATTGCTCCGCTTTTTTAACTGATTCTGTGTTCATCCCCGCCACGAGAATACCTTGAGGTTCGAGGATTTCCGCTTTTTTCGCTAATGCAGGCATAAGGGCAATGCAGGGGCCGCACCAGGTAGCCCAAAAATCAAGCAAGAGGGCTTTCTTTTCTTTCACAAGGGAACCGAGTGTCGTCGTCTCCCCATTAGAATGCTTAACAGCCATATCCAGCGGGACTTGAATTTTAGACATGACACTTACTCTTCGATGATCCTGAATCCAAGTTGTCAGCAGTGGTGCTAACCGTGGATCAAACCAGAAGGCATTTTTAGAGAATTTTTCAAATGCAACTATATCATTTTTGGTTTGAGCATCATAGGCATGTATAGCCGATCGCATACCCTGATAACTTTCAGTGTCACGAAATATTTTACTTTCGTCGGGTGTCCAGTTTTCAGACTCTTTATCTATTTCGGGTAAATAGGAAGTTAACCCTTCATAATCCTGATTCACGATATGGAAAAGCATTCTTGCTTCCGTCAGCAGCTGTGGCGACGCACCCAAGGTCCGCGCATGCTCAAGTTTTTTATTGAATATACTCTCGTCTTTAATCTCACCACTGAAGATTTCATCGATGAGAGCGTCAAATTCAGCAATCTCTCCTCCCGACAAAGGAGTAGAAACAGAGCTGAGAAAACCGCCCGCAAAAAAAACGGCTATTAGAAAAAATGATGTTTTTAATAAGTTAGAATACATAAAAGATATAAAGGGTTACTTTTTTATAAGAGCCATTCAGTAGACGTTTATTTCAATTATATTTATACCGGCCATTGTTGACAGCTATACCCCATATCCCAAAAAAGGTATTCAAACTTCGCGGTCATTCCAAAATGCTTTGCTACGACCTCCTTTTGGCCTGAGTTCAGCGCCTTACAAGTGCGCTCAACGGTGGCGAGCATATCCCGCACGGTTTGCGCGAACTCCTCACCCGCATAGGTATCGATCCAGCGCTGATAAAGCTTGTTAGGTGAACCCTGGTCAAGCAAGGCTTTACCCACCTCCCAGTAAATCCAGTAACAGGATAAAAAAGCCCCCAAAGCTTCATAATAAGGACGCGAATAAACAACGCGCAATAAATAGGAGGTATAGAGCAGGCAATTGGGGGAAGGTTCTGTATTTTCTACGTCGTCCCAGGTTAAACCCCAAGCGTCGATGAATCCTTTATGCAGTGCGCGTTCTACAATGATAGCCGTTTTGGCATGCTCACTAAACATCATCAAATCTTCATCATCATCACTATGCGCGCCGAGTAGAACGAGACCACGCCCAAAATCTTTTAAATAAAGTGCGTCCTGGATAACATAAAAGCGGAAGGCGTCCTCGTTCAATTCACCGCTCGTTAATCCAAGAATAAAGGGATGCTTTAAAATATTATTATAGGTAGGCCCTATACTTTTCCACAATGAATCGGTAAAAGTCATTTTCATTTATTATACGCGCCAATTAAAAATATTAAAATACAAATATGAGAATTATTTAGACAGGCGGAAACTTTATGGATAAAGAGGGTAAAAGATTGTGTCAAAAATTTATTTAATTTTTACACAATACATAGAGCGTCACTCGTCGGCTATCGGTTAGTGATGAGACATATTTTAGGCACATAACGCTATTCAGATTATACTAATAAATTGACCCCTTGTAGGGATTGTGTGAGTTTTGCAGCTTATGATTCATAAATACACTTTAAAATTTTTTTTTTTATTACCGCCAGCTTATTGTTGGTCCTACGAATCACATTAGCTCAGGACGACGCAAGTGAAACCGCATCGGCTCAATCGGATGCGGCAATAAATAATAGTGAATCGTTCGAGGTTTATGGCTGGATGATTTCCCGACAGACGGGACTCCATATGGGCTACACGGAAGAGGAGATCGATCTCATTCTTAAAGGAATGCGGCGAGGGGCACTTAGCACGGAAGAACCGGAAAATCTTCAAGAGATGTTACCTACGATACAAAAATTAGTGGGAAATAAAGCAAAGGCTTTTCAAGATAAACAAGCGAGATTCGATGACGAAGCCGCGAAAGCAAAACTTAATGTAAATCGCGCTTATTTTGCTGAGCTTGACATTCGTGGAGTGTCAAAAACGGAAGCTGGTTTATACTATGAAATTATAGAAAAAGGGAGCGGAGAAATTCCAACCGCCGCGGATAATGTCGTGGTCCAATACCATGGAACATTTATTAATGGTGAGGTGTTTGACAGTTCACGTGATCGCGGGACACCTGCCAGTTTTCATATGAGTGGCGTAATCATCGGTTTTAAGGAAGGCTTAAAATTGCTTCGCGAAGGAGGTAGTGCCAAACTCTATATCCCGCCCGATCTCGGCTATGGGAATCGGTCAAAGGGCAAAATTCCCGCGGGCTCACTGCTTATTTTCGAAATCGAACTTATTGAGGTAAAGAAACCGGTGAAAAAAGAACCCGTCACGGCTCCGGCAGAACCTCCCGCGGCCTCAGAAATAGATTAGGGAGAGTACCTGTAAGCTAGAAAGCTGGAATAACTTTTTCGCAATAGCGCGTGATCGCATATCCGCGTAAAGCTTAAAAGTTTTGGGTTTCCGTGGTTACTGAAATAGGTGTGTCCTGGGTATTGGTAAATGTAGCTGAGATCGTTAGCGGCGGCTGAGGGGTGCCATCCGCTTTGAAGTTATTCTGCGAGATAATATTGATAAACCCAGCAACGCTACTGGAATCTGGGGCGATAATGATTGCTTTCCCATTAGTTTGAGAGAGATCGCCACCCGCAATTCTAATACTTTTTTCAGATCCCAAGGGATCGGAAAGAGACGAGCTTTCATCTAAAAGAAGAAAAGGTGTGGCATTATCCTGGGCATCGATATCGTTAATAATCACCCGACCTGAAACGGGAATTGGAGCGTTGATGCCTATGTTGCCTTTGGTGCCAGTAAAAACAACATTACCGTACCCGATGCTGGCCATGCCCGTTCCCAACACTTCAAGGAAGGCAATATTTGCCGTGGCATCATAATTGATTCCGTCGATTAGTATCGGCGTTCCCGGAGAAGATAAAGAATTGACCGCGAAAGAGCCCACATTGGTGGTGGTATCCGCACCGTTGATGGTGATCGACGGTAAACCTTTCACATAGTCCACTTCCTGCGTGTAATTAACCGGCCGCGCGGGTCCAGAAAAGGTATCATCGTCCAAGGTTACATGAAAAGTGCCGGAACCGGAAAATTCCAATTGAACGATATCATCATTGATATCGATAAAAGAGACCCGTGTAATTTGACCATCGTCAGCCCGGAATGTTATCGACCTCCCGGTCATCAATACCTGGTCATAAATATTTCCATTTTGGTGGACGAGATTGTTGAGATCAGTACCATTCAGATTAGTAGTGCCATCCCCGGCGATGATGACCGGAATAGGATCAGAGGGCGGATTCGGATCGGGAGTAATTTCCGGTGGAGAACCGGGATCGATAGTGGGAGGAGAGCCCGGATCAATAGTGGGTACCGTCTGCGCCAAGAGTGACAGCTGAAAACTGATCAATAATACGAGGGAATAAAAAGCAATGGAGTGACCAGGATAGCTGAATAAAATTAGCTTTTTCATTTTCAACGATTGTTAAATTTATTTTCGCTTTATGAATATTATTGTAATGACTTTCAAACGCTTGGCATCCAGACCTCAGTTTCCGGATGGAATGCTTGCCAGGCAAACCAGAAGGACCAGACGCCGTTTATTTCGTTCCCCGTATCAGATTCCACCACACGGATAGAATCCGCTTCCTCATCAAAGGTTAAGGATATCGCTGTGCTGTTGACGACGTCCTCAAAAGTAACACCGGAAACTAAAGATTCGCGTGGATAGGCTTTAGCGACTCCATCGATGACAATACCGAAGACAATAGCTTTAGCGGGCAAGTCGTCACGTATATCACCAGAAAATCGAGGGGGATTTGGAGACCCTTCATACTGACTGTAAGGGTTAAAAGTGTATCCATTTGAAAAATTATTAATATTCGGAAACCCGGTATCAGTAGACAATACCATCCCCTCAGGATACTTTTCCCGCCAAGCGCTGAATGTCATTTGCTCGCTGAACAACCAGCGTAATTCTGATTTCACTTGGGGTCCGGCTATACTCTGCAATGAAAATTGTTGCCAGAGACTTTCAGTCTGCCGGTCATACATCAGTAGATTATCTCTAAAGAGCAGTCCTGAAACGCCAAAGGTCAGGAGACGGCCATTAACCTTCCGGTCGATGACGAAAGCGGTAGCACAAAGAGGGCAATAGGTAACAGAAAAGTAAGTTTCGCCTATATTGTCATTTACTAATTCATGCCAATTCAAGATAAGGAAAGGGTAGGCCCTAGTCTCTTCATCGATCGTTACGCTGATAATTACATCATCGTCATTTAAAAACGTTGCCTCTTCGATCGATGTAAACTTCGGAAAGTCAATAGAAGGAATTCCGTCTCGACGCGGACCACCGCCAATAATCTCTTGGGAGGGGACAGAAGTATTAAAAAGATTAAATCCATTTTTGATATCTCCGGAATTTCCATCCTGCGAAAATAAACTAACCCAATCTTGAAGGGAACGATCATAAAATAATCTAGGATCGGTAGTGCCCTCTGCGAAGAAAAGCCATGCTGTTCGGTCGTAACTGTAGAGATTGGGATAGGTAGTATTGTTAGTCCACAACCAACCCAGGAATGGATCAAATAGGAAGATACTGGTTTGTGTGCTACTATCATCTATCTCAAGCCATCCAAGTTCACGGTGATGGACCCATGGGTAACTGTTGATATTAAAAGTACCGAACCAGGGGGAAGTTCTCCAACCTTGACCTAGATCTTGTGACTCGGGCCAGATAATATCAATATCCGCCTCACCCTGACCAAAGCTCTCACCCGCATAAGGTAAAATGACAATAAGTAAAAGAACTAAACATTTTACTAAATTCAAATGCATGGAAATATTATAAAGAAAACCACTCCTGAAGATTTGTATCGAAGAAAAACCGGGGATTGCTTGAACCTACTTCGTAAAACAACCATGTATTACGATCGAAACTGAAAACATGGGGATAGAATTCGTTCGTCGTAAATATCCAACCTAATGTTATATCATAGAGATAAAGGTTAGCCAGAGTGCTTCCACTGCCAATAAGCATCCACGTGTGATCACGGTGATAAATCCACGGATCATAGGTATCGTTAACAAAACCGAACCACTCGGAATTTTTCCAACCATTACCTAGATCTTCAAGCTCAGCAAAGAAATTTATCGATTCGCCATTACTACCTTCGTCTGTCGGAACCTGGACTTGATTAATCAGATCCTGTAAAAATGCAGATCCAGGGTAACCCGCCTGGTTGTGTAAGACTTCCCATTGCGCATGACTAGGCGAGTTGGCAACACCATTAATGACGACAAATAAAGGCATTCCACTTGTAATATTATAGTTGTTCCAGGCAATGGCATCGAAATCATCAACTACCAGTTCAGGTCCGACTTGATTGATAAATATGTCAGTGCTATCGGGGTTTCCGGATTCAATATTTACCGAGACCACCTTCACCGGTACACCTTGCGCATTGCCTCCGAGGGTCGCGAAATGTTTCTGTACATTTTCCTCTATATCCGGGGACGCGAAGGCACAAGGAGGGCACCAATAGGCAAAGAAATCTAAAACGATCACTTGCCCTTCAAGATCGTAGAGACTGAACGGTTCTCCTGTTTCACGTAGAGGTAAAGTAAAATTAGGGGTTATTGTTCCTTCAGGAAAGGGTTGACCGTAACTGAGCTTAATAAATGAAAGTGCCCCTAGGATGAGGAATGAAAGAAATTTATTAAATCTCAGTTTCATAGTAAGCGAATAATTATATAAATATCTCCTATTATTATACCTTTAACAATACGCAAAATAATATGAAAAATATAATTTATTTAAACGATGCACTCTGTGATCTAGAGGTTTCATAAAATTGAATTATTCCTCGTTTCATCGAATATTTTCTCCTGTGGATATTTTTAATGACAGGAAAAAGCATCTTCTTTGCGATAAATTTCAAAATCTGCGAGAATAGGTAAACCCAAACAATCCCCAGTTGCGATCGGCATAGAGATTTGCGAACGGTGCGACATCCCTTTTTACCGTATCAAAACGGGTAAAATAGGGTTGGGCGATAATTTTAAATGAAGATTCTTCACCCTGCCAGCGTAAGGTAATTCCACTTTGAAACGTTTGGAGTGGAGGCACACCACTGTCGACAAGCAATGACTCTTCAATCTGTCCATTATCTTGATAGTAGCGTGCTGCAACACTCAGAAACCATGTTTCGTTCCAGTCATGTTCCAAATTAAAACCGACCGAAAAGGAATTAAAGGTTCCTCGGTTTTCATCATCTTCAACGGTTGCTCCGCCCACCGTGCGCAATACCCAACTTTCTTTAATTGCCCAGTTAAGCGAACCTTGATAGGAAAATCTCAGTTCTCGTGAGGTAGTATCGATGAATTGAAATTGCTGAAGAGACCGAAGTCTGGGTGTTAACACATTTTCCAAATTCACCCCTATCGAAGTACTTTTTAGAAAGTCGATACCGCGAAACAGGGGCTCAAATAAAATTCTTTCATAGCCGGGTGAAATATAATCTTCAGAGTATGAACCAGTCACCTCGATAAATCCGTTGCCCGGTATATACTCCCAGCGTAATCCCAGAGAAAAATTAATCCCACGAGGGTCAGCTGCAAGGTAACCTTCAATACCAGAAAACTGCTGGCGATAATATTCATCCAGCCAGAGAGAACGATGATCAGTAAACCCCTTATAGCCTCCAGCCGTCGCTGAAAGGATGACCATTGGGTTGAGGTTTCTACTGTAGCTTAGAAGAAAAGAGGGGCGACCCTCAGAAAGATGAGTAGGAAACCCGACAATGTCAGCAGCTGCGAATGGTTCATAGTCAATGTCTATAATTCCGTAAGAAACACCAAGGCCAAAATCTGCATTAGGCCCTGTTACTCGATAATCAAGGTTATTTTCTACCAGGAAGATATCTGAAGACCAGAGCACTTCGACAAAGGGTTCAAGGTAGTGAGTTCTTAATGTCCCACGATTCCGACGAACACTAGGGGAAGATTCACTGTCGGCTGTTGCACTTATGTGATGCTGCTCATGCTGGTCCTCTAAATGATCAATGAATGTATCTTTTTCAGGGATATTTATTACCACGTTGCTGTGATCAGATTCAATGGATGCTTTTGTTGATGGCATAAGCGACGTTTCATCGTTTCTAATCCGATCATTCGATGGTGTGCTTGAAAATTGACTATCGCCCAAGGCATTAATTATCGCACGAATTTTAGCTGACCCTTCATAGCCAGCATGTTGATAAGCTATTTTCCAGCCATCACCTTGAGTAGAAGCAGATGTTCCGTCCAGAACGACGAGGAAAGGAAGTCCTCGGCCACCAAATTTTTTATAAATTGCACCGTCGGAATCATTGAGAACAAAACTGGCCCCAGTTTTATTTATAAATTGCTCTGTTTTCTTCGGATAAGATGACTCGATGTTCATCGACATTACACGAACCGGAACGCGATGGGGATTTCCGTCCAACTTAGAATAATAATTTTGGATATTGTCTTCTAAATCGGTAGAGGTTGTGAGGCAGGGAACGCACCAGTAAGCAAAAAAATCCAGGACGACAATACCACCCTGATAATCATTGAGTTTTACGCTTTCTTCACTCTGCCAACGTGACAGCTCAAATTGAGGAGCGGGGTCGCCTGGATTTGCATTCAGAGATAAAATACCCCATCCTACCCCGAAGCAAAAGCCGATCATCGACCTTAGCACTTGAGCCTTCATAAATAAAAGATTACTGGCAGGCTGTGCAACCCGTGCCTTGATTGCCGCCATCAGCCGCAGATCCTGGCTCGATTTGAGTAATAAAACGCGACTGGTAATTAAATACGGGGGAATCGGAAAAGAGCATATTAGGTTTGGAGACCAGTCTCTGCTCAGTCACTTTAACATGTGTGCAACCGGAAGCTGCGATTAAAACCCATACTAGCAGAATGAATGCGCCTACATTCCGTATTCTCATTTTATAAATATGACTGGATGTTAATAGAATTACAAACATTTGGGTAAGTATCTTTCTCGTTTTGATCGAATTTCTATTAAATACATTGTGGTGAACGTACGCCTTCGACTCTCTCGACAGTTTTGTGAATACTAAATTTTAGCGGTTATGCATAATGGGAGATGGCGGGAAGCGCAATTATTCCAATAAAGCAAGCTGCTATGACGATCTCAACGTTCTATCGAATCAACACAAATACTTGATAATGTGAATATTCGAAAGGGAAATGGTTTGACATAAGTTATAAGATTAACGCATCAAGAAGTCGTCCATCTTCTATTTAATTCAACACTCACACGGATCCAAGCGATATGCAAAATGCAAAATTATTAAGAGAAAAGCTAAAAGGAGACAAACTATGCCTTGGCACGCACATCGGCAAAACCGAACCTGCCCTGACAGAGATGTTAGCGAGAAGTAACATTTTGGATTTCGTTTGGGTGGAAATGGAACATGCTTCTATTTCAATTGAGACCGTCGACCATCATATCATGGCCACCAGAAACTCAAATTTACCGACCATAGTTCGTGTGCCATGGAATGATCATGTTCTGATTAAACCCGTGCTTGACTCCGGCGCCGACGGCATCATTACACCGCTCATCCGCAGCGCCGAAGAAGCGCGCATGGCAGTGAGCGCGTGTCTCTATCCACCGGAAGGAATTCGTGGTTATGGCCCCAATCGCGCCGCTCTCTATGCGAAATCAACAGGACCAGACTATATAAAAGAAGCAAATGAATCAGTCGTCATCGTAGTGCAAATCGAACATATCGATGCGGTTAATGATTTGGAAGCCATTCTCGATGTCCCGGGCATCACGACAATCGTTATCGGCCCTAACGATTTATCGGCATCTTTAGGGTATCCCGCACAGCCACGTCATCCAGAAGTGCTGAAGACGATAGACCGGATATTTGAAGCCGCCAATAAAGTGAGTATGCCGGTGGGTGTTTCCATTCCCTATGACCTCGAGATTGCCAGGGACTGGGCAGCCAGAGGTTGTCGCTGGATATCTACGGGGGCTGTCGATTCATTTTTCTTAAACGGACTTAAGCAAATGACCGATGACGTACGAAAATAATTTCAACACTAAGACTTAGAAATTATACTGATAATAAAGCTCATTGTTTATTCTAAGAAAGTAACTTTATGCAAAACGCTAAAATCTTCAGAGAGAAATTAAAGAGTGGCACGATATGTTTTGGAACGGGTTCCAATCCGGGAGGTGATGCTCTGCTCACTGAGTTTCTCGCACACGGGACAGACATCGACTTCCTGTGGATCGATATGGAACACCCTGCGATCACTATTGAAACGGTAGACAATTTAATTATGGCGACACGAAATTCTGACGTTGCCGCATTAGTCAGAGTAGCGTGGACGAATCCTGTCCTCGTCAAACCGGTATTGGATGCCGGTGCAGACGCCATCATCTTTCCACAGATTCAGACGGTAGAAGACGCAAAACTCGCCGTGAGCTCCTGCCTCTATCCCCCCGACGGGGTTCGGGGTATCGGTCCCGGACGTGCGGCACTTTATTCGCAATCAGGAAAAGGGCCGGATTTTTGCAAAGAAGCAAACGAATCAGTAATCATTATTTTGCAGATTGAACACATCGATGCTGTCAACGATATTGAAGCAATCTTGGCAGTTCCAGGAATCACATCGATTGTCTTTGGCCCCAATGATCTAGCGGGCTCGATGGGATATCCCGGTCAACCCCGCCATCCAGACGCGCTTAAAGCCGTGGACACCGTGTTGGAGAAAGCTAAGCAAGCTGGCATACCCGTGGGTACGTCAATCCCCGCGGAAATCGATCTCATTAAAGAGTGGGCTGATCGGGGTGCGAGTTGGATTGAAGCGGGCATCCCCTTAGAGATCATTACTAAAAGAGTCCAAAAGATGTCCGACGCACTGAGAAATAGGTGAATGAGAGAAAGCGATAATGTGTGGATGCGGATCGGTTCAAGATCTATTAACCAGCTTGCGTAAAATTCTAGGTAACTTCCGCATCACCGCTTAAACCCATTTCGCATTCACACGTTTCCGCTTTCACCCATCTTCGCTTATACGCATTACCGCATAAACTCACAACCTACGGCAGGTCCGTCGATCCCATCAGATAGCGATCACATTCACGCGCCGCGCCGCGCCCTTCATTGATCGCCCACACAACAAGGCTTTGACCGCGTCGCATATCACCCGCTGCAAATACCCCCTCGATGTTCGTCGCAAACTTTCCGTACTCAGCTTTTGCATTTGATCGTTCGTCCCGTTCCACTTTCAAATCTGAGAGGACGGTATCTTCCGGCCCGAGAAAACCCATCGCAAGAAGGACCAGCTGAGCCGGTAATACTTTTTCTGTGCCCGCTATCTCCTTGGGTACGAATCGACCGTTTTCATTTTTCGCCAATTCGATCTGAACAATGTGTAGTTCCTGCACATTCCCCGCTGCATCACTCACCATCTTTTTTGTCATTATGCAATATTCACGTGGATCACTACCCTGCAGGGCTGCCGCTTCGGCCTGACCATAATCCAGTTGATAGACTTTGGGCCACTCTGGCCAGGGGTTGTCCGGTGCCCGTTCAAGCGGGGGCTTAGGTAAAATTTCCAATTGGACGAGGCTCCTGCAACGTTGACGAAGAGAGGTTCCTACACAATCGGTCCCGGTGTCACCACCTCCAATGACCACCACATCCTTTCCCATCGCGGAAAGAGTCGTCTGCTCACCGTTTAGTAGTGCCTTAGTGTTAGCGGTAAGAAATTCCATCGCAAAATGAACACCCTTTAATTCGCGTCCCTCAACGGGAAGATCACGAGGATTAGTCGCACCGCCACAGAGAACAATGGCATCCGACTCCTCGTATAAAGTTTGAGCAGAAATATTTTTACCGACTTCAGCTTTAGTAACAAATTCAATGCCTTCTGCCTTCAGCAGGTCTACTCGACGTTGCACCACTTTTGTTTTATCCAACTTCATGTTAGGGATGCCATACATGAGAAGTCCCCCGATACGGTCTTCACGTTCATACACGGTTACGGTATGCCCCGCTCGATTGAGCTGATCCGCACAAGCGAGACCTGCGGGCCCTGAACCGACAACAGCAACTTTTTTACCCGTGCGGACTGAGGGCTGCTGAGGCGTTACCCATCCTTCTTCAAAACCGCGATCAATGATCGCCTGTTCAATAGTTTTAATCGTTACCGGGGGATCGATTATGCCAAGAACACAAGATCCCTCGCATGGGGCGGGACAGACGCGACCAGTAAACTCGGGAAAATTATTTGTTTTATGCAGACGATCGAGCGCTTCACGCCATTGACCGTTATAAACAAGATCATTCCATTCGGGAATAAGGTTATTTATGGGACAACCGCTGGCCATACCGGACAAGGTCATGCCGGTATGACAGAAGGGAATGCCGCAATCCATGCAGCGCGCACCCTGCTCACTCAGCTCATCTTCCGGCATCGGGAGATAAAATTCATCCCAGTCGCCAACCCGTTCCCGCGGAGGCCGGTGCTTCAGCGCTTCTCTTTGAAAATCAAGAAATCCAGTTGGTTTGCCCATTAATTTAAAAAGTAGAATTAATTACCGCCTGCCCGCGCTAAGTCGTGTGCATTTTCCTCGAATGCAGCCATCACCGCCTCATCACCGCTCATCCCTCTTGCGGATACGCGTTTCATTGTTTCAAGAGCACGCTTGTAGTCATTGGGCATAACCTTGACGAACTTTGCTATCTTATCCTCCCACGAGGAAAGAAAGTACCTGCCTCGATCACTGGAGGTATAAGCTACATGCTTTTCGATCATTGTTCGCACTTCTTTAATATCCTCATCGTTGTCCAGGCGTTCGAGACTCACCATTTCCAAATTGCAATGGGATTCGAAATCTCCATCTTTATCGAAAACGTAAGCGACACCCCCGGACATCCCGGCGGCAAAGTTACGACCGGTTGGACCGAGGATGACGACAAGCCCACCCGTCATATATTCGCAACCATGGTCGCCTACGGCTTCAATCACGGCATGGACACCACTATTGCGAACACAAAATCTCTCACCCGCCATGCCGCGGATATAGGCCTCACCTTTCGTTGCTCCATAAAACGCGACATTGCCGATAATAATATTTTCTTCCGGCAAAAATGTTGATTGCGCTGGGGGATAGATGATCATTTTTCCTCCAGATAACCCTTTGCCCGTATAATCGTTGGCATCGCCTTCGAGGTTAAGGGTAATGCCATGAGGCACGAAGGCGCCAAAGCTTTGCCCGGCAGAACCTTTAAAATTAAGATAAATGGTGTCCTCGGGCAATCCGTCAAATCCATAGCGTTTAGAAACTTCATTCCCTAGTATCGTGCCGACTACCCGATCGGTATTTTTGATCGGAAGCGTGCTATTGACCATCTTTCCTTGTTCTAATGCCGGTTTACAAATATCTAAAAGCAAACGCATATCCATTGACTTCTCGAGACCGTGATCCTGTGAAATCTGACAATAGCGTCCAGTGGAGGGAGGGACATCCGGTTGATAGAGGATATGTGAAAAATCCAATCCTTTGGCCTTCCAGTGATCGACTGCTTCTCTCATTTCCAGCATATCCGAACGCCCGACCATTTCGTCAATCGTGCGAAAACCGAGTTTTGCCATATACTCCCGTAAATCTTGAGCCATGAAGTGCATGAAATTGACAACGTGGCCTGGATCGCCGGTGAACTTTTTGCGCAGTTCAGGGTTTTGCGTAGCCACGCCTACAGGACAGGTATTCAAGTGACAAGCCCGCATCATGATACAGCCCATAACAACGAGGGGTGCGGTAGCAAATCCGAACTCTTCCGCCCCGAGCAGGCAACCGATCGCGACGTCGCGTCCTGTTTTTAACTGCCCATCGACTTCCACCGCGATACGGCTTCGTAAATTATTGAGAACAAGTGTCTGATGCGTTTCTGACAAACCGAGTTCCCAAGGCGCACCCGCGTGTTTAATGCTGGAGAGAGGCGAAGCCCCGGTACCCCCGTCAAAGCCACTGATAAGGACGACATCAGCGTGCGCCTTGCACACCCCGGCAGCAACCGTACCCACGCCCACTTCAGCCACCAGTTTAACGCTGATCCGGGCGTTGCGGTTGGCGTTCTTCAGGTCGTGGATCAATTCTCCAAGATCCTCGATAGAATATATGTCATGGTGTGGTGGCGGCGAGATCAGTCCCACTCCCGGAGTTGAATATCTTACTTTGGCAATCCAGGGATACACTTTTGAACCGGGCAACTCACCACCCTCTCCCGGCTTGGCTCCCTGAACAATTTTAATTTGCAGTTCCTGGGCATTGGAAAGGTAATAACTGGTTACACCAAAGCGCCCCGAGGCGACCTGTTTAATCGCGCTGTTTTTTGAATCGCCATTGGGTTCTAATACATAGCGCGCAGGATCCTCTCCCCCTTCACCGGTATTACTTTTACCATTAATTCTATTCATCGCAATGGCGAGCGATTCGTGCGCTTCTTGGCTGATCGAACCATAGGACATAGCGCCTGTTTTAAATCGCTTGACGATAGATTCTACCGGTTCGACTTCATCAATCGGTATTGGCTTCGGTGAATACTTAAATTCCAAAAGTCCACGGAGGGTACACATCTGCTCGGACTGATCGTTTACCAATTCTGTATATTCTTTAAAGACCGTGTAATCATTCGTGCGACATGCTCGCTGGAGACGATGTACGGTCATCGGATTGAAAAGGTGGTATTCTCCATCTTTACGCCAGCTATATTCCCCTCCCGGATCGAGTACTTCATCTCCTGTGTCGCGATCGGGAAATGCACGTCGATGACGCATTGACACTTCCTTTGCCAGAACCTCAATGTCCACACCTTCAACACGAGAGGAGGTCCATTTAAAATATTTATCGACAACCGCACTATTCAGGCCGACCGCTTCAAATATCTGTGCCCCACGGTAGCTTTGTATCGTTGAGATGCCCATCTTGGCCATCGTTTTAACGATTCCTTTGACTGAAGCCTTAATGAAATTGGCTACCGCCTTCTCATATGCAATCTCTTTTAATTGGCCTCGCTGGATCATATCATCGAGCGATTCGAAAGCGAGATAGGGATTAATCGCACCCGCGCCATAACCGACGAGAAGTGAGAAATGTTGTACCTCGCGAGGCTCTCCGGATTCCAGAACCAGACCAACACGTGTCCGCGTTCCCTCGTTAATCAAATGATGGTGCAAACCTGATACGGCAAGCAGTGCGGGGATGGCCGCATTTTCCGGACTGATCCCACGATCGGATAGAATGAGTATATTGACGCCGTCGTTAATAAACTTGCTTGCCCTATTGCAGAGATCCTTCATCGCGGCTTCCAGCCCTGCACCTCCATCGCGAGGATTAAAGAGGATGGACAGCATGGCGGATTTAAATCCATCAAGCTTTAAATTCCTGAGCTTTTCCAATTCGTCATTATTTAAAATAGGACACTTCAGTTTAATCTGCCGGCAACTTTCGGGACGCGGGTCGAGCAAGTTCCCCTCCGAGCCAATTGTCGTCTCCGTCGAGGTTATAATCTCTTCGCGAATCGCATCGATCGGGGGATTGGTAACCTGAGCAAATAATTGCTTAAAGTAATTATAAAGGAGTTGCGGTTTATCGGACAGGGTAGCCAAGGGAGTATCATCGCCCATCGAACCTAAGGGTTGAACTCCATCGTACGAGCTGGGTCCAAGGATAAATTTTAAATCTTCCTGGGAATAACCAAAAGCCATCTGACGCCTGACCACCGCCTGATGGTCTTGTTCTTCTAATGCTGAAGCTGCTGGTAAATCTTCCAGTTTGACCAAGTTCTCGTTCAACCATTTACGGTATGGATGTTCTTTTGTGATTGTCTCTTTTATTTCCTCATCTGAAACAATCCGCCCTTCCTTTGTATCAATGAAAAACATGCGCCCGGGTTGGAGTCGTCCTTTATGCGCAATGCGATCGGGTTCGATGTCGAGCACCCCTACTTCGGACGCCATCACGACAAGGTCGTCTTTCGTCACGTAATAGCGTGAAGGGCGAAGCCCGTTGCGATCGAGAACCGCGCCAACCTGAACCCCGTCAGTAAAGACGATCGACGCGGGTCCGTCCCAGGGTTCCATGAGACTGGAATGATATTCATAAAAAGCTTTTTTATCATCGCTCATGCTTTCATGATTAGTCCACGGTTCGGGGATCATCATCATTGTCGCATGAGCCAGAGAACGACCTGATAAAACGAGGAACTCCAGGCAATTATCAAAGATCGCAGAATCGCTACCGTCTTCCCGCAAGATGGGTTTAATTTTTTCTATATCCTCTCCGAAAAGTTCTGATACAAACATCGACTGGCGTGCGTTCATCCAATTCTGATTCCCGCGGAGGGTATTGATCTCACCGTTGTGGCAAAGATAACGAAAGGGTTGAGAGCGGTCCCAGCTGGGGAATGTATTCGTACTGAATCGTGAATGAACGACGGACAAGGCGCTCTCGACATCAGGATCTGACAGATCGGGATAAAAAGGGGTGACCTGCTCGGTCATGAGCATGCCCTTATAGACAATTGATTTATATGAAAGGCTGGGGATATAAAAGCAGCTGGCATCGGGCAGACGAGCTGACCACACCGCGCTTGTCGTTCGACGCCGGATGACATAGAGTTTCCGTTCAAATGCCAGATCATCTTTTATCTCCGGGCTTCTACCGATAAACGCCTGCCGCACTACTGGTTCTTCTTCCTTGGCCGTCTCTCCCAGTAAATCATTAACGGAGGGAACGGTCCGCCAGCCGAGAAAACGCTGCCCCTCGGCTTGGACTACTTCCTGGAACATTTCTTCGCATTCACGGAGCGAATGAATTTCAGGGGGAAGAAATACCATGCCCACACCGTATTGTCCGGGAGCTGGTAAATGGATACCGAGCGGCTCACAAACTTTATGCAGGAATTTGTGGGGTGTTTGTATCAGGATACCCGCACCATCGCCGGTATTTGCTTCACATCCGCAGGCGCCCCGGTGTGCGAGACTCAAAAGAACTTCAAGGCCCTGTTCTATTATTTTATGCGAGGGCTCTCCCTTTACATTAACGACAAAGCCTACACCACAAGAGTCATGTTCATTGCGTGGGTCGTAAAGTCCCTGGGATTCTTGCTTTTTCATCTATCAATTCTCAATACAAAGTAATCACTCGTTTTAAGGCAATAGCCATACACAGAGCGACCGGGCATTTCATCCCGGTCGGCTGAAAACTAGTGGGGATTCTACCCCATGTTCTGCCTTTTAAAAAAATCGTATCGTTTGTGAATTCATTTTGGCGTGCTCTTCGTCTGAACAGGCCGCATCTGTCGGCACACCAGCTTCTCTTTCCGAGGGCTTAACCAACTGATTGCTGAGAAGGTAATTTTCAACTTCCTCCCCGTTGACATCCGTAAGCATGACACCATCGACTTCCACACAAGGAGATAGCGGTTGGCCCGATTTTTCCACCATTTCGGCGTAAATATCAGGATTATTTATGATATCCCGGTCCTCGTAAGTGAGGCCGTATTTATCAAATATTGCGCGGACTCCTCTGCTCCAGCCGCATTGCGGTTTTAAATAGGCGATAATATTCATAGTTTAAAAGTCTGTTTAAATTTCTCTTTGTCAACAGTTGACACGACTTTTTGCCGTGATAATCGCATAGTGTAAAACATAAAATGTGAGCAGTGTCAAAAATTATCCTCAAGAGGACCATTTCAGCTTAATACGCTGCCCCTTCCCATATCACTAATCGCTGCAATTCCGCGGTTATCCTTTATTCTAGAACAGATTACAACGATCTGAACTATTGACCATAACTGAGGATGCACGATGTAAAAACGATTTGTAAATCGACAATTGAAGCTTGTCTCAAAGCGACAATAATATAGAGTTATCATTATCCTTTTTATGTGGCTACGTAATATATTGCTTGTGACCCAAAGACATAACGATTCACCAATGAAGTTAAAATCATCAGTAATACTCGCTGCTCTTCTCTGCCTCGGTTGGAATGCTGCGTATTCATCTTTGCCGAATGGCACTTGGACTAACGCTTCGGGTGGTGATTTTAATGATGGCACTCAATGGTCTAATGCCGTCGTTCCCATCAGTAGTGATAATGTAGTATTTAATGTTAATCCTACTGGTCCACCCTTTCCTCCTGTGGTGACGGTCGCGTCGGATAAGACGATAAACAATTTAGATATCATTGACACCAATATCATGCTTGATCTGTTCGACGATAACACGCTGACCGTGACCAATGACACTGATCTCGCTTTAAACGCATCGGATAATGCGACTCTTACTCTATTGAATGGCACACTCAAGACCGCCAATTTAAATTCCGGTGTTAATGGCACAGCTTTATTTGATATATTTAACGGCTCAACATTAGAGATTTCCAGCCCACTGACGATTACGCTCGGCGTTAATTCGGGGTCGGACGGCAAACTGGCTCTTGACGGTGCGGGTTCGCAGCTGCTTATAGGCACCGATGCCGGAGCGGGTTCGGAGGGACAGATCATTGTCGGCAATAGCGGAAAGGGCACCTTCCATGTGCATAATGGCGCAACACCCGATATTGATGCGTCTGTCATCATCGGCAACCAGGCGACCAGTTCTGCTTCCGAGCTAAGGGTGGACACGCAATCGGGACCTGGTTCAACGTTAACGATTAACGATGTATATGTTGGCAACCTGGGCGAAGGACTCTTGCAGATTCTAGATAACAGCGAGTTAACTGCTGATAGTATTACGGTTGGAACCCTGGGAAGAGTAGAAGGGGGAGGTCTCATCAATAGTGATATCAACAACTCCGGTAAAATCATTGTCGGTTAAAACTTTAATTTAAGAGTGGATGGAAGCGTAACCTTTAATGCTAATAGTATTTTAGATATCACCATTTTCGATTCCGGCGAGGGACCCGGCGCCTATTTTTTAGATATTATAGGTACCGGTAATCTTACATTTTCAAGCGGTAGCCTGAATGTCTTTCTCGACGATTTCGTACCTTTGCTCGGTGACAATATTCTTGCCATTTCCTGGGCCGGATTGAGAACCGGTTTGTTCGATAATATCACAGTAGATCCGGGAGGCCTCTCATTAGCAGCAGGACAATTTTTCCAACCCGATTACGATGACACCTTTGGGACACTCAACTTAACTGTCGTCCCCGAGCCCTCGACCTGGGCCCTGATGGGGTTGGGTTGTATCTTCATCTTCTGGCGCTGCAGGCGGAGAAGCTGAAGTAAATTCAGGATAGCCACTTAAGAGTGGGAGATAAGAAGCGCGCTAGGGATCAGCCGTCGCCTAGGCAATGTCGGACAGGCAGCGCGTTCCACCCTATCCTTCCGTGTTCCTGCGGTTATCTAAGCACTTTCTAACTTGTCTTTTTGCGATATTTATAATAATTTAATTACTGTAATCTACACTTACTTGTTATTATCGCCGTGAAGCTGAAAATACTAACTTCCCTACCTGTTCTTCTCTGCGTATGCTGGATTTCTACGCAGGCATCAATTGCCAATAGTAATTGGACTGGTGCAGAAGATAGCGATTTTAATGAAGGCCTCAATTGGAGTTCAGGCGTTCCCGATCCTAGTAATATAGGAGAATTTAATCTTGGTATAACCCATACCGTTACTTTCGACTCCAGTCCCGCGACCGCCCATAGCATTGAAATCGAAGATGATACTGTAATTTTTGATTTATCGCCTGGTGCACCTTCTGAGACGCTAAACTTAACCAATAACTTAAACCTCGCTCACCATGACGGAGATAATGCAATCCTGGTGATCAAAAATGGAACGGTCATTGCAAATGATTTTGATACCTCCAAAGGTTTCAATACGACTTTCAGTCAACTTGACATCGGAGACTTTGGAGGATCAACGGGTATTTTAACGATCAACAATACAGCGAATATCGGAATTGATGGTCAGAGTTTTGTAAATGTCTACAACACGGGTTCCATTTTTACCGCTGATGATTTGAATATCGGTATTAATGATTTTGGAATCGTCGATGTTATCGATGGCGGTAGGGCCGATGTGATCAATACAAGTACGCTGACATTAGGTGTGAACCCATCATCACTTGGGAAATTTGCCATAGATGGCACGGGATCCCAGCTATTTATGGGTATAGATGTAGGACAACCCTCAGAAGGGTCGATCATTGTCGGCGATGCCGGTCAGGGAATTTTCCACGTGCATAATACCGCTATACCTGACATCGATGCGTCCGTAATTATTGGCAACCAAGCGAGTAGTGTCGCTTCCGGGCTTGTAGTGGATGATGTATCAGCAAGCGGTGGTTCGAATTTAACGATTAATGACTTAACAATTGGCAACCTGGGAGAAGGGCTTTTACAGGTTTTAGATAACAGTGAGTTAAGCGCTGATAGCATTACAGTTGGAATCCTGGGTAGAGTAGAAGGTGGAGGTCTCATTAATAGCGATATCAATAACTCAGGTAAAATTACTGTTGGTCCAAATTTAAATTTAGGAGTGGATGGAAGCGTTACTTTCAATGCCGGAAGTATTTTAGAAATTAATGTTTTCGATACGGGCGAGGGACCCGGTGCTAATTATTTACGTATTTTAGCTATTGATGGATCCGGTGACTTAACCTTTTCAAGCGGCACGCTGAACGTATTTCTCGACGATTACGTGCCTTTGCTCGGTGACAATTTTCTTGCCATTTCCTGGGACGGATTACTATCGGGAACTTTCGACAGCATCACGGTAGATCCAGGTGGACTCTCATTAGCACCCGGTCAATTTTTCCAACCTGACTACGACGAATTAGCCGGAGATCTCACGCTAACCGTTGTCCCCGAGCCCTCGACCTGGGCCCTGATGGGACTGGGCTGCCTCTTCATCTTCTGGCGCGTCCGGCGCAGAAGCTGAGAGACAGAATTTTGGATATTAATACCATCCTTTGCGATCTCCGCGTCTCTGCGGTGAACCTTTAATGCAATTGCCGTAAAAAGAAGCCACAGAATCACGGTTTTATCTTGCCATTACTCGACAAATTTATAGGTTATTAACGTTCATTACTACATAACGCTGATTTTATCGATGAAGTTTAAATTATCGCTACTGCTTTCGCTACTTTGCTTCTACTCGGTTACAGCATTGGCATCGGGGCCTATTACTACGAATTGGAAAAATGCTGTAGATGGTGATTTTAATGAAGGCACTAACTGGGTCGGTAATGTTGCCCCTAGTACATTCGATACCGCAATTTTTGATCTCGGTGCATCCGCTCCAGGATATGAGGTTACCCTTAATACCACGCGCACTATTCGAAATCTTAAAGTCCTGGATGATACGGTTACTTTAGATCTTAATAGTCAAATCCTTAATATCACTACAAATTTTGATCTTTCCCAAGGTGGGTCGGGTAATACTACTTTTACTATCGATAATGGCACGGTAAATTCGCCCGATTTATTAACCACGAACAGCGCTGGTTCAGGCGGCCAAAGCACGCTGACAATAACGAATAATGGAATCTTGAATGTTTCTGGTGCTGCGGAAATTGGGAAGAATGGACCTGGGAATGTATTTGTCGATGGCGCAGGATCCCAATTAAACGCAACTGACCTCAAGGTGGGTTTAAACGCAAGTGGCGATGGTTTGCTGGAGATTAATAAGGGTGCGACGACTACGATCAACAATAGCACGCTTGATGTAATTATTGGTGATCATAGTAACAGCCAAGGTGAAATTAAAGTTAATTCAACAGGCACCGGAAGCGATACGCTTCTCGATGTGATGACCAATTTGGTAGTGGGTGATCAAGGCAACGGTAAATTAAGCTTAATGGGATCTGCCGCTGATGTCTCCGACGCTGATGTCCTTGTGGGGGGAGACTTAACTATCTCAGCAAATTCCGGCAGTACGGGTTTAGTCGAGTTGTATGATAATGCAAATTTGACTGTGACTGGAAATATAGTGTTGGGAGATGGTTCTGGTATGGGCGATGGAACAATGAAGATTTATGGTGGCGGTTCCGGAGCTACTGTCACTTCCCTCGGAGATGTCTTAGTCGGTGCGACAGGTACTAGCGGCCCTACGATCCCAAATAAGGTTGAAATACATTATGATGGCACGCTTAATGCAGACAATGTAACGGTCGGCGATAATGGGGTCATTGAAATGTTTACCGCAAGCGGTAATCAATCAGAATTAAATGCATTATTTGACGTGACTAATTACGGTGTAATTAAAGGGGCAGGAAAAATTCTCACGGATCAAGAAACACTACACAATTTTGGCACCATAGCGCCTGATACTGTATGGCCACTCGATGTATTTAATACGGTAGTTTTTGAAAATGGCAGTGACATGCAGGTCAATTTCATCGATAACGATGTCAGCCAATTAAATGTCTTTGGGAATTTAAATATTAATAGTGCTGACTTGCTTTTAATCTTTGATCAGGAGTTCATACCCACTCTCAATACTTCATTCGACGTGCTTACCTGGTCGCTGACAAGAACAGGGACCTTCGATAACATTAACATTTTAGTCGATGAATTGTTAGGCTACGATGCATTGCCAGCGGGTTTGTCTTTTCTATCATCTTACGACCCCGCAGGAGCTGCTGGAGCACTCTCGATCACGATCGTTCCCGAGCCCTCGACCTGGGCCCTGATGGGGATGGGTTGTCTCTTTATCTTCTGGCGCGTTCGGCGCAGAAGCTGAGGATATATCAGAAGAGAGGTGGAACGCGCTGCCTGACCGCCGTAGCTTATCACTACATAGCGAAGGTTGTTCCCTAGCGCGTTTTAATGCTTTATAGAGTTAAAAGATAAGAAGCGTGCTAGGGACCAACCGTCGCTCAGCTACGCAGAGCTATGGAGGGCAGGCAGCCCGCTCCACCTTTTTCATCAGTGGACTCTGTTATTTTTAGTACCTCTGATCTTTATATTCTTGAAACAGAATAGGTAATTGTCATCCGTCTTCCTGGATTGCCGCGTCGCGTTGCTCCTCGCAATGACAATGGGGGTAATTCTTAATTTTAAAAATCTCTTTCTTGTGCTTTCTGTGCCTTTTGTGGCTATTCTTCAATTGGCAATCGAAGGATTTCGGATTTATTCTCTCTTTCTTCGGCGGGCGACAACAATAAATACTATTCCCGCGAGAGCGAGGAAGAGAGAATAAAACACACCACGGCTGAGACCGAGGATAAGTCCGGCATCGGGTTCGCGAAACTGTTCACCGATGATGCGAACGATGGCGTAAAGAAGAAGAAATTCACCGCAGAGTTGACCGGGTGGCGTGTGGTGACGTTTTCCCGTCCAGAATCGAACCTGGGTATACAGTAGCAGGACGAGCCCCTCCAGGGCCGCCTCGTAGAGCTGCGAGGGGTGGCGTGGGGAGATAAATTCGATCGGTGTTCCGGGTCGCGCACTGGCGGGAAAGATTACTGCCCAGGACACATCAGTGACTTTGCCCCACAATTCACCGTTGATAAAATTAGCTATCCGTCCAAAAAACAACCCCGGAGGACCAAGGGTAACGGCGATATCACTCGCCTTAAGAAAAGGAACCCCAGTCTTGCGTGCATACCATAGCAGGGCCAACGCTAAGCCGACAAAGCCCCCATGGCTGGCCATCCCCCCTTCCCAGACTTTAAATAAGGTCAAGGGACTGCGAAAAAAATGAGCGAGGTCGTAGAGCATGACGTAGCCGACCCTTCCACCCACGATGACTCCCAGTGCAATAACGTAAATCGCGTTGATCGCCTGTTCAGCATTCCAAAGCGAACGGTTATAGCGGAAATAAAGTCTTAAAAGAAAATAGGCGGCGGCAAATCCTAAAACATAGGATAACCCATACCAGCGCAGACCAAAATCCTCGTTGATGCGTAGAATAAAAGGGTCTAAATCATGAACCCAGTAATCCGACGATCCAACTGAATTTGTCCCTGGCACCCTAAAATAAACAGTACAATATTACGTCGCCGAACGACGCGCAGCGGCAGATTGAGGATTGCCTGCAGGGCTTGATTTACCTTCGGGAGAATTTAGATTATTTCTACTCGCTTTTCTCCGCGCCAACACGCGCATATCGACCGCAATATCGGATTCTTCATAAATCTCGCGCCCCAGAATATGTTCAATGATATCTTCCATCGCAACCACGCCCGCGGTTGAGCCAAACTCATCAACTACGACGCCTAATTGCTGGTGATTTTTAAGAAATAACTGGAGGGCATCTGCCGCGTTCGCAGTGTCTGGGACGAAGATGCTTTCCCCTTTTAATTCGGCAACCGTGACACTATCGTTATCATCGGCTCGCGCCTGGAGAAGATCTCGCCGGCGGACAATACCAACGATATTGTCTATCGTCTCATCGTAAACCGGGATACGCGCAAAGGGTATATTTTTATAGTCCCTGAAGACATCATCGATCGTGAGGTTCTGCTCTATTGCGGTGACGACAGTGCGCGGTGTCATGATGTCACTGATAAGGATGTCATCAAGACTAAGGGCATTGTGAATCATATCGCGCTCGTTATGGGTGAGAGATCCATCTTTAGCGCTTTTTTCTGCAAGAAGGATAATTTCCCGCTCCTGCTCCATCGTGCTTACGATTGGCTTATTACGAATAATAAGCCGCACGGCCAACTTACATAAAAAAGAGAAGGGAATCATTATCATGCGCACCCCGTGCAAGGGGTAAACAAGATGATTGAGCAGCCGCTTGCGATAAATGACTCCCAGGTTTTTAGGAATAACTTCGGAAAAAATAAGTATCCCCAGGACGAGTCCTCCGGAAATAATACCGACCCAGACTTTATCAAACAACCTGCCCGCGAGCACACCAACGAGCATGGCACCCAGGGTATTGGCGATCGTATTGAGGGTAAGTATGGCCGAAGATGTCTCCTCTATATCAGTTTTAAATTTTTCAAGGAGTTGACCCTGTTTGGGTGAGCTGTGCTTTAGACTTTCAATCTCCGCGGTTGTCGTGCTGAGGATGAAAGCTTCCAACAGAGAACAAAATGCGGAAACGACTAGAGTAAAAACTATGGTAAGAATCAATGAGGTCATATTAAGTTGCACCAGTCAGTCGGTGCAAGGGGGGAGACATAGCCATTTAATCGACCGCATCTCCGGCGATGGGGTATCTCTGATCGGGCAGGTTTAAGTTTTATATAATGCATGGATGACTTCACCCAGGGCGGTGTTTATATTTATGAATGCCGCATGGCAATATAAACGCCCCCGGGGTATTATTAGGCTTATACGATAGCAATCCCTCTATGCGGAAAAATGAAGGAGCCTTTATGACTCCGAGAGGAGCTTTGCAATAACCAGATCACGTCATCACGACTATGTCCGTAGCATTTATCTTTCATCAAATCGGCTATCCTGTATCTATAAAATATGCAAAAAACTTCAGGAATTTCAAGAATTACTTTTGATCGATAGCCTGGATCAATAATAATTCATCCCTGCTTTCTTATTTCTTGACCTCATAATAGCAAGCCAATTTAAAAAATACCCACTCCTTCTGTGCAACATTGGATCCAGTAGAAGATAACATGCCCGAAATAAAACAATCTCCCCTGCACGCGTTTCACGAGGAGAATGGTGCACGTTTCGTTCCCTTTGCGGGATGGGAGATGCCAGTGCAATATAAAAGTATTCTCGAAGAGCATCGCGCGGTACGAGAAACCGCCGGTCTCTTTGATGTCAGTCATATGGGAGAAGTGAGGGTTGTCGGACAGGATGCGGAGAAATATTTAAATTATATCGCGACCAATGATATCACAAAGCTTAGCGACGGAAAATCTCTCTACAGTATGTTGTGTTATGAAAACGGGTGCGTTGTTGATGATGTCATCATCACCCGTTTTGATGAAAACGATTTTTTTCTCTGCATCAATGCTGGTAACACGGATAAAGATATTGATTGGATGCTTAAACAGGCAAAGAGATTTAACTGTGTTGTTAATGATGAAACCTCTCAATATGCTCTTCTCGCCTTGCAGGGACCCAGAGCCGAAGCGATACTAGGCACAATCACAGGTGCCAACCTGACAAGTCTTAAAAGGTTTCATTTTACCCGCAATAAAGTGGGTGGTGTCGAAGTGATGATAAGTCGCACCGGATACACAGGGGAAGATGGATTTGAATTATATTGTCCAACGAATAACGCCCTACCCGTAGCACGAGCTTTACAGGAGGTGGGGAATGCTTATGGGTTAAAACTATGCGGGCTCGGAGCAAGGGACAGTTTACGCCTGGAAGCAGGACTGGCCCTTTATGGTCATGAAATCAGTGAAGAAATCTCTCCCCTCGAGGCCGGACTTGGATGGACGGTTAAATTCTCAAAACCCGATGCTTTCATCGGACGCAGCGCACTGGAAAAAGAAAAGGCTGTGGGATCAAGCAGACAATTGATTTTCTTCCAACTAAACGATCGACGAATCGCCCGCGGGGGGACACCGGTATATTTCGAAGACAAGAAAATCGGCGAGGTTGTTTCCGGGACGCTGTCGCCAATGATTAACAAACCCATTGGCTCCGCCCTGGTAACCGTCGAATGCGTCGATCCGGATAAACTTTATGTCGACCTGCGCGGACATAAGATAAATCTTGAACGTGTTATTCCACCCTTACATAAACAAAATAAAAACTGATTGTTCTTATCTCTTTTAAAATACAATGACTAAAATACCAACAGAGCTAAAATATACTAACGACCACGAATGGCTGAAAATTGAAAATGAGGTGGGTATAATAGGCATCACGGATTATGCCCAGGAGAGCCTCGGTGACATAACCTTTGTCGAGCTTCCTTCACCCGGTGATAGCTTAGCGAAAGGCGACGCCTTTGGGGTAGTTGAATCGGTTAAAGCCGCTTCTGATCTTTATATGCCCGTCGGTGGTGAAATTCTGGAAGTTAACGCGGAGCTCGAAAATTCACCCGAGATCCTCAATAAAAATCCTTATGAAAACGGTTGGTTACTTAAAATAAAAATTCAAAATCAAGCCGAGACTGAGTCACTGCTCTCGGCGGCAGATTACGAAACGATTATATAATTCAGAAAGATTATCCCTAAACTGGAACTCATAATTTCAAAATTGCTTAATGTTTTTTAAGGGTTTCGGGGACGTGGAAGGCGAACACTACTACCGCGAATAGTCCCGTAGCAGACACCACCCAAGTTGCGACCGGCAGCGTTGCTATAGCAGCTACCGCTCCCACAACCAGAGGGGCACTGGTATGTCCAATATCACCAATAAATCGCCAGAGGCTGAGAAATTCAGCGCGGGAATCGTCAGGAGCAAGATCAGAACCCAGGGTCAGCATTGTCCCTGGGCCAAGACCATTCCCAAAACTGATCAAGGAAGCAATAGCCAAGAGACTTGTGAAACTGTAAGTAAAGGGTATTAACGCCAAACCGACAGCCTGAATGAAGAAACAAGGAAGGATCGCATGCTTGCGACCGCGTCTGTCCATAAGCAATCCAGCCGGGTAGAATAGCGACATGTCAATAGCTGCGGCGATACTGACGATTAATCCAATCGCCTCTACTTTAAGGCCGAGAACTTCAGCAGCGTATAGAGGAATAATTACCGTTACCCCTGAACGTATCATTTGCCCAAAAATCTGCCCTACCCCGGCAGTTAAGAGGACGCGGGACTGCCTTTTAATCGTTAAATATAGATGGTTACCTGGCTGTGATGAAGACTTGAAAGTCGGCAAATCTCTTTTCGCTAAAAAGGTAACGACAATGATAAATATTAATGCATAAAGCACACTGAAAAGAAGAAACACGGTACGAAGTCCAAAAATAGCAGCGACGAAGCCTCCAATTGCTGGACCTGCAAATTTACCCACTCGCATTAACCCTCCAAAGAGCGCATAAGCACGCCCCCGGTTGGTGAGGGCGATTACATCGGTGATATAAGTATGCCGGGAAATACCAAAAATGGCTATACCAAATCCAGATATCAATCTTAGTACAATTGCCTGAGGGATGTTCTGTGCCCAATATAGAGCGAGGGTTGAGAGGGTAGTTAAAGCCACCCCCAGCAACATTGATTGTTTCTCTCCTAAACGTCGCAAAATCAACCCCGCGGGGACATCACTCATCATCATACCTATGCCATGACTAGCGAGAACTAATCCGACCATACCATATGATACATTAAAGCTTATGATATAAAGAGGGAGGACCGGAATGAGCAGGCCACCACACATTGAACCCAAAAAAGAAGGTAGGTAAATGGGCAAAACCAGCGGATGGTTCCGAATTTTACGTATAACTTTTCCACCTCCCATCATTACTGATGGGAAAGAAGATTAGAGAAGTTGAGGCTAATAAGCATGAAAATTTTTCGTGTTAATTCGTGTATTGAATTATAAATTTCATAATCAAAAGCCTTAACTATGATTGATAGGATTATAGTATAAATTATTTTTTGTTAAATTAACATTATTAATCACTATCTATTGCACCTGCAAACACCCTCACTAAAACTGGTACGTAAAAACGGTGTACAATCAATGTTTATAGCTCACGGTTTCTCCTTTCACTACCGATACTAGTACGATATTAGTCAAACATGTAATCTTCTTGGCTACCCCTAATGAAGGAACTACATAGACGAAACTCAAACTTCATCAACGCAATGACCCATCCTACCAGGATCGTTTCGCTGGGAGAGGAAAAATGAAATTAAGTTTTTCTTAGAGGACAAGTTGTGATCACGCGCTTGATAGCATAGTAATTTCATCTGACGTTTTCCAGGCGATCTCCCAATTATTCCCTCGATCATCACTCTTATAAAGGGTTTCATCTACAGCCGCCCATGCAGAACCGTCAGATGAAAAGATGACCTGAAATGTATCTATGTTATTTCGCGTCGATGCTGGAAATCCTGAGGTGACAGGGTTCCAGCTGAGTCCGGCATTATCCGAACGGAAGAGTTGACCATCAACATTGCTGCCCGGACCTCGACTAACGGATGCGAGGAGACAGCCCGGGTCTTGTGGATGTACCGCAATGGCACGACCGTAACTCGTGCTCAGACCCTTGGCACGGTGTTCCCATGATTGCCCTGAGTCTTCGCTGATATATACAGCATTAGCCGTGTTAGCGTAAACACGTGACTCGGCAGAGGGAGTAGTTACAACCTGATGGACGTCTTCATGTATACTTGATTCTACGGGTTCCCACGAGACACCGCGATCCGAAGAGCGCATAATACTGCCAACATGAATATCGGCATAGATCCAATCCCCCTGGTGAGCAAGGCTGCGAACCGCGGCAGGTCCTCCCCATGGTGTATACCACAGGTCGTGAACTTCCAGTTGATCAAAAGAATTTATGCGCGTTGCGGGTTTTCCATCATCGGTAAGTTGATAGAGGTGGGGTGCTTCAGTTCCAATCAGTAAGACCAGAGGGTCTTCTTCGAGTAAAGCCAGGCATTCTATTGGATCCTCGATACCGGAATCAAAAAAACTTCTTCCACCATCCGCGAGCAACGCAAGCATACCACGATCATAAACTATAATCGCTAATTTTTTCCCCTCTTGAAGACAATGGATTCGATTTCCTTTCAATACTATTTCTGGTGAAGATCGTCCTTGAGAGGAGGCGAGAAAGTAAACTCGCTTATCAGTAGCGATTAACATTATACACTTATATAGTCGGAATAGGTAGCGATGTCAAACAACAGACCGATGCGGTTTGAGATAATCCGGTTAGTACATTAATAAACCAACACTAAATGATTTGCACAGAGCAGATAATCAGGTGGAATTGGGAATTCTTATTCAACACACCATAGGATAATGCGCGTTCTTATTCTTACCTCGAGTACCGGCGGCGGCCATGATATGCGTGCCCAGGCTTTGAAAGCCTGGATGCAAAATGAGGATGGTAAAAAATATGATTTTGAGGCTTCCATTCACTCAACCCTTGAATCAACCCACCCGCTTTACGCTTTTGGGGTTAAGCTCTATAATTTTATTCAGAAAAGATCACCTCGCTTGCATCACCTCTATTTTAACTATCTGGAGCTTGCATCTATGCATCGGGGTAATAGGAGAATACTGGGGAAAAATAATTTTAAAAAACTCATTAAATCTTACCAGCCACAGATTATTTTAAGCACCCATGCCCATCTCAACCACGGATTTTTTTCCCTCGCCCGCGAAGAAATTAAATCACGATTAGCTTGCGTGACATACTGCGGTGAACTCAGCGGCGGCTATGGGTTCAGTAAGCATTGGGTAAATCCGGAATGTGATCTTTTTATTGGCGCTGTTCCAGAAACCTGTGAAGCAGCTGCGCGACTCGGCATAGCAGAAAGTAAAATCTGGTGTGGCGGGTTCCTTCTCAAACCTGATTTTTACAACCCACCTTTAAACGACAATGAGAAAGAAGATTTTATCCAAAACAAGCTCGGAATGGATCCCCATAAGATAAATCTCATTCTCTCAACCGGCGCCAACAGTGCCAACAATCATATGCAATTTTTAAATGCGTATAAGAATCAATCACTTAGACCTGGAATTGTAGCCCTTTGTGGTTTTAATAAAAGTACGCACCGTATGATTTCTTCCTGGGAAAAGCAATTTGCCAATTGGCAAATTATACCCATGAAATATTACGATAAGATGAGCACGCTTTTACAATGCGCATCGGCGATAGTAGCCCGTCCTGGAACTGGGACGACCAGTGAGGCCATAATCAGCGCTTGTCCCTTGATATTTAATACTCTGGGTGGGGTCATGCCTCAGGAAAATATTACCTTGAAATATTGCCAGAAACACGGTTTCGGAAAAATAATTAATAGCGCTAAACAGCTACCCGTGATATCAAAGGAATGGACGAACGATTCTCGTGCAATCGAGAGGGAAAAAGAAATAATGCGGGCATTACAACCTCAGCGACATCCTATGGATATTCTAAAAAAGTTACGAAGCTTAGTCGCTTAATTTACGATATGGATACTCCTTCAAAGGATCACATTCTTTGTCGTTTACATCTTAACGCTGTTCTTTTCGCGCTTGAAGATTTAGTAGCGGTCGTTCCGGAAGCTAAGCAAATTCTTAGTGAAGAGAGTTTTTCCATTGCTTTCACTACCTGCTCAAAATTGAAGTCTGCGGTAAAATTCAAAGACGGCAAATGTGAATTTATCGGTGCAAAGGATGCACCGGGTGCAATAAAAATACTTTATTTATCTGAACGTCATCTCAATCGTACATTTACTCAAAAAGGTTTTACTTTGCCTTTGTTAACGAGTGGATTTTTCAAGTTAAAACAACTGATCGTCTTTAAGCGTTTAAGCACCCTGTTAAATAAATACCTTCAGCCCGATGCCAACAGTTTGGAGGAGACGACCTTTCGATCAAAGCATTTAAAAATATTATTAGGATTAATGTTAGCAGCGATAAAGGAACTGAGTGAGAACGAACCATTCTCGCGTGATCTTTTGGAATCAACGCCTGATGGTTTAGCTTTTTTTACCATACGTGATGATGATATATCCGGTTGGATTCAATGGAGAGAGGGTAAGGTCAATTACGGAAAGGGTGATCCACCCTACCCGCCTGATGTCCGCATTGTATTTGAGGATTCTGCTATTGCGTTAGCTGCGTTTCATAACAAAATCATCAACATGGCAGAGATTGGTTTGGGTCGATTACGCATTGAAGGAGATACAGCTTTTGCTGAAAAGCTGGGTTGGATAAGTGAACGCATTTCCTTCTACCTTGAAAATGGAAGACCATAGGCCACAATTACCCAAGAAGACACAGGATCTTTTTGAACGTGCGGTTCAAGTAATTCCTGGAGGAATATACGGTCATAACAGTCCAGCCAACACGATACCTGGAATCGCTCCCTACTTTGCGAAACGCGCCGAAGGTTGCAGATACTGGGATGTTGATGGACGCGAATACATCGATTTCTTGTGTAGTTATGGACCGATCGTATTAGGTCACAATAACAAGGAGGTAAATGCAGCGGCCGACGAACAAAGAAATGCCGGAGATTGTTTCAATCATCCGTCCGAACGATTTGTCGAACTAGCCGAATATCTTGTAGGAGCTGTAGACTTTGCCGATTGGGCAATCTTTGGGAAAAACGGATCAGACATGGTCAACTGGGCGATTAAAATTGCTAGAGAATATACCGGCCGCAAAAAAGTACTCTATATTGATGGCGCTTACCACGGGAGTGGTTACTGGTGTCCCACTCGCGGTCCCAGTGGGTCCATCCCAGAAGACAACGTTCATAGTCATACTTTTTTATGGAATGATATTCATAGCGTCCACAAGTTGGTTAATCAACACAAGGGGCAGATTGCTGCGATCATTACTACCCCTTATCACCACCCGGGAGGGGCAGATTCCGTTTTACCGGCGGAAGGGTTTTTGCAGGAGATCGAAAACGTCTGTAAAAATAAAGGCATCGTCTTTATTCTCGATGATATCAGAGCCGGATTTCGACTCCACCACGGAGGTTCGCACCAGGCGTTTAATTTTACCCCCGATATTTCCTGTTTTTGTAAGGCGATCGCCAACGGTTATCCCTTATCTGCCGCCGTGGGACGGGATGAATTCAAGCAGGCCGCAAGTAAAGTTTTCATGACCGGTAGCTATTGGTTTAGTGCCATGCCAATGGCCGCAGCTCTTACCTGCCTTCATATACTCAAGCGGGACAACGTTGTTGAACACTTGCAAGCAATGGGTAAACGTCTCACCCGGGGCCTGGAAAATGCCGCGGCGAAATACGGGTTACGAGTCACTTGTTCCGGACCATCTGCGCTTCCCTACATGAGTTTTGCTGAAGAAACAAATTTAATGCGTATGCAGGCATTTTGCAGTTACTGCATGGAAAACGGTGTTTTTTTTCATCCCCAACACAACTGGTTCATTAACGCTGCCCATCAGGAATCAGATATCGATGAAGCGATTAATATCGCTGATAATGCATTTAAAAAAGTTGCGAACAAAGTTCCCGCTTAATAATTGATCGCAAATACATCTGCAGGGGTGAAATGTAAAATGAAATGACTTGCCTTTTGGATGACAGTAAACTTGATTGAGCATTTTTAAAAACCCAATTTCATTATGCATCAGACACTAATATTTAAACTCTTATTCGCCCCCATTGTCCAAGCACAACAAGGTGGGCCGAATCCTACTTTTCAGATTTTAATTTTTGGCCTCCTTTTTGCGGGTATGTGGTTTCTTATTATCGCCCCTCAGCGAAAGAAACAAAAGACACACGATAAGATGATAACTTCATTAGGTACGGGAGATGAGATTATCACAAATGGTGGAATCATCGGTATTATCACAAATGTTAAAAGCGATCGTTTTGTATTAAAAATAGCCGATAATACTAAAATCGAACTGAGTAAAAGTTTCGTCCAAAACAAAACGGAAAAAACGGATAAATCAGAATCCTGATCGTTGCTTACCTAAGATTTAGCTTATCCTCTCATGACAGGTAGCATCCTTTGGAAAAGTGTAGTCTCAGCCTTTGTTCTGGCCTGGGCGATCCTTAATATAATCCCTGTAGAAGACACCCCCTTTAAGGATTATATACAGGGAAAAGCCACATTCAAAGAACCGGAACTCAGCGCTCTTGTTCAACGCGCCCAGGAACGCAGCGATACGGGACAGGACCCCACGACTTTTATCGCGCTTAAAAGAATCGTCGATGAGGAAAATATCGACCTCCAGCAATATTTTCCTGAAATCGACGCCCATGATATAAAGAATTTAAAAAAGCGCAATGATACGCTCATGCGTTATCTTTTAAGTGAATCTCATGGGAAAGTAAAATTAGGCCTCGATTTAAAAGGTGGCGTGGCTTTCACCTTTAAAGTAAAAGAAGAGGATCTATCGGAAGAAGATTGGGAGCGCACCGAGCAGCTGTCACAGGCAAAAAGTATAATCGCACGTCGAGTTGATGGCCTGGGAGTAGCTGAACCCGTGATTCGTATACGCGGAGAAAATGCAATCGAGGTTCAAATGCCCGGACTTTCCACGCGCGATAACCCCGATGCTGTTGATTCACTCCAAGCTCCGGCACTGCTTGAGTTTAGCCTTGTACACCGCACCGCAGATCCGCGCACGACTCAGACCGGTCTGACACCGCCCGGCTATGTCCTCATGATTGAGGAAAGTGAAAACCCGCGTACAGGTGAAATAGTCGAGCAATCCTACTATATCAAGAAAGTCCCGGAAATGACGGGGGAGATAATTGAAAGTGCTTATGCAGCACCCAATGACTTTGGTGGTTATCGCGTCCTCTTGAACTTTACTGATGAAGGAGGAATAACATTTGCCAATGTCACACGACGCATCGCCGAAGAAAACGCACGCACCAATTCTCTAGGGCAACTTGCGATCATTTTGGATGACAGACTTTATTCAACTCCATCGGTGAAAGAGGAAATTAAAGGAGGAGCCGAGATCTCCGGGCGTTATACACAAAGAGAAGCAGTGGAATTAGCTAACGTTTTAAATAATCCATTGGAAGTCGGATTAAGTATAGTGGAAATGTACGAGGTGGGCCCCTCTCTCGCTAAAGATGCACGTTTAGCGAGTATTGAAGCCGCATTACTCGGTGCTGCTCTTGTTATTCTCTTTATGATCATCTACTACCAATCAATTGGCTTCGTAGCTATGATTTCAGTGACCTTGAATATATTTATCGTCATAGGGACATTAGCCAGCTTTGGCGCAACGGTCAGTCTTCCCGGGATAGCTGCGCTTATCCTCACCTTAGGTATGGCTGTCGATGCGAACATCCTTATTTTTGAACGCATTCGTGAAGAGTTAAAAGTTGGGAAAAAACTGATGACCGCGCTTATTTCAGGGTACGACAAAGCGCTTTCAACTATCATTGACGCCAATGTTACGACTCTGATAACTGCCGGGATTCTCATCTGGCTGGGCACCGGTCCGGTCAAGGGCTTCGGTGTCACTCTCGCGATTGGCATAGGGGCTTCCATGTTCTGCGCCCTAATCGTGAGCCGTTTCATGCTTGAATTTCTCATTAATGCCGGGCTGATCAAGAAAGTAATGCGATTAAGTTTTTACAAGGATAGAGAGATTAACTTTCTCGATTATCGCCGAACGGCTTTTATCACCTCATGGATTATTGTCCTCATCGGAGTGATCACCCTGTTCGCTAATTTTAAAAACATTCTCGGCAACGATTTCACGGGAGGTGACGAGATAACTCTCCACTACAAGCAGAAGCTCAAGTATGAAGAAATTCAGCGTGTCGCTGATGATGGAAGTTTTGGTGAGGTTAATCCCCTCTACCAAAGCTCTCTCGGAGAGGGAGGTGAAGTTTTAAAAATTCAGACCGAGAGTGAAGTCGGGCAAAGTTTTTTTGCCTCCCTACAGGAAACCTATCCCAATGCGGGATTAAATTTAGTGGGCTCAACGTATGTTGGAGCATCGGTAGGAAAGGAAGTCCAGTATAGCGCTCTTATATCATTCGCCGTTGCCTTAATAGGAATTCTCCTCTACGTGGCTTTACGATTCGAGTTCGGCTATGGGGTAGGTGCCGTAGTTGCTACAATCCATGATGTGTTAATGACGATCGGTCTCTATGTCCTATTAGGATTGGCTGGTATCGGAAGTGGTCAATTTACAGCACCTATGGTAGCTGCCATTCTCATGGTCATTGGCTATTCCATCAATGACAGCATTGTTGTTTTCGACCGCATTCGCGAAGAGTTGACGCTCAACCCGGGTATGAATCTCAAAAAGATTGTTAACAATGCGATCAATCGTACCCTCGCACGTACCATCTTGACCAGCTTAACAACGATGCTGGCATCACTTGCGCTTTATATCTTCGCCGCCGGAGTAATCATCGATTTTGCTCTCGTCTTTCTCATCGGAATAATTACCGGAACGTTTTCTTCTATCTTTATCGCCAGTCCTGTTTTCTTCTGGTGGCATAAAGGAGATCGCAGGCATGTAGAAGAGCAACATGATATTGTCCCAAAAAGAGACTGGGAATCTTCCGGGAAGACAGTTTAAGCACGATGCGCTGGGTAAATACGCCGATATCCAAGGATGATGTTTATGCGATAAGCAGTCAACTCGGCGTCAGTGAGATCATTGCGGGCCAACTCGTTAGGAAGGGATTGATTGATCCAAAAGCTGCCCGCGATTTTATAAAACCCCGCCTCCGCGTTCTCGACGACCCCTTTCGCATCACTAACCTCAGACGTGCGGTTGGGCGGATAGGTGAAGCCATCGCAAAGAGCGAAGAGATTATTGTATTTGGAGATTATGATGTCGATGGCATCACGAGCACTGTATTTCTCGTTAGTATCCTCCAATATTTTAATGTATACCCGCGCTATCTCGTGCCCAGGCGCAAGGAAGAAGGCTATGGACTATCTCAGATCGCGATCGAACGGGCTCTAGAGGGTGGTGATGCAAAGCTTTTTATCGCTATCGATTGTGGAACTAATTCACAGGAGGAAGTTTCGTTTCTTTGCGATCAAGGGATCGATGTAATTATCATTGACCATCATACAACGACGAAACCACTGCCCAATGACTGTATCATTATCAACCCTCATATTTATGACGATGAAGCAGAGCCTTGGAGAAATCTCTGCAGTGTCGGCCTGGTATTCAAACTGGTACATGGTTTAATCAAAGAATTTCGCAACCGTGGTGATACATTGGCCAATGAAATCGAAATTAAAGACTATCTTGATCTGGTTGCGATTGGTACCATTGCCGACCTCGTACCTCTTCGGGATGAAAACCGAATTTTAACTAAAGCGGGATTGAATTGCCTGAAAAATACTAATCGATTAGGATTAAGCGCCCTCTTCGAAATCAGTGGCATGACGCTCGGCGATGATGTATCAACTTTTGATATATCTTATCGTTTAAGTCCGCGAATCAATGCGAGTGGGCGATTAGCTGACGCAGCACTCCCCATTAAAATGCTCTTAAGCGATGATCGTAAACTTTGCATGGAAGCGGCGCGTTCGCTCAACAACTTCAATGAGGAGAGACGCGCAATTGAACGTTCTATCTTTTTAGAAGCTGAAAAATTAGTAGAAGAATTTCATTTAGATGCAGCAGGTATAGTCCTTTATGGCGATAATTGGCATCCGGGCGTGGTCGGAATTGTCGCCAGTCGCATCACACAAAAATTCAACCGACCCGCTATTGTATTAGGGGCCGTAGGTGATATGGCCAAAGGTTCTGGACGCAGCATCAAGGGCGTCAATCTTGTCGAGGTGTTAAAAAACTGCCAAGGTATGCTTGGACAATGGGGAGGACATCCAATGGCAGTCGGTGTATCTGTTCACCCCGATCAGGTAAAAGAATTTCAAAAAGCATTTCACCATGCGGTTGACGAGAACATGAAAGGAATCCAGCCAGAACCTGAATTAGAAATCGCAAACTGGATTACAGTAGAGTCGATCAATGAACATCTTCTCAATGAATTAGACATGCTTCATCCTTTCGGACAGGAGAACGCTGAACCGGTATTTGGGCTGCGAAATATAGTTCTTCAGTCATCACCCGAACCTTTCGGACAGAATCACTTTCGATTCATGCTCCATCCTAATAAAGGTAAACGTCTATTCGGGGTGGCATGGAATCAAGGAGATAAAATGCCCCCTCGAAATCAACCCATAGATTTAGCGGTTAAACCCAATTGGAATATTTGGAACGGTCGAAAATATCCGCAGGTCGCACTGGTTGAGTGGCGATCTACAATGAACAGTTAATGGATAAATAAATTCGGGATTCTTAAATACACACTATCCTGACTATGAATATATTAATTACCGGGGCGGCAGGGTTTATCGGTTCACACCTCGCGAAAAGACTGTTAGAACAAGGGCACAAGGTTAGAGGTATTGATTCCCTCGATAGCTTTTATTCCGTTGCCTTGAAACAGAATAGTTTTAAAATGCTTTCTGATCTCGGAGCGGCAATGACGGTGTTAGATTTGACCAAAGATGAATTGTCCACGGAGCTCGAAGAAATCGAAGTGGTATTTCATCTCGCAGCACAGCCGGGCAATGATCCCCTTACAACGTTTGATTCCTATTTCAGAAACAATTTACTCGCAACCCAACGCCTCCTGGATGGACTTGAGGGCTCTTCCACCTTACGGTCTTTCATCAATGTCTCGACATCCTCTGTCTATGGAATTTACGCCACAGAGAGCGAAGAAGCTGTACCCAAACCTGCCTCTATCTATGGCGTAACTAAGCTAGCGGCTGAACAGTTGGTATTCGCTCGCCAGCGAATAATGGATTTCCCCGCATGCTCTTTGCGTCTTTACTCCGTTTATGGGGAGCGGGACCGCCCGGATAAACTCTATCCTAAACTTATGAAGGCAATCACTGATAATACCGCATTCCCCCTTTTTAAGGGCAGTATGGATCATCAACGCAGTTACACCTATGTGAGCGACATTATAGATGGGATGATCGCGGTAGTCGATAAGTGGGACCTGGCAAAAGGGGAAATCTTTAATCTGGGTAACAGTACCGCAATCAGCACCGGTGAAGGACTACGTACGATCGAAAAGATTATGAATAAGAAAGTGAAAATCAATGAACTTCCCCATCGACCCGGCGACCAGTTAGCGACCTGTGCGGATATCACGAAAGCGCGTAATTTATTAAGTTACGAACCTAAGGTATCGCCGCGCGAAGGTCTTGAACGTATGGTAACCTGGTATGAAAAAGAAATTGTCGGTAAAATTGAATATTGATGAGGTGTAAGCTGACAACGCCATTTCCTCCTTACAGCTTATCTCGACACTTAAAAGGTTAGCGGAAAACTTTAGAGATCGGCTTCATAAGCCGCGACCTCAGGAAACTGAGTCTGACCTCTAACTAGACGCCCCAGTCGCGGTTTGCGATCGTTATAGACTTCTACCGCATCGGCATCGGCATAGCGCATAAAGATAATCCGACGATCGCGATCTTTTGAAAAATTTCCCTCTGACTTATGGAGCATCCAACAATTAAAAAATAGGCACTCCCCTGCTTTCAAGGGAACGGGGATCGAAAGCGTATCATCAACATCGAGTCTGATATCCGTATATTTTTCTTTATCCTTAGATGAATGCTCAACTTTTACCTGTCCCTCTTTATGACTGCCAGGGACAATTCTGATGCATCCGCTATTTTCGTCATTGTCTTCCAATGCAGTTAGACAAGAAATCGCATTGTATGGTTCGAGCTCACCATAACCATTATCCTGATGCCAGTTGAAAGGCATAGTGTTCCCGCGCATTTTAAAGGTAAGCTGGGTGGTAACCCCTTTAATATTTGGACCTATAATCTGCTCCGCAACATCGACAAGAGGCCCTTCAAAATAATAATCCCTGACGATCTTAGATTTTTGATGAATATTTGTGAGCAGTGCATTCTGGAGCCAGTTTTTTTCGGGATCAAATTCCCCCTTTTCCGCGGCCCAAGCCTGCATGCACTGGTTGAGCATCAGTTCAAGGCCCTGGTCCGTAAGGGTGCGCCCGAGAAGAAGATAGCCCTTCTCATTATAAAAATTTAATTGATCATCGGAAAGCGTATGATAATCAAAACAATCTGTATGTCGCCTGGAGTCGAAATCCTGCATCAGTTGAAAATATTATTAAACAATGGACCGGTTTATATGTCAAGAAACCCACCTAATTCCGAATGGTGTATTAGATTGAAATTAAACTTCATCGTCGATTATTACTTCGCAGTTCTCCAGCGATTACGGGACTTGACGAATTTGCGATAGAACTAAAATTCAGCCCTCTATTTTCTCACTCAGGTGGGCAATGAGTTCATTCTCATTGAGCCTTACTTGCTTCGTTGTATCGCGATCACGAAGGGTAAATGTACCGTCATCAAGCGTATCAAAATCAATAGTTATCCCAAAGGGAGTACCTATTTCGTCCATACGTCGGTAACGACGGCCAATAGCACCGGATTCGTCATAAAATACATTCCAGCGGCGTTGGAGGTTCTTAAATATTTCACGCGCTTTCACAACAAGATCGGGTTTGTTTTTTACAAGTGGAAAGACCGCTGCTTTAATCGGGGCAATCCGCGGGTGAAAGCGTAAGGCAACGCGTTTTTCACCATCGATTTCATCTTCGTCATAAGCCGCGCAAAGTAACGCGAGGAAGGTGCGGTCAACACCGAGGGCGGGCTCGATAACATGAGGGATATAACGCTCCTTACGCGATTCATCAAAGTATTCCATCGATTTACCGGAGTGCTCCTGGTGCTGGCGCAGATCATAGTCCCCCCGGGCCGCAATTCCTTCGAGCTCGTGCATACCGAAGGGATAATGAAAAGTAATATCCGTCGTAGCCCGAGAGTAATGAGAAAGTTTTTCTTTCGGGTGAACATCTTCACCAAGTAAATCACGACTAATCCCGATACTCTCAAACCAATCTAAGCGAGTATCAATCCAATCACGGTGATATTTTTGCCAGATATCATCATCCGGTGGGATGAAATATTCAATTTCCATCGCTTCAAATTCGCGGGAACGAAAAATAAAGTTACGCGGTGTGATTTCATTGCGAAAGGCCTTTCCGATCTGCGCAATACCAAAGGGAACTTTTACGCGTCCCGTATCAACGACATTTTTAAAATTTGTAAAAATCCCTTGTGCAGTCTCCGGCCTCAAGTAAGCAATTGCCGACTCATCGCGCAGAGCACCTACATAGGTCTGAAACATGAGATTGAAATTGCGTGGCTCAGTTAATGAACCGGGTTTACCCGTAGCAGGTGAAGGTATAAGTTCAAACTCATCTTTTCCTGCCTCTATGTATTCTTTAAGTTCAATCTTATTCAGCGCACCCTGTTTCGCCAACTTACGCTTTAACCCTTCGGCCTGCTCTGTTGCCTTTTCCTCCATATCTGGCGATTCGAGGACCGAGACATAACCGATGGTTTCCCCATCGACGATAACGGATGCATAAAATAATTGATCGGCCCGATAGCGCATTTTCGACTCTTTACAGTCGACCATCGGGTCTGTGAAATTTTCGATGTGACCCGATGCTTTCCAGACATCAGGGTGCATGATAATGGATGCATCAATGCCTACGATGTCTTCGCGACGGTGGACCATATCGCGCCACCAGGCTTCTTTAATATTTCGGCGCATTTCTACACCCAATGGGGCATAATCAAAAAAGCCATTAATACCACCAAATATTTCGGAAGATTGATAAATAAATCCACGACGCTTACAGAGGCTCACAAGCGTTTCCATGTTCACTTTAGATTCAATCTGCTCAGACATAAGAGCGCTAAAGGTTGTTTTTTTACCTCAGTGGGTCAAGCATCATTCAATTCAAAACCCGGGTGATAGTTACCTGGATAATGAAGGATCAGTCTTTTTCATTCCTGAGTTCAAGTTCAAGCTGAGACCAGCGGCTGTCATCTTTTTCCTGGAATCTTACTCCAGCACCGATCAAGCGTACATTCAATCGACTGCGCCCATAAGCTTCACCCAGTAATTCCTTAAATACATCCCAATCAAGTTTAGTCTCTGAACATTCAGCTGTCGTGCGCTTAAAATCAGTAAACTTTAATTTTACAAAGAGTTTCTCAATCTGCCGGTCTGAAGCGTTAGACCGTAGGTCGTTATGAAGTTCCGCGTATAACTTCATTAATTCTCCCTCGCACTGGCCGAGTGTCTTGAGGTCGACACTAAAAGTTCGCTCCGTGCTCATTGACTTTCGCACGCGATCAGGTTCGACCGGCCGATTGTCTAAACCGCGACAGAGCTGATAAAGCTCTTCACCGAACTTCCCAAATAAACGCTCTAACTCAAGAACCGACAAGCGTTGCAATTGACCGCAATTTTCGATTCCCAACGCGTTCAATTTTACAACACTCTTCGGTCCCACACCCCATATATTGTTTACGAGCAAAGGTTTCATGAACGCGGAGACCGCTTCAGGTTCTATTTCAAATTGACCGTTGGGTTTTTTCCACTCACTTGCGATTTTTGCAAGAAGCTTGTTTGGAGCAATTCCAGCCGAGGCAGTAAGATTTAAATCTTCCAATATTTTTCTACGGATTTCCGAGGCAATTTCCGTCCCACTTTCCTCTCGACTGGAAATATCAAGAAATGCCTCATCGAGAGAAAGCGGTTCCACCAGAGGTGTATAATTAAAAAGAATCTTACGAATATTACGGGACTCATTCTGATAGCGCTCAAAGTTTGGTCGAATGATAATTAATTCCGGACAAAGTTCCTGAGCCTTGAAAGTGGGCATTGCCGAGTGGCAGCCAAATTTACGTGCCAGATAATTGCAAGTGGTAAGGACACCGCGACCCGAGGTACCACCCACAGCAACCGGTTTCTCTGCCAGCTCGGGTCGATCACGCACTTCAATTGCCGCGTAAAAACAATCCATGTCGATATGGATGATCTTCCGCATGGATTAAATAGAGATAAACACTATCGATTTCTGCAATGTCGAAATAACGACTTTCACTGAAAAGGATCCCGGAAGACAAGATCTTCCTAAGTTTCCAATGAATTAAAGTCGAAAAATAGAGCTGATAATCTAACGTCCTGACATTTAAAACGCCACATACATCATATCCACTTTTCTGGAAACGAGATGTAATTTTACGGAAAGCAAAGAACAGGAATACGACAAGCACGAATTACAGTCGTAGTAGTACTTCCGATAAGCAGATAGCGGATCCGACGGTGCCCATAAACGCCCATCACTAACAGATTCATTTCTTCATTGTCTACATAGCGGGCAATTTGATCTTCAACATTACCATTGAGAATTTGAAAAACATTGGTCCCTTTCCTTCCCTTGGCTATCGATTTCGCCTGTTCCACATTTTCGAAGGCAGCTTTGTCATTTTCATTTTCAGATACCGTAACAATGTGAAGCTCCTGATCACTTAAGGCTTCATTCTCGCAGAGAAACTGGAGTGCTTTCTGACAACTTTCTCCGCCATCATAAGCGAGGAGTATTTTAGCAATCGGAATAAATTTTCTTGATGTTGTGAGAGTCGGTTTACTACTGGCTCTAATCACACGTTCCATATTTGAGCCCAAGTGAGCGGTGGCATAATCGGCGTTTTCCCCACGTTTACCCAGCAACACTAAGTCGACGTCTTTTTCAAAATCCTCCAGGCAATCGACGAGTAACCCGGTATGGTGATGAAATCGAATCGGATTTTTCATTCCCTCTTTATCGAAAATCTCGCGTGCATTTTTTTCGATAACTGTGGCCTTACATTTTTCCATTTCTTGAAGATGCGTCAGCACATCCTGGTAGGGCTGGATGCCCAGGCTCCCGCTTAAGTCAGCGACAAGGGGAACTTCAAATTGCCGTAAATCAGTTAGATAGAGAAGCTCGATAGATGCGCCGGTGCGTTCTGCTATCCAAGCAGCGTAACGACAACATACTTGTGAATAATCAGAACCATCGGTGCAAACGAGCAGTTTTTTTAAAGATTGATCCATAGTCATCCTGTTTATACGAGATTAACATTTAACTATTCATTATAACTTATGTCAGTATCAGAAAACAGTATCTTGAGGGACAATTGCATCTTTTGAAACAATGACTACACCATCGCGTACCATTATGTCACCATTTTCATAGTGTTCCGGTTTGTCTTGAGGAGAAATGCGGACATTGTCCCCAATGCGTGCGTTTTTGTCTATAATAGCATAAGAAATATGGCAATTTTTACCGATTCCGATTTTCGGTAGCTTCATATCCGGACGGCTATCTCTTTCGTCGCTCCTTTCAAAATGATCCTGCCCCATCATCACTACATTATCCAATTTGGCACCCTCTCCAATAACTGAACGAACACCAATAACGCTGCGTTTAATGGAGGCGCCAGATATAATACACCCATCGGCAATGATCGCGTTTTCAATAGATCCGCCATTTATTTTACTCGCAGGTAAATAACGGGGATGGGTATAGATAACATGATCCTGATCGAAAAAATTAAATGGAGGAAGAGGTTCAGTTAAACGGAGATTCGCTTCAAAGAATGAGCGGACACTTCCAATGTCCTCCCAATAACCATCAAAGATATAACTATAAAGGCCCACCTTACCTAATAGTTGAGGAATCACTTCACGCCCAAAATCAGCTGCATTTACATGATGCAGTGCGTCGTAAAGTGTTTCTTTTCCAAAGACATAGATGCCCATCGAGGCGAGACAATATTTATCCCCTTGAGGATTACTGATCTCGGTCATGAGCTTATCACTGATCGTAAACTCATTTATTATATTTTCATCGTTTGGCTTTTCAACAAATTCTTTTATCTCCAGGTTGTCCTCCACACGCATTAGCCCCAGCCCTTCGATATGAGAGATGGGCATGGCTTTAGCAGCGATCGTGACATCCGCTCCCGTTTCTCGATGTTGGTCAATGATTCGGCGAAAATCCATGTTATAGAGTTGATCACCCGATAAGATAAGGAAGAGATCGCCATCATTTGCATTATAATGGTGCAGATTCTGGCGCACCGCATCGGCAGTACCTTGGTACCAACTTTCTCCCGCTTCCGTCTGCTCGGCGGAGAGGATATCGACAAATCCACCTCCAAAGGGATCAAAATTATATGACTCCTGAATATGCCGGTGTAGCGAAGCCGTATTGAACTGAGTGAGAACATATATTTGATTTAGTCCGGCGTTCAGGCAGTTACTTATAGGAATATCTACCAGGCGATATTTACCGGCAAGGGGAACTGCGGGTTTACAGCGCATTTTCGTCAGTGGATGCAGTCGTTTTCCTCTACCCCCACCCATAACCACAGAAATGATTTTGGACTTCATAAACCTCTACTTATAACATGTTCGATTATCGTTTAATATCAAACCTCATTTCCTCCTTTTTCGCTATATAAAGCTGATTAAACAGGTTAGCAAAGGGGATACAGGCATAATTGCTGAATCTGAAAAAAACGGTCACGAGTGAAAACGGTCTCACGTGTAATTCCGTTATCAACGACCCTCATTCTATGTGACTGAAATAAGGTGTCACGAAATGATTATTAAGACCTCTTTTAATCGCTCCTTTACGGAATGACTGCGAAATGAGTAAAAAAGCTGATCAATATAAAATAGTATGCCTGTTACTGGAAATAGAACCGATACTTTCAGCAGTCAGAATTGGCCCGGTAAAATACGGCTTAATTTATCTCCAGTCTGATCAATGATAGGGGTTCTATTCTTTAAATCTCGTAGCCTTGTTCGTCGTGAAGACTGATATCCAACCCTACGACTTCCTCTTCATCCGTAACACGCAAACCGATAACTTTATCAATCACAAAAAGTGATACGACAGAAACCACACCACACCAGACAATAGTTAAGAGGACCCCGAGAAGTTGATTCCAAAGCTGAGCACCAACCGTATCATGTGCCAATCCTGAACCACCCATAAACTCTGCCGCGCATAGACCGGTCAGGAGTGCACCAATAATACCACCGATGCCATGAATGCCAAATACGTCGAGACTATCATCATAACCAAATTTCTTTTTCACAGATGTTGAGAATAAATAGCAGAGAAGTCCGGCTGAAAATCCGATCAACAGCGCCCCCATGGGGCCTGCGGTCCCAGAGGCGGGGGTAATAGCGACTAAACCTCCAACTGCGCCCGTAGCAATACCAAGAACACTCGGTTTACCGTGACGAATCCACTCGATGAACATCCAGGTAATGGCCGCAGCCGCAGAAGCTATCTGGGTCACAAGCATCGCCATACCCGCGGTGCCGTCGGCTGCCAACTGGCTGCCGGCATTGAATCCGAACCAGCCAACCCAAAGCATAGAGGCCCCAATTACCGTTAAGGGTAGACTGTGAGGTTTCATCGCCTGATTGGGATATCCTTGACGTTTGCCAATCATTACACAGGCCACCAAACCAGCAATACCCGCGTTAATATGAACAACCGTCCCGCCGGCAAAATCCAATACTCCCCAGTCTCCTAATATGCCGCCGCCCCATGCCATATGGCAAATCGGCAGGTAGGAAAGCGTAAACCAAATGACGCTGAACCAAAGCATGGCGCTGAATTTCATGCGCTCAGCAAATGCTCCGACAATGAGGGCTGGCGTGATGATCGCGAAGGTCAATTGGAAACAGAGAAAAACTGATTCAGGGATAGTTCCACTGACAGAATCAGGCGTTAGATCGCTTAAAAATGCTTTAGATAAACCTCCAACAAATTTATTCAGCCCACCGCCATCAGTGAAAGCCATACTGTAGCCATAGAGAACCCAAAGGACAGTTATTACACCCACCGTGGCAAAACATTGCATTAACACGGAGAGGACGTTTTTATTACGCACCAAACCACCGTAAAAGAGAGAGAGTCCCGGTATAGTCATGAAAAGAACGAGGACTGTGGCCGTAAGCATCCATGCGGTGTCACCTGTATTTATAACATCATTTTCACCAGCCAGTAAGGTTGCTGGTAACACAGCAATGGCAAATAATAGTTGCACACAGCGAAGGGAAATGTGGGAGAGAGAACTTTTCATGATAATATCTTTTTTCGAAGCTAGCGGATTATAAACTGCATTAAAGATTGAAGATAAAAGGTAAGCCGTTTTCCATGATTGATTTTAAAGGCTGTTAAAAAGTCAAGGGTAAAGGTTGACACCTTGTTTTTGCTTGTTCCCTGGCGGAAAATCAACACCTTCAGATAGGATTCAATCCCAGCCGTTATGAACATTTTCCCTGCTTTACCCGATTTTTTAAAGCTCGCCAAAGATGGTAACTTAATTCCGGTTTACACGGATTTAATGGCAGATTTTGAGACACCTGTATCCGTATATTCTAAATTGAATCGTTCAGGCTCTGCTTTTCTTTTGGAATCTATCGAGGGAGGTGAAAGGTTAGCTCGGTATTCGTTTATCGGGTGCCAACCCCGCAAGACAATTAAAGCGTTTCATGATAAGGTCGTTGTCGCCGACCGCAATGGTGAAACTTTAACCCTCCCCGTTGCGGAGGACCCGCTGAATATCATCGAGGATGAAATGTCAGCCTGTCACCCGGTTAAACTGGACGGCATGCCGCCATTTATCGGAGGAGCTGTGGGCATAATAAGTTATGAATATGTCCACAATTTTGAATCGACGGTTCCCGTTGCCACAAATGACCCACTTAAATTTCCTCTGATTTATTTCATGATTAGTGATACGGTCGTTATCTTTGATCGCGCTCGTCAAACGCTGCGGTTATTAGTCAATGCGCACATCGAAGATGACCCTGAATCTGCTTACAATGAAGCGGTAAGAGGCGTTCAAACGCTTTATAATACCCTTCAAGAGAGTAGAACTTTGGCACCTATACCGATTGTTGAACACGATAAGATTGAAGTCCCATCGGGTAATTACACTCAAAAGGAATTTGAATCAATGGTTAGCGAGAGTAAAAAATATATTCGCGCCGGAGATATTATTCAAGTCGTAGGGTCTCAGCGATTTGAAAGAGAATTTACGCTGCCACCACTCGAATTATATCGCGCTCTGCGTACCGTTAACCCTTCGCCCTACATGTTTCTTTATGAGACAAATGATTTTGCTCTCGTTGGTGCCTCACCGGAAGTGCATGTAAAATTGACCGGAGAGCTTGTCGAAGTTCGTCCCATCGCCGGAACGCGGCCAAGGGGAAAAACAGACCGTGAAGACAGCGCGTTTGAGCAAGAGATACTGTCCGATGAAAAGGAAAAAGCTGAACACCTTATGTTGGTCGATCTTGCCCGAAACGACATCGGTCGCGTCTGCCAGTATGGGAGTGTCAAGGTTCCTGAGTTCATGGTGGTTGAACGTTATTCAGACGTGATGCATCTCGTATCACAGGTAGAGGGGATTCTCTCTCCAGACTACAATGCTTTCGATCTCATGCGCGCCACTTTCCCGGCGGGGACTGTATCAGGAGCACCTAAGGTACGCGCGATGCAGATAATCGAAGAAATGGAAGGTGAACAGCGTGGACCTTATGCCGGTGCGCTTGGTTATTTCAGTTACGATGGTAATCTTGATACTTGTATAGCAATTCGCACGGCTCTGCTCCAAAATGATAAGATATATATTCAATCAGGTGCCGGCTTAGTTGCCGATTCACAACCCGAAAAAGAGTACGAAGAAACGATTAATAAAGCCAAGGGTATGCTCCGCGCGGTTGCTAGAGCTGAAGGCATGTCTCCCGTTTAAAAAAGTAGCGTGCGGGATTGGTTTTCCCTCAAAAAGCCTTTTTGCAAAACCTTCCTGAAAATCTCCCTGACGTTCATATATGTTGATGACCAACGTATTATGATATCGTGACCGGTTGTTTAGCACGTATTTTTATACCCATTGCCAAGAAGTGGTCCATTCGGTTATAATTCAAGTGTATAAATAAAAAAGAACGAAACACAATAGACGGTGTCCTTACACGATAATGGGTATTAAAAAAAACAATAAATCTAATACCGAGGACATTAGTATTGTAGTATCGAGACAGCTGGGGTCGGCACTCGATAAGCCAGAGGTTATAGATAAGTTGCCAGCTACCGATACAAGCACGATCAAACTTTATTTACAGGAAATCGGAAGAGTCCCTCTTTTAAAACCAGTGGAAGAAGTTGAACTTGCTCGACGCATTCAAAAAGGTGATGCGGACGCACGTAAAAGTATGATTCACGCCAATCTTAGACTGGTGGTCAAAATAGCACATGATTATACAAATTTCGGTCTCCCTCTCCTTGACCTGATAAGTGAGGGTAATATTGGATTAATCAAGGCAGTCGAGCGATTCGATCCGGATAAAGGAGGCAAACTCAGCACCTATGCCGCGTGGTGGATAAAGCAGTCAATCAAACGTGCGCTGGCTAATCAGAGCAAGACGATACGCCTGCCCGTCCACCTTGTAGACAAGATTGCGAAAATGCGGAAAATGACACTTGAACTGACGGAAGAACTTGGACGTGAACCTACGGATGATGAACTGGCGATGGAATTGGGAATGCCCGCTAGCAAAATCGCCCATCTTAAAACTGTAAGTGCAAGGCCGGCCTCATTGGATGCGCCGATAGGTGATGGGGAAAATACAGAATTTGGGGATTTAGTCGGTGATGAAAACGCGATTAATCCCTTCGAAAATCTCCGAAATAAATCGCTTATTCATGACATTAACAAGATGGTGGATAATCTCGACGAGCGTGAAGCTAAAATCATACGAATGCGGTTTGGTTTAAATAACGAAAAACCAAAAACCCTCGAGGAAGTGGGCTTGATTTTCAGTATTACGCGAGAACGCGTACGGCAGCTTCAAAATATGGCGCTTTCAAAAATGCGGAAATCGATGACAAAAAAAGAGCAGCAACGCAATGCAGAGGAAATACGTGAGGATAATTTAGAGTTGCAAAAGATGGAAGTATTGCAGGAGTTCATTCAGTCCAAAATTGAAGAGAAAAACGATTAGCAACAGGCAGACACTCGGTCATTTCCCCTAAGATGAGTATCAATAGCGAACTCGATTGATACTTTTATTCGTCCAAACTTCTTACTTTATAACCACCAATTTTATTGTAATAAATAATCAGACCCAGATAGCAAAGAAACATCACCAGGGGCAGGACCGCAACTTTAGCCAGGGTACTTTGATTATTTTTTTTGCGTATCTTTTCAACCGCTTTTTTATCAGACTCAACTAATAGGTTTATCTTAGATTTATTTAACGGTTGATAGAAAATTCCATACTTGGATTGTTCGTCATCAGCAATTTCAGCATGAATTGATGGATATTCTTCCTTAAGGTGCGAGTCTAGATATTTATCCTGAATAGTGCCTAGGAGTGGACCGCCAATAACACCCACGGCAAGCATGCCGACTCCCGCAATAGCATTGAGGGTTAGAGCACCACCCTTCGGGAATTGTTCAGAAACTACACCAAGCATCGTCGGCCAGAAAAAGGTTTTACCCACCCCATAAAAAGAGGCAGCGACAAATATTACGAGTGCGGAAGTCGATGCCGATAAACAGTAAAGACCCAAGCAAGCGATAGCCGCACATACGGTTAGAAGACCGAGAGGGGATATCCATTGGATTATCGGTCCAGCAAAAAATCTAAGGACAAACATAATAAGCGAGGTATAAACAAGGACCCAATTCCCGGCATTCTGGCTCAATTCAGAAAGGAGCGGTGTCAAAAGAGCGGCAATCCAACTGTCAGTCCCAACTTCAGTAGTTGCGCCCAGGATCATCACCAACAAGAGAAAAACAAAAACCGGCCGCCCCGGGCTTTTTATTTTAGTAACAAAAACGAGCGTGGGAATAATCGTTATCCCCGCTATCCACCCACCGCTTAATCGCGATTGAAAGACCAGCATGACTTCGTCTATTGCATAGGCGATGAAGAAACAGCATATGAGGCACCCAATCCAGCCGAATTCGGAAAGCATTTCTTTATAGGTAACACCAGCTGTAACTCGCTCTTGAACAGGAAACTTCTGACCTAATAGTAGAAACCCATATATAAGCGTGGGAATGATGAAGAGTCCAATTTTCAATCGCCACGCCCAACTCACATCAATCCCACTCATGGAAATAGCCAGGACGCCCCCGACGACCAATCCGCCCGGCCAACCGGCATGGAGAATATTGAGATAATGTGTTTTCTTATCTGAATATAGAGTCGCAATAACCGGATTGATCGCGGCTTCAATCGCGCCATTGGCAAGAGCAAATATAAATGTCCCCAAATAGAGGGCGGTATAATTAGTAGCGGTGATTGTGATAACCGCGGATGCCATATGGCATATCCAAGCGAGAGCCATCGTGCGCCCGTAACCTAATTTATCAATTATCAGGCTGAATAATATGATACTCAAAGCAAATGGGTATAACCCCGCCCCCTGAATAGATCCCAATTGCGACTCGGACAGATTAAATTCTGCACCCCATTCGGTGAGCAAAAATGCGCGAATTATAAATCCAAATGAAGTTGTTACCAAAGAGACAATACAAGCGATAAACAACCGACTTTGCTTCATCATTATCTATGATCTTATTCAGATCCTTGAGTGCAGCTTCATACGAACAAATTGAAATGGATTCATCTGTGAACCCGATAGAAGGGATAGTAAATCATTCTGATTTAGCAAGATCCCTCAACCCTCAGCCAGAAAAAATGCTGTCGTGGGAACAATTTTAATACGAACCTGCAAAGCTAAATAATCAATTCGCTATTTAGTAGCTTCATCGAGAATATCACCCAGGCTCGTCAAATCGTCGCTCTTTATATTTTCGTATGCAGCGGTTTCAGCAGCGAGTTGTTCAGAATCATAATTAGCCGCTTTTATGCTCAGGCCGATTCTTCTTTCCTCGATATCGATCTTAATAACGCGAGCGGTAACCTCCTGATCAGTCTCGAGAACATCTTTAATCTTCTCAATATGATCCTCGCTAACCTGGCTAATATGTACCAAACCATCAATGCCATTTCCGAGATCGATGAAAGCACCATAAGTGGTAATCTTTGTTACCTTACCTTTTACTACATCGCCAATTTTGACCAGTTGATCGATCTCGCTCCAGGGATCCGAAGAAAGTTGCTTTATACCCAGCGAAATACGCTGATTATTTGAGTCGACGTCTAAAACAATAGCATCAATCTCATCCCCTTTTTTCACAAATTCACTGGGATGATTCACCTTGCGCGTCCAGGACATATCGGAGACATGGATCATGCCATCAATACCCTCTTCGAGTTCAACAAAAGCACCGTAGTTTGTAAGATTGCGAACCTTGCCACGAACGCGCGCTCCAGCGGGGTAGTTATGCCTGACCATATCCCATGGATTGGGTTCAAGCTGGCGCACACTTAACGAAATTTTCTGGTCTTCCTTCTGGATTCCAATAACGACAGAATCAATTACGTCCCCTACTTTAAGTACCTCGTTCGGTTTATTGATTCGTCTTGTCCAGGAAAGTTCCGTGACATGTACCAAGCCCTCTACCCCTCCTTCAAGTTCAACGAATGCACCGTAAGGCACAAGATTTACTATCTTGCCATTTACTTTAGAATCGAGCGGATAGCGATTCTCAATACCATCCCAAGGATTGGACGTGGTTTGTTTTAAACCAAGAGAGACACGTTCTCGATCACGGTCGACATCAATTATCATGACCTTCACCTCTTCGCCAATCTTAAGCATCTCACTCGGGTGAGAAATGCGGCCCCAACTCATATCGGTTATGTGGAGGAGTCCATCCAGTCCATCCAGATCAATGAATGCGCCGTAGTCCGTGATATTCTTAACAACACCCTCTCGTGTATCACCGGGTTTTACACTGTCAAGAAGCTGCCGACGCTTATGCACACGCTGCTCTTCTATGAGTTCGCGGCGTGAAACTACAATATTGCGGCGTTCCTGGTTAATTTTAAGAACTTTAAAGTCGTAAGTTTGACCAACGTATTGATCGAGATTTTTAGGCGGCTGAATATCGATCTGAGAGGCGGGCAGGAAAGAATCAACGCCGATATTTACGATCAAGCCACCTTTCACTTTGCTCCTGACTCGACCGGACACGACGGTCCCTTCTGCACACTTAGAGAGAATATTCTCCCAATTTTTCTTTTGCTCTGCCTTGTCGTAAGAAAGAATTGGATTACCATCACGATCCTCAAGTTTCTCGACGTATACTTCAATTTGAGAACCTATTTGGAGTTCTCCAACATCGACAAACTCTGAGGCGGATATCGTTCCTTCGGCTTTGGCACCGATATCAATGACAACTTCATTATCCCTGATTTCAGTAATCGTGCCGGGAATAATGGCGCCTTCCTTAAGCTTTTCAAACTGGCTCTCAGCCAGTAGTTCTTCCATTATGGAGGAACTCATAATCTTTTATGCGGTTATTAATTCAACCGAGGATCTGCTGTGATCCCCCGGTTGTATTAGGGGTTAAAATTGATCGTTATATATTTCTATATGTTTAATTGTCAGTGAAATAGGCGTCAGCCATACTCCATTTATGAAATGAAGCGGAGATACTGGCATACATCCATTTATGGGTGCAAGTCTAAAAGTAGCATTAATTATGCCCGGGCGCTGGAACCAAGTGAATATTTTATCACGCTGTCACCATCAGTTAAACGGTGTCTTGAAATGACAGCTTAGCTTAGAATACCACTTTATTCAGCGGGTATTCGATGATCCCTTCTGCTCCATGCGATTTTAGCAGGGGTATAATCTCCCGAACAACGGATTCATCAAGCACAGTTTCGATCGCAACCCAATCTGACTTGCTGAGCTGAGAGACGGTTGGATTTCGCAGCGAAGGAAGTTCCTTGATAATTAATTCTGATTTTTGCTTCGGCGCGTTAAGTTTTAGACCTACCTTATTTTTCGCTGCAAGCGCGCTCTGAAGAAGTAAGGCAATATTTTCAATCTTCTGACGTTTATCCGTGTCATTCCAACTTATCTTGTTGGCGATAAATTTAATATCTGTCCAAAAGAGAGTATCGATTATTCTCAGATTATTTGCGATCAGCGAACTCCCGGTTTCGGTAATATCAACAATAGCATCAACGAGGTCTGGAACTTTCACTTCGGTGGCACCCCAGGAAAATTCTACAACTGCCTCGACACCTTGGTCTTTCAGGTATTGTTCGGTGAGATTGACGACCTCGGTTGCGATGCGTTTACCCTGTAAATCTTCAACCTTCTTAATCGGTGATGTTTCCGGTACCGCGAGAACGTAGCGCGACTTTACATTTGAGTTTCGGCTATATACCAGGCTACAGACTTCAACGACGTCCGAATTGTTCTCTAATACCCAATCATGTCCGGTCAAACCGGCGTCAAAAAATCCTTGCTCGACATAACGGCTGACCTCCTGGGCGCGAACAAATCGGCCATCGAGTTCTGGATCATCGATGAGCGGTTTGTACGAGCGAGCGAGCTGCTGTATATTCCAACCTGCTTTGGAAAACAGCTTAATTGTAGCCTCTTCCATGCTCCCTTTAGGCAGGCCCAGCATGATTAATGATTTATTTTCTGACACGATATGCAGTAGATGACGCTTGGTCTCAATTCGCGCAAGCTTATTCTCAGCTCCCTGATTTCCAATTTTTTACAAAATATTGAAAAAAAAATTGTAAATATAGGAGTATTTTTATATATATCTAGGATAATGTCATAATAATTCTGGGGGATGATTAAGGAAAATTACCTATAGATCAGATGCGGAATTAACGCGATTGTCATGGCCACTAATCCAAAACCACTCATCCTCATCGTTGAAGATGAGAAAGAACTCGCTACTTTGATCTCCGAGCAGCTTGAAGCAGGAGGGATGATGACGCAGGTCTATCATCGTTCTACTAATGTATTGCGGTTCTTAAAAAGAAATTTTGCAAACCTCCTTCTCCTCGATATAAACCTTCCTGACACCAGCGGATTTTCTCTCCTTGAGGATCTCAAGAAGAACAACATTCAAGTTCCGGTCATTTTTCTAACCGGCAGTGATTCCGAAGTCCACCGGGTGAAAGGATTAGATATGGGTGGTGATGATTATATCACTAAACCATTCAGTTTTCCTGAACTCATCGCTTGCATTCACGCCGTTCTTCGCCGCGCTGAAACGGCTCACGATTATCACATCACTAAGAACGCCGCCCTCTCACAGGAAGTTTTTAAATTTTGCGGTGTAGATGTAAATCCAATCCGCTTGGAAATCGAATTTCCAAATGGGAATACTGAAAAGATTGGCCGTAAAGAACTGGGGATTCTCACTTACTTAGCTTCAAATGAAGGAACTGTGCTTACGCGTCGCAGTTTGATCCATGCGGTCTGGGGAATTCATGCGGACGTACGCAGTCGATCGCTAGATCAGTATATCGTAAAAATACGCGAATCTTTTGCACGCAATGATCATAGTTTAGATGCTTTCCGCACCATCCACGGAGTCGGTTTTATATATGATCCTGAAAATATCTCCGCTAAAGAAAATACCTAGAGCGCGAAAAGTGTAAACAGGAGTTCTGTTATTCTGCGATCAGCAAAAGCAGCACCTGCAGTCAGGATTTACTCCTCGGGAAATTCCGGATAGACTTCAGCTCGCTCCCCTACCTCGATCACAATGTCGTCTCCCTTGGCAGCGAGTGAGTCATCTTTAAAAATCCGACAGGAGGTAGATTCTACAGCGTTCTCGACTGTCCACTCCCATTTCCCGATTTCAATAAATTCCATCGGTACACCTTCATTCCAACTTAATCCAGCCCCTTCACCGCGAACATAAGGGGTGCTGCTAATATCGAGATTAAGGTGGGCAATAAGAGTGATCGAGCTGTTGTTCTCTGACACGGGATTACTCATCTCTTCAGTATCCTGTCCATCGTCCTCTAATTCAATTAACGAGTCAGGAATCTCAACAGCCTCATCAAGCGTATTATCTGCGCTGGCATCCTCTTCGATTACTGGATTCTGTTTCTCGGCGTTATCATTCTCTTCTGATTTCGCTACCTCACCCTTTTCACTTTCGTCCTCAATGACCTCGCCCACAACCTTGTCTGTATGTATTGTAACAAGCTCATTAACTTTATTTTCCAGCGAATCCAGGCGTTGATTTAATACATCACTCAAAGACTCATGGGTGGAAACTTTCCCCTCGGCATTTTCGAGAAGACTGTCGATCCTGGCATGAGATTCCTTTAAATGTTTCTGCAATTCAGGTCTGAAATGCTCTATCTTTTGAGTGGAATTCGCTGATTTTTGTGCAAGATCAGACAGCGTACTCGAGAGAGCATCCAACTCCTGAAGTATGGTATCCAATCCTTGCAATTGCTTATCTACCGCTTCCTGAAGCTGATTCTTTGCCAGTCGAATGGAATTCAAGTATTCAAGAATAAAGGGTGCGACAAAAACCAGGGCTCCAAATGTAACACTAATTACACACCAGGATATCGCAGTCGAACTGAGTGGCTTAGCGGAATTCGCAACTATAAGGAACGCGAGTAATACCAAGAGCCCATCGCCTGCGTAGAAAGGCCATTTAACTAAGCGGAGGTGATTATTATCGTTCACCGAAGATTCCGTCATATAGGTGTTCGGCTTTTAATATAATTAGCTTTGTTAATTTAATTCAATAATAAAATGTCGTGTATTTTATTTTTCTCGGGTTATGCCGTGAAATAAATTTCTAACGGACTCGCTCCACAAACCCAACTTTACGATAAACTTTACTTAACATTTTATTGGCGCGATTTTGCGCGGCATTCGCACCCTCTTTGATAATGCTTTCGAGATAGGGCTTGTCATTGATAATAGAAGCATACTTCTCCTGAATCGGCTCTACAAGGGCGATCACCGCATCCGTTACCGCATCTTTAAACTCTGCATAACCTTTACCTGAAAAACGTTTCTCAAGTTCAGCAATAGAAGTATTGGTGATTGAACTGAGAATATTGAGAAGATTGATCATGCCCGGTTTATCCTCACGGGCAGCAATCTCATTTCCTGAATCGGTGACCGCGCTCATGATTTTTTTCCGCAATAGATTGGGTGGATCAAGAAGAAAAAGCGTCCCATTGAGATTATCATCTGACTTAGACATTTTATTTTCAGGCTCCTGAAGCGACATGATCCTGGCCCCTGCTTTCGGTATGTAAACATCGGGCACTTTAAAAGTTTCCGAGTAGCTATTGTTAAATTTCTGCGCGATATCTCGGCAGAGTTCAACATGCTGCTTCTGATCTTCCCCCACCGGAACCTGGTCTGCGTTATAAAGCAGAATATCAGAAGCCATGAGCACGGGGTAATAGAGAAGACCCGCATTAATATTTGAACGCTGCTTCTTAGCTTTTTCTTTAAATTGAGTCATTCGCTCCAGTTGCCCCAAAGGGGTAAGGCACCCGAGCACCCACGCCAATTCAGCGTGACCAATGACGTGAGATTGTAAAAAGAAGTGGCTTTTTTCCGCGACAAGCCCGCTGGCTATATACTGTGCCAGAATACTTATCGTATCCTTACGCAGAACTGCGGGGGTATACTCCTCGGTGATTGCATGCATGTCTGCCATTCCAAAAAAACACTCATAGTCATCGACCATCGCAATCCAGTTTTTCAATGCTCCCAGGTAATTACCTAAATGCAAATTCCCGGATGCACGCATAAAGGAAAGGACGACAGGTTTACTGGGTGAACTCATAATGCCTACAATATAAAAATAGAATTATAATTCTTATTTATTGCCGTTTACAAGGATACTGCATACCTTTCAACTTTTTTCTCCACCTTTAAAAGCTTTAGCAGGCAGAAGCCTAATTGCCGATTGGCGTAATCATTAAAAATTCACATTTTGAATTCATTAATCTGATTCAGAAAGACGCGTTCGGAGTAGACTCAATAATTTATTTTTTGTCATTTAGTATACCTCTTTAACCTCTAAAAGACTTATGAAAAGACTACTTCTTGTCTTAAATTTACTCCTTAGCATGCGCCGGCATGAATTTCGCGCGGCGAGAACCTGGATTAACACGATGTATCCGGGGAAAAAGCTGATGCGAAGGCTGCTGCTCTTTTTTAAATGGTCGGTTGAGACTATGTGGAGAACGATTCCCAATGCAAAAGATCGAGTCCAGTTTAAGAACCCGGTATCGAGAACCCCTGTCTGGTTAAGGGATAAAAACCCTCTGGAAAATCATCCCTGGAAAGATTCAACTGACTTAAAAATTCCTGAGAGTGCTGAAGTCGTGGTTATAGGAGCTGGATTTACCGGTGCAGGAGCCGCCTATCATTGGTCGAAGCACGGTAAGGACAAAATGGTCATTCTAGAAATGAATGAGGCGGCGAGCGGTTCAGGTGGCCGTAATGCCGGCGTCGTGACTATGGGCCGTTACTATTACTACGTCCACAGCACGGTTTTAAAAAATCTGGAAAAGTCGCGCCCCGATTTAAACGAAGAGAAAAGAGTGGCCTATGCTCATGATTTTGCCCGCCCCTATGTGATCGCCGGGGTTAAAAGCAACCAAATGATTGAACAGACAATTAAAGATGAGGGGATCGAATGTGACTATGTAAAAAAAGGTTGGGTCTGGACCACGGATGATGAGGGCAAGGACAAACCGTTAGCAGCCCAGCGGATGGGTGAGGAGACGGGATTTACCGACTGGATAAGCATCTCCAAAGAGGAAGCTATGGAGAAGGCGGGAATAAAAACCAATAATAATGCCGGTCACTCGCGTGGCACTGCCAATTGGCATCCCGCAAAGTGGATCTGGGGGCTGTTTCAAGTGGCGCTTAAATCGCCTTCTGTAGAGTTATATACCCGCACTAAAGTAAACGCAGTGAAAGATGCAGGAAATCATTATGAAATTCATACGAATCGCGGGGTGATCAAAGCACGTTATGTAATTAATGCCACAGAATCTCACACTCCCTCATTGTTTAAAGAATTTCACAACATCTTAAAAGCGGGGCAAACCCAGGCGGCTTTTGGCAACAGTAATGGTGGAACGATGCAACAAGGTGTGGCCATCAGTACACCACAAATGTTTTTCAGCCGCACGAAAAACGGAATTCTTTTGGGATCTGATATGTCGGTCGTTCCCGACGAGGAGGCCGGTAATAATCAACCTTCACGTTTTATAACCAAATATGTGGCCGCCTTTTTAAAACCGTTCTTCAGCATTAAAGATATACAAGTCACTAATGAATGGAGCGGGACGGTTGGCATGACCCCCGATGAATTTCCTCTCATTGGCCTCCAGGATGACAAGCGTTTATATATTGTAGGCGGTATGGCAGGTTCAGGGTCAGGTGTCTCTTTCCTCGCGACGCAATTTGTCATCTTTAAAATCCTGAAAATTGACGGCCCTGACTATTATCCGGAAAAATATTTTTCCCCACAGCGATTTTTTAAACGCAGTACGGATTGTTGACAGATAATAGTAATTATGACGAAAATTTAATTTTAACCCCTCTTTAAAAAGCAGCTGACCATGCCTGAAAATAATAAAATTATTTCTACCGATTCTTTAATGACTGAAAAGCGCACTTTCCCACCGTCGGAGGAAGTCGTGTCCAAATCACATATCAACGCGCAAAAGTATCGCGAGATGTATGATCGTTCCATAAATGACTCGGATGGATTCTGGTTGGAGCAGGCAGAATCGTTGGATTGGTTCAAAAAACCAACTGTCGCTCGCAAGTATGAATGGGATACGAAGGCTCGAAAAATTGAACATACCTGGTTTGAAGACGGAGAAATAAACGTCACCGTGAATTGTCTTGATCGCCACTTAAAGACAGATCGACGGACTAAGCCAGCACTGGTCTGGCAGGGTGAACCGGATGAAGAAACTAAACAGCTCACTTATGAGGAATTGCATAGAGAAGTCTGTAAATTTGCCAACGTGCTTAAAGCCCATGGAGTAAAAAAAGGTGACCGGATTGCGATTTATATGCCAATGATTCTGGAGTTGCCAATCGTGATGCTTGGCTGTGCCCGCATCGGGGCTATTCATTCTGTTATTTTTGGTGGATTCAGCGCGGATTCATTGGCCGACAGGATAAATGATTCAGACTGTAAAATACTCATCACTGCGAATGTTGGATTACGCTCGGGTAAACTGATTTATCTTAAAGATATCTCGGATAAAGCGTTAGAAAATACTTCCACGATTGAAAAAGTCATTTTGGTGAAACGCAATGAGGAACCGTGTAATGTCGTCGCGGGGCGCGACCTCTGGTATCACGAGGAAATGGAAAAAGTTGACGCGGACTGTCCCGCTGAGCCATTGAACGCTGAGGACATGCTATTCATCCTCTACACTTCCGGTTCTACGGGTAAACCGAAGGGCGTTGTCCATACCACTGCTGGATACCTTTTACATACCAGCCTTACCTACAAATATATTTTCGACATCCATGAAGACGATATTTACTGGTGCACGGCAGATATTGGTTGGGTGACGGGACACAGTTACATTGTCTACGGGCCCCTCGCCAATGGATCGACCAGTCTCATGTTTGAAGGTGTTCCGACTTACCCTGATCCCGGCCGCTTTTGGCAAGTGTGTGAAAAGTACAAGGTAACCGTATTTTATACGGCGCCAACCGCGATTCGCGCCTTGATTGCTCAAGGTGATAATTGGCCGGCAGAATATGATTTGAATTCGATTCGCGTGCTCGGAACAGTTGGAGAACCGATAAACCCCGAAACCTGGATGTGGTATTATCGGCATATCGGTCACGAACGTTGTCCGATTGTTGATACCTGGTGGCAAACGGAAACAGGAGGTCACTTGCTTACTCCATTCCCCGGGGCTCACGTTTTAAAACCCGGTAGCGCCTCACAACCGTTTTTTGGCGTAGAACCCATCATCCTGCGCGATGATAACAGTGAGTGTAATACTAATGAAGGGGGTAAACTCTGTATTAAGAAACCCTGGCCCGGGATGATGCGCACTATGTGGGGTGATCATGAACGTTTTATCGATACCTACTTTAACACGTATAAGGATCAATACTTTACGGGTGATGGATGCCGTATCGACGAAGACGGCGATTATTGGCTCATGGGGCGCGTAGACGATGTAGTCAATGTCTCAGGCCATCGCATAGGAACAGCTGAAGTCGAAAGCGCATTAGTCAGTCATGCCAATGTGGCAGAAGCGGCGGTTGCTCCAATGCCCCATGATATCAAAGGGCAGTCGCTCTATGCTTTTGTCACACTCGTCGAGGGTATTGAAGAAAACGACGCGTTGAGACAGGAACTGGTAAAACATGTACGCAACGAGATCGGGCCCATTGCTACACCTGATAAACTCCAATTCGCCAGTGCATTACCGAAAACGCGCTCCGGTAAAATTATGCGGCGCATACTGAGAAAAATTGCAGAAGACGCACCTGAAGCTATAGGTGACACGACGACACTGGCCGATCCGCAAGTGGTCGATAAACTTATTGAGGGTAGATTGTAATTTTCAATCCTTCACCTCTATTTCATCCGGCACGTCATAGCCATATTCTTTTAACACAAAGTCCCAGTGTTTAAGAACATTTGAAATCTGGCTTTGGGTCAGGGAATAACTATTCTTTCGGTAATTACTCAGCTTTTTATTGTAGGAATCAATGAACTCGAGAGCGCTTACCCGATTGGGTAACGAAAAATGTTGATAGATTTTATCAATCTCCCTGATCGCATCATTTTCGATCGCGTCTAAAGATAATTCATAAAAATTTTCCGGGGGAATAGAAGCGCGATCATCGAAATATCGCTGCATGAGGAGTCGGTAGTGACGCAGTGTTATCTTCTCAAAATCAATACCCTTATAAGACTGCCAGGCAAATGCTGACATCGTTCTTTGATAATGTTTTAGGGTTGAGGAAAATACGGAATAAGAATTGCGGTGGATATGAATAAATTTTGCATTGGGGTAAAGCTGCCGCAACCAGCGTATTCGCCCTGTATTGGCGGGATTTTTTAAAAGCAGTCTTTTATTTAACCCATGAAACAGCGTCAGTTTTTTTAATAGATAGCGGAAATTATTTTCAAACCGCTGTAAGTCGTCAGCTGAAATTCCTTCAAGTAACACTGCGCGATCGAAGTGATCTTCGATTTCTTGGGGAAAATAATAACAGTAGTAATAACACAACGGTCCCATATTACCCAAGGCCATTTCCTCTTCCTGCGGGGTGTCAATTGTCAACTTAACATTATCCATCCCACGATTTTCTGGCAGTGAACGACTGAGAATTTTTTTAGACAATCTAACCTGTCCAATAAAATCCCATGGCAATGCAGTTTGAAGGAAATTGATCGATCCGAACTGTGGATCCTGATTGAGGAGGTTATGCAGGTGTGTCGTGCCGCTGCGCCAGTGTCCGATGATAAAAATAGGGTCAGAAGGCAATTCAATATCATTGATTGCACGCGAGTGAATAAGTCGCTCGAATTGATAAAAGGGAAATCGCGCCAGAACGGAAGCGGTTGTGATTAACCCCATAGGCAGCTTTCTCCAACTAAGAGGTTGGGGGCGGCAGAAAGCGCGAAGCAAGGTTGTCAGATTGCTTCCGCCCAACGGATGCAGCAAAGAAGACTCCACGCTTTAATATCCTAAACGAGAGGACTCAAACTGTTTCGGCGTGTCTGGTCGAGGAAGCATCTCGTTCCTTGAAACTTTCGATTATCTTGGAATCGATAAAGAATCCTTCACACTGCGGTCGAGCCGCCTCGAGCTCTAGTTTATCGAGGAGTTTATAGTGAGCGAGCGAATCTTCGATTTCGACTGGACCGATAGTGGTTTGAATGTCTGGACCGTGCCCGGTTAATAAACTGGAAAGGATACAACCAGTAATTTCACGTGGATCGCGCCCTGCCAGTCGCTGAACTTTATCAACACCCAGGCTGGCAAATAATTCACCCGCTCCATCCGGTAAATAAATCGTCTCTTTGATTTCCTTCGAACACCTAAGTAACCCGCCTGTGGTAAAAAGAATATCCTGTTGTTCTTCGATGCGCCTAATGGCATCGGATAAACGGAAACATGGAGGGAACGAATCATCGACGAGAAGCGTCCCCGGTCTTATCCGCTTAATATCTAAGATCCCTGGCACATTGCTCGCGCCGAGTACAAATGAAGCGTCATAAATGGCATCGGGTATTCGCCCGCGAGTGGTTACGACACGAATGGATCCATTAAAGCCAAGTTTTTCGACAAGTTCATTTCTAATTTCCTCTAAACTATCCGATTTCTGATAAAGATCACAAAGGATAAGCTCAAGCGGATGAGGCATAACTTCAAGCATGAGCCTCAAGGTTGCATACCCGATAGAGCCTAGACCAACAATGGCTACTTTTTCATCAGCAAAGTCGCGATCGGTTTGCTCAAGTATTCCCGTAATCGTCTTCACGATTGTTGCCGTTGTTGTCGCATGACCCGTTGTTATCGCCGGTAAATTATCATGACCATTGATCCAGTGCTTAATACTTCGTCCATAATCCGTCGCCGATGGAATGAGCCCCGTGAGCGAAACAGTACTCGCACCCATTTTAGCTGCTAGTTTTAACGAACTTATAATATTGTCGCTAAGTGGCTCCTGGTCCTTGTATAGCTCTGCACCCAGCCGGGGAAGCATGACGATGGCTATTCTTCCAAATGGTGTCTCATAGTAATTGCTGACAAAGGGCTGATGTTGAAACCATTCTCGTGATATTTCATCTTTCGATAGACCGGTGAGCGGAAGGAAAGCATCGGGGATATAAGCCAGCGCAACGGCGTCCACCTGAGGAAGGTCGGTGCGATCGCCATTCTTCCCATTGACCTGTTCTATGTCCAGATAGCTGTTCTTAATTAAGTCCGAAGCTTTCCCTAAACTTGAACTGCCGTTAGACCCGTTTGTATGATCCTCGATACTTTCGGGAATAAGATCATAAAACTGCCCCAGGCTTTCCACTGTGGGATTGCGAAGGAATACTTCGATCGGTAATTCACGGTTAAAGGCAGAGGTAATACTGGATAATATTTCAATCGCCATGAGAGAATCGCCACCTAATTCAAAAAAGTTGTCGTGAATGCCAATCTTATCATTCTTAAACGCCCGGTTTAGAATATCACAGAGTATTTTCTCCGTCGGCGTCTGAGGTGCGATATATTCTGACCCTAAATCGGAACGCTTTAGGGATGGGATTGGAAGCGCCTTGCGATCTATCTTCTTGTTAGGTGTATAGGGGAACTCGTCTACGACCATGTAAGCCGCTGGTTGCATGTACTGGGGCAGACGCTCACCAAGGTAGGTACGCAATTCTGGAACGATGTTATCGTGATTTTCAGTCGGTTGTATATAAGCCGCAAGACTAGGACCACCTGTCATATCATCACGCAAAAGCAACACCGCTTTACTTACGACTGGATGTGCATTAAGCACGGTCTCGATTTCGCCCAACTCGATCCGGTACCCATGTAATTTAATTTGAGAATCACGTCGTCCTATACATTCAATGGATCCGTTAATCGCATAGCGCGCTATGTCTCCAGTGTTATATAAACGTTCAGTTTTACCCCGGGAAATAGCCAGCTCGATAAAGGACTCATCCGTAAGCTCCGGTTGATGATGGTAGCCTCGGGCTAGACCGTCACCACCAATGTAGAGATGACCGGTAAATCCTGCAGGAAGTGGTTTCAGATTTTCATCTAATATGTAAATTTTAGTATTAGCGACCGGATGACCAATCATAATTACATCACTTCTCTTTTCAACTTTAGCCACCGTAGACCAGATCGTCGTTTCAGTTGGACCATAAAGATTCCAAACCTCTCCACAATGCATGCAAAGTTGATCGGCTAATTCTGGTTGCAGGGCTTCGCCCCCACATAGAACCTTTAAACTTTCTTTTCCCATCCAACCAGAATCCAGTAACATCTTCCAAGCAGCTGGTGTCGCTTGCATCACGGTTGGATTTGAGCTTTCAATGAGATCGGCTAATCGGCGACCATCCATCGCTTCCATTCGTGAGGCCAGAATAATTTGCGCCCCTGATATGAGCGGCAGGTATATTTCCAATCCTGAGATGTCAAAAGAGAGCGTCGTTACGGCTAAGAGCTTATCCTCTTGCTTAATACCAGGTTCAGACTGCATCGAGCTGAGGAAATTCACTAAAGCGCGATGCGGAATTTCCACACCCTTCGGTTTACCCGTAGACCCGGAGGTATAAATGATATAAGCGAGTGACTCAGGGGTTAGTCCATCGACTTGTGGTGCAGATTCCGCTTCATCTATTTCTTCAATACAAACAGATTCCCAATTACCAGCTGGTAATGTGTCCGCCAGTTCACTCTGTGTTACGACAACGGAAGGTTGAGCATTCTCGAGCATCAGCTCCAACCTGTAGGGTGGAAAATCTGGATCTAAAGGCACATAACAACCGCCAGCTTTAAGAATGCCCAGCAATCCAACAACCATATTTAAAGACCGATCATGATATAAGCCAACCGGTGAATCCGGTCCAACACCCTTTTCATGCAAGACCATGGCCAAGCCGTTAGATTTTCTCTCCAATTCTTCATAAGTCAGAGAATTATCACCGGATACAAGAGCCGTGGCCTGAGGGCATTTTGTCGCCTGTTCAGTGATGAGCTGATGCAGGCATGCATCGACGGGGTAATCGGCAGTGGTTGCGTTCCAGTCTACGAGTAGCTGTTTTTTTTCTTTCTTGGAAAGGATATTGAGCTCTGAAATATTTTTATTGGGCTGGGAAATAACTTCTTTGAGCAATTGTTTATAAAATTCGTTCAGACGATCAATCGTTTCCTCTTCGAAGAGATTACGATTATATTGCCAGCATCCGTAAATATTTCCCCCTGCTTCTTCCACCACGAGTGTAATCTCAAATTGCGCCATGCGTAAATTAAGATCAATTGACTCGATATTCATATCCTCAGCTTTGAATTGATGACCGCCTTGACCGATGAGAAATACGGCAATGCCCTGTTCATCAAAACCTGGAATGCGTTCCATAGCAAAGCTGACTTGAAAGATAGGCGAACGACTGGGGTCGCGTTTTAGCTTCAAGCGATCAACGAGTAGCGGGAAGGGATAATTCTGATTCTCTAACGCTCCAATTACCGATTGATTGGTGCGATCCAAGTAATCTGAAAATGAAGGATCGTCACCTATGCTACTGCGTAATGCCACGGGATTGACAAAGTAGCCGACGAGGTGATGAAACTCCTGGTTAATGCGCCCGTGTAGTGGGCTCCCCACTAGAATCTCCTCCTGATCACAATAGCGATGCATTAAAATTTTAAATACCGACAAAAGCGTGGTATATAAGGTGACATTTTTATTTTCCGCCAAAGACAGCACTCCATTTGTTAGATCTGTATCAAGTTTGAAACCTAAGGTTGCACCATTGAATGTCTGCACTGGCGGACGGGGGTGATCGGTAGGAAGATCAATAGTCATTGGAGCATCCTCCAAGTATTCCTCCCAGTACTTGGCCAAACGTTCACCTTCCGGACTTTTCAGCATAGCCTGCTGCCAGCGTACGTAATCTGAATATCTATGGTCAGGTATCTGGAGATCAGGTTTACGCCCAGCTTTCAGGGCAAAATAAGTTTCCATCAAATGGTTAAGAATAAGAACTATCGACCATGCATCAGACACAATGTGGTGCATAGCAATTTGCGCCACATGAGATCCCTTGGCCGTGCGGAAAAGTTCCAAGCGACAGACCGGACCCGTTTGTAAATTAAACGGCTTATGCGCATGTTCTACGAGCAGTTCTTTAAGTTCACCATCACTTAGATGCGTGGTATCGTGTTCTCTAAAATCGATACTCCGTCCTTTTTGCAATGTTTGTATCTGCTCTCCGTCTTGCGTAGAGAAGACGATGTCGAGCATGGGATGTGTATGAAAGAGACTGGCAAAGGCCTCTTTCATAATATCGATGTCGACGTAAGGGGTGATTAACGAACTAAAGACAAGATTATAAGCTGAACTACTTGGGGCGAGGCGATTTAAAAACCAGAGGGCGCGTTGCCCATAGGATAAAGGAAAGGCCATCAATTCTTCCCCTGCAGTGACAACTCGAGATATATTCGATGCCTCCGAACTGGGATCAAATTTGAGTAGTAATTCGAGGACGGGTGAGGCCAGTTGTGAAATGTTCGGACCCTGGAGAAATTTACCCATGGGCAAACTAATCCCCAAATTGGATTCCAGGCGATTCATCAATTCAATAGCCATTAAGGAATCGAGCCCGATTGTCGTTAGTGGGGTGGCGTGATCAATTTTATCCGCCGTGGTACCGAAAACCTGGGCAACCTGTTCACTTATATAATCCTCTACTATTCTATGACGATCTTCAGACGGAGCCGCGAGTAATTGTGGGCGGAATGAATGAGCATGGGCACCGATATTATCTGTGAGCGCATCATGATTAATGACCTTCGAAAACAATTTCGAATTGGCCATTGATGGATTCAGCTTAGAGATAGCCTTCCAGTTAATACGTGATGCACCTAACTGGACCGGATTTTTAGGTATTATATTAGCAAAAATGCTGAGTGCTTCTTGCGGGGTGAAACTTTCCAATCCAAGGAGATCGAGATATTTAGCTACGTTTTCATTTCGAGCGACATAGCCGGCCTCGGACAATGCACCCCAGTTAATCGTTAATGCATGAAGACCTTGGGCGTTTCTATAATGCGCTAAAGCATCGAGAAAGAAATTTGCCGAGGCGTAGTTTCCCTGACCATTGGGACCTATCAGTGAAGAAGCCGATGAAAATAGAACGAACAAGTCCAAAGGCAAATGTTTAGTCTGTTGATGTAATTGCCAGGCACCAACCATCTTTGGCCGCAGAACCTTTCTAAATTTTTCAGTGTTAATTTGAACGAGGAAACCATCGTCCAGAACCATGGCGGCATGGATCACACCTTTTAGCGGTGGCATTTCTTGATCGATCTTACTGAGCACGCCTTTAACATCATCACTGCTGACGACATCGGCTTTAGCTACTTCAACTCGGGCTCCGTCGTTACGCATATGCTGTAGCGCTTCAACCGCTACTTCAGTCGACGCTCCCGAACGGCCCATAAGTACTAAATTCTTCGCACCAAATTTTATCATCCACTTGGCTACTTCCAGACCAAATCCGCCAAGTCCACCCGTAATGAGGTATGTCCCATCGGCGCGGAATAGTGTTTCCTGATTGGAAGGCAAACCAACAGGGATATAATCCGCCGCTAAAGTGAGTACATTTTTGCCAATGTGTTTTGCTTGTGCAAAATAACGAAACGCGTCGACCGACTCGGTGATGGGAAAACATTTGATCGGTAGCGGCTTTAGTTTCTTTTCTTCAAACATCTCCGATATTTCACGCAACATCGTAGTGATAAACTCTGGTCGCTCTTCAATATGCTTCGAAAGATCAACCGCAAAATACGACAAGTTATTTTTAAAAGGCTCGAGCCCCATTTTCGTATTTTGATAAATATCGACTTTACCGATTTCTAAAAATCTTCCAAAGGGTGCGAGGACAGATAGACTTTTGGTGATAAAGTCGCCCGCTAACTGATTTAAAACGACGTCCACCCCTTTACCCTCGGTAATTTCCAGGATTTCATCGGCAAAATCCAATGACCTCGAATCCATCACATGCTGTATTCCCTGGTCTCTAAGGAATTCACGTTTTTCAGGTGATCCCGCGGTGGCAAAAACTTCAGCTCCCAAATGCTTGGCCATTTGTATCGCAGCCTGACCGACACCGCCTGCGCCCGCATGAATAAGTACTTTCTCTCCTTTTTGGAGATGGGCCAGATAATTCAATGTGTAATGGGCCGTGAGGAATACAATCGGTAATGTTGCCGCTTGCTCGAAAGTATGATCGGTCGGTTTGGGAAAAACTAATGCATGATTAACCGTCGCATAAGAGCGGCAGCAATAGGGTACCATACCAACTACATCATCTCCAACCTGATATTCAGTGACATCTTTACCAACCGCAACAATGGTCCCTGAACATTCGTCACCCAGCCACTTCAAATCCCTGCTATTACCGGGATACATACCGATGACTTTCATCACGTCACGGAAATTCAATCCAACCGCCTCAACTTTAATTTCGATTTCCTTCGAATCTGGAGAGCTGCGCTCTGTCTCATTCAATTGCAGATTATTTAAAATGCCAGGGGTTGGTATTTCCAGACGGTACGGGAGTACCCCGTCGTGTCTCACCGCATCCTTCGTCCGCGCGGGAAGTTCATCTATCAACACCTTTTCCAGACGATTGACGTAACGCTCCTCACCGCGGTATGCGATTTCAATTTCGTCGTCTGAAGAAAAGACTTCGTCGACCAAAAATCCCAGGTCATCCGGAGTGGTTGATGTTTCCAGATCTATTACTGTCCAATGATAATCATTATGCTCATTGTTTGCCACGCGAGCGAGACCCATTAACGGAGCCGAAACAATGCGCTCGATTACTTCGTTTTCCCTTACCGACTGAGCACCCTGGGTGATCAACCAAACACGTGGTGCCGGTGATGGTTCGTATTTAACAAGCGTTTGAATCAAATTTAATACATTCAGACAACCTGATTGCTGAGCCTCTTCGAGGTTTTCAGGTGTAGTCATATCAGCGGTGGGATGATCAAGGCTCCACATATGAATTACGCCCTGCATAACATTCCGCTCAAAGTTGAGGGAAGCAAATAGCTTCTCCATGTCTTCCAACTGCTCAGGATTAATCTTATAGCTGTTTTCATTTTCCTGAACAAAGCTTTCACCTTCGTGAATCATCACACAATTTCTGCCCTTCTCTTTCAAATGATTAGACAGAGTCTCCGCGTGACCGTTTTGATCAGCGAAAATTAACCAGAATTTATCTTCATTCGCATCTGCATCGCTGGATTCAACCATTTCTTCCTCCAGCAATCGTTCAGAAGCTTTAGCCATTAATAATGTCTGAACGGAATTGTCTTGTTGATGTGAATTGACAAAAGATTTTACGTCACGAAATTCTATTTCATTGAGCAGATTTTCCCACTCCTGGCGCAACAGCAATGCAGAAGTAGACCTTAAATCAGTATCGGTATATCTCCACCAACCGGGTAGCAGACCAAAAACCAGATCAAGAAAAAGACGACGTGAGGTGACTTCGAGAAACATCAATATGCCCTCTTCGGTCATCAGTTGATTGATGTGACGTAAAGTTTGTTTTAAATCAGCAGTGGCGTGCAGAACATTAGTGGCTAATACTAAATCATAAGAATGAAGGTCAAAATTCTGTTCAGACGGTGATTTTTCAATATCGAGAAGCTGGTACTCAACAAAATCATATTCCTTAAATTTTTCCTTAGCTGTTGACGTGAACAATGGCGAAATGTCGGTAAAGAAATATTCAGTACGATCAGACGGTAATACTTGAAGCAAACTTTCAGTCAATGAACCCGTTCCACCTCCGATTTCCAAAATGCGAAGTGGCCTGGTTCCCGAAAAATTTTCAGCGATCGAGGAAATAGCCGTCTGAAACAAACTGTTATAGGCCTGAAAATCGGAAGAAAACTTATAAAACTTTTTAAGTTTTCCCTGATCGCCAGCTGGAAAAACAACATCAAGGGGATCGGTTTTTCCAGAAAGGACTTCGGCTAAGACATAACCACAATCGATCAGTAATGCCATTTCCGCTGAAAGGTGGGGGAAATCTGATTTTAGATCTTTACAAAGTTTATCTAAATTCTGTTTCTCTGGAAACTTTGAAAACTCCCACTCTCCTTTTGGTGTCGCCCGAACCACCTTTTCATTTATCAAAACGTCAAAAAGAGAATGATTAAATAATCGAAAATGTTCCTCCTTTATACCCAACAGTTCAATTAAACCTTCTTTCGATACCAGATCACCCTTTTCCGGGCTCCAACCCAGCTTGATCAAGGCCGTGAGAACAAAATGTAAGCTCAGATGCTCCATTCGAGGAATGAAGTCCTGAACATAGCCTTCTAGTTTATATTTTTCATAGTTGGGGGTAATTTCAGGGACTAATTTTTCTACGATCTGGGTGGGGCTTAGGAGTTCGACGGGGTCAATAAGTGCTCCCGGTAATCCTGAGAGCGCCCACTTAAACATGAGGAAGCAGTTTTCAATATCATCCTCTGTTTTTGACTCGGACTGATCTAAACGTTGAACACGAAAACCTTTGATCTCCGCGATGATTGAGCCATCGTCATCAGTAATCTCAAGGTCGTATTCAACCCGGTCTTCTTCGTCATTTATTAATAACGTGTGGCACCAGAGATGCGTACCTGGACTTTTATAAAAACGACCGCGTTTGAGTGCAATGGGCATGAAAAAATTATCACGCGCTTTTCTCTTTTCATCCTTAAACCTTGTTTCCTTGCCCCCTTGAAAGCAGGCATCCAGGACCGCAGGTTGGAAATAATATTTATCTATATTTTCTAGAATTGCATCTGGAACTTGTATCTCGGCTAAGGATTCGCCGTCTTTTCTCCATATTTTTTGTACCTCTTTAAAACAGGGACCAAACTGATAACCCACATCATCGAAATCTGTATAAATTTTGGCGTGATCAATCTCGTCTTCCAAAGTGGATTTTATATGTTCAAGGTCCAACTTGCCGGGTTCGCGTGGCGAGAGCTTCTGAAACCGGCCTTCGGCGTGAACTTCCCATTCTCCGGTAGAGGTGTCAGTTGAACTATAAATTTTAAATGAATCATCAGATACATCACAGGTAAATTGAAGAGTAATGAGGTCGTTTTCTGACATAAACAGACCCTTAAGGATTTTTACATCCTCAATAACATAAGATTTATTTGGATAGAGCTCATTAAGTGCTGCAAGCGCGGTCTCCACATAGGCCGAGCCGGGAAAAACCATGGAATCATGAAGTCGGTGATCTGCCAGATAAGGCAGGGCTCGAGGGTCCAATTCACATTCCCAAGTTGGACTTGGGGTATTCAATTTTTTACCGAGCAGTGGGTGAACAATTGAACCTAATCGGTGGTCCTCGGAAATGGCCGATTCTAACCAGAATCGTTCGTGCTCCCAGGGATAAGAAGGTAGATGAATAAGGTTACCTTCCTTGCTGTATAACGCATCTAAATTTATGGGATAGCCTTGGGTATATAGAGCAGCCAGAGATTCGAGTATGATCTGGTGATCCGATTCTTTGCGCCGCAAGGTTGGCAGGACCATTCCTTTTTTACCAATATGTGCCAGGCATTCCATAACGGAACTGGAATGAGACGGATGGGGCCCAAGCTCGAGGAAAAGCTCATGATCCTTAGTAATTATTTTTTCAATCGCGGGACCAAAAAGAACGGCTTCCCTGACATTGCGCCACCAATAACCGGCATTCAGTTTCTTACCGTCGAGAATATCACCAGTAACTGTAGAATAAAATGGGATTTTCGCGGTGCGCGTCTTGATCCCTTTTAGGACTTGAATTAATTCGTCCTTAATAGGATCCATTTTGTGGGTATGGAAAGCATAGTCTACATTCAACCAGCGAATGAATACCTGTTTTTTTACAAGCGGTTCAATTAAAGTTTCTAAGATTTCAGTTTCCCCTGCTAAGGTTACCAACCCGGGACTGTTAATAGCGGTAATCGCAATTTGATTTTCGTAACCTTGAATTAATTCCTTGGCCTTTTCGGACGAAATAGCAACCGCCACCATACGGCCCGAACCACGAGTCGTCCCTTGTAAACGACTGCGGTGATAAATAATTCTAATCGCATCATTGAGCGTGTAAATACCCGCACAGTAAGCGGCAGCAACTTCACCTACACTATGCCCTATCACAGCAGTCGGTGTCACCCCTCTCGCCTTCCATAAATCAGCTAAAGCTATTTGTAAGGCGAAAATGGCCGGTTGAGCGATTGCTGTATCTTCTATTCTAGAGCTAGCCTCATCCCGTGATAATTCTTTAATAAGAGACCAGGAAGCATATTTACTTAAAAGTCGGTCACACTTTTCAATTTTTTTCCTAAAGATCGGATCATTTTTCAATAGCTCCCGGCCCATTGCCCACCATTGCGGACCCTGACCGGTAAATATAAATACAATTTCGCTATTATTTTCTGTTTTAGCTCTTCCAGTGACAAGGCCCTTGACCTTAGTTTCTGCCAGATAGTCGTTGAGCTTTTCTACGACCTCATTTGCCGTAACAGCAACCAGCGCCAGGCGATGGTCATGATGGCCCTTGCCGATACTCGCAGTGTGCGCTAAATCTGGAAGCGACACTTCCTCGCCATTCGATTGACCTGAAATCAATTCTACCAGAGATTCAGCATATTTTTTTAATGACTGCTGTCCTCTTCCCGAGAGAGGGATAAGGTAGGGCTCAGAGGAATTACCTTTTTTAATTTTTTTACGCCTTTTCGCTGCCGCAGGTGCTTCTTCTAACACCACGTGGGCGTTTGTCCCTCCAAAGCCAAATGAATTAACGGCGACTACAGCTGGTCCCGATCCATTGCCATTCAACGGTTCCAACTTTGTCGGAACCCGTAACCGAAGTTTTTCAAAAGGTATATTTGGATTAGGATTCTCAAAGTTCAGATTGGGAGGAATCTCCCCATATTTCAGGATTAAAGCAGCTTTGATTAATCCAGCGATGCCAGAAGCAGATTCTAAATGGCCAATATTCGTTTTAACCGACCCGATCACGCACTCCTCACCTGCTTTTCTTCCTTCAGCTAAAACATTACCTAAAGCCAGAACTTCAATTGGATCGCCAACCGGTGTTCCCGTGCCGTGTGCTTCCATGTAGCAAACTTTTTGCGGTGAAATTCCCGCTTGTTTATAAGCCTCATAAAGCATGGCTTCCTGGGAAAATTGACCAGGTACGGTCATCGCGCTTGTGCGACCATCTTGATTAACGACGCTTGCGCGAATTACCGAATAAATTGGATCTTTATCCTCGAGCGCTTGATCGAGCGGTTTGAGAACAATGATTCCTGCTCCCTCTCCTCGAACATAACCATTTGCCCGGTCATCAAAGGCATAACACTTGCCATCAGGTGAGAGCATGGAAGCTTTACTGAATCCGATCGTTGAATCGGGCGTAATCAGTGCATTGACTCCACCCGCAAGGGCGGTGTCACACTGTCCATCCCAGATACTATTACAGGCAAGATTTACAGCAACCAGTGCTGATGAACAGGCGGTGTCGACCGAGAGGCTCGGGCCCTTCAAATCAAAGAGGTAGGAAATCCTTCCGGATGCTATACTAAGCGTGCTCCCACTGTTGGTATGCACATCAACATCATTAGGACTTTTCATCTGAATATTCGCATAATCATTACTCGATATGCCGATAAATACTCCTGTACGTGTCCCCGCCATCCGGTCAGGCGATTGACCTCCGTCTTCCATAGCTTCCCAGGCAACTTCCAGCAGCCATCGCTGTTGAGGATCCATCCTCAAGGCTTCACGGGGGGAAATGCCAAAAAATTTAGCGTCGAACTGGTCAATAGGATTCAGGAATCCTCCCCAGCGAGTGATCATTTTGCCCGCTAAATTGGGATTTGGGTCATAATATTGATCGAGATTCCAGCGATCTTCAGGGACTTCGACGATAGCGTTGCCGCCGTCGCGTAAAAACTTCCAGAATGAAGCAGAATCAGTTGCTCCGCCAGGAAATCTGCAACCAATTCCAATAATCGCGATAGGGTATTTCCCTTGGTTAATCATTCGGCGGTCTCCAAAAATAAAATGTGAGGCACGCCCTTTTTAAGAGCATACTTTCTATACAAGCTTTTCATACTGATTATTCAACTATCTTAATGGATAATGAACCCTCTCCTGTCTAGATAAAATCTAAAAAAATAACGCTGCTTATCATGCATCAAATGATCGCTTATCACGGCCACCTTTTGCTGCATTTTTCGGTGTATAATTATCCAAGTTTTGGGTTCTTGGAAAGATATTTAACGGGTGATCAAATACGATCATCTGCGCGTATCTTTCAAGATTATATTGACGATTATAGAAGACTGGAATCTAAAATGCCTTAACAGTCATCAAAAGAATGCCTTCGGCAATCCTCTGATAATTCATGCCACACTTGGCAGGTTTAGTAGATACCAACAATCGCTATTCATTCTGTCTATTAAAAAAATAGTTGCACGTTTAAGAAGAACATAATTGCTGATGATCATGATTTATGTGGCTAAGCTATAATTATTCAATAAGAATCATTGTTCTTTTTTAAAGAACATTTTGCCCTTTTATTAATTAAGATATACCGCTTTATACTATTAATGCTTATTTTTGAAAAAAATGCCCTTTCAGTCAACACGCAAAGGAGAGTTAGGAAAACCCCTTAAAATGATTTAATTTTGACATTAAATCAGGTTATAAGGATTTAACGTCGTGATCGACCGTCGATTGGAAATCTTTCAAAAGAAATCCAATCAATTATCGTAATTTTCCCCCAGAGAACTAGAATATATGAAGCTTACTGATTTTGCCCTGAGAGAACCGCGATTTACGCTGCTGGTTTCTCTTTTTTTATTTATTGGCGGAATAATTGCTTTTTGGCAGCTGCCGCGAACCGAAGACCCTCCCATTGTATTCCGCTATTCATTAATAGTCACGAAATACTTGGGCGCTTCTGCTCAACGAGTGGAAAGTCTCGTTACACGAAAAATTGAAGAGGCGGTACGTGAAGTCCCGGAGGTAGAAACCATTCATTGCATATCGCGCAAAAATGCTTCGGTGATTTTAGTTAAAATTCAAGACCGCTACCAGGATATTCGTCCTATATGGAATCGGTTGCGCCGCAAGATAGATCGAGTCAAAGATCATTTACCAGACGGTGTTGGTGTACCTGTCCTCAATGATGAGTACGGTGAAGTATTCGGCACCATCGTTACCGTCTCTGGAAACACTTCCTTTGCTAAATTAAGAGAAGTATCCGAGACTGTTCATGATGAGTTACTCCGCCTCGACGATGTTTCCAAAGTCATCACTTTGGGCGATCGAAGTGAAAGTGTCATGGTTAATTTTTTTGATTCGGATATGGCTGATGCGGGAATTTCCCCTTACCATTTAATCAAATATCTTGAAGCGCAAAATGTTATCGCCCCGGGAGGGAGTATCCGGGAGGGGAATTCGCGCTATGCGGTCGAATTGGCAGGTGAGTTATCCTCGGTAGAAGATATAGAAAACCTGGAGGTTTCCCTCCCCGATGATGACGAGTCCTACTATTTAGGGGATTTGGTAGAAGTTAAACGCCAGGTTCAGCATCCACCGGACAGTATTATGAAATCTTCGGGAAATCACGCCCTCGGTCTGGCGGTTTCCATAAGAAAAGGCGGCAATATCGAAAAAATGGGTCGTGAAGTTAAATCCCTGCTCACCACATTAAAGGATAATGTGCCCGCAGGTGTAGAATTAGAACTCATTGCATTTGAACCGGGGCGTGTCTCGAATCGCGTGAACGCCTTTTTTGGTAATCTTGCGCAAAGTCTCATTATCGTAATGTTAATCCTGATGATTACCCTGGGGCTGCGTACCGGATCTATAGTCGCCAGTATGATGCCGCTAACTTTTCTTACCTCACTCGTCATCATGCTGGGTCTTGGCATAAATATAAACCTCGTCGCGCTTGCCGCCTTTATTCTCGTCTTTGGTATCATCGTCGATACTCACATTGTCATATCCGAGCGCATCCTTACCTTACGTGAGCGCGGCGAAACTCCCGTCTCCGCAGCTGAGGAATCTACCTATGAATTACATGGCCCTCTTATTACCGCGGCCTTGGCTACTTTATCCGGGTTTCTCCCCATCTATCTCGCAAAATCTACTGCCGGTGAATATGTCTCTCCACTTTTCACCATCGTTGCGATAACTCTTCTCTCTTCCACTTTTTTTGCCTTCACCCTTACCCCATTGCTTTCTGTCTATCTATTCAAAGTTAAAACGCATAAGGAAAAAAATTTATTAGACCACTCAGGTTACCGCTTATATCATCGCCTTCTCCTGTGGATGCTGCCACGCCCCTTTCTAATTCTTTTCCTCACTCTGCTATTATTTTTAGGTTCGTTATATTGTTTTCGCTTTGTCCCTAAAATTTTCTTTCCGCCATCAGATCGCCCTTTATTTACCCTGGAAATAGAATTTCCCGCGGGCACGGTGATTGAGCATACAGAAGAAACAGTGGACGCAGTGGACGCCTATGTAGAGGCAAATCTCCGAGCCGAAAAAAATGGAGGAGTAGGTATCACTAATTGGGCGACTTTTGTCGGTCGTAACGCTCCACGCTTTATTCTTAACCACCGAACGGTTGAATATAATCCAGAATACGCTTATTTCCTTTTTAATCTCACCTCGGTTAAAATCATTCCCGAAATGATTCATTCTATTGAGAATTATTGCGCCGAGAATTTTCCCAATGCGCAAATTCGCGCGCGTCCCCTAGAATCAGGTCCCTCCGTTGGATACCCGATCAAGGCCCGCGTTTCAGGAGAAGACGTTGATGGCATTTTCCGCATCGTCGATGAAGTTAAAAACAAACTACACTCTATAGTTGGCACGTACAACATCCATGATGATTGGGGGCCACCGGTAAAAAAATACCGAGTCGTAATCGATGAAACGAAAGCCAGTCTCGCCAGTATTACTCATGCCGATGTGGCGATATCTCTCCAGTCGCTGCTAACTGGGTACCCTGCCACTACGATGCGCGAGGGAAATATCATCATCCCCATTAATGTTCATGCCATTGTCGATAGTGACAATGAGATTGAAAAAATTGAATTATTGAATATCCATTCAATAATCAAAAGGGGGACGACTGTGCTCCTCAAAGATATTGCTGAAATCCAGGAAGTACGTGAAACAGCGTCTTTCGTGAGGAGAAATTTCCAGCGCACGGTCACCGTGCGGGCCGACATCCAGAAGGGGGTCAAAGCTAAAGATGTGGATACCCAATTAAAGCAGTGGATTGCAGAGCAAAAAAATAAATGGGGTAATGATTACAGTGTTTTGATCAGCGGCGAAAGCGAGGAATCCAGCAAGGCTAACCAGTCTATTATTAATAAGCTTCCCTGGACTGCCTTTCTGATTGTCCTCCTGCTTATTCGACAAACACGATCCTTCCGTAGAACTTTTATTATTGTCTGCGCCGTTCCCATGGGGCTCATCGGGGTAGTTGTCGGATTGCTTGTCACCAAACAGCCTTTCGGATTTATGACCCTTGTCGGCGTCGTTTCTCTCACTGGAATCGTCGTTAATAACGCGATCATTCTAATCGACCGCATTCGCATAAACCTGGATATTAAGGGTCTCTCTGCTCAAGAAAGTATAGTTGAAGCGTCATTAAACAGATTACGCCCTATTCTTCTAACGACTGTCACGACCATTGGAGGGATTCTTCCCCTCTACTTTAGAGGTAATCCGACTTTTCAACCGATGTCGGTGGCGATTATCTTTGGATTATTATTTGCCACCCTCCTCGTCCTTGGAATTGTTCCATTGCTTTATGCGGTGCTCTTCCGCGTGGATTTTCGCGATTATGCTAACCGCGACTGAATCACGGGGCGGGTTAAACTCCCTCATTCCTCATGATTACTTCCGTTTTTTGACGCCCTGTGACACGGTAAGTAATGCCGGACCAGGTAATGACTTGCCCGATACCCGAACGACAGATGGTAAGGAAATGGACAAAAATCCAGAAAAAAGTCGCGAAACGTTCGAGGGCAAATGTCGGCTTCAACGCCTCTAAATGTTTACCGCTGAATAAAGTTTTCATTAATTCAATGCGCTGATGCGCACGCATTTCGTTGAGCACAAAAACGAAAGCAATAGGGATGAAAGCTTTGAAATAGCCGGTAAATATCGCGCTCCACGCGGTCAATGTTGCGCATAGATAGAGAGCGGTTACGAAAAGACCTGACCACCAAGCCCAGGGTGCGTATATGCGCACATGAAAATATTGCCTCCAGCTAAATTCAAACATTGAAGACCAATTATAATCTTCAGGACTGGGCAGCATAAGCGAACGCAGGTAGGCAATTTTTTTTCCCGCCTTGCGCACATGATAGGCGGTCTGTAAGTCATCATTAAAGGCGCCGACAAATTTGTCGGTGAGATCTATTTCTTCATGGAATTCTCTTGTCAAAGCATGCGCCCCACCCCACATCAAATTACACCATTCGGGGCCACCCATTGTAGCCACCGATCCATTGACAACGCTTGCCGTCAACATCCCCAGATTACGGTTCATGGGGATAATCCATCGGTACCCGGTTGAAGCCGTATGGGTGCCCTGGTTCAGAGGACCAAGCAATTGCCGCAATAAATTCCGTGGGGGTAGAATATCCGCATCACTTGCCGCAATCAGTGCATCTTCATCGCGCAACTCTCGCAATGCCTGAAGTTGATTATGCACCTTTTGTGCGCCGGTCTCGCACAGACCTGCAATTATAAGCTGCACCCTTTTTAATCCTCGTGACACTTGAGGTGAGCCCTGGGGCGCAGTTTCCTCTTCAGGTCTCCAAATCAATTTATCATCTCTCAATCCGATCCTGTCTCGAAGCTTACTGTAAAGGGGATCACGCGTTGATTCTACTGAGAAGATCACGTGATAATTCGGATAATCCTGATTGAGTAACTCGCCTACATACGGTTCGAAATTATGGCGAATCCCTTTCATCGGGGCCAATAAAACAGCTGGTAGCAGCGGTTTTTGGAGAGGTGCAGCCAAGCGCTCGTCCTGCCATCGCATTCTGATCCGATACATAAATACATTAAACCATCCGAAAAGTCCCTGGAGCAACCAAAGTCCCCACAGTACCCAGATCGCAGTTTCAAACGATGTAGTCATAAGCTATTAAATAAATTTTTGTATTCAGTTTTAAATGATAAAAGATGTCGTCACATTTTATTCTAAATGAAAACGGTAAATTATAGGCGGGGAAAAATTAATTTATCACCCATAATATAACTTCCAGATAAGGACAAAGGCGGTGGCAAAATCCATTGGCTTTTCTTCGACCCATCGCTTTACCTCTTCAGGATTATACCATTCACCGCAATCGATTTCCTCGTGATTAAAATTAAACGGCCCTTCATGGAAACCGCGATAGACCCAGACAAACTCATATCCCGTTTCAGGACATGCATCAATTTTGAAGAGTCTTTCAGGTGGGTCTTCGAATGTCACATTAAGTTCTTCATTCACTTCGCGTATACATGCTGCGTCATAATCTTCACCTGCATCGAGATGTCCAGCCACTGAAGAATCCCATAATCCGGGGAAATTATCTTTGAGCAGAGATCTTTTTTGCATAAAAAGCTGTTCCTGCTCATTAAAAATAAAAATATGCACGGCGCGGTGCTTTAACTTCTGTCGGTGGACTTCTGAACGCGTCTCTTGTCTGAGCACTTTATCCTCATCGTCAACTACATCAAAAATCTCAACTTTTGTCATAAAATTAATTTCAATTATCTACAGAATTTATATTCAATACTAATTTAGCGATAATAAACGATCCGAATATCAAAGGGGGAAATCAGCTCTTTGCTCCACAGGGAGACTAACGGTCATTGACCGTTTACGTCATAAAAAAAACGAACCCCGTAGATGGGTTCGTTTACTAGAAAGTATTCAGATTCGCTGGTAGCTAAATCGTATAGTCTACTATAAACCTTTCTTTACAAAATCAACGATGTCATCCTCTTCCTTGATTTTAATTACCTGTTGATTTTCTGTATTCTCACCCACATAAGGTATAGCCGCCGCTGCCATGAGGGGAACATACTTTCTTAAATCCTCACTTTCATCTTTGTTCTTAACATAAATGCTCCACACCTGGGTCGGGTTCTCATTATTTTCTACATCTCGATTGTCACGCGACGTCATCCGCAAATACTTTTCATATGTGATTATCGGGACAATCTGTTCTTGCACCCCGATCATTTCAACCCTGGGGGGAGTAAAAACGGTACTATTCACATACCTGACGTTACCATTTCTATCAATCACTGGTGTCGAGATCGTTTTGTACCCTCCACTAGACCGACCATAAACAGGGCTAGTCTTAGTTTTAAAATCGGTCTGGGGTTCGCTTACCCCATAAGAAACATCGATAACCATATCGGCATTATCAATTGCCGGCGCTTCATAGTACCCCTTGCCCGATAATGCAGTTTTAATGTATTGGGAAACTTCCTGAAACTCTAAATCGTCCTCGTTAATCTGGGCGTTGGAACTGACAATTTTATAAGATTTAAGTCCTTTAACATTTGGATCGGGATTATTAATCGCGTCAACTTTGAAGGAATAGGTCGATGAACAACCCGTAAGAACAAGCGCGGCAAGAAGTGTAATGAAGGGCGTGAATTCAATTTTATGTTCACGCATGTTCTACTCCTTTGATTAAAAACGACTCGATTAGTGTATGACTAAATGTTTTATAATTAATATTTTCTTAAAAGCTAATTTTTTGCCCTTAATTCTTCCAGTTCTCTTTCAAGTCTGCGTATTTCTTCTTCGGCCGATAATTTTCGTTCTACAGCTTGACCGATAGCCTGACTGCGTGAAAGTGCTGATTCCAATTCTGATTGTAGTTCATTTAGGCGTTTTTCCGCATTGCGTGCCCTAATCTCTGCTTCGGTAACTTCAGTTTCTGTAATCCTCATACCTTCGGCGATAGCTAACTGTTTAGCGCGCATGGCTTGGACTTCAGCCTTCGCTTTTCGCATTTTCGATAATTCCTGCTGATACGCTCTTTGCTGGGCGAGCGTCTCTTGATCTTTTCGCTCTTGGGCTTCTTTCGCGGCACCAATTAAACCACCGATGACAACACCGGCCGCTGCGCCGATTGCTGCCCCTTCACCAGTTTCACCACTTTGATGACCGATGATCGCCCCCGCCGTAGCACCTGCCATTGCTCCCTTCATTGCACCACGTGAGGTAGTTGAACCTGTTGTTGTTGTGCAACCGCTGGTAACGACAACCAGCATTAGCATATTAAATAGAAATTTTATTTCTCGAGTATGAATAGTCATGACAAGCTTTAAGAAAATTTAATTACCCCCTTGTCTGCCCCTTATTTGGATTATTTGATATGAGCATATTATAACGAAATTATTCCCCTCCAATTTCATCGCTTAGGCAACTATTTTCGGGTTGATTTATTAATGGCAGATAAGCGCATAAACTCTATCTCTGAAACCTTCTTTTTTCAAGTAAAAACTAGACGAACTGGCAATTGAAAAGATAATAGCTTAACAGACAAGGGAAAAATTGACATGTTCCGTGGGTCAACGTTTATTATTAACAATTTATGACATCTGAGATCGATCATTGGCGGTAAAAATTTAACTTTTTTGGCACTAAACTTTCCGCATGCGATCTAACGAAATATAATTTCTTTTACGATACTCATAAGGTCACCCGATCGAGTAATATTTACCATGGCAGCTAATAATTCTAAAAGTAGCCTCTTTTCCAGAGAGAATATTTACCAATTTGCCGGACTTTTGATTTCCATCGTCTTAATCGGTTTTATCTATGAATTACCAAAAATAGGTATTCGTGCGCAAGCCGCGAAAATCCAAATAGCCAATACATTAAAAGCCGCTCAGCAATCGGATACCGGTTTCGTACCTGAACGCACAATTTTTGTTATTATTAAAGATTACGAGCAACAGGTCTGTTTCACCCTAATGGTCTGGGCGATGATGATCGTTATCTATAAACTTCGCCAAGTCTGGCAGGAAAAATCGATTTTAAATGATAATTTATTGGATATAGAAACGGGGGAAAGGATCATTCCTGAAGAAGCACTTGCCCACTCAAAAGAAGTGGAAACGCGTTTCGCCAATATACCGCAATACGCAGAAAAATTATTACCCCGTGTCGTGCTCACCGCCCTTCGAAGGTTTCAATCTTCGCACTCCATTCAAGATGTCTCTCAGGCGGTGAGAGAAATATCAGAATCAGAAGCGGACCGGCTGGATTCTGAGCTATCCCTCATCCGTTACGTGGCATGGGCGATCCCGTCGGTCGGATTTATCGGTACCGTGCGTGGTATCGGAGAAGCATTGACCAAGGCCGACCAGGCGATAAGGGGCAACATCCAAGGCGTGACTGATTCTCTCGGTCTCGCTTTTAACTCTACGTTGATTGCCCTTTTTCTCAGTATTATTCTTATGTATTTCATTCACCTTTTGCAGTCCCGGCAAGAAAGTCTCATACTCGAAACCGAAGAATACTGCAGAAATCAACTCCTCGCTGTAATGAAAATCCCTTTTAAGGAAGAAAGCGAGATGTCGATTACTTGATAACTTGAATTTTTTCTCCCTCAGATAATGATTAATACACTCGGCCTGGAATTTTGTGATGAAGGATTTCTTGCCGCGGCGCGTGTAGGTGAGCAGGAGCGATTGGTCCCACTTGAAACGGATGGCCCGTCGAGTCCGGGTTTCATTTATTTTAATGGGAGCGACTACCTTGCCGGCCGGGAAGCTGAAAACCTCTCACGAATTCATCCGCGAATTGTCACTGATACTTGTTGGGATCAACTCTCTCTTCGCCCCTCGATTATTTCTGCAGGAGGAAAGAATCCATTATTTTCCGAACTCGCATTCCATCATTTAAAACACCTATGGTCGCAATTAAATGGGAGTGGTCTCCCTGCTGAAAAAGTTGTTTTTGCTCTGCCGGGTCATTACATCGCTATTGAGGATGACGAGGAAGAATTGGAAATCGGGTTAATCTTAAGCATGGCGCGTGATTTAAAAATCCCTTTAGCCGGGATCGTCGATATGGCCTGCGCTTCAATCATTCCCCATCTCCCTTCAATTGATACACGCCCTTTTACTGCCCTCCACCTTGACATTCATCAATATACTATCGTCGTAACTGTGATTAGAGTAGGTGAGGTAATTGAGAGACAACATATCGTCCGTTTCTCAGATTTGGGCTATGCTCATATTATAAATGAATTAATGCCAAAACTAGCCAATCGCTTCTTAAGCCAGACCGCTTTTGATGTTACCCACGATGGAAAAACCGAGCAGGCATTCTATAATCAAATACGGCGCCTCATCGATGAATTACGCTATGCACCTGAATGTTCTCTCGAACTGGGTGGACTAAAACGACCGCGCCAAATGGTTGTTACTCTTGATTCCCTCGCAAGAGATCTCGATACAGTCAACGATTGCATTGTTCAGGTCGTAAGCAAAGCATCTTCAATTGTTGGAGATGGACCCTGCTCTCTCTACCTGACAGATCGTGCCTCTCGTGTACCTGGTCTTTCAAATAAGCTAAAGGAATGGAGGGATTTTAATCTTATTCATTTAGATATTGCTTCAGCGGCGAAAGGTTGCGCCACCTTTGCGGTGGATACCCCACTCGTGGAATCGCTTGATCAGACACCTGTTCTTACTCAATTACCCATTGACGAATCAGTATTTGACACGCCTGTTTCAAAACCTGAGGAGAATGCACTACCGGCTGATGCCGCTGTCGACTCAATGGAATCACGCCCGGAAAGCCCATCCCCTTCCTACCCATATCGTATATGAAGGAATCTCCGTTCCCCTGAGTGGTGATCATTTTATCATAGGGACCGAAATTGATAACGACCAAAATGGACTCCGCATAAATTCAGATAATAAGGCCATCGCCAAACAACACTGCCACATTTACTTTACGCGCGAGGGTTTAAAAATCGAAACGGAATATGCCGACACCACACGCCTCAACAAACAACCTGTCGCCAACACACAATATTTAGCAACCGGTGATTCAATCACCCTGGGAAATAAGGAACCATTGGTCGAATTGCTCCTTATTCATAATCCCTCTTGAGCGTCCACACTCCTCTATTAAGCATTGAAGTTCAGGCTTAACGAAAACCTAAAACCTCGGATTACAAAGCAGCGATCATGCCGAAAAGGAAGAGACAGGTTCAAGCATTTAGCGTCAGTTTCCTCGATTGCATATGTTGCGGATTCGGTGCTGTCATTCTGCTTTTTGTTCTCACGAGTGGAAAAAAATCAGAAGCCCGTAATGAGCAACTTTCTGATGTAAGTGTTGATCTCGGTAAATTACAAAAAAATATTCGAGCTGAAGACGCACGCCTTCGTCTTCTCGCCAGCCTTCTTGAAGAGAACGAATCACAATTGTCGAAGTTGACCGCCGATAAAATCACGCTCGAAAAAATCCTTGAGGATAAAAATGACGATTTAATGTTACTCCTCACCTTACTTGCCGAGCTTGAAGAGTCTAAGGATACCCTTCTCGGCGAATTTGATGAAATCCCGACAATTGAAGAAGAGGTGCCTGTACCCATACCTAATTATATAAAAAGACAATATCTAACCGATTTTAAAATGGACGGGGAACGCGTATTAATCATCGTCGAGGCATCTGGAGGAATGCTTGACGATGATACGGATGCCATTCTTGAACGACTTGAAGATACAGATGAGGAAAAACGACAAGCGCCTAAATGGCAACGCGTGCTGCGTTCCGTCGAGTGGCTCCTGGGTTCGATGCGTCCACCTACCCAGTTTCAGCTATATTATTTCAACCGGGAACCACACCCCATGGTTGAAGATTTTCGCAACCAATGGCTTAATCTCGATGATCGCGAAACGATAAGCGAAGTGCTGACACAGATGAAACAGGTCGTCCCTCAGGGAGGAGCTAATCTGGAACGGGCATTATGGGAGTCACGGCAGATATTTCCACTTCCCGATAATATCATTCTCATCGTCGACGGTTTGCCCACATTAAGCGATTCCGTTAGCGGCGATGGTAATGATCCGATTAAACGATTAAATATGTACACCGCGGCGGAACAACAAATTCTCAGCGGTGTTCCCATTAATACAATTCTCTTCCCCTCCGGTTATCGCGACCCCGACGCGCCGGCTCGCTATTGGCTCCTCGCCAATAAGACCAAGGGGTCTTTTATTTCTCCCTCAAGAACCTGGCCTGATACATGAGAAAATCAAGACGCGATCTATCTATTTTCAGCCTGTCATTCCTCGACTGTATTAGCTGTGGGTTTGGTGCCATCATTCTATTATTTGTAATCTCTCTGGGTTCCGAACGACTCGTAATCAGAGATATCCGCGATACCCTTTTTAAACTTTACCAGGAAAGAATGACGGAACTCGAGTCCATTCAAGGTAAAACTATTCATTTAACTCTCGAAAATAAAAAGAAAAAAGACGCGCTGAGACTTGAAAAAGATTCGGTCGCGGCAATGAAAGTCGAAATCGAACTTTTAGAGAAGAAAATCAAAGAGTCCCTTTACGGTAAAGAGAACTTGCTTGTAGAAATTGACGATATGCAACAATACGTGGACGCCCAACAGCAATTAGTTGAACTCGAACAAATTGAATCCGAACTTCCCATCGGGGTACCGGTGGAAAGCAATCATCTTATTTTTATTCTTGATACCTCGGGAAGTATGCGAGATCCCCGTTCCGGTAGAATCTGGAATATTGTAATAAGTAAGGTTCAAGAAACTCTCGCAATATATCCGATTGTTACCGCGATCCAGATTTTAGATGCCGATGGCAATTATATCCTGCGGCCCACTGCCGGTCAGTGGATACCGGATAGCCCTACGGTTCGCTCGGCGATAGGTCGTGCCTTAGCATTCTACAGTCATCACAGCCAGAGCAACCCCGTGCCGGGCATCACGAAGGCTGTTAAAGTCTTTCTCGATCCCGACGATCCGGATAAAAAAATAGGGATTTATGTTTTTGGTGATGAATATACAGATACCGCGAGTAAAGTGCTAACACGTATCGATAAACTTAACCCTAAAGATGAAGAAGGTAATCGAGCTATCACGATTAATGCCATTGGCTTCCCGCATGTGGTTAAGTTTGAACGCCACTATACCAAGACCGGATTAAAGTTTGCCAATCTCATGCGTGAATTGACCTACGAGCATGGTGGGGCTTTCGTCGGTATCCAGAATTGAATATCCCCCCCGTCGTAAGGGGAGACCGAAGTCTAGGGTTTCACCACCAAATTAATCTTTCGGTCGTCATCAAAATACTGATTGGAAAAATTCACTAAGTCATCCAGGGTGACTGCTTGTATACGCTCGTCATACTGCTTCCATTCGTTGGCCGGTTTCCCATATATTATATTCAGGGCCACCATCGTCGCACGAGCGCCAATCGTCTGCATGCCCATGCGTTTTTGCGCTTTCAACCGCGTCTGCGCACGCCGCAATTCATCTTCGCTCACTCCCCCCGACTTCACACGTGATATTTCCTGATTAAATTCGTCTATTACATCATTGTATTTCGAAGGATGTGTTCCCGCGTAGAGATAAAACATGCCATGATCTAGACCGACGATACACTGAGCCCCTACAAAATACGCCAAACTGCGTTTTTCTCGAACCCGTTCGAAAAGACGGCCGGACATATTACTGAAAAGCTCATCAAATATTTTACTGACATATATGTCATCCGATAAAATACCCGCACCTTGATAAGCCTGAAAAACAACAGCCTGTTCGCGTGGTAAGGTAAACTCAAATAATCCTGACTTTGATGGTCCAGAAAAGGACTTTTTTACTTCAATAAAATCCCTTTTCGGAAATTTATTAAGTAGTGATTCGAACTCGGGTATTACGCTTTCAGGATCAAAATCTCCGACTATGGCTGCAACAATATTTCGCCCCCTGATTAGTCGATCATAATGATCGCTAATCTCACTGACATTTAAATCCTCTAATGTTTCTTCAGAACCCGATGAGTCTATTTTGAATGGGTGATCACAATAAAATAATTCTCTTAGCTTTCTGAGCCCATAATATACAATTTCATCGTTTTCTTCTTTAATCATCGCAATCTGAGCAGTGCGTTCAGTATTGAATGTATTGACATCAAAGTCTGGCCCATGGAGCGCTTCATCAAGTAATTCCAATGCGAGTTTATAATCTTGAGACATAACCTCCATCGAGAGCCCAAATGTATTATCGCCGATAAATTCATTGAATGATCCCCCCACTCTCTCAATCGTTTCGGCTACCTCCGCCGCATTGCGATTGCGCGTATCGCGCGTTAAAAGAGTGGACAAGAGACTCGTAATTCCACGCTGCGAATCATTTTCGTAAATTGCTCCACCTAAGCTTACAATCTTTATATGTACTTTTGGCAGCTTGTTGTCCGGTTGAAAGACAATCCTTACACCGTTATCGAGAGTATGCGTTTTAAAATCAGGTGACTCCTTACTTCCGGTGAGCACTGATTCAGATGATATTTTCGAACCCATCGCATTTAAAGAAACTGCGGTCATACGGTCATTTCTGAAATAAGTTCCTATCAACTCGCTGACCGCTTCTGGTCCTAGTTTATGAATCTTTTCAATATAATTGCGTGGATATCCTAAATCACCAACCACTATTTCTGCCATTCCCAGACGAGAGGCCTGACCGCTTACGGTCTTGCGTATACTGACCTCCCCTACAACCGCTTGACGCACTGCCTTATCGACCTGTTCCGAACGAATTCCTTCATTTCCCAATCGAGTCAGTTCATCGAGGATCGCGCTCTGGGCCCCCACTTGTTTATCTGGATCACAAACGTAATTGATGCTCAGAAAACCTACGTTCCCAGGATTCCAGCATGAAACGTCAATATAATGTACAATTTTTCTTTTATCGCGTAGCTGCTGCCAAAGAATAGAACTGTATCCACTCCCCAGGATTGCCGCCAGGATATCGCATCCGGGTGTATCTTCATGCGCTAATCCGGGTATGCGAAAAGCAATATTGCCGCGGCAGACATTGACTTCACCTTCTAGATGCTCTTCACGTATGCTGAGCTGTAAGGGCTCATCGGGCACATATGGAATCGCCAATCGTTTTCGCGCGTGGGAACCAAAGTTCTTTTCAATTTCATCTCGCAGCTCGCTTGAGCAAAAATCACCAACCACAACGAGAGCCATGTTGTTGGGTATATACCGGGCTTGATAGTAAGTTAACAAATCCTCTCTTGATAGTGTTTCAAATAATTCACGGTGTCCAATGACGGGGTAACGATAAGGATGCTCCCGGAATGCGTTTCTAAACAGCGCGAGAGATACTTGACGATCGGGGTCGTCCTCTCCCATGTCAATTTCGCGCAGGATCACTTCTCGCTCTTTTGCTACTTCTTCGACCGGTAAAATTGAGCAAAGCGCTGCATCCGCAAGTATATCGATAGCTAATCCCGTCTCTTCACTCGGTGTCTCTATATAATAGACTGTCCGGTCGAAGGTGGTATAGGCATTGATATACGCACCCGCAGCTTGAATCTCACGGGTTAGTTCCTCTCCTGAACGTTTTTCCGTCCCTTTAAAAAGCATATGTTCCAGAAAGTGAGACACCCCCGCGCCCAGGAGTGAACCTTCATAAATACTGCCCGTCTTTACCCAGACTTGGACTGAAGCAATTTTATTTGCGTGCTCTTCTTTAAGCAAAACTGTCAGGCCATTAGAGAGGGTAAATCGTTCTACCTTTTCGCAAAATAATTTCTCGAGGAATGAATCCATTTTCCCGCTCTCACTGTTCTCATGAATCATCATATATACAGGGCCTGAAAGAATAAAACTTGCGGTACAAGGAATTTAATCAAGTCAAAGAAAATTCAATTATCTTCTTTGCTCCCGCCGTTTTCCTTCAAATTTTTATTTTCCGGGAGATAAGGTTGCACAAACGCATTACGAAAATCATACCCTCTACTAAAGTCCTGTTTCTGATCGCTCTCGGTTTTACCAAATACTCCATGCTCAACGAGATTAAAGACTATTTCTCCAAAATCCTCACAGGCGTTTACTCCCCATTGTTCCAATAAAGTCATGGTCATCGGACCATACTGATCTAAAGCGTATTCGCGGATACCTTCAAGCAACTGTTGCCCGGACACATGGTTTGATTTTCGGATTTTCTTTTTTCGCTTCATGTTGCTTAAGGTATGATCAAGGGCCTCACGCATAAAATAGTATACTCCTTTCGTGAAACGCGGGTCATCCCGAATGATCTGATCAACAACCTCATTGAAATCTCTGTTTTTATCACTCATCAGTAAGTAAAAATTAAACGTCCATGAGTCCCGTTATGGTCAAGCCTATTTAAGATCTAATTATCGCGTTAAGCCCTTTGCATGCCTAATCCGTCTTATTTTTTAAATCGAATGGCCTTGAACTGAGACATTTGGTCCTTTATCGCCGTCTCAACAGGCAGGCGCTCCATACTTGATGCACCGTAAAACCCGTCGACTCCCTCTGTTCGCTGCAGAACATATTCCGCATCTTCAGGCATAGCGATGGGTCCACCGTGACACAAAACTATGACTTCTGAATTTATGTTCTTAGCCACCTCGCAAATTTCCTGAACCTTTGCTGGCGAATCTTCTAAGGTCACAGCTGTCGATGCTCCAATCGCTCCTTTCGTCGTTAATCCCATGTGCGCAACAACGACATCCGCACCCGCCTGGGTCATCGCTTTTGCTTCCTCAACATTAAATGCGTAGGGTGAGGTAAAAAGGTCCATCTTTCGCGCTTTGCCAATCATCTCTACCTCAAGATCGTAACCCATCCCTGTTTCTTCCAGATTCTGACGGAATAAGCCGTCACATAATCCAACCGTGGGAAAATTCTGTATTCCGGAAAATCCAATCGCTTTCACCTCCTGCAAAAATAAATCCATTTGCCGAAAAGGATCCGTTCCGCAAACACCGGCAAGAACAGGTGTATCTTTAACGACCGTGAGCACTTCACATGCCATTTCCATGACAATCGCATTAGCATCTCCATAGGGCATGGCCCCGGAAAGAGACCCTCTTCCCGCCATACGAAATCGACCGCTATTATATATCACGATTAGATCGACACCACCCGCTTCTTCAAACTTCGCGCTTATACCTGTACCGGCACCCGCACCTATTATGGGTAATCCCGCATCTATGTTTTTTTTCAGTCGTTCAATAATCTCTTCACGTGTGAATGACATATTTAATTTTTTTTCTGATAAATTAATTCGAGCATCATTTTAACTGCTTTTTTAGAAAATTCAGGATCATTTATATTGTAATCCACTTCAACATAAAGGATGTCTTTTTTAAGATTTCTCTTTATCCCGTCAAACATCGCACGGTCAGCTTCACGATCGCAGAATAATTCACCGTCTCCATCCAATATGGATACCCCTTTGAGCGGGATGAGAAATGCAACCGGTCCAGTGGAGGCATTCGCTTTTTCTGCAAATATTTTACCCATCTTCTCATTTTCCTCTCTATTCGTCCTCATTAGGGTCACAGAGGGATTCCATTCATAAAAGAGACGCTTGTCTTCATGATAACGAGAAGGGATGGTGTCCGGACCGCCGAAATTTGCCATATCGACACAACCCGGTACAATAAGATGGGGTATTCCTTTTTTTCCCGGTGCGTCCAATCGTTGAGGCCCTGCATCAAATACCCCCCCACAAATTGTGTCCGCCCATTCGGTTGTTGTTATATCGAGGACCGCATCGACCATTCCTTCATCGATAAGACTTTCCATCGTTTTCCCACCGGTTCCCGTAGCGTGGAATACGATTACTTCATAACCCTTGGCAGTCAGTTCCACAACGCAGGCATTTACACTTTCCGTAGTGTTACCAAACATCGACGCGGTGATAATCGGTTTTTCTTCTTTAACAGTGATAATTTCTTCATCGACCATACCACAGATCGCACCCGCAGCTCGTGAATAGATAAGGTTCGAAACCCGGTTTACCCCCGCAACATCAACTATTGATGGAATCATCGTAATATCTTTCGTTCCCACCTCACGTGAAACGTCACCTGAGGCGATCGTCGATACACATACTTTGGGTAACCCAAGCGGAAGTGCCCGCATCGCTGCAGTGATTACCGAAGTGCCTCCCGATCCGCCCATTCCGATAATGCCGTCAAATTTACCCTCACGACAAAGCGCGCTTATCAATGTTGCTGCACCGGTCGACACAATTTTCATTGCCTCGCCGCGATCTTTCTTCTCGCGAAGATTTTCGAGACTGCCGTCAGCCGCCTTGACAATCTTATCGGTCTCCACATCGACGGGAAACAAGTCTGTCGAACCGAGAACGCCGGTATTAACTGTAAATACGCGATGACCTTTACTCAGGATTTTCTCCCGAAGAAAATTGTAATCAACCCCTTTTGTGTCAAAAGCGCCAATTAGACAAATTGTCTTATCCATCTCAATTTAAGTATAAGTCCAATATTATTTAATATTCATTCCCATGTAAAAACGGTACCAAATAAATCGTCTGGCGCATCTCGCAAGCGATCATAGATCTGCACAGCGTCTTGAATGGGAACTACATCCTGAATGACAGGGCCAATCTTAATCACACCCGCGTCAACTAATCTAACCAGTTGTTCCAGGTCATCGAATTCAAAATGACTGGCATGAATTATCTCTAGTTCACTGAATTGACCGGCATTAAAATTGTATCCAACGTCTTTCCTGCCTGCAATGACGACCAGCTTGCCTTGATTTTTTAAAACACCTCGTTGTCTATCAAATCCTAATATTTTATCGAACATATCGGCTCCGCTGTCTTCAAAAACAATATCGAAAGGGCCATGATCGCTGATCTTCGCCCAGTCTTCATCGGTTTCACTCTTAAATCTATGCCCTATCCCTAATTCTCCCGCTTTATCCAGTCGTTTCACATTAATATCACAAATACTTACGATCGCGCCTGTCGCTTGAGCCGCTTGGGCCGTAAACTGCCCCACCGGACCGGCCCCAACGACGAGCACCTTATCCCCAAGTTTTGTTCCCGCGCGGCGAACATCATGCAAGGCTACAGCAGCCATTCCAAACAACGCGGCCTCTTTCTTTTCTATCGTTCCGGGGAGCTTTATTACCAGTTTCATTTTATTGTCTTCACTTGGAATCACAGGGACTTTGAAATATTCCACATGCCCGCTATGTTCGCCTGAATAAATCGTGTCCCCCGCCTTAAATCCTTCCACGCCAATGCCCACTTCTAAAACTTGTCCTACAACCTGGTAGCCGCTACGGCTGGGCCAAGGCTTTGCGTAACTACCCCCGGTTAACACATTGCGTTCGGTTCCGTTAGTTATCCCTGAAAAGAGAGTCTTACATAAAAGATGCCCGGCTTCACAATTTGGTGTCGGCTCTTCCTGTATCGCGGCTTTACCTTTTTCAATAAAGATCAACCCTTTCATGGTTTCAGGGATGGAACTGTTGACCGTATAACGCTCCGAGGAATGTTTTACCAGCTGTAGCATTGGGATGTATCCCTCTTCTTCGACATAGTAGTGTTTTGGTGGGTGGCTGCCTGGTGCCTGGGTTCCGATAAAAGTACTGATCGTGAAATCTTTTGAATTAGGCCCCTCACTTCCATGCTCGTATCCGGCAGGAATCATCCAAACGTCACCCTCCTCTAAATCAAAATCTTCCCTCTTGCCTTCGTGATCTAACCAATAACCGTTGCCTTTGCCTTTTAGAATCATCCACGTTTCGTCGAAATCGTGAAAATGTTTTTCACACTCTGGAAGGGCAAATCCCTTCTTTAACTTTTCTTTATAAAGCGCCATAAAAAAATTCCTTATTCGTTAACTTAAATTTGGCGTCATCATAGCTTACCGATCATTGTTCATTCAGACTCACTCGAACTCACCGAGCGCACGGTGACGAACTTCCCATTAAACTTTTCCTCGAGAAGTTTTTTTGTCGATGCCGGTATTTTGTCCACCCATTTATCGAGATCGTCATCATTCTGCCTATCGGCATCTGATTCATTTATTTCTAAAGCTTCCTCTTCTTCAACCTGGCTTGTACTGACTCCCAAGTTTTCATAGGCTGTAGCTTCTGGCGTTGAGTCTGAATCAGATACGGTCTCTTCAATCGTTGGGCTTATAAGGTTTTTTTTTTGATCCTCTTCTTCTGGAATACTGGTGGCTAGAACAGTTAATTCCTTGATCAGGGAATCGATCGCTCGGACGCGACTTTCTTCTACTGCTTTTAACAATGTTATCTCAAAATTTACTTTTTCTGACAGACCTGTCTTCACCGCGGATTCACCAGCGTGAAGCGCTTCGAGTAATCGCAGGATTGATTCCGTGCTTAACGTTGCACCCAGTTTATCGGTCTTTCCTTTGTGACGTATGGCTTCAAGAAGTGCCGCGCGCACAAAATCCTGGAGATCAAGCAATACCCGGTATAGGTCGCGACCCTCTGCATCAATTTCATCTACGCGAGCGACAATTTCCTCATAATTGGCCGAGGCAATAGCTCTTGAAATGGCTTCGACCTGCTCGGCAGAAGCGAGACCGTAGATATCGAGCACATCCTTTTCCGCTATTTCTTTGCCACAAAATGATATCAGTTGGTCGAGAATAGATTGGGCGTCACGCATGCCTCCATCCGCTAAGCGGGCAATTGAGTGCAACGCCTTCTCTTCAACTTTAATTTTCTCTACTTCGGCAATATTGACTAGCTGCTGAACGATTATGGTAGCGGGGATAGGTCTGAATTCGAATCGCTGGCAACGAGAAACTATTGTCGGTAGTATTTTTTGTGATTCTGTCGTTGCAAAGATAAATTTTACATGGGGGGGTGGTTCTTCAAGGGTTTTGAGCAAGGCATTAAAAGCTGAGGCCGAAAGCATATGTACTTCATCAATAATGTATATCTTATAGCTGCATTGGGCCGGGGCGTATTGGCAATCTTCACGTAGTTGACGCACCTGATCGACAGAATTATTTGAAGCCCCATCGATCTCAATTACATCCATGCAATTCCCCTTCATGATATCCTGACAGATGAGGGAATCTTCCGGCGTTCGGACCACAGGTCCGTTCTCACAGTTCAGCGCTTTGGCCAGACAGCGCGCCATGCTGGTTTTGCCGGTACCACGTGGACCGACAAAAAGGTACGCATGCGCAATTCGCTCAGTTAATATCGCATTCTTGAGCGTCCGTACGATATGATCCTGCCCGACTACATCGTCAAATTGCTTAGGTCTCCAACGACGCGCAATTACCTGGTATCCAGCTTCCATCAAAAATAATTATAGTGAAAACAAGCCGAATAAAGACAAGGGATTTTGACGCCGTAAATTAAAAAAATATAAATATAAATCTGAGACCGCCATATTCCCACGGCACCAGGTGGATAAAAAAAGTGGCCAGGCACCCTACGGCACATGCGGATCCTGGCTACCGTTGCTCCCTTCCGGGCCTGGCGGGGTTCACCGGTCCGGCATTGCATAGGACCCGGCCACTATAAACTATCCATTAATTTAGCCCGCTTATCAACCTGTAATTTAATTAATACGAGAAAAAGATTTACCGAAAGAAACCGGACACAGAAACAATTCCAGATTATTCCGTTTTTTATAATTTCTACTTACCCATTTTAGGGCTCGGGGCGAGGACGTAACGAAACCCGGTCGATGCGCTGATCGTGCTTGGGTTGCGACGATTGCGGCTGGAAGACCGACAATGGTGCGCGAAATCCTCCCATCCACCCCCGCGAAGAACGTGATCTGTGCCTGATTCAGGACCGGCGTAGTCGGTTTTGACTCCTCCCGGATAGCGAGAATTAAAACGATCATAACACCATTCACTTACATTTCCATGCATGTCGAAAAGCCCCCAGGCATTTGGTTCATAGTGGCCTACTTCTCTAGATCCATAAATATCATCGCTGCTCAAAGATTCTGCGTATTCGCGGGGATAGCCACCTTTGAAATTGCCATTATCAGGATCGGCGCGATCACCAAATGCAAAAGGCGTTTCGGTGCCGGCGCGGCAGGCATACTCCCATTCCGCTTCGGTAGGTAACCGATAAATGAATCCTTCGGGCAGTCTCCCCGCCACTCGTTCCTGTTCGGTTATTTTCTCGCAAAAAGCCATAGCCTTGTCCCACGTTACACTATCCACTGGGTGATTAGTCCCACGAAATTTACTGGGTTTTTCCTCCATCACCTTTAAATATTGAATTTGCGTCACCTCGTTTTTAGCCATCCAGAATCCTTGCGAAATCGTTATAGTCGTTCGCGGCCCCTCAGTTGCCAAACGTGACTCTTCCGTCAATTCACTCCCTATTCTCAAACTACCGGCTGCGATCCAATTTAGCTTTAAACCCAGATAAGGCACTTGCCAGGCTTTATTTTTCTCCGGGCCTGAAATGGGTACGAGGGTAGCACTCCAGGTCTGCTTCTCGTTAGGTTTAAACACCACTCTGCGTTTAGCCGTGAGATGGTCCTTGATGTGAATTTCCAGCGCGTACTCCCGATCGGGACGAAAAGCGAAAACATTATCCTGAACCTCGACTTTTCTTCTATCGACAAGAAGGGCAAATGGCAGAGAGGGGGTGAGATCAAAAGTGAGTATACCTGGACGTGATTCGAGGTTAACTTTAACTTGAGTACCTCGCTTGTCATTAATTTCAACGCGTCCACGCCAGATTTTGTAATCGGGATGTTCGACCTCGAGCGTGTGATCACCCTCAACTATATTTCCCGTGAATTTATTCCTTCCCGTAAATTTTTTGCCGGCAATACGAATGGCTAATTTATTAATTACTTCAGGTGGTGGTGCCTTGGCATCGATCGTAAACTGGGCATAAAGAGTCCCTGTTTTGCGAATCATCGATCCAAAATCGACTACTTCTTCCTGCCCGGGACTTAACTCGATCTGTTTTTCGAGCGAGCGGTATTTTTCGTGGGTAAGCGAAATAGTCATTGCTACGCCAATTGGGATATCCCCTTTTTCAAGAGGTGTTTTACCCATTTCATCACCATTAATCATTACCATAGCCCCTGACGGTTGAGAGAGAATTTTTAATGTCCCGGGTGCAGGTTCCAATACTGCCTCATATTCTTTCAATTCATCAAATGGCAGAAATATATTCTCTGTCGTTAGGGTTTTATAATTAGTGAGAGAAAAAACTAATTTATAGTTTCCGCTAACCAGCAGTTCTTCGCCTCGCAATACTCCGCTTTCGGGTATTAAACCTAATTCAAAACGTTCGTCTTTTTCATTTATCGCTTGGACGCTAGCGCCAGCCTTGCCAGACAATTCCAGCACTGCCCATACCGGTCGCAGTGCTACGCGCAGACTGTTCATCTGATCATCGCCAATCTGCTGTTGAAACATTCTCGGTTTATGATTATTTGCTTCTACCGTGATCGCATAGTTGTCAGGTTGCATATTAACATTGAGGGTCCCATCACTGAGAATGAAATAGGCGGAATTCCCACGACTTTTAAATGTTACCTTCGCGAACTTTGGCAAAACATACATTTTAAAATCTGGTTCCGCCCCTACCTCTGCGAGCCAGACTATGCGCTCGGTGGCCGATTTTTCCTCAGTGAAAATTACAGAGTATGAATATGTCGCCATACGAACGATGAAAAACGCGAAGGCACCTAGTATACATAAACGTATCAGTTTAAGCTTTTTGGGGTCGAGTCTCCTTTCCAAACTTTTAGGGAGCGGTATCTTCTCAATATGTCGTGAAAATATGTTCCCGGAGCCTTTTCCAGGTGCACTGGCACGGTCTACTTTATCCAAATCGCTGACCAAAGCTAAGGCATTTATATATCGTTTCGAGGAGGTCTCATTAAGACACCGGTTAATAATCTGATCCCATCCTTGAGAAATGCGCGCCGAAAATGTTGAGGCGGGGGCGCGGTCTTTCCCCGGTTTTTTACCTGTAAGAAGATAGTAGGCACAGAAGCCGAGACCATAAAAGTCACTGTTCACATCGCCCATTTTACCATCCAACACCTCGGGACTAAGCGCCTCTCGTGTGTTGATTAAGGTATTTTGTGGTCCAATTTGAACGGCCGGTACCCCGGACGAAACGATTTGATTAAACTGCTCCAGACCAAAAATTTCACTTAGGCCAAGACCCGTGATTTTTACCTGCCCGTCCGAGGCTCTGATGAGACTGGTAGGATTAAGATTAAGATGGGTGACGTCGGCCAGATGCGCAACATGCAAAGCTTCAGATGCTTGTTTCAGGACATTTTTTATTTCTTGAGCGGGAAGACCAAATTCCTGATCCGCTAAGACTTCCTTATCATTTCCCTGAGTATCGGGGACTTTATCTTCAGTACTCTTTAAACGTTCCTCGGAAAATGTCTCCAGGTATTCAACCATGTTAGCACCGGCAAAAGGTTCCATGATCAACACATAACGATTGTCAATCAGACCATAACCGATCGTCTGGAGTAAGTTGGGGTGTTGCAGATTTTTAAGTTTTTCTCCAACCGCAGCAAATCTTTCTTTAAAATCGGAGGCGGATCTTACTTTTTGCGGTAATACAGTAATACAGACTTCTTCAAAGTTTTTTATGTTCTGCATTCGATAAAGACCGCCCAAAACATCATAACTCAAGCACTGCATAACCTGGTGATCACCAAATTTTTCACCGGGCGATAAAAGTTCGTTCGTTAAGTTAGAGCCAGGGGATGACTCGTCTTCTGAGTTAATATCAGTATCGGATGCCATTGGAAAAATACGTCAGAAGAATAATTAGAGAGAGTATCTTTTTGACAGGCAAGCAAGCATTCGAGCAATACCTACTAGATTCACTATTGCGAACAACAGGATTCGATTACAGAGATTATGGTCTCTACGCTGCTAAGCTTGCCTTTGCCTTCATAGCCGCAAGCTAACATTCCCTGGTCGGGCTCTATGATTATATTCTCTCGGTCAGCTAATATTTTCAAATTATCCTGTGTGGCTGGGTGAGACAGCATTTTACTATTCATCGCCGGCGCGATAACGACCTGCGCAAGTGTTGCCAGGTAAATGGAAGAGATCAGGTCCGGGGCCAATCCATGAGCAAAACAGCTAATTATATTGGCCGTAGCTGGCGCCACCAAAAAAACGTCGGCTTTGTCAGCCAATTCGATATGGCCCGGTTGCCAACCATTACCTTCCTCCCAAAGATCGCTCGATACAGGATTGCGGCTCAGCGTTTGCAGGGTCATCGGAGTTATAAATTCCCTGGCTTCCCGTGTCATGACGACGAATACTTCAGCTTCCATTTTTTTTAACTGACTGACAATATCCGCTGATTTGTAGGCCGCAATGGAACCCGTAACACCTACAACTATAACTTTGTTTTTTAAATTTCCATCCATATTAAAGTAATCGTTGAATGCCCCGATATGATATCAGGTCATAAGCATAAAATATTCTCGTAATTCATCACTTTCAATAGTCGCGATTAAATTACTTATATTCTTATTTTTTATATAATATTTAGCGATTGTTAGGATAATGGCAATGAAAAGACCGAACCTCGGAGACTTGACAAACACAATAAATTGAGGGATCATTGCTTCTATATTAAAAAGATGAGCAGTAAACGACCATTTTATCTCTTCGCTCTTCTCAGCTTTCTCCCCTGAGGGGGAGTAGTTTGTACCGTATATTTCGTGTGGTCGCTGTCCGGATTTTAATCCAGACATTTTTATATTCCGGTACCTAATCCGTATGGCTGATCTTAAGATCATTTACATTACAAACGAGAGCATGTAAAATTTCAATCAAATGCAAAAAACACCGATAACCAAATACCACCCCTATCCAAAGGTCGAATTACCTGATCGCCAATGGCCAAACAGGGTCATTGATCGTGCACCGCAATGGTGTAGCGTCGATCTACGTGATGGTAATCAGGCACTGTCCATTCCCATGAACATCGAGGAAAAGCTTGAGATGTTTAAATTGCTCTGTGGTGTCGGATTTAAGCAGATTGAAGTCGGTTTCCCCTCCGCATCGGATACCGAATATGAGTTTACACGACATTTAATCGATAATGACCTTATCCCCGACGATGTCGAAATACAGGTTTTGGTACAGGCAAGAGAACATCTCATTCGGCGCACATTTGAATCGATCCGCGGAGCAAAACAGGTGATCGTCCACTTATACAATTCTATTAATCCTCTGCAAAGGCGAGTGACCTTTGGGATGGATAAAGAACAAATAAAAAGCATCGCCGTTAAAGGGACGCAGTTGGTCAAAAGTCTCGTTCCCACAGTCGCTGACACTCACATCAGATATGAGTATTCACCTGAAAGCTTTTCCGATACGGAATTGGAATATTCTCTCGAAGTATGCGAAGCGGTAATGGACGCGTGGGACCCGACAGAAAAAGAACCTATCATTTTAAATCTTCCCGCAACTGTTGAATTAGCCACACCTAATATTCATGCCGATCAGATTGAATGGTTTTGTCGCCATATTAAGAACCGCGATAAAGCAATTATCAGCCTCCATACGCATAACGACCGTGGTACGGGAACCGCCGCCACCGAGTTAGCCCTGATGGCCGGTGCTGATCGAATTGAGGGCACCCTCTTTGGCAATGGAGAACGAACCGGTAACCTTGATATTGTAACGGTCGCACTCAATATGTATACCCAGGGAGTAGACCCCAATCTCGATTTCAGTAAGATCGGAAAAGTAAGAGAAATATACGAGCGCTGCACCCGTATGCTGGTGCATGAACGCCATCCTTACGGCGGTGACCTTGTTTTTACTGCATTCTCAGGTTCTCATCAAGATGCGATAAAAAAAGGCATGGATAAATTGGATCCGACTCCCGGCAGTTTATGGCAGGTCCCCTATCTTGCGATGGACCCTGAAGATATTGGTCGTACTTACGAAGCGATCATTCGCATTAATAGTCAGAGTGGTAAAGGCGGCGTCGCTTTTGTAATGGAGAAGGAATTCGGTTTAGATTTACCGAAAAAAATGCACCCGGATTTTGGCGCTGTTGTCAACAAAATCGCTGACGCTGAAAGTAGAGAACTCAATGCCCAGGAAATTCGCGAGGCGTTCAATCGGGAGTACATTGAGCGCGAAAGTCCTTTATCATTGAAATCCTACAATGTTTCCTCTGATCCAGACGATCACCATCATGTCAACTGTCAGGCCGAGATTATTTGGTGTGACGAAATAAAAAAAATCGAGGGTGTTGGCAATGGTCCCATTGCGGCCTTTGTCAGTGCATTGGATCACGCTGGCTTGAAAAATTTCCGATTGCTCGACTTTCGTCAGCACGCCATTACCAGAGGGTCAGCCGCTGATGCCGCCGCGTATATCGAAATTGAAAGGATAGCGGATAAGAAGCTCTATTGGGGTGCCGGCATAGATGCCAACATTGAATTGGCCAGTCTTAAAGCCCTCGTCAGTGCCTATAATCGCGCATATTCCAAAGATGAACCGGTGACGACCACGGCGGAAAAAGTTAAAAGCGTTCCGATAAATTAATTGGTATATTGGGTCTGATAACTCTATTATCAGCCGCTTATTCACTTTCTGGTTGAAGCGATAAATTACTTATTGCCTCTGACAAATCATTGGTCAATGAAGCCAAGGTATCACTCATCATAGAAGCCAGCCGTCCATAGTTCCGGCCGTTCCAACCACTGCGGTTGACACTGGTATCTCCGGTGACGAGATTATCACCGGTCGATGGATCCTGGATTTCCCACAGGGCGCGAAGGATGACATTACCGTTATCCGCGCCATCAAAGCGCAAAATTTTTACTTTAATTTCGACGTCGTGGACGCTCGTATCTTGCCAGGGTACGACTGATACTTGTTGAATCCTATTTTTCGCTGTAAGATTAGTCGCCAACGTTCGACTGATCGCTGTTTCCAAGTCTTCGGCCCAGCGATGAATTTCAGAATAGCGAATTTCATCAGAGTTGAGGTAAACAACAATTTTCCTGTTTTTTAAATAGTGGGGAACATCCACTCGTTTTAAACCAATGGATAGACCGTTTTCATCTTGCGTAACCTTCGCCTCATCGGAAGCAGAGAGCCGGTAGAAACGCGAGGGGTCAGCTTGTGGATCAAGATTTAAGCAACCACTTAGCGACAGGAACAGGCTTGCCAAGAGAACAACATACACATTCGATCTTGAAATCTTCATCTTTATTCGGATTTTTCTGATATTTTTTTACCGGTTAGCAGAGAGCGTGGATTACGTTCTAGATAATCACTGAGTTGCTGGATTGATTGCGCAGCTGCCGACAGTTCACTTAAAGCGCGCTCGACTTCATAACGCATGGACGATTCAGGGGTGAGTGCTTCTTCGATTCGATCAGCAGTATTTCTCAGGCTGACTAAAGTCTTCTGAACTTCCTGATTCGTTGCATCAGCTCCCGCCAGAACCGGATCAATGTTTTCTTCTAACTTCACTGACAAATTACGAATTTCTGCTAAAGCAGTTTTTAGATTTTCCAATACCACCTGCACATTTTCTGAATTGACCAACTCCGCAATGGACTCGGTCGCATCGATTAAACTGTCGCTGATTTTTTTGAAGTTTACATCGTCTATAGAGTCATTCGCACTCTCAAGAAGAGAAACCAATTTATTATTTATTTTCTCTATATCAATAGCACTCAGGCGAGCAATGATTTCGGTAGCGCTCTGACCGATCTCGGCAAAGGGTGATTTGATGGAAGGTATTTCTTTATATATGATCTTCTCCTGGATGAAATTAGGGGGAGGGGCATCTTCGATGTAGGATAAATCGATATAATAAAGTCCTGTGATAAAACTTTCCATAACCAATTGGGCGCGCAATCCATCATTTACCTGTGTGAAGAATTCTTCATCATCAGTTATGTCCACGGATATTCCTAGTTTATTTGCGAGCCGGCTTATTTCAATTTCAATAAGCACTGGGATATGAGCTGATAATTCAATCTGATTGTAACGAATAAATATATCCTTGACCTGTCCCATGGGAACACCGCGAAATTTAACTTGAGAGCCAATATCCAATCCGCTCACTGATTCATCAAAATAAATGATATATTCCTCATTTTCGGCAAAAATTTTAACTGACCCGACGAAGATAATTCCCGCAACGGCAACAGCCATCGCGCCGAGCACAAAAACTCCTATTACCGTGGGATTGGATTTTATACTCATATTATCTGCTTATCTATGATTAACTTCTTTAATCTCATACTAAGGGACATAAAATAAATTAATTAGCTTTTTCACCGCGAGAAAGAAAGTATCGTATGTTTTCGTTAGGTGGATTCTTAAAGAGTTCATTTGGATTTCCCATCGCCGTCATTGTTCTGCTTTCGCCATCGAGGAAGATTGAATTATCACCGATCGCAAAAATGCTTGCCAACTCATGTGTAACCACAACAACGGTCGAGCCAAGACTATCGCGAAGTTGTAGAATCAGGTCGTCCAACCTGCGCGAACTAATTGGGTCGAGCCCCGCTGACGGTTCGTCAAAAAATAGAATTTCCGGGTCTAACGCCATCGCGCGGGCCAGGCCGGCGCGCTTGCGCATACCACCACTGATTTCAGAAGGATAGAAGGCCTCAAAGCCTTTTAACCCGACAAGCGATAGCTTAAATGAGACAATTTCCCGGATTTCACTACTCGAGAGCTTTGTATATTCCTCGAGCGGTAAGGCTACATTCTCTTCCAGAGTCATTGAGCTCCAAAGTGCTCCCGCCTGATAGAGCACACCAAAGGTACGCAAGGTATTTTGTTTTTTATCCAGATCGGCATTAACAAAACTTACGCCGTCATATAAAATGTCCCCGCGGACAGGATCGATAAGACCGATAAGGTGCTTTAATAAGGTGCTTTTTCCACAACCACTGCCGCCCATTATGATCATAATCTCACCTTGTTTGACGGAAAATTTGAGATCTCGCATGACAACAAAAGAGCCATAAGCTAAGTCCATGCCTCGCACTTCAATTTTCGGTTGGGAAATAGCATTCATCATTAATATTAAATGCCATGGATGGCTGCAATCCAGTCAATGACAGCGTTGGCAAAAATGATCAAGGTTATACCCGTAACGACAGCTGATGTGGCCGCCAAACCAACGGCATCAGCACTATTCCCGCATTGCATGCCCCTCAGACAACCGGATATGGCAATTAATATACCAAAAATTGTTCCTTTAAACAGACCGATGTAAAAATCGGGTAGTGCCACCGCTTCATTCATCCCCTCAAGAAACTGGTAAACGGAAAAATCCAGGAGGAGGGTAGATACCAAGAGCCCACCGATAATACCAATGAGATCAGCATAGAGGACAAGCAGCGGCATCATAATAATGAGCGCGAGCATACGTGGCATGACGATGAAATCTACCGGAGAAATGCCCATCGTTTTCAGTGCATCGATTTCCTCGGTTACCTTCATCGTCCCTATCTGTGCGGCAAAGGCCGCGCCCGTGCGACCGGCAACAATTACCCCAGTCATAATTGCTCCCATTTCTCTGAGTATCCCGTAGGCGACAAGATAGGAAACATAAATCTCCGCGCCAAATCGGGCGAGGGTAACGGATCCTAGAAACGCAACAATTAGCCCAATGAGTAAAGCGATGAGGGAGACAATGGGGAGAGCTTTTGCACCGGTTTCCTGGATGATGACAAAAAAGTCACCCCAACGCATATGATAGCGGCCACTGAGGAGCTTAAGAACACTTAAAAAAACCTCTCCAAAAAATCGTGTAAAATCTACACCTCCATCATAAATAGAGATTCCCCATTTACCAAGCCGTGGTAAAAAACCGTGTTCCTCGTTTCTTTTTCCCACATCCTCTTTTTCCGGAACTTCCTGTGAAAGACGAAGTAAACGCTGCATGTTATCGGGCAGTGAATCTACATATACTTCCAATCCCCGCTCTTTTCCGTAATCGATGACTTTCAGCAAAAAAGTCAACAGACCTGATTCCCAAGTGACCAATTGGGAGACATCGAATTTTATACCCTGTATAGATTTACCCTCTGGAAATGTGTCTTTTATCGTATTAAATTCGGGTTTGCTTTCCCTTAACGACCAATCCCCAGACAAACGAAGGGTGAGCGTATTGCCCTCTCGAACACTCTCTATCAATTTTATTTGTTCTTGAGAATCCATACCGTTTGACTCTTATAGTTTAAGCTTTAGAGGTGATCCCAAATTTGTCACACACAATTTTTAATTTATTAAACCCATTTTGCCGGACAAGTGCTGCCTGATGACGACATTATTTATATGAATGCTGTATTACTAGATCTCGACGGAACATTAATCGATCATTTTAACGTTATTTACCGTTGTTATGCTTATACTCAGAAAAAATTGGGGCTTGAACAGGTAGATTTTGAGACCGTCAAACGCACCATCGGCGGTTCAGTACCGGTAACACTTGAGAAGTTAATCGGAAAAGAAAAATTACCCGAGGCACTTATCCATTTCCATGAACACTTTGATCAGATATTTCTTGAAGATGTCGGCATCTACCCGGGCGTTCATTGGCTCCTTCATGCGCTCAAGGACCGCGGTTGTAAAACCGCGGTCTTTACGAACAAAGGCGGTGATAGTTCGCGACAACTTTGCGCTCATTTGAAGTTTGATCATTATCTTGACGCTATTGTCGGTCATGGCGATACACCCTACCGGAAACCCGAACGTGAATTTACACAGTATATTCTCTCTCGTTTACAAAGCGATCCCGATGATTCATGCCTGATTGGAGATTCACCATTTGATATTGAAGCCGCAATGGTTGTAGGCATGGCAAGTTATGCGGTAACCACAGGTACCCATTCTAGCGAACCGCTCATCGAAGCCGGTGCGCATGGAGTGTACCCTGATTTGATTGAGTTGGGTAAAACCGTTTTTGGATTCGCGGCTCCGAAGGACGCGATTGAAGTTCAGACTGAATGATGCTTTTTAATTTTTCCTCTCCACTTAATTGAGTGGGCTGACCTTAACACTACCTACACATGAGTGAGGTTAATCTCAATGGCGTGCTCGAGCGCATCATTTTCTCGAACGAAGAAACGCATTATTGTGTGGGTGAACTAAGGCAGGAAAAAGGTAATAATCAAATTACCGTCACCGGGACCCTCCCCGGTGTTCAATGTGGGGAAACACTTCAGTTGACCGGGCATTGGGAGTTTCATCAAAGGCATGGAAATCAATTTAAGATACAGACCTTCCGTTCCGTCCTCCCTTCTTCGGTTCACGGCATACGTATGTATCTTGGCAGTGGGCTCGTCGAAGGGATTGGTAAAGTCTATGCGAATAAAATTGTCGATCACTTCGGGACCGAGACCCTGGAAGTAATAGGCGAAGATTCCGGACGTTTGCTCGAAGTCGAAGGGATTGGTAAACAGCGCGCGCGTTCCATAAAGACTGCCTGGACCGAACAACAGGCGATGCGGGATGTAATGCTTTTTCTGCATACTTACGGTGTCTCATCTTCGAACTGCCTGCAGTTAGTAAAAAAGTATGGAAACAATGCAAAAACCGTCCTGCAGACCGAGCCATACACCGTAGCCCGTGAGGTAAGGGGTATTGGCTTTAAAACCGCGGATCGCATCGCTATCAACCTCGGTTTTTCTAACGAAAGTCCTGCCCGGATCGACGCTGGAATTATATACGCGATGCAGCAACTTGAAGATGAAGGGCACACCGGTTACTCCACCGCAGATTTAGTGCCTTATGCCAGTCAGTTACTTGAAACGGAAAACGAAATAATAAGCGAAAGGATTAAAGCCTTAAGAGCAGAAAATTATCTTCGCCTTTCCACGAGTAACGGATTGCTTCAATTACCGATCACAGCCAAAGCTGAAGATGAAATTGCACAAAGTGTAAATCGACTCATTTCGCATGCGTCAACTTTACCGCCCATTATATTGGATAAAGCTTTTTCATGGGTCGAAGAACGCGTCGGTTTCGAATTAACCTCTGAGCAGGTTAATGCTGTCAGTGCCGCACTCACGCAAAAAGTATCGATCATTACGGGAGGACCCGGCACGGGCAAAACCACTATCCTCCTCGCGATTGTAAAAATTCTTGTCGCAAAAAAAGTACGCCTCTTACTCGCCTCCCCTACCGGTCGTGCCGCACAGCGCATGAGTGAAACGACTGACACTTTCGCGCAAACCATACACCGGCTTTTAAATTTCGATCCACATGCCGGTCGCTTTAAAACCTGTAAAAGTAATCCTTTAAATGCTGACTTTATTATCGTTGATGAAGCAAGTATGCTGGACACCAGGTTAGCATCCGCGCTTTTTAACGCACTGCCCGTTAGTGCTCATGTTTTATTAGTCGGCGACGTCAATCAACTTCCCTCCATTGGTGCCGGTAATGTTCTCAGCGATCTTATTAAGTGTCGAAAATTTAAAGTCACGCGGCTGCAAAGGATATTTCGCCAAGAGGAGCAAAGTGAAATTATCGCCACGGCACACAATATTTTAAATAATAACGCAACACCACCATTCGTCGTAAGCAATACATCAGAATTAATTCCGCATAGTGATTTACATTTTATTCGTAAAACAGATCCCGATGCTTGCCTCGATACAGTAATCGATCTTTGTCGAAACTACATTCCAGCTAAATACATGGTCGATCCACTTTTGGATGTCCAGGTCCTGGCCCCCATGCATCGGGGTGTCGCAGGCATTAGTAATTTTAACCGAGAGTTACAAAATACCCTTAACCCGAACGGTAAAGTTATGCAATTTGGACAGAGAACTTTCTCGATCGGTGATAAAGTCCTGCAGAACCGTAATAATTACGAAAAGAACATTTTCAATGGCGATCTCGGCAGGATCACTCATCTCAATCCGGAAGCGGGTTCTATTGCAGTCAATTTTGATAATGAAGTTATCGATTATACGCGGGCAGAACTGGATAATCTACAACTCGCCTATGCCATTAGTGTGCACAAAGCTCAAGGGAGCGAGTTTCCTATTGTTATCATTCCACTCTTAAAACAACATTTCATGTTGTTACAAAGAAACCTCCTTTACACCGCAATCACCCGCGGAAAAAGTAAAGTCTTCATCGTAGGCGATCCAGCTGCCTACGCTATCGCTGTTCGAAATAAGGAAAGCACCTCGCGTCGGACGGACCTGCAGAGAAAAATTTTAGAACTCAGCGCATGAGCTTTTATAAAGAAAATTGCAGCGTTATTTTCGGATCTTGTTAATTTTATTCCCCGTCTTTACATTTGCCACAATTTTACACATATTATTATGTTCACTCTTACCAGCAGGTGAGAGTAAACTAATAGGTGATTTCTACTCATTGCTTGTCTTTTTTCAATTTGTGTCGTGAAGAAAATATCTCCAACCGATAGTATACCAACCCTCACCCATGTTGCTATAATCCCTGATGGTAACGGTCGTTGGGCAAAACAGCAGGGTTTGCGACGCAATCAGGGGCATCAGCGGGGGGTTGAAAATGTGGGGAATATTGTAGAATACGCACGTGAGCTGGGCATCAAGTATCTTACTTTTTACGCCTTCTCCGCAGAAAATTGGGATCGCCCTCAAGGTGAGGTAGAAGCGTTAATGAAAATGCTCGAATATTTTTTAAAAACGAACCTTGGGAAATTACATAAACATCAGATCCGTCTCAAAGCGATCGGTCGTATTAATGAATTGCCACCTAAACTATGTGCGCTACTGAATCAAGCCATCGAGGCTACATCACATTATCAAGATAGAACTCTTATTTTCGCTTTAAATTATGGGGCGCGCAGCGAAGTCATTGATGCCGTAAAGGCCTACTCCCGGGCGGTTCTCGACGGGACAAAAAAACCAGATAACCTGAATTGGAAGGAATTTGCACAATACCTTTATACGGATGATATACCGGATCCCGATCTAATTATACGCACATCGGGCGAAACGCGATTAAGTAATTTTTTGCTTTTACAAGGTGCGTATTCAGAATTCTTTTTCTCACCAAAATTATGGCCGGAATTCAGTAAGGAAGATTTTATAAAGGCGATCGAAAGCTTTAAGAAACGAGAGCGACGCTTTGGTAAAACAGGGGAGCAAGTCCGTAAAAGCCCCGCTGAGCCCATATTGAACAGGTGACGCAACGCATCCTCAGTACCTTGGGTCTGTGGGTCATCCTGATCTCAGCCCTCTTCCTTGGTGGACCTACAGCTGGCGTATGGATACTTATTCTTTTCAGCGTTTTAACTCAATATGAGTTGTATCTGATTCTGGAAAAGACCGGGCATTTCCCGATGAAAAGGCTGGGTTTAATTTTAGGCCTTTTGATTATGCTCGGAACCTATTACCTACCGCTGTTCTCTGATCCTTCTACCGTTTACACAAACTCGGATCTACTCACTGCATCCGCTCTTATCTGTGCTGCGGCTATACTGGGAAAAAAAGAAATTGCCCACAAATCATCATCTTTTATTTCTACTTTATTTGGAATTATCTATATTCCCTACATGCTCATGCACTTGATTCTACTCATGCAGCATCCTGTAAGTCTCGAGCAAGGTCTTCTTCTTTCTCTTTGGGTTGTAGTGACAGCTAAATTCAGTGATGTAGGCGGTTTTCTTGTCGGAAAATTCTTTGGAAAAACGAAACTTGCTCCCGCTATCAGCCCTAAAAAGACTTGGGAAGGTGTATTGGGCGCTGTTTTTTTCTCAGCTTTAGCTGCTTACCTCTTTGTATTGATAGGTCATAAATATTTACCGCCGACATTTATTCCTTGGAAAGCTGCGATCTTCGCCATTCCCATTGCACTCATCGCTATCTTTTCTGACCTTGTGGAATCGCTTTTTAAACGTCATGCCGCGGTAAAAGATTCTGGGAATAAAATACCTGGAATTGGAGGCGCATTTGATCTTTTAGACAGCGTTATTCTAAGTGCGCCCGCGGGCTATTTAATTTTAAAATATATATTATAAAAATGGATCGGAAAAAAATAATTTTATTGGGCGCAACCGGTTCGATCGGGGATAACACGCTTCAAGTCGTACGCAGAAACCCTGATCGCCTCGCGCTTTTTGGTATCGCCGCTTTTTCTAAGATCGAGGCATTAGCAAACATCGCAAATGAGTTTGCGATCAAGTACGTTACTATATTCGACGAAATCGCTTACAAAAAAGCGCGCGATTCCAATCTCTTCGCAAAAGATGTCCATCTTAATTGTGGATTACAAGGCCTCACTGAATTAGCATCATTGCCTGACGCCGATATTGCGGTGATTGCCGTCCCCGGCACAATCTGTTTGCACCCTACCCTGGCTGCTCTTCAAGCGGGTAATGACGTCGCTCTTGCGAGTAAGGAAGTTCTCGTTTTAGCAGGTAAATTCGTGATGGACGCGGCTAAAAAGCATGGGCGAAAAATATTACCGGCAGACAGTGAACATAATGCTATTTTTCAATGTCTTCAGAACTCTAATGGAAAAGACCTTGCCCGCGTTATACTCACCGCCTCGGGCGGACCCTTTCGTGATTACAGCTCTGAGCAAATGAAAACGATTACACGTGAGGATGCACTCAAACACCCTAACTGGTCGATGGGTCCTAAAATCACTGTTGATAGTTCAACCATGGCCAACAAAGGTCTTGAGGTAATTGAAGCGCATTGGTTATTCGGTCGAAAACCTGATGAAATCCAAGTCGTTGTGCATCCTCAAAGTATCATTCATTCACTTGTTGAATTTATCGACGGTTCTATATTGGCGCAACTTTCTCCCCCCTCCATGACATTCGCCCTTCAGCATACCTTGCTCTACCCCGACCGCAGTGAGGGTGTAACCGAAACACTCGACTTTTCTCAAGTTATGCAATTCGATTTCCGCCCCCCGGATATTGGACGATTTCCCTGTTTGCGCCTCGCCCGTGAAGCGCTTGTCTCCGGCGGCACTGCCCCCGCAGCATTTAATGCTTCAAATGAAGAAGCGGTCAGTGCATTTCTTGAAAATCGGATTGAGTACCTCACAATTCCTAATATTATAGAAAGAACATTAGAAACCGTATCTTGTTTCGAACCGCAAAATCTCGATCAGGTTTTGGAGTTTGAAGCGTCTGCGCGCGAGGTGGCGCGCAGTAAAATTGCCAACTATGAATCCTGAAATATTTAAAACTCTCTTTTCCAGTTTTTGGTCTATTCTTTTAATAATTTTATTCTTTGGGGGATCTATCTTTGTCCATGAATTGGGTCATTTTCTTGCCGCTCGCAAACGCGGGTTAAAGATCGATCGTTTTTCAATTGGATTCGGGCCTAAGATCTTTACCTGGAAAAAAGAGGGTGTCGAATACTGTATATCCGCGTTTCCCCTCGGTGGATACGTCGCACTACCTCAGCTCGCCGATCTGCGCGGTATCGAAGGTGAAACTGAGTCAACTGAAGAAGAATTACCACCCATCGGTTACGCTGATAAGATGATTGTCGCGGTAATGGGTGCAGTTTTTAATGTTCTTTTTGCGCTTCTACTCGCAACAATTTTGTGGTTCGTCGGACAACCGACTTCAGAATTTCTGCAAACGACTCGTATCGGTTATGTATTTCCAACCTTGGTAACGCCTGATGGAGAAGAGGTCGAAGCCCCCGCATTCAAGGCCGGGATTAAAGCAGGTGATACAGTAACGAAAATCGATGGTGCCATTGTCGACAACTGGTCTGATTTTAAGCATACCCTGATCACCGGCACCGGTCGAAGTGATACCGGGTCCCCACGCAGTGTCTTCACCGTATTGCGCGGCGATAAAACTCTCGATATTGAAGTATTTCCCATCCTCGCTACTGTTGAGCGCATGCGAATGGTAGGTGTACAACCCGCTGAAACGCTGACTCTTGGTAGCGTGTCGGAAAATTCACCGGCCGCTCGCGCCGGGTTGATGCCAGGCGATCAAATTGTTTCTTTAGACGGTCAGCCAATGATGACTTACCATGCGCTGAATAGTTATATTCTACCCAACCGGGAAAAGACGATGTCTTTGGTCATTGACCGGTCTGGCAGGTCCCTCGAGTTTTTACTTAAACCAGATACCGTCGTCGTGACTAAAAATGGTGACACCGCTCCCAGCATGGGTTTCGAGTTGGAGCGGAAAAGATACCTTATTCATGTCAATCCACTTACTCAGATCTATCAACACGCCACGGTGACATTGCAAGTCCTGTGGGGTCTCATTCACCCACTGTCAGACATTCGTCTGAATCAACTTACCGGCCCCCCGGGAATTGTTTATGCCATTTATCGCGTATCTTTCGATTTGAGGTTGGTTCTCGTTCTCACCGCGCTCATTAATGTCAATCTCGCGATTCTCAACCTGCTCCCCATTCCGGTCCTCGATGGCGGTCATATGGCCTTTGCCACGATGGCTAAAATCCGGGGTAAAGCATTGCCACCCCGATTAATCGCAAGGACTCAGGGTGTATTTATTATCATGCTTTTTGGACTCTTTTTTTATGTTATGTTTTTTGATTTCCAACGCGTAGGCCGAGACATAAATGATGAGCGTGAATACCAGGCGCAGTTGGATAACATCGTCGATCCGGTTTTTAATGCTGAGGATAAAACGAGTACAGACACTAATGAGGATTAATTTTTATTGTTCTCCTTTCTCTTATGGCTGATTACTGCAATTCCCGTTTCAATGCCACTCGACGACTGACGCGAGAGGTGTTCGTCGGTAATGTCGGTGTTGGTGGTGACAACCCAATCCGCGTGCAATCGATGACGACTACACCGACGCAAGATATTGAAGCTACAGTTAAACAGACCATCGCCCTGGTTGAAGCCGGGTGCGAGATTGTCCGCATCACCGCTCAGAATCTGATGGCCGCCCAAGCACTCAAAGCCATTAGTAAAAAACTTCGGCAGTCAAAAATTGATGTTCCTCTGGTTGCCGACATTCATTTTCTACCGCGCGCGGCGATGGAAGCGGCCGAACATGTAGAAAAAGTGAGAGTTAATCCAGGTAATTATGCCGATAAAAAGAAATTTGCCATTCGCGAGTACACGGATGTGCAATATAATGAAGAGTTGCAACGCTTGCACGATGGATTTTCCCCCTTAGTTAAAAAGTGCAAAGCTTTAGGTCGATCGCTGCGTATTGGAACAAATCACGGTTCGCTCTCCGACCGCATCATGAACCGCTATGGAGACACACCCCTGGGTATGGTGGAATCAGCGCTGGAATTTATCCGTATCGCTGAATCACATGGATTTCAGGACATTGTCCTTTCGATGAAAGCGAGTAATCCTAAAGTTATGATTCAGGCTTATCGACTCGTAGTAGCTAAAATGAATGCTGAAGGGATGAATTACCCCTTACATCTTGGAGTAACTGAAGCCGGCGATGGTGAAGATGCTCGCATTAAAAGTTCTATCGGTATCGGAAGTCTTCTCTACGATGGATTGGGAGACACTATACGTGTCTCTTTAACCGAAGATCCCGTTTATGAAGTTCCAGTTGCGCAAGCATTGGCAGCTAAATCGATGCAACTTTGGAATCAAGAAACTGCGGCCGATGATGACGGGACTGATCTCGATAGTATCAATCCCTTTGAATACACGCGACGCGCGGTCACGACTATCGAACTGAATAAAAGTTGCGCTATTGCTACGGATCAACCGCCAAGAATTATCATCCCGAGCCATCATCCTATCGCAAAAGCAGAGGCTATTGTTAATGAAGTGTCACAGGCACAAGCTCTCCTCAAAGATACAAAAATTGAGGGATTACTCCTAACCGTTGAAGACTGTGATGATATACCCTCTCTTCTCTCAATTCAATCCTCGCTTCAAAAATCTATCCCTTTTTATGTTGTCGAATGTGGAGATTCACTTGAATTCAGTCATCTCGAAAAAATAACCTGGCCAGCTGACAGCCAATGGATGCTGCTTAGGAAATTTAAATCTGATGATAAAGAATTGTTGGATCGTTATCTTGATTTCGCTCATAGGAATGGCCACTTCCTTGCCCTGGATATTTCACCGCAAGCCTTGCCTGAGATGGAAGATTTACTACAGACGCACAGCAATGCCAACTTGGTATTTACTCTCTCCCATCCTCCTGAAACGACACATCCCCTGGGTGCCTATCGAAAGGTGGCCAGTATATTAAAGCGTTTGAACATTTCCGCCCCGCTTTGGATACGCAATACAGAGTGTAATACTATCGATTTAAAAGATTATTTCGGCGACCGCCTTTTAGAGGCTGCAACTTTTTCGGGTAGCCTCTTATGCGATGGATTGGGAGATTTGATCAGTATCGAAACTGAGCCGGATATCCGTCGCGCTACCACCCTTGCCTATAACATTCTTCAAGGCGCGCGCGCCCGTATATCTAAAACAGAATTTGTCGCTTGTCCCAGCTGTGGCCGCACATTGTTTGACCTTCAATCTACGACCCAGCAAATCCGCTCGAGAACCGACCATCTTAAAGGGATAACGATCGCCGTTATGGGATGTATCGTTAATGGTCCTGGTGAGATGGCCGACGCGGATTTTGGATATGTGGGTGGTGCTCCCGGTAAGATAAATCTCTACGTGGCTAAAAATTGTGTTGAGTACCATATTGATGAAGAACACGCCGTTGATAAGCTGATCGAATTGATTAAAGCACAAGGTAAGTGGACTGAACCAGACGTTGCTAAAAAAGAAACCGCGATCGCTTAACGCTGGTATGTATTGCTGAACTTGTCGATTGACCCGCTTATTTACCCTTTTAGGGTAGCACTATACCATCCATTCAATTTAAGTATTTCCACCATGTCAGAATTAATCCGGCCCGATAAGCGCCATGCACAAGAACTACGTCCCATTACCTTTGATATTGGCATAGCTCCTCATGCTTCGGGTTCAGTACTTATCGGTTTTGGCGATACAAGAGTAATTTGCGCTGCGACGATTGACAAAAACCGTCCCCGGTGGATGCAACAACAGAATAAGGAGGGGGGCTGGATCACTGCAGAATACTCGATGCTTCCCTACAGTACTTTGGATCGCAAAACACGTGACATCTCTCGTGGTAGAGCCGACGGCCGAACAGTTGAAATTCAGCGCCTTATCGGTCGATCGATGCGCGCGATTGCGGATTTATCAAAAATGCCTGGCTCTTGTTTATGGATCGATTGCGATGTCCTACAAGCGGACGGAGGAACGCGTTGCGCTTCCATCACGGGTGCTTATTTAGCGGCCAGATTGGCCGTGGAAAAGTTTTTGAAAACCGGACAACTGGAGGAAAATCCTCTCACAGATTCGGTAGCGGCAGTCAGTGTCGGTTTATATAAGGATCATGAAATTACCGATCTCAATTACCTCGAAGATAGAGATGCCGCGGTTGACTTTAATGTCGTAATGACCGGTCAGAGTAGATTTGTTGAAGTCCAAGGGAGTGGTGAGGAAGCCTCTTTTTCCCAGGAACAATTAGACAAGCTGATATCCCTGGCCCGCAAGGGTATTGCGGATATTACAGAAAAACAAAACCTGTTACTTAAAAGGGAATTAGAAGCTGAATAAATTGCGTATGATTATTTAGAGGGACAATTTCAGTTATGGTAACTCTATTGGATTATGGAAATGAAGGTCTTGAATTAGAGTTGGATGGGATTAATGCAACTATTCTCTCGCCCCAATATTTAAAAGGCCTAGCGGACGAACAGAAAGCATTTGAAGAGGCTGTTCGCCATCCCATTCAATCATCACCTCTTCGCGAAATTATTCAACCCGGCGACCGTGTCGCGGTGGTTATTCCCGATATTACACGACCACTGCCTAATGATCGCTTACTACCCTGGTTGTTTCACGAACTTCACCAAATTCCCAAAGAGAACTTTACGATTATTACAGGAACAGGTACACACCGCGGACACACGACTGAGGAGCTTGAGACTATGCTTGGCAAAGAGATCGTTGAGAATTACCGAGTCGTTGATCATAAGGGTGACGATCCAACTGGGCTCGCCTATGCCGGTGAGTCAAAATTTGGTTATTCCGTTTATTTCAACGACCATTATGTGAAAGCGGACAGGCGTATTATAATGGGATTTATTGAACCGCATTTCATGGCAGGTTTTTCGGGGGGGTATAAAGCTGTTTTTCCGGGCATCGCAAACAAAGATACAATTATGCAGTATCATAACGCCCATGTTATCGGTGATGCACGTAGCACGTGGGGGAATTTAGATAATAATCCAACACAAGAACAGATTTATGCGAACGGATCACTTTTACCTATAGATTTTTGTATAAATCTGGCACAAAATCGAAACCGGGAAATCACGAAGTTTTTCTGCGGTGACACAACGGCCGCTTTCCATGAGGGCTGCGCTTTTGTTAAAGAGACCGCGATGATCGCTTGCCCGAAATCTTTCCCCATCGTTATCACAACTAATAGCGGCTATCCCTTAGACCAGAATCTTTATCAAGCGGTTAAAGGGATGTCAGCCGCCGCGCAAATTGTTGAAGACGACGGTCTGATCATTACCGCGGCAAAGTGCAATGATGGTTTTCCCAACCATGGAAATTTTAAGAAACTACTTTTTGAATATGATTCCCCTTCAGCGTTTTTGGCGGCGATTAAATCACCTGGGTTTCTTCTCTGCGATCAGTGGCAAGTACAACTTTTAGCTATTATACTGGAAAAGGCGCGCGTTGCTCTTTTTAGTGAACTGGATCCTGATGAAGTTGTACGTAGTCACTTAATTCCTATACCCAATTTAGCAGATGCCCTCAATCGGGAACTCAATAGGATTGGGCGAGATACCCCAGTAGCGATTCTGCCTGAAGGCCCTCAAACCATCCCCTATTTACAACCGGCATCGTCACCTGCATGAAGGATGAGGACTTAACCCTCTCAAGGATCATGAATTCTACATTCTCTCTTGTCGGGCGAAGGTCGAACGTGGTGTTCCTACAACATTTAATGGTTACAAAAAGTTGAGAAGCGTGCTAGGGACAGCCCGCTCCACCACCCATCCTAAAACTGTTCACTGTGCCACGGCCAGTTTACACATTCATTAATATGGGGAAAGAGGACGAGATCAGCTTTTCCAATAAGGACAAATGATGTAACTCGGTATTCTTTCAACTGCGCGTTCGCCAATCGCAGTGTTTGTCCTGAAACAGAAACATCATCCACCACTAAAACATGCTCACCTAAATTTTGAGGGAGGTAACACGTGAGCAGTTGTGGACTTTCATAACGCGGTTTATTTTTTTCATCACGATAATTAATAGGTAAAAAGTGTAAGGGCTTCATTAACTGGTGTGCGATCAGCGAAGCGGGAACGAGACCACCATTGAGTATACCAAGCACACAATCGACTACGGGAAATGAGGTGGCCCGAATATTACTGGATATCTCCTCAAAAGACAGGTTGACGATCGGTTTTCTCACTGGGTGCAATTTTTATTACTGTCCAGTTGACAAGCCCAAGTAGAATTATGCCCGGGATTGCTACAAACAGGGTATTTTCAAAATACGAGAGAGGAGAATCTAAAAAATACATGGGTGGCCAGGTAAAAAGCAACAGGAAGATAATCACTTTTGCTACAAAGTATGAAAGAGGGCCATAATACCACTTGCGTCCCGAAAGGGTGACCAAAAAGGTTATTAATAGAACGAAAATTAAAAGCTCATAAGTCATTAGAGCGGTATAAGGCAGTTTGGGCAGCCCAGTTAAAATCAGATTTATCCAAGGCGGGCACAGGGCAACGATAAGGCTGACATGCACGGGGTAGAACAAGGCGGCAATAAGGGGTGCGTAATAAATCGGTAGTAGTCTCGCCCCCCAGGGATGAGTTCCCCAATTGGGAATAGTATGAATTAAAATAGGCAAGAGTAAAGTTATACTTAAGAGAATGGTCGTTTCTAATAGCTGAATTTTGCTAAAAACTTTCGCTAAACTTGCTGGGGCTAGTGTTTTCATCGTCTTTCTATCTAAAATTTAATATCCAGCCCTAACGCAACTCCCCGCCCCGGCATAGGATACCCGGGCCGGTATTCGTACGCTTCATCTCCTATGTTCTCTACCGCGATATATACTGTCCCTTTCCATACATTTTCAGGTGTGGTAAATTTATAAGCCAATCTCCCGTTAAAAAGCAAAAACTCTTCGACTGAAACTTGCTTGGGGTTGAAACGTGGATTGAGTATATATTGTTTACCGACATACTGTGCGTCAAAGTTCAAATCCCAGCGTTCATGGGGTTTATAGGCGAGACCGGCAGAGAATGTCCATTCGGGTAGATTCGGAACATCCTCTGGTTCGCTCTCGTTATAGGTACCACCGAGAAATATATTCACTCGGTTAGTAGGTGAATAATATATATTAGATTCTATGCCTTTCATCGTATAATCCCCCACATTGGTAATAAAAATAGGGGGTGGGGGTGGATCAAAGCGAATGGAATTTTCTGTATGATCATTAAAAATGCTCAAGTCGATCCACCAAGCATTATTCAACTGTCTTGAAATTCCAATTTCATAGTGATTGACGATTTCTGCGTCCATTTCCTTCCACTTCTCTCCAAGCCCCCAGCGTGTCGCAAATACTGAACTATAAACTCCGGCCAGATTAAAAGCTCTACTCCAGTTGGCATATAATTTAGTATTTTTAAACTCAGCAACCAACCCCGCTTGCGCACCCCAGTCTTCTCCAAAATAACGACTTTTATTATACCTGATTCCTGCCGAGGGTGTAAGTTGAGTAGAATTTCCAAAAGTTCTACTTACGACCAAGTAGGGCGCTATATTTTTAAAAGTCATATTCTCCATAAAGAGAACTGTTCCTTCCGAAAAAGTGTCTTCTACCTCGCCGCCATAGAAATCGAGATCGAAGCCCAAGGTTAATTCAGTATCGTTGGTAAACGCTATTTTTTCACGTGCCCGAAATCCATAATTTTTAAAACGGGTAACATTATTAAATGACTGTGGAGTATTGGGCGGAGGTGGTGGTTGATGCCATTGATACCAGGATGTTGATCCGTCATCGAGATACAGTTTCAAATAGCCATTAAAAACTTCATCCTCGTGGGTTAAAGAAAGGACATAAAATTGGCTATCCGTGATATAGCTCTCAACAATGGGTAAAGGGGACGAAAATATCGATTGCGGGTCATGAGCATAACTATGGTTATGATGAAATAATAAAGATAATTCCCATTTTTCATTTAATTGATAACCCAGTCGTGCATGGATCGATTCAACCCTGCCGTCTGCATTTTTTCGGTGGCCATCACTTTCCTGACGACTCCCACCCAGCGAGTAGTTGAGCTGTTCTGTCTTACCTGTAATATCGCCTTGTATGGTCGAAGTATCATAAGAACCATAGGTAGTTTTTAATCTCCCCTCGACTCCTTTTTCATCTCTCTTTCTCGGCACAATGTTCAGTCCCCCAAATGACATATTACCTAATAATACAGCCTGGGGACTTTTATAGACATGGATCCGTTCGGCGCTGTTTACAGAAATGAGATCAAGAAGTGGATGCGCCCATACACCGCTAAATCGAGGGATATCGTCGATCATCAGTGAAATTTCTCCGCCCGGACGCCCGGAACCGTGCCCGCGGATAAATATACTACCACCTGCATCACCGCCAAACGCTCCCACTACATTATAACGGGAAATTGTTACTCCCGGAATCCGCCGCAAGGCGGTCGTCACATCATGCGCATTTAATACCTCAATCTGTTTGTCAGTGATTACACTAATTTTCTCTCCCAGTCTTTGTATAAGTAACTCTTCCTGGATGGGTTTTACCGTGACAAGAATCTCTTTCAAGGCGATTGCCGCTTCCTCTTTCTCATCTTTGTTTACCTCTGGTGATTGTTCACCCAGTAATAAATTAAAGCAAAGAGTGAACACCCCGATGGATACCGCCAACCTGGTCATGGAATAAGGCATCACCATAATCCTTTTATTTCCCAAATCTAATTCTGAATTTAAACAATCTTCCGATATCCGTACTTTTCGCCAAGAGCGAGACACTCATTTAAAGGGAGAATCCCTCCCGAAGTGGTCGCATCATATAGACAGCTTGCGGACACACAGACCGCAAGATTAAGGCATTTATCTATAGGCCAGTCTTCATGTAATCCGTAAAGCATACCCGCGGCAAAAGAATCTCCCGCACCAACTGTACCTTTAATTTCTTCAGTAGACACGCGAAGGGATCCTTGCACATACTTCTTTCCGTTTGTATCCATAGCTAATGCGCCATCGGGATAATGTATGACGACAAGATTGCCAATTCCCATTTCAATCAGCTTCTCTGCGGCATTGCCTACCGATTCCAGATCCACCTCTTCCCCTTTAACAATTTGAATATCGGCAATGCGCTCAGCTTCAATCTCATTAAGGAGAAAATAATTCACAAACGGCAAGGACGGTTTAATCACACGATTAAACATGTCACTCTCGACAGAGACCAGATCGATTGAAGTTTTCATACCCAACTCCCTGGCTTTTTTTAATACGTGGGTTGCACCGGTATAGCCGCTGTCATCAATAATATCCAAAGAATCGAGAAGATTCAGATAAGCCAGATGCAGCAACCAGGCATTGCTTTTACTTAAATCGAAATGGCTTTCATTGAGCAGCGCATTCGCGCCGCGCTGATGAAAAAAAGTTCGCCGACCGGTAGATTTAACTGACATTACATCCGTGTAAGATGTCGGGGCCTCATTCGTTACTTTAACTAATTCACAATCGATAGCGGAGTTTTTGCAATCATTGAGAATGTGCTCCCCGTCACTGTCTTCACCTACTAACCCAACACCGGTCAGGGGAATCCTCACTTCCATTTTCGATAAATCCTTCAGGAGATTATAAGGTCCTCCCCCATTGCCCAGCGATTCATCTTCAATTACCGCTAAAGCATCCTGTGGCGGGTATACATCAATCACTTTAACATGATCGATGACCCAGTTGCCCCCGGCAATTATGCCCCTTCTTATGCTATCAGCACTTATTTATCTGCTCCTTCATAGATTCAGCCGCATAGTTTAAAGATCGCCAGTATTACAGCAGTTCCCAGATCATTTGTCACTGACCAGGGTGACAATAGGTTCTTCGTCTTCTTCTACACCGGGAAAACGGCCAATTTCTGGGTTAACAAAAAAGTTGTCGTGGAGATCATCGTTTGCCGTAGAGACTTCACCTATCATGCATTCGTCGCTCTCAGCAAAAAATTCATGATAGACACCCTGGATTAAGGTGACGCGCTCACCTGGTTTAAGACTAATCTTTTCTGCCGATTCTACATCCCTCGGGGATCCGTTGACCTTGACTTTAAAATTTTCACCCTCGTTGGAATCGTCGGGGTGACGTGGCCAGACGACAACAGCCAGCGCTCCCTGCCGGCAAATGATATCTTCCTTCTTTTTCTTATGACAATGAGCGGGGGTAGTCTGGTTCTTTTTCACGTACATGATCTTTTCACAATACTCTGGCTCTTCAGCAAGATTTACTAAGGTCAGCCCAAATTTTGAAAAATCCCCCAAGCCGAAATCAGTTACGTCCCACTTTGCATTAGGTGGCAACAGCCAGCCATATTTTGTGAAGCATTTATTTGCTGACAGGAAAGATTGATTGATTTCCGAACGTTTCATATTAGGCGCTGATTTTATCGCTTCAAATTAAGAATTTATATTAGAGGTAAATTACTTTCAAGTGTCATTTAGCTCACGTGTGTGAAGCTATTAATCCATAAATTGAATAATGAGAAAGTAATTAATCTACTCTTTTGCGCATGTTATAAATAGTGAGCCCGTCCAGAGATTTTTTCTTAGCGGGGATAATTAAACTGGTTAGATAACCCACAACAAAGCAACTGCTCATGCCCGTTATAGTATACCACCAAAAATGCACATTTGTATGACTTTTAAAGAGGTAAAGAATTATCGCACTAGCAAAAAATCCTACCAAAACACCAGTTGCATGCGCGCGTTTGGTAAATACCGCGAGGACAAAAATACCGGCTAATCCTCCGGTCAATAAATTTCCAATTTGGATAAATATGTCCCATAGAGATTTGATATCGAATTGGCCCATGTAAAGCGCGAGACCGGTTCCGAATACACCAAAAATCGCGGTCAGCCATCGCGCTAAGCGCAAACATTGCCCGTCAGTTACTTCATTTTTCAATCTTCGATAGAAATCAGTTACAATAGCGGTTGATGAGCTGTGGATACTGCTGTCAAGGCTTGACATCGCGGCAGCGAAAATTGCAGCAATGATCAATCCAGAAATTCCCGCCGGCATCTCGGTCACGATAAACAGGGGAAAAGTAGCATCAGTCTGTTCAAGACCCGGAGTGAGTTTTGCGGGATGTGCTTTGTAAAACAAGTAGAGCCCAGTTCCAATGACGAAAAAAAACAATCCTGAGAAAGGACCTATCAAAGAATTCATCCAGATACTTTTAGCTGCATCCTTCTCATTTTTGGTTGTAAGATAGCGTTGGATCGTAGCCTGGTCCGCAACCCCTGATAGCCCAGCAGGTATACTGAAAATTATTGCCCAGAAAGTCACGATAGTCAGATCAAAAGCAAAATCTACGAAGTGAAGTTTATTATTCTCCATCGCTGTTGTATACATTCCTGCAAAGTCGCCGTCCATGTAGAAGATTACTATAACCAGGCTGATTAATGCTCCCAGAAAAAGAATAACCACCTGTATCACATCCGTCCAGATCACGGCTTCGATCCCGCCCATGACCGTATAGACCGTTGAGATTATTCCCAGTACCGTGATCGAAAGAAAGATATTGATGCCCGTCGCAACTGAAAGTGCGATCGATGGCAGTAGTAATATGACGCTGACACGACCGATCTGGAATAAAATAAAAGTAATGCTGCTGATGAGTCGGACTGACAGGTTGAACCGCATTTCCAGATATTCATAGGCGGTGGTTACATTGAGTCGGCGAAAAAATGGAAGAAATGCATAGATAATAACGGGAGCAAGGAGAGGCCCAAAGAGGTAACTGAAAGCATAGATCCAGTCGGTAGCGTAAGCTTTGGCGGGGACTGCCATAAAAGTGAGTGCGCTTAGTCCGGTCCCGAGAATGCTTATTCCAGCTGCCCACCACGGCACACGTTTCCCCGCTTTAAAATAATCATCCGTGCTTTTTTCGCGTTTGGAAAAGAACCATCCCATATTTAAAAGCACGACAAAAAAGAGTATGAGGACGGAGTAATTCAACCAGCCAAACTTATGAATGATCTGGCGTTCGATCTCCCAAAATTTCATGTTTGTCCTCCCTTCCTCAAGTGTCGCCAAGGGGAAGACAAAAGCTTTGTCCCACAATACTACATTTGATCCTATCGCACCCTTCGACGGCAGACTAGATGCTTCGACCCAGGTGTCGGTAATCGTATGATAGGCCAATATTTGTTGCGCTGCCCCATTGAAAAACAGCATGTGATTAGCACCGTAAGGGATTCCAGATGTTTGACGACTTAAAGAATAACTTGGATTTATGTCGCCAATGCGTTTCCACTCTCCTGATTCTGGATTGAAATGATAGGAGTCAGTGAGCACATTATCTTCGCTCTCGGGTTCAAGTGAATGGCCGCCAAAAAGATAAAAGGCATCTATTACACCATCACTTTGCTCAATCGCTACTGGTTCTATGCGCGCGGGTCCTGGCCAGGGGCTGAGTTCACGCCAGTGATTATTTTGTCCCTTTTCTTGAACAAGATTGAGGGTCCAGAAATTGTTCGTCGCTCTTGCATTCTTTATACTCTCCTGCCCTCCAGCTATGTAAACGGAGTTGCCGATTTTGGCACCACTCATTAAAGCCAAGGGCCGGGGTAACGATGGCATTGTATCAATTTCGACTTGCTGCTCGGCGCTGTTCCATCGCAGAAGATATACAGCTGAAGAACATTCATTCTCATCGCTGCCCCCGATGCATAATATACCTTCCGTTGTCGTTATCGCTACACCTTGAGCCAGTGGTCGGGGTAATTTATGTTTATTACGGTCATTCCACTGGTAATTGCCATCGGCGTTTTTTTCCAGGACATATATCTCGTCACTCCAAATATTCTCACTCTCATCTCCACGCTTAATACTGCGAATTCCACCCGCGATGATGTAAGCATCGTTATGAACTCCGGCAAATGCTCCGCTTAAACCTGTCAATTCTTGAGTTATACCCGATGTCGTTTGGGACGGAATTTCGTTCCAGTTGAAATTAACTTTGTTTTTCTTATTCTCTTCGCTACCAAAAAGAGGCAGGTATGCTATAAGCAATAGGAAGAATAATTTCGAAATAGTTATTTTCGTTTTAATGTATTGCACCGGGTAAAGTATTATCAGTAAACAGGCGGCATTACAGTTCATCACTGTTGGCATGCAAGCCGAATGTTATTATCATCCGCATGCTTGAGGTGGATATATCGGGATTCTATAATTTACCCTTCGCACATTCCGGGCAAATACCATAGAATTGCAGTTCATGGTATACTTCCTGGAATCCCGTATTTTTACTGACTTGGTTTTCCAGTTCTTCTACCGGGCAGGTCATTTCGAGGACCTCCACATCACCGCAGTTGAGACAGACTACATAGTCACGGTGTTGACCAGATTCATTTAAAATAAAGTGTGTCGATCGATCATGGAGACCAATTTTTCGAATTATACCATTTTCTTCCAACTTCTGTAGCAACCGATAGACAGTAGCTGGATCGCAGCTGCCTTCGATATTTTTCGATTCAATAAGTGACTTAACGGTGACTGGTCCTTCTTTGCTGTTCAGCAGTTCAAGGATTTTTTCTAAAGCCGCAGTTATTCTCATTCCCTCTTTGCGACAACGATCCAGAAGATGACTTAAAGTATCTTCTCTTTTGGACATAATTTATCTATAAGGCATTATAGCCGTATTTAAAGCGTAATCGATTTTTGCGTTTTACCCTTCCCCAATAGGATTGGATGGTTTAAATCATAAGAAATTTTTTCACACCATTGGACACTACTTTATTTGAATATGAGCTTCCGGAAAGCGCGATTGCACAAGTTCCCGTCGAGCAAAGGGATGAATCACGGCTTCTCGTAATTAACCGTCAAGCAGGAAGCATCGAAGATCATCGATTCCATGATTTACCGGATTTATTACCTAAGCCTTGTTCTCTTTTTCGGAACAATGCAACCGTCCTGAAAGCGCGCCTCTATGGTCAGCGCCCTCATGGTGGTAAAGTCGAATGTCTTCTTCTTCATCCGACAAGTAACCCTTACGCGTGGTGGTGTCTGATCAAGCCCGCGCGTAAACTACCACCCGGAGCAAACTTCGGTTCGCAAGGCCATTACCAGGCAACGGTATTAGAAAAAAAATTGTCTGGAGAATGTCTTGTGGAAATAATTCCGGAGTCCAACGAATCGATTCTACAGCTCACTGAGCGCATTGGGGAAATTCCGTTACCTCCCTACATCCATCGCAAACCGGACGACTCCAATAAGTCACTCGACATCCAACGTTATCAGACTGTATATGCCGACCCGAAGAAAAAAGTCGCTGCGGCAGCACCGACTGCAGGTCTCCATTTTACTCCGGCAATATTGGATTCACTCGAAAAGATCGGGATTCAAAGTTATGACCTCACGCTTCATGTCGGATTGGATACTTTCCGCCCGATTGCCACAAGTACGATTGAAGAACATGTTATCCATCGGGAAATTTATGAAATACCAGCCGCAACCCGCCGCGCAATCCATTCAGCGCCTGACGGATCGCGCCTGGCCGTAGGGACAACTTCTGTGCGAACAATGGAAGACTACTCACGGAAAATCGTCACCTCTAAGAGTGATGCACACAGTTTCAATGATGATTTTAGTTCAGAAGCCGACATTTTCATCTATCCCCCCGCTACATTTACCACTACGGACCTTTTATTGACAAATTTTCATCTGCCACGTTCTACCCTCCTTTGCCTTGTAGCCGCCTTTTTAACTCCCGGTGAGATTGAAGGCATTAAATGGTTGAAAGCTATTTACAGCAGGGCTATTGACAAAGGTTATCGATTTTATAGCTACGGAGATGCTATGCTCGTATTATGAGTCGCTTTTTCATTCCACAGCTTTTGGTTACGGGAATAATATAGGATTATGAACACTCCTAAGGACACAGAGAACACCTTAGATTTCTCAAATTTAGTGAATACTTACTACAAACCATTATTCCGCTTTGCCTACAGCCTGGCAGGTAATCAACATGATGCCGCTGATCTCACCCAGCAGTCATTTTATATTTGGGCGACCAAGGGATCATCGTTGCGCGACCCCTCTAAAGTTAAATCCTGGTTGTTCACTACGCTTTATCGTGAGTTTTTAAGGGATCGGCGCAGAGGAAATCGCATGGACTCTGTAGAGCCAGAAAAAATGGAAAGTGAAATGCCTGCGGTAACCCAAGATGTCGTCAACTCTTTAGATGCGATGAGTGCTGTAAATGCCTTAGTCCATGTCGATGAAATATATCGTGTCCCTCTGACTTTATTTTATTTAGATGATTTATCCTACAAGGAGATTGCCGAAGCTTTGGATGTACCTATTGGAACCATCATGTCGCGACTTTCGCGTGGGAAGTCTCAACTCAGGAAAGTACTTTTAGAAAAATAACTAAAGCCGTTTTAACACAAATATATCCCAGACCATGAATACGGAAGAAGCTAAAGCAATTCTTCAATCCTACCGCCCTCACCTCGACGACGCTAAAGATCCTATCTTCAAGGAGGCATTGCTCTTCGCGGAGAATGACGCCGAGCTTAGAAGTTGGTTGGATAGAGAACAATCCTTCGATCAAATCTTTGCTCAAAAATTGCAGGGCATTGAACCTCCTGCCGATTTGGAGGAAAAAATCCTAAGCAATTTACCATCGTCAACAGCGAACACGGAAACCGAGGTTTTCACCAATATCAATAAAGTAATATGGTGGCGGCAACCCCTGACATGGTCTGTAGCTGCCTGTTTTATTGCACTTTTTACTCTCGGTGTTGTCCTACTCAGGCCGCGGGAAATCGCAATTCACGCACAACCGGGAATGGAAGCTTTGGTTCAGGCAGTAAATGAACACTCTCGAACGGTTTCCAAACTCGATTACCAGAATAACGATGTCGTGGCGCTTCAAGATTTTCTCATGACACAAAATTCTCCTGCACCTCAATACCTTCCAACGAAACTACAGAACCTGAAGGGAATTGGCTGTCTTAGTTTCACCTGGCAGGGACATCAATTAGGTCTTATCTGCTTCCAAGGAGATAAAATATATCACTTATATGTCACTGACAGAAAGGCAATCCCGGATCTCAACACCCCACAGTATCATCAATTCAACGATCGTTCCACAGCTACATGGACAAGTGATGATCAACTTTACATTTTATCGACGGAGGGAGAACCCAAAGACTTGGCAAGTTTGTTATAATTGTTTAATTAACTGATTAAAAATATGAAATCATACACCAGTATATCTAAAACACTTCTTCTTATCGCTATTTTTAGCCTCAGTTCAGGCAGTGCAAACGCCGAGGTTGAAACCTATGAGATAGACAACGCCCATTCAGGGATCAATTTTAAGATACGTCACTTTTTTACTCGTATCCCCGGCAATTTTGCAGATTTCAAAGGGACGATCACTGTCGATCGTGATAATATGGAAAATAGTTCAACCGAAGCAGTCATCGCAATTGCCAGCGTTGATACGAATAACGAAAAACGCGACAAACATCTGCAAAGTGAAGATTTTTTCCTTATTTCAGATTTTCCCTCCATGAGTTTTAAAAGCAGTAAGTGGGAGACTACCGGCGAAAACACTTATGCCGTCACTGGCCAACTGACGATAAAGGATATTACGAAAGAAGTCGTATTGAATGTAACATCGCTTGGTTTTGGAAAAGGGAGCAGAGACAGTTTTATTTCTGGATGGGAAGGTGAGACGACGATTGATCGGACAGATTTCGGAATTAACTATGGTCAGGGAGTTGTCGGGGATGAGGTCGAGATCAATATTTACATCGAAGCCAAACGATTATAATAGGCACAACCTGATTGCCAAAGCGTGTGGCTAACGTGTTTTAAAAATGCGATACCCCTGGCTTTCTCTCTAACTAAATAGATGCGCGAGGTTACTAGTCAGAGCGCATACGATAAACGGACTGTCGCATTGTTACACCTTGGAGGTCTCGCTACCTCCCTTCTTTATTTCTGGCTCACCTCGTTGTCGCATCAGGAAAACGCAATCCGACTAAGCTGGTTCTTTAGCATTCTCGGTGCAGCCTGGGCAATTTTCCTCCTCCTGTACTTTTTTTCACAAAAGGGTGAATGCAAAATAAGGATTTGGGATATTATTCTATGGGCTGTGATATTTCGCCTCATTGCTCTTGGAGCCATGCCTATTTACGAGGATGATTTTTACCGCTTTCTTCTCGATGGCTGGGTTTTCGCAAATAGAGGGTCTCCCTATGACCTCGCTCCGCTTGAATTATTTTCCAACCCTGACCTGCCCCTATTCATTCATGATATTCTCGATCAGGTAAACTATCCCCATGTTCCCACGATCTACGGGCCTACACTGGAATATTTTTTTCTCTTGGGCTATCTCGCCGCTCCGGGAAATTTACTTGCTCTGAAAGTATGCTTCTTTACCGCCGATCTCGTCCTTCTCGGCTTAATTGCAAAATTTTTCAAACCGCGGCAGCTGCTATTTTATGCTTGGTGCCCATTATTAATAGTTGAGATCACTTTTAATGCACACCCGGACATTATTGGCGCCTTATTCCTCTTTGCGGGCTATATCGCGTTTACTCGTCACCGTGGCATTCAATCTATGATTTATTGTACCCTTGCGGTAGCGGCAAAACCATTTGCATTGCTCGCAGCTCCTTTTTTTGCCTGGCGTGCTGGGCTACGCGGCCTGGCAATATTTGCCTTCACACTGTTTGTCCTTTATATTCCCTTTATCGTTCAAGGTAGTACCGCAGAGTGGAATGGGCTGCGTGTTTTTCTTAACTATTGGGAATTCAATTCTGCGCTCTTTGCCATCTTTCAACTATTTTTATTGCCCGGCACCGCAAAAATTCTTGGGCTTTCTCTTTTCACTTTTGCCTTTGGAGTGCTCTTTCTAAAGTGGTCAAAAAAAGAAGCCTCCGATCCACCCCTCGTTATCCTGATAGGTCTGTTTTTCATAATTTCACCCGTAATCAATCCCTGGTATCTAGTTTGGTTAGTACCATTCGTTGCGATAAAGCCAAGTTGCTGGTCAGTTACCGCCTTGGGTCTTGTCAGCTTAAGCTATACAACAGGTATAAATCTAGGTGACTCCTCCCTCGGTGACTTCAACCATCCCGACTGGCTGCGACCGCTGGAGTTTGGGGCTATTGCGTTGGCCATTATCTTCGACATTATCCTCGCTGTAAACCGAAAGAGACAGACTTAACGATTATTGAAATACTCCATCATGAAGGCGAATGGAATAGAGTTGGATAAAGTACAAGTTATTATTCCCGCCTATAATGAAGAGACAACCATTGGAAAAGTTATCGAACGGTTACAAGCTCTTGGTCTTCAAAATATCCGTGTTGTAAACAATGCAAGTGATGACAATACGGCAACGGTCGCTGAAAAAGCGGGTGCCGAAGTTATGTGCGAGCCGGTAAAAGGATACGGGCAAGCATGCTGGACTGGCTACCAGACACTCTCACCCGATTGTGAATGGGTTCTCTTCTGTGATGCTGACGGAAGTGACGATCTCGAGAGCCTGCCGGATTTTTTTGCTGTCACTGATCGTTTTGATTTTATCCTCGCAAATCGAAGGGTATCAAAGTCAGGTCGACGTGCAATGACACTCATCCAAAACTTCGGCAACGCTTTCGCTGCCACCCTCATCCATCTTGGTTGGGGATTTAGATATCATGATCTAGGCCCCTTGCGACTCATACGACGGCAGTCACTTGAGTCCATCAACATGCGTGACCGTAACTTTGGTTGGACTGTTGAAATGCAGATACGCGCAATTGAATACAAATTGCGGGTTGTGGAAATTCCGATGAGTTATTTACCACGTCAAGGTGGACATTCTAAAATTTCCGGTACTGTCAGTGGTACGATTAAAGCGGGAAGTAAAATATTATGGACCGTCTTTTATTTTTATTTATCGTCATTTTTTTCGAGAGATCATAACTTGCCATCTAAATAGTATTATCAATTTTTAGACATTATGATTTCGGTAATTATTCCTACCTTCAACGAAGAGGAATTACTTACCGCTACCTTGCAATGCATTGACGCAAATAAAAAATCGCGCGAAATAATTGTCGTCGATGCCGGCAGCGATGATGATACCGTCAAGATAGCTGAAAAAGCGGGCGCTCGCGTATTACATTCACCTTTGCGTCAGCGCGCCGCTCAAATGAATTGCGGCGTAAAAGAAGCAAAAGGTAATTACTTACTTTTTCTCCATGCGGATACTTGCATTCCTGACAACGCAATCGATTGCGTTGAACAGGCGCTGACAGACAATAAGGTTGTCGGTGGCGCCTTTATCCGCAGATTTGATCACCCCTCTTTATTTCTTAAATTGACTTGCCGACTGGCTGACACGCGCAGCCGGCTCTTCGGTTGGCACTTCGGTGATCAGGGAATCTTTGTGAAAAGAAGTATCTTTGACAAAACGGGCGGGTTCTCCGAGAGAAATTATTTAGAGGATATAGACTTTTCACGCCGCCTCAAGCACTATGGAAAAGTCGTTACGCTCAACCTCCACCTCCTCTCTTCGGGTCGCAGGTTCGGTCGATCCCCCATCCGTCGCACCTTAAAAGACCTTCTTATTACCTTTAATTATCTAGTAGATAATTAAATATTATTTCCTCTATACCCGAATCGGGATTTGAATTGTCATTGCAACGAATACGCAATATATTCATTTCAGCGACTTTAATTCTGGGAATCTCCTCTCCGGTTGTGAGTATAATTTTTGACGAATATAATTTCTAAATCTCTAATTTAAATAAAATGATATTTAATCATAAGAATATTATATGGACATTAATCCTCATCTTAATTGACAGTCCCTTACTCTTCGCCAGCACTCTCGAACTTTCAAACGGTGACCGGATTACCGGTAAATTAATTAAAGAGGAGAATGACACCCTGTTTTTTAACAGTTACATCCTTGGACAGATTTCGGTTAAGACCTCTCAAGGAAAAGTTACCGATACGACGACACAAATTGTATCAGTTTCTAAAACTGAAGAAGCTAAATCTGATAAAAAGTCCACACCGACGAAAAAGTCTAAATGGCCGATCCTTAGCACGATGCTCGAAGATGCACCACCGGGAAAAAAATTAGACTCAAGTATCATGGCTGGTTATCGAGTAGGCGATGGTGAACGTAACCAAAGCGATTTAAATTTAGCTTTTAATGTTCGTCATGAATCGGGTAAGAACCAATATTTTATTGATGGAAGATATGATTACAATGTTCAAAAAATTGATGGTGAAAGTATAGCCAATCGCGATCGCTACAATGTTGGTTTCCGTTGGCGGCGAGATTTATCCGAACGAATATTCACGCAGTCCGATAGTTCTTATTTAAAAGATCTCATCAAACAGATCGACGATGAATTCAAACAAAGTTTCGGTTTGGGATGGCGAATTTTTAACAAAGATAAATTCGAGTTTTCTGTAACACCGGCATTTAGTGTTCGATATGAAAATATTGCGACGATCACAAATCAATGGGGAGTATTGGGTTCTTTGTTTCAGGATGTTCGTTATAAGATCCGTGATAATATAACCTTTTTCCAGGAGTCAGATATTTCGTTTAATCCCGATAGTGACAGTGCATTGAATCTTCAATTTTTGACGCGATTGGAAGCCCAGATATCCAACCGCCTGGTTGCTAATTTAAGGTATGAAATAGACTTTGATGATAATTTGCCCGTCGGTGTAGATAAAACACAGGAGCGATTAATTTTCGGCTTGGGTTACAAGTTCTGACAAATCAGATTTTTTATCATTGATGGAATGATGGATATTAATCGACCGGAAAGCAATTCATGCAGTTTTCTCTTCCGTCTGCGCGTAGCACTGCGATTAATTCTTGATTTACGTTCTCATGATTTTCGCGCTGCCGCTACATTCATGCGTAAGTCGTTTTCAAAAGACATTTTTCCCGTTCGACTTTACAGATTTTTTCTTTGGTCGTTGCGGCAAGTCTTTATTGTTATACCGGAAGCGATGACCACCGTGAATTTTGATCGTAAAATATCACGCACCCCGATCTGGCTCATCACTGAGAACCCACTGGCCAATCATCCCTGGTCATCTCAACCAGAAGCAAACCTTCCCGATGAGTGTGAAGTGGTCGTTATCGGAGCCGGATTTACAGGTGCCGGTTGTGCTTATTTCTGGTCAAAACATAAGGCGAAGCCGATGACCGTATTGGAAATGGATGATCCTGCGTCGGGGGCAAGCGGTCGCAATGGGGGTGAAGTTGTTATGGGCCGCTATTTAGCGATGGTAAAAAAAACGGTGAGCCCCTATCTCGAAAAAGTCCGCCCCGATTTGAGCGAGAACGAGCGAGACCAACTCAGTTTAAAATTTGCATCTATTTATACTAAAAGTGCTTACAAAAATGGTGAGATGATTGAAAATACGATTAAGGAGGAGGGAATAGCTTGTGATTACCAGAGAAAGGGATGGATTCAGGGTTGCGAAATCGAGGATCAAACGGCTCTGATGGAATCGGTTCGCCTGGGTTGTGAAGCAGGGTTTGATGACTGGACTACAATTTCTCCGGAAGAAGCTAAACGCCGTGGAGGAATGATTGTAGAATGCCCAGCCGGATTTTCACGAGGTACGGCAACCTTTCATCCGGCAAAATGGGTTTGGTCTCTTCTTGATATTGCTCTCCGCTCTTCCCACGTGAACCTTTACACGCGAACGCGCGTGACGCGAGTTGAAGATGCTGGCGACTTCTATTTTGTAAATACTAACCGGGGAAGAATAAAAGCGAAGTACGTAATCAACGCCACGGAATCCTACACCGCAATTCTTCATCGTCAGTATGGCAATTTAGTCCATGCGGTTCAGACGCAAAATGCATATGGAGAAGGTGGACCAAATGAAATGCAACCCCACGTTGGACTCAGCAATAGTCGTGGATTTTTTGGGCGTCAGGGTGATGGAATTACGCTGGGTTCAGATGAGACACCCATTAATTATCGCAACGCAGGGTGCAACAATCCATCACGCTTTATCACCAAATATGTCATCAGCGAGATTCACCGCTTATTTGGACAAAGTAAAATTCATATGACTCATGAATGGAGTGGTACTGCGGGATTCACAGCCGATGAATATCCCGTCATCGGATTACTCGATGGAAAGCGACAGTATATTATCGGCGGCATGTGTGGATCTGGAACTGCGGTCTCGTTTAATGGCGCACGCCATGTTGTGCAGCAGATTCTTGATCTCGAGGGTCCAGACGATTACCCTTGTGCATACTTTGCTCCCACCCGTATTCTCGATCCCAAGAACCACCCCTGGCCATCTTCTGACTAGTCGAAAGTCAAAAGCCCAAGGTCAAAAGTGAGGATTGGCACTACATGCGTGTTAAGTTTTTTGTATAAGTGTTAAGCAAATTAATCAAAACTAAACATTGATTACTTTCGAGATTCGACTTTTGAATTAACGAAATCCGCAATCGATTCACTGTTCACTGTCAAACATCCTCTCCTCTGCTTATTCGCATTCACGCGTTATCACATTCACACGTTATCGCATTCACGCTTAAGAAGGCATTTGCATGCCGCCATTGATCTCGATGATCTGTCCCGTGATATAGCTGCCATCATCACTTGCCAACAATAGTACTGTTCCTACACAGTCTTCCGGTTTACCATCGCGCCCCACGGGAATGCGCGTGAGTAAATTTTTATAGTCTTCCGGATCGGTGCCGTCCCGATGAATGCGAGTCCAGATAATACCTGGAGCAATAGCATTAACTGTAATTTCACGTGGCCCATATTCTTTAGCCCATCCTCTAACTACATTGTTGATCGCACCCTTAGCGGCAGCATAGGTTACCATTCCCGGTCCGCCGCCGCTTCGTGCGCTTATCGATGAAGTAATAATGATCCTTCCTTTTTTATCGGGTAAGTGCGGGATTGCATGTTTAGTGCAATAAAATACTGCCTTGCAATTCAACCCCATCCCTCGATCCCAGTCTTCACTGGATAACTCTGCCGTGGGAATGACTTCTGTCGGGCCACCCGCATTGGCAACAAGGATATCCAATCCTCCAAATTCTTTTACCGCCGTCTCCACGAGATTTTTTACCTGGCTCTCGTCCGTCACATCCGCTTTTACCGCTAGCGCCTGCCCACCCTGATCTTTAATCGCGGCGACGGTTTCATTCGCCTCTTTTTCACTGCGCGAATAATTGACGACGACGGTCGCACCGCAGCGCGCGAGGCCAATCGATATGGCATTGCCGATACCTGTCCCTCCTCCGGTTACCAGGGCATGCCTGCCATTCAAATCCACTAACATCGGTTCTGACATTATTCTTATCCTTATTTAACGCGTCATAATATAATCATAAGATCGGTAGTATAATTATTTTAGATAATCATCGAACACATCGCTAATCACACCGATCGCTTCGAATAGTGCATCCTCTTCGATAATCAAAGGGGGGACAATTTTAAAAAAACGCCCGGTATGAAATAACATCACTCCACGTCGGATACACTCCATGGTCATTTCATTTACCAAATCCGGTACTTGTTCACCCGTTACCGGGTCTTTGAGGTGTATAGATCTAAATAGGCCCCGGCCATCAACCCAGTTTATATAACGCCGATGGCGGTCAGCGATGGCTTCGAGTTCCACCGCAAGTTTTTCACCTAAGGTCATGGATCTCTCGACCAATTTCTCCTCTTCAATGACATCAAGGCATGCCAATGCTGCTGCCGCGCAGACGGGATTGCCCCCAAAGGTGCTTGACATACTTACTCCTGGGAGATCCATTAACTCCTTTCTCCCTTTAACTGCCGATACAGGCAGACTTGAGCTCAGTCCCTTTCCACAGGTGATAAGATCCGGAACTATTCCATAGTGCTCAAAAGCGAATAGACGCCCCGACCGTCCCATCCCCGCCTGTACTTCATCCATCGTTACGAGAACCTGATGCTCTCGTGCCCAAGTCATTACTGACTCTATGTATTCCTGGGGGTAAGGTTTAGTCGCCCAGCCGGTGATTGATTCCAATATAATTCCGGCAATCTTATCAGGGTTGACCTTAAGCGTTTCCAAGTCTTCTAAAAATCCCTTCGAACGCGTGGAATCGGGCCTGGGTATTTGGGTATGAAAAGCAGCTTCACGGTTAATTCCATCCACTAATCCTGGCGGCCCCATAGTAAAAGCTGTCGCCAGGGTGTGCCCATGAAAAGATTCCTCCATTGAAAGAATGCCAATCTTATCCGGTGAAATCGTGAGCCCATGTCGTCGCATCAGACTGATCGCACATTCGTTAGCTTCACTGCCTGAACAAAAGACTACCGCTTTATCAAGTTCTACCGGTGCCAATTTTGCTATACGTTCAAGCAGACGTGTGCGCACATCGGATGAGAAAATGTAGGTAAAAATAAGCGGGGAATCAATTTGCTCTTTTACCGCTTTTATTATTTTGGGATGGGCATGACCAACATTGGCCACGACAATGCCACTGGTCAGATCTATCCATTGATTGCCGTAGGGATCGCGAATGAGAAAACCTTCAGCCTGGTGCCAGAAAATGGGAGGCATACCATGCGCACCCTTGGGTTCCACCGCTCTTAAACGTTGAATGGGTGCGATCGATTCCGGTACCGGAATAGACGTCGTTATGCGCCGATAGCGGGTTTCTACCTTTTTCGTTGCAACAGGTGTCAAGTCGTTGAGATCAAAAACCATATTAAAATAACAAGATTAATTTCCAATAACGGGAATAATAATAATTCAGGATAGCACTTCGACCAATTCCAGGTATACCCCTTCAAAGTCTCGGCAGTAGGTCACCTTTGCTTTGCCGCCCGCGGCGACAATCGGTTTAGTATTGAATCGAATGCCTTGTTCAGCTGCGCGCTCATACAAGCTATCAATATCTTCAACCTGAATTGCTACATGGTTGCAGCCCACATCATTCGCATTGGACAAGGGAGGAACCGGGCTAGGGGTATTTAAATACTGCAATAGTTCAATCGATACCCCGTCGGGTGCTTTCAATTTTACAGTATGCATTTTTGCACCCTTAACACCAACCACTGTTTCACATAATGGGCCCTCTTCAATCTCATCCCACCAGATTTCAAGACCGAGTAGATCCCGGTAAAAAGGTAACGCGGTTTCCATGTCGCTGACCACAATACCTGTATGTCTAATTGCTTTTACTGTCATAGTTTATCCTAATTTATTAAATTTAGTTTCACTTTAAATTGAGCTTAAATCTCAATTTGAAGATCACCGTCGGTTATCGAAACTTTATAGCTTTTTAAGTTTTCAGTTGCTGGAGGCGTTAACACTGCACCTGTCTTTAAATCAAATTCCGCCATATGCCAGGGGCAAATTACCGTCGTACCCTCTACATCACCATCTGTTAGTGGCGCATAATCGTGGGTACAGATATTGTCGATCGCATAATAATTTCCATCGACATTAAAGATTGCGATTTTCGCGCCTTCGACGTCAAAAGCGCGACACTGCCCAGGTGATAGCTCTTCTGCTTTAGCTAAAGTAACCAATTTTCCCATATTTATTTCCCGTTTTTTTTATTCAGATTTTATAGTTAATTTATCATTAAAAGGTGACCCACATTTCTTTTGGGTTTCGCATCGACGTATCAATCCGCCATTCAATGTCTTCATTTTCAAGTTTTAAAGTGGGAAATCGCCGTAGTATGTCAGCAAAAACCATGTGCCCTTCCAACCTTGCTAAGGGAGCCCCGATACAAAAATGCTTCCCGAGACCAAAGGCCAGGTGTCTGTTTGGACTTCGACAGATATCCAGTTGATCCGGATTTGGAAACATCTCTGGATCATGGTTTGCCGCACCCAGCATCAGGACAACCCGTTGTCCTTTTTTAATCGCTTTACCCCGCATTTCAAAGTCTTCATCAGCAATCCTTATTTGATGCTGCAAGGGACTATCATAACGCAAAAATTCTTCCACCGCGGATTCAACTAAGACAGGATCTTTTTTTAACTTATCAAACTGATCAGGGTAACGCAGGAGGGCGAGAAGCCCATTTGAGATCAGTGCCATCGTCGTTTCATGCCCTGCCACCAACAGAAAAATGCACATCGCCAGTATTTCATCTTCGGTTATCTTTTGTCCCTCCTCTTCTACCCCTACTAAGATGCTGATCAGATCTTCCTTTGGATTTTTTCGACGCTCAGTCACAATTGGTAAAAAATAACGCGTTAACTCACCTACGCTTTTAAGTGCTGCTTCCGCTAGTTCCACTTTCGGTCGTCCACTTCCCAGAAACGCTGTCATCTCGTCAGCCCATTGATTAAACTGTTGGCGGTCTTTTTGCGGAATGCCCAACATTTCTGAGATAACTGAAGCAGGTAGTGGATACGCAAGGCCCTTAATAGCATCCATTCGTCCTGCGGCTTCAAAGGCATCGAACAACTCATCGTTTAATTTCTGTATGAGAGGCCGCAGTCCTTCAACCATGCGTGGCGTAAAGGCCTTATTAACAAGTGCGCGAAGTCGAGTATGATTCGGGGGATCCATCATCACCAACCACTTGGTGTAATTATTATAAAGGGATTCCATTCTCTTTTGTATAGCCTCCGGAAACTGCCCCATATAAGAACCCAGTCTCTGTCCTGAAATTAATCGCGTGTCCTGCAAAGCAATCTTTACATCATCATATCGCGTCACCACCCAACCATTCATGCGCTCACTCCAGTGAACGGGATCGTTGCTGCGCAGATCACTGAAGACCGCGTAGGGATCAGCCAGGTATTGAGGCGTCAGTAAGAGTGTGTCAAAAGTATCAATTGTATCCTGAGACATTATTCTACTCGTTTGGTAACGGAAAGTGTCGTCGCTTTGACTATTCTATCTGCTTACGATTAAATTATTTAACTGATGTTTCGGTAAAAAAGTTCAGGCACAAACTACGCGCACTTACATTTAGAGGTGTATCCGAGATCATTGGATTTAATCGTGCTACTTATTGATCGTCGGTCAAGAATCGATAATAGGAATTAAGCGTTGTGCCTTTAACTATTAGAGCGCATTGGCAATAAATCCACCATCCACATATAAATCGCAGCCCGTAACATAAGCCGCAGCAGGAGAAGCCAAAAATATACAGGGCCCCGCAAGATCTTCCGGTTCACCCCAGCGATCCATCATAATTCGGTCTGAACGTTCCTTCCTCAGCTTCGGATCGCCATAACTCTTTTCCGTCGCCGCGGTCTTCATATATCCGGGACAGATATTATTGGCGCGGATATTGCAATGAGCAAAATCCTTGGCGATCACTTTCGTCAACTGGCGCACACCGGCTTTGGAAACCGAATAAGCGGGGCAGCGCGCGAAAGCGCGTTCCGCGGTCGGGCTGGTTATATTAATAATAATACCCTCTTGATTCTTTTCCATTAATTTCAGCACCAATCTCGTCAAATCCAGGGTCCCAAATAAATTAATCTTCAGGTTTTTGTCCCAACTGTCTTTAGCGTAAGGTCCGTCTTCATCCCAATATTGGATAATCGCCGCATTATTTACCAGGACATCAATTTTCTGCTCTTTATTTATAATTTCTGCCACCTGATGTTCCACCTCTGACGCATCTCCCAAGTCACAGACAATGGCGTGCGCATTTTTATTACTCAACGCGTCAACGGTTTGATTAACCTCTTCCAGGATATCCAAAAAATAGACGACCGCCCTACTGTCGACAAACCCCTCTGCGATGGCTTTTCCGTTCCCGCGGGCAGCACCTGTTACTAATACCACTTTATCTTTTACACTGAACCTATCACTCATGTTTTTGAATAATGAAAAAATTGCATAATATATCAGTCAAAAGCAACGTCTAACGATTCCAGACCACGAAGAGACATACTCGATCTCCACTTGGGTGTTTCCCCTTGCAGCCGTAGATTGGGCAATCGGCGTAAAAGCGCCTCAAACGCGATAGGAATTTCCATCCGTGCAAGCGCTGCACCGAGGCAAAAATGAACGCTTTGGCCGAATGCGATGTGCGCGTTATCTTTACGATGAATGTCAAAACGGTGAGGATCTGAAAAATGACTGGGATCCCGATTTGCTGCCCCGATCACAACGGTCACGAGATCACCTTCTTTAAATGTCTTTCCCTCGAACACAATATCTTTGGAAACTAACCTTGGAATGCTCTGTAGTGGACTGTCATAGCGTAAAATTTCCTCGATTGCGCTGGGAAGTAGAGATGTGTTTTCCTTTAGCTCTTCGAGCTGATCGGGATTTTGAAATAACGCGAGAAAACCATTGGTTATAAGGTTGGCCGTAGTCTCATGACCGGCAACGAGGAGAACACCGCACGTTGTTACCAATTCTGTTTCCGTCAGCAAATCATTATTTTCTCTCGCCGAAGCCAGGGCGGTGATTAGATCATCCTGCGGTTCCCTTAAGCGCTCCTCCATGAGTTGCCTGAAATAATTACTCATCGCAACCCGGCTCTCCTGTGCCTTTTCCGCAAAATCGAGATCGATTCGTCCCGACCCTGTAAAGAGCAGTATCTTTCTCGACCAGTCTTTGAACATTTCCCGGTCTTCCGGAGGCACCCCCAATATACCGGCGATTAATATCGCGGGCAACGGAAAGGCAAAGTCGTTAATCATCTCCATCTGTCCATTGCCCTGGACCTTATCAATTAATTCATTCACCAACTCAGTAACCATACCGCGCATTTTTTCCACGAGCCGGGGTGAAAATGCTTTCAGCACCAGTTTCCTCAGGCGCGTGTGGTCAGGAGGATCTTTATTTATAAGCCCTCCATCCTCGTAATGCTCTCTGAGTGCTTTGAAACGGTGACGCTCCTCCTCGGGAATCTGGTCCATAAAACGCAGTGTCCTTCCCACCGATGAAAAATCTATAACATTTTTAAGACATTCAACGTTATCAACGTAACGGGTTAAGACCCAGGACGTCCAGGTATCACTCCAGTAAATCGGTTCTTCCGATCGTAGAAGATCGTAATTCTCGTATAAACGGTCGGAGTAATCATCCGCCATTAAAAGATCATCGAATCTGCAATTTGTATTCATCATGGGATTATTAAATAGTACTATTACCCATGGGCATAATAATAGAAACCATTTAAGTTAGTAGTAAGATCATTAGAGTATAAAAGCAATTAGAGCAATCGCCCAAATTTCCTGTCCATTTATTTTCTATCCTTTTGAAAAAACAAGCGGAAAATAGTTGTTGTTAAAGAGTTGTCCATCGTGAGGGCGGGGGCCGAGAAACTGAATGTTACTGTGCCATTGCCCGCCTGGCTTATAAGCGCAGCCACGAGGCATATAATGCCCGACAACGGAAAGTCGGGGTTGATCGGTTAAATTTTTACCAGAACCATGAAAACATAACGCGTGATGGAAGCTTGCCTGTCCGGCTTTGAGTATACACGGTTCATCAATCCATGGCATTTTAAATTGCTTTTCGTAACGATCACGCAATGAGTCGAGATTCTTTTCCGTGAATGTATTACTGTCTTCGATGACTCCCTGTTTGTGAGAGCAGGCTAGTGTTCGCATCGCACCGTTATTTAAATCCGTATCTTGTAAGGCAATCCACACGCTTATCAGATTATCTGTGTTCGTGCACTGCCAGTAAGCATAGTCCTGATGCCAGCCGACATTGCCTGCATCGGTCGCTTCTCCGCTTGATCCGGGTTTTAATATTACCTGGTCATGCCAAAGCCGCGCTTCTTCACTTTTCATTAATTTCGCCGCAATGCGACCGATAAGAGGTGATGTGATAATCTTACACACTTCATTATTTATCCACCAGCCATTTTGTATTTTGCAAATCGCTGATTCATCATCCGGTTTTTTCCAAGGCCCTAAATAGTAAAAGCCATCACCATCAATATCACCTTCAATAATACGGAATACTGCATTTCGCAGCGCTTTTATCTTTTCGTCACTGATCAGCTTGGGACTAATCCAATAGCCGCGATCCCAATAGGTAGCAATGTCCTCTTCTGAAGGAGTGAAAATCTTTTCTTTAATTTTCACCGCCTATACTAATTTTAATTGGCGGGGTATTGTCCCATTGAATATCTTGTCCCTCCGCAAAACGCTCAGATCTAAATACTTCTAAATCACTGCTTGAGTTGCCATTGGCAATGAACGCGGCCATGCGCTTCCCCACCCAGGGAGAAGTGGAAAACCCTCCACCACTAAATCCTACCGCGTAGTATAGACCCTCTATTGCCTCGGCTTTATCGAGTATGGGCATATGATCGGGTGTAATGTCATAAGTACAGGCATAGGTTCTGTGCACGAACCCTTCATTCATAAAGGGAAGTGTTATCTGAAGATTCCTGTGCATTTCATCGAGTGAATGAAAGTTTGCCGTCTGTTTATAGTTGTCAGGGTCGATCGGATCTCCATTTTTCTGCTCATAGTAATCCTCTCTGCGACCGACAAATATTTGGCGCTCACCTTCCGGTCGCATATAGAGCTTTGCTCTTGAATCAAAAATGATGCGGCGAAGCCTGTCTTGTGAACCGGGCCCGACTTGGAAAAAACCCATTTCCGCGATATGTGGGCGGACAGGGACATCGAGCCCAAGTCTGGCAAGTTGCGGTTGCCCCCAAACCGAGGTCGCAATAAGAATTTTAGGAGCATCAAAATTTCCCGCGGCACTCTTAACACCTGTTACTTTACCTTCATTAACTCGAATATCTCCCACTTCACACCCTTCAATAAATCTCACACCCAGCTTCTTTGCCGCGAGAGATAAGGCATAAGTAGCCGACATGGGATCTACATAAATACCACCGGGTTCATACACATACATGGAGTCATCATTCGTGCCCAATCCAGGTTGCAGTTCTTCTGCCTCCTTAGCATTAATCTCTTTCAAATCACAACCTGCGCTCCTGGCGACACCGATTGTCTCTTCAATATGTTTTCGATCACGGTTATAGCCTACGAGCATATATCCAATGTGATTAACTTCAATGGGAATAGAAAAACGCTCTTCAAAGGATTGAAAGAATACCTGCCCTTCAAGCTGTGTATCTGAAACCGTGGGGTGCCGTACCGTCCCTCGGATAACGCCTGCGGCACGCCCCGATTGACCTGACCCGATATAATGCCTCTCAACTATTAAGACATCGTCAACACCGAGTTCTTTGAGGTGTAAAGCGGTACTCAACCCGGTTACCCCTCCACCAATAATTATTACATCTGCAGTTTGCTTCATCACCCTCGTAGTTCGCTCTTTTTATATCCCTTCCCGCTTCAGATATTAAGTAATCAAATACTCTAAAAAGTAGGCGGTGAATTCTCATCGTTGAGTACTTGTAGCTGAATTTTGGCCCCTTTAAATTCATAAAATTCACGATACCCGGTATCTATACATCGCTTGAGCAGGACAATGGCCTTCTCTAAATTACCCTTTAAAAGATTTTTGTTTGCCGCGTAAAAGTAGGCTTCGCATCGCTGGCCATTTCGTTTTTTCGGATCATTATGAATATCTGCGGCGTTAAAAAATTCGCTTTCACTTATATTACCCAGGAGAAATTGTGCAATTTTCTCATACCAATCACCACTTGCTTCTTCCGATCGCGTGTTGAGATGATTTTTTATTAATAGGTCAGCGGCTTCCTGCTGACCCAGACGATACCGTGCCAGCCATTCCCAAAGAGTCATATAGTCCATCGAGTTTTGATAGTCTCTCGACTCATGCTCGGAAACCAGCTCGATGGCTTTCCTTAGATCTTCAATTGCCCCGTTATCATCACCGGCAACATAAAAATAGAACCCACGGTCCAAATGGGCGAGTGACAATTTAGGCGCAGTCTTAATTGCCGATGAAAAATCGGCAATCGCACCCGGCGCATCACCCATTTCAGCTTTAATCGATCCCCGGTTCAAATAGATATTAACACTGCTGGGATTCCGCTTTTCGGCTTCATCGTAATCTTCAAGCGCCCCCCTAAGATCACCTTGCTTAGCCTTACTTTGCGCACGGTAAAACCAGGTGTCCGGATTCTCCGGGTCGAGCTTTAAACTCTGGTCAAAGTCTGCTAATGCGCCGCCATAGTTACCTTCCATTGTACGGGTCAGACCACGAGCCTGCCAGGCCCCTGCATGACCAGGATCGATATGGATAACTTTGGAAAAATCTCCTATCGCATCAGCGAACTGATTTAACTGCTGGGAAACTCCACCCCGGTATAAATAGGCTAACAAAAGATCAGAATCATATTCAATCGCTTTCGTAAAATCATCCAGCGCGCCCTGCAGTTGGCCGGTATTAACTTGGGTAAATCCCCGCCCTACATAGGCGATGGAATTTGCGGGTTCGAGGCCAATTACCAGATCATAATCATCTGTCGCCGCCTTGTATTTCTCCATTCTCACTAGAACAAATCCACGTTTCAGCAATGCTTCTGTTCTTCCCGGATCGCGAATCAGCGCTGCGGTATAGTCTGCTACCGCTCCATCGAGGTGCCCCAGCTCCGACTTGATGTTGCCACGATTAATGTAAGCGTTTATGTTGTCGGGACGTAAATGAATGACACGGGTAAAGTCTATCAAAGCACCGGTTAAATCGCCAACTTGCGCTTTGGCCAGGCCCCGACGCAAGTGCGAATTCGCATCAATCGGGTTAAGGTGAAGCGTCGTTGTAAAATCATCAATTGCACCGCTGAGATCGCCTTGTTGAACTTTAGATAAAGCGCGTTGTGAATAGGCATTTACCAGCCGGGGGTTGAGTTCCACCGCTTCCGTGAAATCTTCAATTGACCCCTTCCAGTCTTGAATCATTACTTTTGCAAGCCCGCGATAATAATAAGTCATGGGCAGTCTCGTTCCCTGGGCAAAATCATCGAACTCCATCGCTTCACTCCTGCCATTTGACCCATCGCCCTCGCTCGTTAAACTTTGACCACTGGCATATATTGCATCTTCGCTCAAGCGAATAGCTTCGGACAGATCCGCGATCGCTCCGGAAGCATCATTAATTTTATACTTTGTCACACCGCGCAATAGATAGACTTCAATCCAAGCTGGATTCAGTCTTAGCGCTTCTGAATAGTGCGCGATTGCGCCTTCCCAATCTTCAGCCCTCGCTAAATTAGTTCCTTCCTGATAATATTCATCCGCTGTTTCATAGTGTGGGATTTCAAGCGCGATTTTGGATTTATTTGTAGCGCAGGCCGTGAGCATAAAAAAACTGATAATCACTATACACCCTTGCCATAGAGTACGGCCATATAACACCTTGGTGATATATTCTTTCGTGGGTGATTCTATGCTCAAGGGGTTCATTTAATAATTTGGCTCATCGTCCCTTTTACAGGTAAGTCTTTCCCCTCCTGGGGTAGCATTAAATTCAGACGATAATAACCGCTCTAATATATCCTTTAATAATCTTCTGGTAAATGTAAATCGGCATCTAGGCCGGGCTGGATTATAAACGCTTAAGCTAACTGAGGCTTATTTAGTTCCCATTGAGAATCGCGCTAACAACCTTGTTATCGTGATTACGGCTTTTTATCTATAGTCACCAAACCCATATCTTAGGGTTCACAAGATTACGGTATCCACTTATCCATTAATTTCGCGTACTCACGGGCTTGCCCAATAATATCAACGCCGACATCATCTGACCACGCTTGAATCAGTTTCTTGTAGAGCGGCCCCGGCACGCCCTCACCGATGGGGTGAAAATCAAATCGTGTAATGGGTGCCAGACAAACCGTCGTACTGGAATACCAGGCTTCATCCGCGCCGCGCACATCGTAGGGTTCTATATCGGCTTCATGAACTGGGATTCCGAGCCCTGCGGCATAATCCATACACGCATGACGGGATACACCGCGTAATACATTCTGTGGTTTTGCGGTATATATTTCTCCGTCCTTAGCCATGAAAAAGTTGTTCCCCGTCCCTTCGGTTATAAATCCATGCTCATCGGTCAAAAGTGCCATCGCCCCTTTGTCCATTTTAGCAACTTGAAGATCCGCTATCTTATAAAATATCCGACTGCGGTTCTTACATTTTGGATCAATGAACCGCGAGGGAACAGATTGCTGCGCGGGAACAATTGCATGGGCTCCCTTCTCATATTTTTCCACCATGCCTCCCTGATGGCGGATAAGAGGATAAACATTAATCGTGACGATCGGTGAAGTTCCCTCTTTTACCAGGGTATCATAATAGTCCATACCCCCGCGAGTAACATTGTGCATAATCTGAAAATCAATGCCATCAACCGCCGATAAGTTTTTTTTTATCGTTTGATGAGTTGCTTCCTCCATCTCGTCAATTGTCAGACCACAGTCGATCTCCGCATAACGGAGTGAGCTATAGAGTCGTTCGAGATGCTCACGCAACCGGAAGGGTTTCAGGTTGAATACCCGGGTCATTTCAAACAACATGTCCCCATACATCAGGGCGCTGTCAAAAATAGAAATCCGCGCTTCAGTTTCCGCGACATACTCGCCATTTAAATAAACAACACGTTTAGACATATTTTTCTCCGGAATTTAATTTGTATAGAAGTAAGCAGGACAGCCTGTCAGGATAAATATAATTGTAAAGCCTATCTAAATTCCTGATAACCATATAATCTAATAGTATGATTAAATCTAAAGGGTCATTTATTTCTACCGACCCATTTTAGCTGCTTAATTTAACTACTGTGAAAACTGCACCCGAAGAAAGTTCATCCCCCCACTCAAAGTCCAGTTCCTCTTTGAGCTTAATCGATTGTGATGTACACCAATACTGGAATTCACCCCAGGATATTATTAAGTACCTCCCCAAGGCTTTTCATGAACGTGGGATTAACCTTCCCAATGATTTAGGGTTGATCAATCCGCACGGTGTCCTTCGTCGCGATGCCGTTCCCGATTCGGGGGGACTCCCTGGTTCCTGCCCTCTCACTATGCGCGAACAGCTACTCGATGCCTACGCTGTAGATTATGCCATTTTGCTCGGTGGAAATATACTATCTGTCTGTGTCTCTCCTGACACCTACTATGCTACTTCTTTAGCCAGCGCCTATAATGATTGGTTAGTTGAAGAGTGGTTACCCGAAGATCCTCGCTTTCTGGGGGCCATAGCGATAGCGCCGCAAGACGCTCAATCCGCGGCTAATGAAATAAGACGATTGGGATCAAATCAACGGTTAGTACAAGTGCTGATGGCCTCAGCGACGCTTACCCCTCTCGGACGACCGCAATATTGGCCAATTTATGAGGCCGCATGCGAATTAGACCTCCCAGTAGCTATCCATCCCGGCGCTGAGGGAAAAGGTATCGCTAATAGTTACTCAGCCGGCTATCCGTCCACTTATTTTGAGTGGCATACTGGCATTCCACAAAATTTTATGGGTCAGGTAACCAGCCTTATCTGTGAAGGTGTTTTTGAGCAATTCCCCACTCTTCGCTTTGTCTGTGTTGAAGGCGGCCTGTCGTGGGTGCCGCACCTCATGTGGCGGCTGGATAAGAACTGGAAATCGCTGCGTTCACAAACCCCCTGGCTTAAAAAGCGCCCGAGTGAATATATTGTCGAATGTATGCGTTTCACTACACAACCAATTGATGAACCGGATAATCCGGATCACTTGTTGCAAATCTTTGAAATGATGCAGGCCGAGAAAACCGTCATCTTCTCCAGCGATTACCCACATTGGGACTTTGACTCACCCACTAAAGCCTTTCCTCCCCTACCCGAAAAACTGGCAAAGCGCATATTCTATCAGAATGCCCAGGAGCTCTATCGACTAGACATATCTTAAGCGTCACAGACTGAAAATTAATCCCAGGCCTAAAGATTGGGTCTGTAAGGTGAATGAACTGCCAGTTGGTTCTGCCCCAATCTGAATCAACTGCACTGAGCGATACAGCCTTCAATCGCTTTTTTCAACGCTTCAGCCGAAACCAGTCCATCAATTTGTGAACTCACCTGTTTCTTATAGCCATCTTTACGCTGAAATGTAAGATCGTAAAAAACTACGTCTCCAGACCTCATCCCCTGAGTCAGTTCGATAGAATCCATTTCATCGATAGGCATGTTTACCATCGAGCCCACGCCGCAAAATTTTGAAATTAACTCAACGCGATCCGGATACACAGTGACCGTGCCCTTTGAAAACCACGCTGAGAGAAAAGCCACCCCACTTATGAGGGTGAAAAAACCCGCGACCACAATTGCAATCCAATGGGCACCATAGGTAATCGTGACCCATGACGCAGCTGCGCAAATAATAAAAAAGAACGTTACGCCTAGCGATGTGCCCAGGTTGCGCCCTGAACGAAAATTAAATACCGTTCCAACAAAGGGCAAAGGCCCAGATGATCAGCATTGTTTGTTTACTGTAACCAAAGATACGACCATTGGCCCACTCCTTTTTCCACTTCCAGGGTTCATCGGGATACGCGGCCATTAGCTGTTCTTTTTCACTATTTTTTATTTTTGCAATCTTTCCTCCGGTGAATAATCCGATCCCCACTACAGTAAAAAGCACCCCGAAACCTAATATCCAGAGCATCTCATCTTGCGGCCCATGTTGAAACTGCATTAAACTTTTGATTACGCAGGCGATTCCTACGCTCGCAAAAACTAATCCCAAAAAAGTAAGTATGCGTTGTGGTGTTTTTTGAGTGCTCACAATCTAATCGTCTTCATTTCTCGATTAAAGTTACAACCTGTTTATCCGATTATTCTCTAACCACGAAATTACAAGATAAATTCGGACCATTTTTATGTGATAACTTACAGTAGAGGGTAACATATACTCCTTGCGTCTTCTCCCAATTGTCTTTATACTTTAAATTGTTATGAAAGTTATACAGCCGTATTGCCGTTCAAAGCTGACGCGCGCTGACATAGAATTCATATTGGCAGTCTTAGGAGTGGAATTGAAAGATGAACAGGCGTTAGTATCGCTCTTGCTTGATGAAAATACAAGAGATCTGATTCTTGACGACAGCACACTCTTTCATGCCATCATTGAATCACCGGACCATCTTCGTATTTCTCTGCATTTATATTTTTATATCCTCGTTCATCATGTTCTTAAAGAAGTTGGTCTCGAGGACCGTGAGCTCGCCGATTATGTGGCCAGCGTTTTGGCGCAATTTGTGCGCCAGCAGCCCGGCGCAAATTCGAATGCACGTGAAGCATTTTTCTACGCGGTCGACGTCCTGGGCGAAATAGAGTGTGCGGATTTCCATACGCGCTTTTATCTTGTCAGCAGCTTAGGGAATACCGCGCTCATCCTCACCGGTGTGTTTCCCGATCATATTGAATATCGAGCTAAAATGAAAGCGGCTCCTAATTTGAATTATTATGAGTCGATTGGCCGTGCTCAGTTCCACGCTGCGAGCAGTCATAACCTTGCCCAGACTTACAACCTCGACCGTATTTACGCTACCCTTTCAAAATCATTCTCCTCCGTGCGCTCAGCCTTAAACGAAATGAAAAAACGCCTCGTCTTTCTAGGTGATCCACATACAGCTTGTAGCTTTGAGTTGCAGTAAATCGGGTTCAAGGTTCCCAGTTCAGGGTTCAGGGGTTGAGTGAAAAGTTTCTGTATCTTGTTTCAATCCACGATTGATAAATCTGTCTGATTCTCCGGATTTCTGGCTTTCTAGATTCACGCATTCTCTTTACTGCCGTCCCTCAATATACTCTTTCAGGGCAACCGCATTGTTAAATCTTTCTTCCTTTGATGAATAAAGAAAGATAACAGGCCTTTCGTTCACTTCATTCATAAGTCTTTCGACCAGTATTGAATTGCGATTTAATTCCTCGAAGTAACGAGTTTTGAACTCGCTCCACTTTTCACTCTCATGACCAAACCATTTTCTAAGTTCGTTTGAAGGGGCAATCTCTTTGAGCCATAGATCTATTTTTACATCCTCCTTTGCTAAGCCGCGCGGCCACAAGCGATCAACGAGAATTTTGAAACCTTCTATTTTACCAGGTTCCTCGTAGATGCGTTTGATTTGAATTCGATTAGAAATGCTGATTTTTCTTGTCCTCTAAGCTTCGTCTATGTTTGTCTTTTCGTCTGCGTCCTATTAGCTAATAACTACCTTCTTATTTAGACGAAAAAATTTTTATGAAATATTAAAGCCCAAATATTTTAAATAATATAGGGTCGAAGACGAAGATTACCTGTTTATTCCCCCTCAGTCCAATATCCATTCGAAAATCCCATGGTCTTTCCTCTCCGATGAACTTGATTTTTTTTCACGATTGTTACGTTGGAAGGTTTCTATAATCTCAAATACCATCACTACTTTTATACAGAACGATTAAACCTTCATTATTGAATATGGCTACCACAACACCGGAAAAACACGAGTTTCAAGCAGAAGTTAAACAGCTGCTCGATATTGTCATCCACTCTCTTTACACGGATAAAGAAATCTTTGTCCGCGAACTGGTATCTAATGCCTCTGACTCCCTCGAGAAATTTAGGCACACGCAGCTTGTTGAAAAGGAGATCTTCGATGATCGACTCGAACTTGAAATAAATATCACGAGTGATGAAACAGCGGGCACTCTCACAATCCATGATTTCGGTATCGGAATGACCCGTGATGAATTAGTGGAAAACCTGGGAACGATCGCACACTCAGACTCTAAAGCGTTTCTCCAGGCGATAAAGGAGAATAAGGAAGCGGACGCTAACCTTATTGGTCAATTTGGCGTCGGGTTTTACAGCGCTTTTATGGTGGCTGAATCCGTTCAAGTTTATACTCATTCATGGCAACCTGATGCCGAGCATCTGCTCTGGGAAAGCATGGGCGCAGGAGATTATTCTATCGAAACCGTGGACGGACAACGCCGTGGATGTAAAATCGTAATTAAGTTCAAGGACGAAGATAAAGAATTTGCGAAGAAAGATCGCATTAAAGGTATCCTCGAACGTTACTCCAGTTTTGTTCAGTTCCCTATTAATCTCAACGGTGAAAAGGTAAACACCGTTCAAGCTTTATGGATGCGAAACAAGAATGAAATCAAAGATGAGGAATATACTGAATTTTATAAATTTCAGGCCAATGCTTTTGATGAGCCGATGTTCCATCTTCATTTCGCCGCTGATGCACCCCTGGCCATTAATGCTCTGCTTTTTGTTCCTCAGGAGAACACCGAACGCTGGGGCTTCGGTCGTATTGAATCGGGAGTCGGACTGTTTTGCAGGAAAATTCTTATCGATAGTAACCCTGATGGGTTACTACCGGAATGGTTACGTTTCCTCAAGGGGGTCGTAGACAGTGCAGATCTCCCATTAAATATCTCGCGAGAGACAATGCAGGACAGCGCCCTTGTGCAAAAGCTCAACCGGGTGCTTACACGACGTTTTTTGAAATTTCTTGATGAGGAAGCGAAAAAGAATCCTGAAAGCTATGAAAAATTTTACTCCAAATTTAATGTCTACCTGAAAGAAGGGATCGCAATTGATCCCAATCATCGTGAGCAGATCGGTAAACTTTTACGCTACGAGTCATCTTTAACAGACCCTGAAAAACTCACCAGTTTAGCAGATGTGGTTTCACGGATGAAGGAAGACCAAAAAGAAATCTATTATATTCATGCCCCCAGCCGAAGTACGATTGAAGCGGGACCCTATCTCGAAACTTTTAAGGCTCGTAACTTGGAAGTTCTTTTCGTCTACGATTCGATCGACGAATTTGCCTTAGGCCACCTCGCTGAGTTTGACGGTAAAAAGATTGTCTCCGCCGATCAAGCTGATCTGGAACTTGAAGATACTCCCACCAAGGGAAAACCGTTAGCCGAAGACAAACTTAATGATCTGTGTCAGTTCATAAGTGGGACATTAGGCGAAAAGGTAAAGGAAGTAACCAATAGCACCCGATTGGTTGATAGCCCAGCCGTCGTTCTCAACGCCGACAAGATGATGACCGCGAGCATGCGCCGAATGATGAAAGCCATGCAACAGGACATTGACACCGCTCCCTTAGTAAATCTTGAAATCAATTCTCGTCACACCCTGATTAAAAATCTGGCCTCACTTAAGGGAAAAGATGAATCGCTGGCGAAAATGGTTGTCGAACAGATTTTTGACAATGCGATGGTCGCCGCTGGTTTCGTTGAAGACCCGCGTAGTATGGTCAACCGTGTATACGAAATTCTCGAACGCGTTACGAAGGATAATAAATCCTCACCAGGCAGTAAAAGCAAATAAGCGTTAAGTTAAGAGAGGAAAATATACGCTGCTGATAGTGATCTTCGTCTTCTAGTTATTTACTTCAATATCAAGGTGGGACGCGCTGCCTGTCCGACATAGCCTTGGCGACGGCTGATCCCTAGCGCGTGTATTTCAATTGTGATGATGATCCGGGGTGATTGACATACAAAAAATGGAGGGACGCGCTCCGTCGCGTCCGCTTATTGTCCATGCAAGCCGAAAACTTAACGGCCATGATCAGCCGTCGCCTGATGGGCTATGGCCGACAGGCACCGCATGGCCCTCCATTATTAACACTGCTACAGCATCCTACAGGAAAACCCGGATAGCGCATCCATGGTTTAACTCATCATTTTACAGTAATTGTCCGATAAGTAACTAGCGCATAAATTACGTTTCCTTATGTATGCACCGAGCAATAAGGTATTTTTTCAGATTAACGTTAATTTTCACCATAATCTTATTCGGAAGAACACTCGCGTTGTCTGACGCGATAACTCCTAATACGATCGTTACCTTCGAAAGTGCAATCAGCGATGCGGAAAAACTGGTATCCCACAATAATGATTGGAAAATCATGCGTGGAAGTGGAAAGTCTATGCTGCCTTACTATGGTGATAATAGTGTCCTCATCATAGAAACTGCTTCCTACAATAAGCTGAAAATGGGCATGTCTGTCGTTTATCGCGACAGTAATGGTGATTTGGTCGGGCATTTATTACAGGTAAAATTTGGAAACGATTGGTACGCGCGTGGTTTTAATAATAAGAAACAGGACCCTCAAGTGGTAACTGAGCGCAATTATGTTGGCGTAATTTTTGGCATTTTATCCGGAAATAGCGGTACAGAGGGAACTACAGAGGGAATAAGTGGACAGCGCTCAAACACAAATTATCCCATTGTTCATGGGAAAAAATATTAGTGTTGAATATAAAATGCGTGCCTATTTGAATCCTCTTAATGATCGCAAATAATGTTTTAGATAAATTACGCCAAGTCGACACCGCCACGATTTGCAACGTCATCGAGCTATTCGATGTCCGCCCATTTACATCGGGTTACATGGACCAGAGCATAAAATCCTGTTTCCATGAACTCCCCCCCATGGTAGGTTTTGCCTCTACCGCGACTTATCGTTCAGCTGCGCCTCATAGTGATAGAGGACCCTATGATAAATTGCTCGAGCAGATCGATCGGTTCGAAGAATTATCCGGGCCCGCGGTCATTATCTTTCAGGACCTGGATGTACCCACCGTCGCCGCAACATTTGGTGACATTATGTGTAATACCTATAAAGCTTTTGGCGCAGTAGGGCTTGTAACAAGCGGAGCTGGTCGCGATCTGGATCAGGTTAGAGAAATTGGCTTCCCTGTATTCATCAATGGCACTAATTGTTCCCATGGATATGGACAAATACCTCAAATATGTGTGCAAATCAAAGTGGGTGGCACGGTGATCAATCCCAATGATCTTATCCACGGTGATCATAATGGCGTCACGACCATTCCTCTTGAGATCGCTTCAGAAGTTGCCGATGTAGCGGGTGATTTTATCGCTGCTGAGGGAGTAATCCTTGAAACGGTGAAAAGTGATAACCCCACAAAAGAGAAATGCATTGCAGCGCGCGACGAATTTAAAAATCAAATCGAGAAAATTAAAAAACAAATAGCTGGCAAATAAAGGATGCATCATGGCTTCAATCACAAAACCCTTGTCCCCACTGGTACCGGAAGATTTAATCGACTCCCCTATCGTCGAAGAGTATTGCCGAAAGACCCCAGGCTCAGCGCAGTTGGCTGAACGCGCGAGAGAGATTTTTCCCAGCGGTATCACTCACGACGTACGCAATGTCGAGCCCTATGGCATCTATGTAAACCGCGCTCAAGGTTCACACAAATGGGATGTAGATGGAAATGAATATGTCGATTATACCGGAGGTCACGGTGCCCTGCTCTTGGGTCACGCCCATCCAGCCCTAATCGAAGCCGTTGAAAAGCAAATAGGTAATGGAACACACTACGGGGCCTCTCATGAATTGGAAGTAAAGTGGGGAACACTTATCCAGGAAATGATACCCTGCGCTGAACGCGTGCGTCTCACTAATTCTGGAACCGAAGCAACGCTTTTAGGATTGCGCTTGGCGCGCGCTTTCACCGGTCGCAATAAAATTCTTCGCTTCACCGGTCATTTTCACGGTTGGCAAGATCATGTGTCGTTCGGATTTGCTTCTCATTTCGATGGCACCCCCACGACCGGTATTTTACCTGAAATTGCGGATAATGTAGTTATTGCACCCCCATGGGACATCGAAGAGACGCGACGTATTATTGAATCACATGATGATATCGCAGCCGTGATCCTGGAACCGACTGGTTCAAGCTGGGGCCAGGTACCGGTAACCCAGGCTTTTCTTCAATCGTTGCGCGAAATAACAGCGGAACGAGATATCCTACTTTTTTTTGATGAAGTCATTTGCGGCTTCCGCTGTTCCCCCGGTGGACTTCAAGGTGCATTGGGAATAACACCCGACCTGACCTCGCTGGGGAAAATTATCTCGGCAGGTATGCATGGCGCTGCTATCGTGGGAAGAAAAGATATCCTCGATCTCCTTGATTTCAATCACGCAAAAAATGCAAATATTGAAAAGATCGGCCATCAAGGCACCTATAACGCAATGCCTACTTCCTGCGTTGCGGGAATTGCGGCACTGGAGATTGTGAAATCCACGGATGTTTGCGAGCGCGCCATCAACTACGGAAGGCGATTGCAAGATGAATTAAACCAGTTATTCAAAGAAGAGGAGTTGAACTGGATTTCTTATGGAACTTACGGCGGATTCCATGTCTTTCTCAATCCTGAAAATATCGATACGACCCGCGAAGAAATTGAGTCGGGCAAATTTGATTATTTTACCTTGCGCGCCCCGGTGAAGCCAACCCTGCTAAAAAAATTACGGGTCGGTATACTTTTGCACGGCGTTGAAATTCAGTCTTGGCCGGGAGCACCGGTCTCTGCCGTCCACACTGACGAGGACAGGAAAACAACGGTCGATGCTTTTCGTCAAACTATACGCATGCTTAAAGATGAAAACGAAATCGAAGGCTAAGCGCTGATTATTTTCGATATATTCGTTTATTAAATTCTTCGTATAGTTCTTTTGCAACTTTGTCTTCCTTTATCGCTTTGACCAGGGAAGCGAGCGTTTTTATCTGTTGTTCCCAGAATATTTTTCCTTTCTCTGCCGTCGCGAGACCAGGTGTCCCTCTCGTCAAATCGGGTTGGCGTGAAAACCAGTCCATCGAAGTGTAAGTATTGGGCAAATGCTTCAAGCGATCGCGAGGTGGCTCATTCACCTCGGCCGCTTTGTCCATATGCACTAGCTCTGGATGAATGTGTAGCATCTCACTGGCCTCCCACTCATCCGCGTGTCCGTAATCTACCGAGTCGAAAGTCGCGTTAAACAAATCCTTGTCCATGTAGCCACCCACGGCATCGGGGTCTTGTCCGCGCGCGTCAGCATAATAAAGAATGTAATCCTTTTTTTTATCCAACATCGACATGACAAATTGCGGTAAAAACCATTTATTGCCGCCGTGTCCACTAATGAGAAGTATCTTATGCAGACCATTGCGGGAAATTTCGTCACAAACGTTTTCCAGTAGTTCAAAAATCAATCGATTATTGATGACGATCCCACCGGGATAGGCTTTTGTTTCAAAATTTGCCGTAAATGGATATTTCGGAAATACAATTGCCGGTTCCACGGCAGCGACTGCACAAGCCATACCATGCGCTCGATACAAGTCCGTCCCCAGCGGCAACTGCGCACCATGGTATTCCAACACACCAATCGGTAGAATACACATCCCTCCACATTTATTGACTCCTGCTTCAAATTCTTCCGCGCTTAATTTCTCCCATTGCATAGTATTAATTCTCCATTCATATATTCGTTCACTATCAGCTGACCCCCTTTTTCCTCTCGTGTTATCCGCTATTATTCGGAGATTTTTCTCCCCCTAATTAATGATAAATTTCTGGTTTCTCGGGAATTGAAACACTAACAGGTTGTCCTGAGTTCAGTGATTGAATGCAGGCATCGGCAACAAGCAACGCGGTGTAGCCATCCCAGGCATTCGCACCCACCGTCGTTTCTTCCCTCAGGGATTTCACCCAATGAGTCAGTTCGTTAATGTAAGCCAAATCAAAACGAGCCAGCCATTCCTCCGGGACTTTAACTAAGCGAGCGCCTTTTGTTCGTTTAAGAACTTGATCGGGTTGAGTGGTGGTAATCGTCCCTTCATCGCCGACCACTTCCGCTGATACTTCATAGCCATAACTCGCTGAAACGTATGCTTCGATTGTCGCCAATCCACCACCGCGCAATGTCATCGTTATCAATGCTATATCCCTTGCGTTTGCATCGACATTCGGGTCGACATGCGCTCCACGAACCGTCACCTCCTCTACTTCACTCCCCATAAGCCATCGCATAGAGTCGATATCATGGATCGCCGACTGATAGAATAGCATCTCTCTTCTGAAATCAGAGGGTGCCTCACGGTTGCGATGGACTCCCTTGAAGAGTATGGGTCTGCCAATTTCTCCCCGATCAATGGCTTCTTTGAGCGCGAAGTGTGGAGCATCGAAACGGCGCATAAATCCGACCATGACTAATCTCCTTCGTGCAGCGCATTCAGCATCAATCACTTTGCGTGCGTCCGTGATGGCGGTGGCCAGAGGTTTCTCACACAACACGGGTTTGCGCGCCTCAATACAGGTTAAGGTTATAGCTGCGTGTGTCTCATCGGGTGTCGCGATGAGTACCGCATCGACAGCCTCATTTGTAATCAGGTCTTCCCCAGATGTGAAAACGGGAACATTGCCGCAGGTGGATGCGACTGTATTCGCTCTTTCCTCATCAATATCAAACACACCCGCGAGATGTGCACCGTTTATTCTCTGGTATATATTACCGGCATGGCGCCCTCCCATACCCCCGGTACCTATGACGCCAATTCCCAGTGAACCAGTAATTTTGGACATAGCACCCAGGTGTCGTTTGCTTACGCAGTTGCCATCATTTGCCGTATCGTTTGAGCCGTACGCTCGACCGCTGCGTCGATGTCCATTTCTACCAACTCCGGTAGAAAGGGTTCGGCCGTCAACGGGCCATCGTAATTCAGCTTCTTGAGACAGCGCATGAACGTGGCTGAGTCGATCAGTCCGCTCTCGCAAGGCAGCGTTCTTTCAAGATCCATCTGTTCATCGCGGCCGCGGCCGGGGCGACCGTCATTGACGTGAACGTAGACGATATTGTCATTGTTAAGTAAATCCATCAGGTCTGATTCTGTCGCTCCACTTGTCCACCAGTGATAGCTGTCGAGCAGAACACCGATCCGCTCTTTGTTATCCTGAGGGTCTACCGCGATTGCATTACACAGCTCCAGCATCCCTCCGATCGTGTAAATAAAAGTATGACGCATTTCGTCGCGCAGAGTTTTGGGTCCAATAAATTCCAAACCAAAACGGACTTCGTGCTGTGCAAGAAGAGCAGCTATCGGTTTCAGGCGTCTGACATGCAAATCAAAACAAGCGCTATAATCTAATTCATCATCACCTGGCCTTATTGGGGTGAGACACCGTGTGCAACCGAATTGCTGCGCGAGGGGTAACCATTTTTCCAGGTGAGCCATGTCAGCATCATACGTCGCATCGTCCTTGCGGTAATTGACGGGGAGAGAAAATCCACCCCATTGAAGTCCCGCTGCCTGTACTTGTTCAGCGGCTTGCTCAGGATGCGGTAAGGCCGCGACCTCCTTGAGTGGTAGATCAATCCCTTCGAAACCATGATCCTTCGCGAGTCGGATCGTCTCCGCCAAGTTTGCTTTCAAACCTAATGCCCCAGGTGATAAATTTATATACATTTATAATTACAGTTTATACGTTTTTAATTTTTTTCGATTTGGATCACATACTCAACATCACTTGAATGGATTGATTTTCCCCACTGGAGAAAACATTAAACCCTTTTTCCCAATCCTCCAATGGAAAAGTGTGTGTGATAATTGATTTCACATTTATCTCTTCTCTCTCCAGCAATTGGAGTGCACGATGAAAATCGGGCGTCAGCCAGCCACAGTTTGCCTGAAGACTCACCGCTCGTTCTACGAGGAGTTTAAAGGGTGAAAAATCAATTTCGACCTCCGGATCATAATGGCCTTCAACGACAATCCGCCCGCGCCACCCGGCGATATCCATGGCGAGTTTTAGTTCATCTTTGGTTTTTCCGCATACGATGACGACGTCGAAACCTTTAATAAGTTCTTTAAGATCCTCAGCATATCCACTCTTATTTACATCGATAATATGATCCGCTCCCAGGCCCTGTCCCAATCTTAATCGATTAATTCCACTCCCGACTAATACTATTGTTGAAGGTGAAGATAATCGCGCAACCTGCAGCGCCATTAATCCAACAGGGGTCGCCCCGATGATTGCCACGCTATCACCCGTCTTGAGATTCGACTGACCAATCACCGCAACTGCGTTAGCCAGGTTTTCGACCATCGCTCCCTCGTGTAGATTCACATTATCGGGAAGCTTAAATAGATTTCTCTCGGGTAAAACACTGTATTGCGCAAACCCCCCGTCGAGAGTAAAACCGAGGGTTTTTAATGTATCACAATAATGGGTGTCCCCGATCCGGCACGCTGCGCACTGCCCGCATACGACATAGGAATGAACCGCAGCTTTATCTCCCGGTTTAGCGAATTTAACTGCTGAGCCACAGGCATCAACCACACCTGAAAATTGATGACCGGGTATAAGTGGATAATTTATCGACTCGTGAATTCCTTTTTGGATTCGCAAATCATTCCGGCAAATTCCCGCGTTAGCTATCTTTAAACGAACTTCATCCTCAGCTGGTTCAGGGACCGGCCTTTCAACAAGACCAAAATCTCCGGGTCTAGCTGTAACAATCGCTTTCATCCGCTAACTAAACGTTTATGGTCTTTGGGTGTGAGTTTACTCTCGATCTGCTGGGAAAAATGGTTAAAGGATTCGCGCGGTGAATCTTCAGTTGTATCCAGGACAAATCTATTTCGAATCAACGAATCGTTATATTCCTCTTCAAAACGATTAAGCACTTCGGGTACATCTTCCTCTTTTAATAGGCCGCGAGGACGCGGATCCTCTTTCATACGGGATACAACGACTTCTGGTGAAGCTTTCACTAAAACAAGCAGGGTGTCCGGCGCCAGTTTCAAGAATTCTCTATCCCATGCTCGAGCTCTTACACGACGGTCGGAAAAACTACCCGCTTCACCAAAGCCGTAATAGAGCGTCGCATACACCGCGTCAGCATAGTAAAAATTTATCAAAAGGTAATCCTCTTCCAGCAACACGTCAGTGTGAAGGTGGCGCCAAATTAAGTAGCGATGAAATTGCTCGCGAAGGATAGGTGATAAAGACAGTAACTGCTCTTCCTCGACTTCGGTGATCGGTTCCTTGTTCTCGCCTGGAACAACGATGCTCTCATCGTTCCCCTTCCTTACTACCAGATGGTGATCAATTTGCGGTAAAACAAAATGATCGTGCCAGCGAACATAAGGTGTCTTCGTCTTTTCTATAATCCATTCCCCTATTTCTTTAGCGAGTGTTGATTTCCCCACATACTCGCAACCCATAAGAATAATTTTCATCTTCGTACGTATCTTCGTCTTCGTCAGTCTCTTCGTCTGCGTCTCTGATGTATATTTCGAAATATTTGTTTTGTAAATCCTATACATCAAAGTGGAGCGGGTTGAAAGGGGATCAGCCAAGTTTCATTAATTCCATATTGTCATCGCGAGGCTGCTTGTCTGCCGTGGCGATCCAGGGGAATGTCGGACACGTAATTAACAGCCCCCTGGAATGTAAGATGTCGCTGCTCTCGGTAGCCACAGTCGGCTACGCCTCCTTCGCAATGACAAGATTCGAGACAACGTGATCAACTTTTATTTCACCAGCGCGAACCTATGCGGGCTGTCCCTAGCACGCTTCTTCAATTAATGGGTATTCAAACGCGCTAGGGACAGCGCGTAACACCCTGATACTGTAGTAAATATCCGTGTGGGTGCCGACAATATCACTCACTGGTTATTCCTCCTCAAAATTTGCGGCTCCACTCTTTTGGCCAGCGCTCAACAACAACTTTTGTCTGTGTATAGAATTCCACGCCGTGACGTCCCTGCGCGTGAAGATCACCGAAAAAACTATCCTTCCAACCGCTGAATGGATAAAACGCCATCGGGGCGGCGACACCGATATTTATACCAATATTTCCCACAATGCATTCATGACGGAATTTTCGCGCCGCCGCTCCACTTGAAGTAAAGAGACAAGCCATATTGCCATATCGGTTGCTATTGATGAGGGCGATTGCTTCTTCGATATCCTTTGCATTGATAAGACTTAAGACCGGACCAAAAATTTCTGTCTTCGCTATTTCTCCGTGCGGGTCTACTTCGTCGAGTACCGTGGGCAAAATAAAATTGCCGTTTTCGTAGCCACTTATCTTTGCCCCGCGGCCATCGACGACTATTTTCGCTCCCTCTTTGGCACCCAGGTCAATAAAGTTTTCGATTCGACTTTTACTCTCAGCGGAAATTACGGGGCCCATCTCTATTCCCTCATCCCAGCCGTACCCAACTTTTCGGTTCCGCGCTACATCGATAATCGCGTCCTTAAATTCGTTGCCCTTATCGCCGACTGTGATGGCCACCGAGCCCGCCAGGCACCGTTGTCCGGCACAGCCATAAAAGCTGTCCGCCGCCATTTGCGTAGTCATTTCTATATCGGCATCCGGCAATACGATGATTGGATTTTTGGCGCCGCCATGGCATTGGGCACGCTTACCGTTTGCCGTGGCACGGCCGTAAATGTATTTAGCAACTGCAGTCGAACCGACAAAGGATACCGCACTGACCAGGGGATGATCGATCAAGGCATCTACCGTCTCTTTATTGCCTTGCACCAGTTGTACGACACCCGCAGGTAAACCCGTCTCTTCGAGCAGGGCGAAGATTTTGTGCGCCGTCAGCCCCAGTTTCTGGCTCGGCTTTAGTATAAAACTATTTCCGCATGCTATAGCATAAGGCAAAAACCAGAAGGGTATCATACCGGGAAAATTAAAAGGGGTAATTGCAACGACTACGCCTAAAGGTTGGCGAATCATATGCTCATCAATGCCGCTCGCAATATCTTCATTATTGTACCCCTGCATCAGTATCGGCGCACCACAGGCTACTTCGATATTTTCAATTCCCCTGCGTAGTTCACCGATAGCTTCACTTTTGGTCTTCCCACACTCTTCCGTAATCGCATGCGCCAAGTCCTCAATATTTTCTTCAAACAGGTTTTTAAGTTTAAAAAGAAACTGGATTCTCTCCGTCACCGGTGTCCGCATCCACCCCTCAAACGCCTGGCGCGCGCGCTGCACGACTTCATCTACTTCGCCAGCGGGAGTCACGGGAATTTCCGCGATTGTCTGCGCGGTCGCGGGATTGATGACGCTTAGTTTTTGGACAGCTGACGAATCGACCCATTGGCCATTGATAAAATTTTTTATTGAGTTCATCCGATTCCGATTTCCTTCAGGTATTCTCTCGTTCGCTTAGCAATAGGTAAGGGCTTGTCAAAAGGCGCTGGATACATGTCCTGTTCAACAATACCAAATCCTTCGAAATCAATTTCTCTCAATAGATCGCGAAAGGCAATAAAATCGACCGCCCCTTTGGAAGGTTCGCAAAACATATCCATGCCCACCGCTTCGCCAAAGGGTATGTTTTCCACTTCCACTTTCCTCTGTAACTCTGCATCAACACTTTTCAAATGAAGATAGGGAATTCGCTCATGATGCATTCGCATAAAATTCACGGGGTCACCCTTCCGGTATGCGTGATGTCCAACGTCGAAACAAATGGAAATGAGATCCTTGTCCGTATCGGCAAGAAATCTCTCAATTTGATCTTCGTACTCAATATGCGTTTCCGCGTGGGGATGATAAACCAGGGTGAGACCAAATTTTTCTTTAACTATACCCGCAACTTTATTCGTTGTATCAATCAATCGTTTCCACCCGTCATCATCAAGGGTAGCGGGTTTAATCGGTTCACCGGTAAATGGGTTGGTATAAGTGTTATCGATGAGGACAAGGTATTTTGAGTTTAACTTAGCGAGATTTTCTCCCGCACCCATCACCTGCTTTTCCAAACTCGGCCAGTACTCGGGATCATCGAGAAACTCCATCGCGAAAGTCCCACTCACTTTCAAGTTTCTTTTGTCGAGCTCAGATTTTAGCGTATCAAAATCGGTCGGTAAGTATCCATATGGACCCAGTTCGGTCCACTCGTAGCCCGCTTCAACAATTTCATCTAAATAACGGTGCCATGGCGTCTGTTTCTCGTCTTCGCCAAACCACACGCCCCAGGAGTCCGGCCCTGTACCAATCATTACATTCATCTTCTATCCTTTAATTGACTTATTAAATTAATAATGGAATCGCTGCCATTTTTTCCGGTCGGATTCATATTCTGCGCGTATTTTTCGTGTAACCGCTGACTTGCTGACTTCAGCTGGCGCGGCGTCCCACCATGCGCCCCCTCCGGCTGCATAGCGATGCTTTTCGGTTTCAACGACAATTACACAACTGCGTTTTTCTTTCCGCGCTTCACGCAAGGCCTGCCTTAAATCTTTTTCATTGCTCACATGCCAACCGCGCGCGCCCATGCTCTTCGCGTTCTCAGCAATATCAATTTCCAGGTAATCGCCCTCGAGACGCCCTGCTTTTTTACTTTCGCGCTTGCGAAACTCGTTGCCGAAGCTGACCCCCGATCGCCACATCTGCAATCGCCGGATTATCTGGAACCCGTGATTATCTGAAACAACAACCGTTATTTTTAAGTCTTCCTGTATCGCAGTTACAATATCCGTCGGATTCATCAAGTAGGTGCCATCGCCGATAAAGACATAAACTTCCCCCTTGGGCTGCGTCATCCTTATCCCCAGTCCGGCTGGCAGTTCCCAACCCATACAGGAATTACCGAATTCGAGTAGACAGCGCCGACCTCCTGTTGCATCCCATAATTTCAGCAAGTCTCCGGGAGGCGCGCCCGCTGCGGCGACAACCGTATCACCGTTTTTAGCCTCGTCATTGAGCGTCTTGATTAAATGGCCCTGGCTCATCGCCTCTTTAGGAAATGTAATCGTAGATTCTTTTGCCGTTAGTTTTTCCCATTTGCTTATCGCGTTGCGGATATCTTTGGCGTACGCGGAGCGGGGTTTGATTCCCGCACTGCGGCAGGATTTATGTAATGCTTTCAAGGTTTCCCTCGCATCTGCAATAATGGGAAGGGCTCCCTGTTTGAAAGCGTCGAACCCGGCTGGATTGATTCCGATAAATTTAACCTCCGGATGGTGAAACATCGTTTGAGATCCGGTGGCGAAATCACCCATCCGTGTTCCAATACACAGGATCAAATCAGCCTTAGCTGCTAGTTCGACCGAAGCCGATGTACCTTCCACCCCGTTCCCACCAAGAAGCAGAGGGGTCGCGTTGCGAATGCAACCTTTACCGCCGAAAGTTTCTGCCACGGGAATACCAAAGGTTTCCACAAATTTCTGTAATTCACCACTGGCATCGGAATAATGGACGCCGCCACCGGCAATGATCATCGGTCGCTTCGCTTTCTTTATCAATTGTGTCGCTTCGGCAATACGCTGCGGCTGTGGCAATGCTCTCTCAATCCGCCATATTCTTTTTTCAAAGAAAGGGAACGGATAATCATAGGAGTGAGATTGGACGTCTTGAGGAAATGCGATTGTTACCGTTCCCGTATTTACAGGATCGGTAAGCACACGCATGGCATTCGGCAAGGCGGTGAGAAGATGTTCAGGACGTAAGATGCGATCGAAAAAACGGCTGACCGGTCGGAAGCAATCATTGACACTAACATCAGCTGAAATGGGGTGTTCCAATTGCTGAAGAACCGGGCCCTGGTAACGCGTACCAAAATAGTCACTCGGAATGAGGAGCACGGGAAGACGATTGATCGTAGCGGTGGCTGCGCCGGTTATCATATTGGTCGCGCCGGGACCAATGGATGAGGTGCAAGCGAACGTGGATAAGCGTTTACTGGCCTTCGCAAAACCGGAGGCAACATGTACCATCCCCTGCTCATTGCGCCCCTGGAAATAGGGTAATTCTTTTCCGCATTCTTCCAGGGCTTGCCCCAGACCCGTCACATTACCGTGCCCGAATATGCCAAAGATCCCGACAATCAAACGCCGCTTCTCTCCGTCCATTTCACTGTACTGAACCTGGAGATATTTCACCATCGCCTGAGCTGTCGTCAGGCGAATCTTTTTCGATTTTCTTTGCGCACTCATCTCCCGCCTCTCCTATTCCTCTCTATTAATTCTCATATAATCTTTAAACAACGCGCTAGGGACAGCGCGTTCCACCTATTTCCGCATACGCGCATTTTCGCTTCATCGCATATCCGCATTCACGCGTATTCGCTCTTTAAAAATCTTCATATTCTTCACGGGAAGGACTGAACACTTCAACGTAGACCGTGTCCTCTAACGCTTCGGTTCCGTGAGTTACACCTGCCTCGATGCAATAAGCTTCTCCGGCTTTCGCCTCAAACTCATTGTCCCCGAGAAAACGGGCGTGCCCGCTAACCACGTATCCAATTTGCACCGGGGGATGATTGTGTAAGGGAATCTTGGCCCCCTTCTTTAAAGTAAAGTGACACAACATCGCTTCTTTATTATAAGCCAGTGTTTTGCGAACGACACCGGGTGGGTTTTCTACTGCTTTTGCTTCCTCTAGATTTTTCTGCTTCATCTTTAACTTATTTACTGTGTTGGTTAATCTTTCCAAATTTCCGGGTTTAAAAGATGGGGTGGTTTCTCGCCCTGGCAAACCTGTATCACCTGTTTAATCGCGATCGTCCATAAGCTGTCTCTACTTACATCGGTGACACCCGCAACATGGGGTGTGGCGACAATATCAAGACGATTTAAATAGGGATGGTCGGATGGTGCCGGCTCCTTCTCGTAGACATCGATGCCTGCTCCTGCTAAATGACCACTGTCGAGAGCACCGAGCAAAGCTTTTTCCTCCAATAATCCGCCCCGCGCACAATTTAGGAGATACGCGCCTTTCTTCATCAACCCTATATTATCAGTGTTAATCGTGTAGCGCGTGTCATCGGATAATGGCAGGTGTAAAGAAACAACATCCGCGGATTTTAATACGTCCTCAAGTGTGGGGACTAATTTGACCCCCAATTCTACGGCACGATCAGGAGTAATAAAGGGATCGTAAACGATGATCTCCATCCCTATACCGCGCGCAATTTTTGAGACGTGCCCCCCTATGCGGCCCAGCCCGACAAGCCCCAGAGTCTTACCGGCTAGTTCCCAACCTTTATAAGTATACATGTATTCCACCTTACGTCCCGCGATCATATCGGCTTCACATTTTTTAATCTGTCGGGTAATAGAGAAAAGCAGGGCAATCGTAAGTTCAGCGGTGGAGATGGTAGGCCCATCCGGTGTATGACAGACGGCAATGTTGCGTGCCGTGGCATCGGGAATATTGATATTGTCGTATCCTATGCCCGTGCGTGAGATAACTTTTAAAGTGGGAACCTGATCAAATAATTCTCCATTGTATTGTATTCTTGCGGACACAACGGCCCCATCAGCTCCGGGTAAACTGGCTGTGGACTCGTTCGGTGTTTCCGCGCGTGCGCCGGTCTCTTCAGCCACGCCTTCCAATAAAGGGACATATTTATCAGGGATTGCTCTATCAGACCATATTTTAATCATATCTCCCCACCCTACGAGTTGCCTAGAACGCTTCAACTAGATTTTTCATCCCGTTTGCCAGGACCCCGCCGTCCGAACCGACCGCGATAAAGGTAAAGCCGTCTTCCTGCGCCTGCTTGATCTGTCCGGTATTGGCGAGGAGAATACCCGCCGCTTTTCCCGCACTAAGGCAGGCCGCGTTTACCTTGGCGACTGCATCTCGATAGGTGGGATGATCAAATTGTCGGCTGATGCCATAGTTCGTCGTCAAATCCGTTGGCCCGACAAAAAGCACGTCGATTCCATCAATGGCTGCCATTGCGCCGGCATTTTCCACCGCTTCAACCGTCTCGATCTGCGCCACCGTCACCAGCTCTTCATTCGCCGTGGCATAATAATTATCAAAATCCTGTCCAAACTGGCAGGCCCGGTTAAGGCTTGCGACCCCCCGGATCCCTTGTGGAGGATAGCGCATCGATCTTACCGCGAGTTCGGCTTCTTCAACATTGCTCACCCAGGGAACCATGACCCCGCGCGCGCCCAGATCCAAAACGCGTTTATAGCGGGGTGTTTCATTTGCCGCGATACGCACAAACGGCTCCGCATTAGTGTTACCCGTCGCCTGTAATTGATGAACAAGTGTTTCGTGATCCCCCACACCGTGTTCCAAATCGATCAGGAGCCAGTCAAAACCGGCTTTGCCCGCTATCTCAACTGTTATAGAAGATCCTAAATTTATAAATGTGCCTTTGAGAATTTCCCTCTTGAGAACACGCTGCCGAAAAGTTGCCATAAATTATAAGAGGCTGGAAACTAATCGCAGATAAAGTCCCTCTGCAAACTAAAAACATTAATTCTTTGACCCTATCGTTTTGAAGAATAGGATACCCCATCTGCCGACGCTGATTGCCATACGTATGATGATAATTAAATCCGCTATAAAGGAGTTTGAATGAAACGCTGGGTGCTGCTGACACTTTTACTTTATAGCCTTTGTCTATCCATCGTCGTAGTGCCGCTCTTTTTAGCATTCTCCGGTGACAAAGGATTGCTTCAATTCTTCTACATTTGGTTTTTCCCCGTTTTACTTTTAGTTCAGGGCGTCTTGTTGCTCGTGCCGATTGCTGTCATTCGCGAAAGACCTGTAAAAAGACGCAATATTGTCATCTCCGCAGTGATTGGGGCAATCCCCATGGCGGCTCTCGCTCTCGGTTTCTTTGGCTGCATCGCCCTCATGATTTGGGGTGAAGATGCAGTAGATAATTATTTATATGCTTGGCCAGCTCTCCTTATTCTTGCCATTTTCTGGTTCGTTTGGGGGATACTCTTCTACAGAAATTCTATTGGCAATGATCCGAATGCTTTCACCACCTACATTACCCGCTGGTTCTTACGCGGGAGCATACTTGAAATTCTCGTTGCCATCCCAAGCCATATCATCTCGCGACAGCGAGAAGACTGCTGTGCACCACCCTTTACATTATTGGGAATAGCTACAGGTCTAGCTATAGCCTTGCTGTCATTCGGCCCAGGTGTGTTTTTTCTTTTCGCTCATAGAATTAATGCAAAAAATGGAAAACAAGATAACAAGGTAATTAACACCAACGAGTAACTAAGATAATATGAAAGTCGTCATAATTGGCGGAACAGGCCATGTTGGCACCTACCTCGTGCCTCGACTTATCGAAGCGGGTCACGAAGTGATTTCAGTCAGTCGTCAGGAACGATCGCCCTACTGATCTCACCCCGCGTGGAACATCGTGCAGCAGATTCAGATTGAACGCACCAACGCGGAGCAGGAGGGAAACTTTGGCGATCAAATACGTGAACTTAAATGTGACGCGGTCATTGACATGATTTGTTTCAAACCAGAAAGCGCCAGACAGTTGGTTGAAGCCTTGCACGGTCAAGTGCAATGTTACCTGCAGTGTGGCACGATCTGGATACACGGTCACAGTGTCCATGTCCCGACCGAAGAATCGCAGCTGCGCAATCCATTTGGTGATTATGGCATCAATAAAAATGCGATCGAGTCTTACCTCCTTAAGGAAGCAAAACAAGCTGGTTTCCAGCAACCGTTTTACATCCAGGGCACATCGTTGGGCCTGGTTGGATCCCTTTGAATCCGGTCGGGAATTTTAACCCGCAGGTTTTTGCTCAGCTCGCGCGCGGTGAAAGTTTTCATGTCGTCGCGTCTACGGCCATGTCTTTACGCGGTTACGCTGAGTCGATGGCCGCGTGGTTTGGTCAACCGGCAAAACTCAGCTTCCTCCCTTGGGAAAAGTGGAAGAAAACAGTCTCAGAGGAAGAGGCGCGAGGAAGCTGGGACCTTATTGCGCATAGTCCCAGTTGCAGTATCGCAAAAGCCCAACGCCTGATCGATTATCAACCGCGTTACTCTTCATTACAGGCTGTGCAGGAGTCGGTGCAGTGGCTGATTGACAATGAGGGGCTGCTCTCTTGATCAGACTAAAATCTCGGCCTAGTAACGATCATCATCGTACTCTTCGACCTTGAAGTTTCGCATGATTACTTTCGATGTCCGGCGTTCGCTTCGATCTTTGCGTTGGGCGCGCTCTTTCTTTTTGCGCTTGGCTCTCTGCGTCTGCATGAAATGCCGGGTACTTTCCTGTTTGTGGGCGAACCGTGTTTCATTCTTCAAAGTTAGAAAACTATCGTAGCGGTAGGCCGATAGCATACCTTCACGCAGAGCGGCTTCGATGGCGCAGCCCGGTTCACCATGGTGGGAGCAATTTGCGAAGTGACACCGGGATGCTATCTCATGAACATCGTAAAAGGTTTGCTCGAGAGACGATTCATCGCCGAGCAGTTTTACTTCTCTCATTCCCGGCGTATCGATGATGATTCCGCCTTGGGGAACGACGATCATTTCGCGCCATGTAGTTGTGTGCCGACCTCGAAGGTCTTTCTGCCGAAGGGCTCCAGTTCTCAAGAATTCGCCTCCCAGGATTGCATTGATGAGGGTCGTTTTTCCCACCCCAGAGGACCCCAGAAAGGCAACCGTCTTTCCTTCTTGGATGTATGGGGATATGCTGTTCAATTTCTCGTCATTCAGAGCGCTTACGGTACAGATGGGGGTATTGCCCGCAATCGAACGAAGCATGTCCGAGTATTCTTCCGGATCAGATCGTAGATCGGATTTGCTAAGAACGATTACTGCTTGTGATCCGCTGCTCATGACCAGAGTCAGATAGCGTTCTACGAGTCTTATCCTGATCTCGTGATCGAGACCAAACAGGAGCAGGTAATAATCGACATTACTGGCGACGACCTGACTGGAGGTACGCCGACCCTCGTTATTTCGTCCGGTCACCTGCCTTGTAAAAGCATTCCGTCGGGGCAGAAGGGACTGTACCCTGAAAGGAGTGCGTAGATCCTGAGCGCCGTCGACGAGGATCCAGTCACCGATGGTTGGAAACTGGGAGGTATCCAGACAAGAGTCGATAAAGGAACCGGTCAGGAATGCCCTTCCTTCGCCGAATTCGCTAAGAATGATGTATTCGCTGCGATTGACGCGAGCGATGCGAGCCGGGATCGAATTCCGATACGGCGCAGTGTTTCTTTCGAAAAGATTCTGCCAATGGTTGTCCCAGCCCAGTTGGTTGAGTGTGTATAGCATTAAGTGGATAGGTTAGATTGTGGTTTTCTGATTAGTTGTTCGAATTGGCATTGTGATCTGAGAGTCCGAAGAATCTACATGGAAGCCGTATGGCGCTAACAGGTTGACGGAATCAGGTTTCTCCACACACGGAGTAGGCTCGGTTGAAGAACCTGACACGTAATCCGTACAGAAAAAAACCGCGACTTCCTAGATTGCCGCGGCTACATTAACGGTTAAAGACTTACGGTACGTCTCAACGATAGGCAGAGGCGGCAATCAAGATATTTAAACTGCAATTTGTATCATGCATAGGTTCCGCCTCCCTTCTTAGGTAAAGATTAGAATACGTAGAAATCCTAACCATCATAGAACGGTGGTCAAGACCGTATTCTACGATCATGGAGTTTATTTCATTACCTGTCCAGTTAATCCAAGTCAGCGCGGGCTTCAGCTTACATCTTCGTCTTCGTCCTTCACCCAATTGTCATTGCGAGGAGTGAAGCGACGAAACTACCGAGAGTGAATCGCGACATCTTTCATTACAGGGGAAAGTCTGTTGCGTAATCACAGTCCATGGGTGCTAGGCATCACTCAGTAGTACGATTGCCGATCTATATTATACAAAAAGTAATTCGTGTATTATAGCAGCTACGAACAGCCTACGCCCAGCGGCGCAACACAATCAAAACGCAAAGATTGGACTTCCCGATTCCTAAAACCCGAAAGGTTGAAGGTAAATAGCCAGGGTGTTAACCCCTCGAAAAGGAAATAAAAAAATGCGCGCTTGAGGGGTACAGGCAATCCTGGCATACCAAATAATACCATTCAGAATTTTCCTGTTGTCGGTGCGCCATCGCTGGTGCTATGTTGAAAAAACTTAGAGCTCCGTGGGTATGCCGCGTCGCTGAGTTTTTACATTTTACAACAAATGAATTACACAGAAGCAAAAAAGTATTCCTGAAGTTGTTTATCGGCTTTTTGAGCCTGACTGCCTTGGTTGCCATTTTTTCTGTATTAATCGGCGAATTCGGTGACATACAGGTAAAGATCCTCGCGACAACATTTACCATATCGACCGCGAGCATTTGCTCGATGTCATGCGCGGCTTTTATTGAAAAAAGAAAAAAAAGTGCGTTGGGAATTGCAGGAATAATTTGTGCGACTATTTCAGCCGCGTTGGTGATAGCTGCAGTTTGGATCGAATTAGAAGGGGAGGTGTTCTGGAAAAGTGCGATAACATTTATCGTACTGAGCATAGCACTCGCTCATGCCTTCCTCCTCGTTTTACCCGATCTGGACTTGAAACACAGATGGACACAAAAAGCTTCTTCCATCGGCATTGGGCTTTTATCCCTTCAGATTGTCGGCGCAGTATGGGCTGAGATCGATAACGAAGCCTATTATAGATTGCTGGCCGTAGTCTCTATTGTTGTCGTTCTCTTTACCCTCGTGGTCCCCATATTAATGAAAATGAGGAAGGAAACCTACACTATCGTTGAGACTTTGGTCCTATCAAAAAACGAAGAGGGAACATATGTCGACAAGGGTGGTGCACACTATAAAGTGACGAAAATAAACCCTGAACAAGATAGCGCATCTAACACGAATTAAATAAATGCTTTTTGAATTCGACGAAGAGCGCTGGCCTCGTCTTGGGGAATTTAGAAAAGCTTGCCTTGGCAATGACTTTGAAAATATGCAGGAGATCGCAGATTGCGCGTACGAATGGTACACGGTCGAGAATCCAAACAATATTCAATTTGAAAGGTTGGCTGACATTTTTCGCGCGCAGCACTATGCTTCGGATGGAGATTTGGCATCGCTGTCCGCACACATCGCCGCTGAACCCTGGGTGCTGGATGAACCGTGGACCTCTCAGAGATGGACCCCACTTAGTCAAGCAATCACAGCAGATCATGTTGAGGTTGTAAGTTATCTCTTATCCAAGGGAGCAAATCCTTTAGCTGTAATCGGAGATCCCACCGAGGAAGCTACCGTTGAGGGTTTGGCGAATTCCGACTACTGCAAAAGCGAAGTTATTCGACAGATAATACGTGATGCGATTCACGGTGAGTGATAAGGGCACTGTCGATTGCGAATTTTCTAAGAGAATAATCAAAACGCTCCCTGAAGGTGTGTAGGTAATAGTTTTGCAATAATTAAACATTTCCAACAGGATAAGCGCATAAGCCAGACACCTTTGCCAATATAATTGAATCATGAGTACTGTAATCCTGAACGATAAGATCTTTAGGGCGATCGATTCTATCTACACCGAAGATTATGTCTCTTATCTAACGGCTTGCGAGGCTTTGCCCGGCAATCCCTACAACATTCGCATCAAGACATTCGGTGATGTCATCGCTACCCTTTATCCAGAAGATCCACACTTCAATCACGTCTTCAAGCTCAGTACTGAGTCCATTGATTGTCTCCCTCGAATCAACAACTTCTATAAGCGTCATAAAGCTACCTATTGGATCACTTTAAACCCCCGTGATTTCTCAGAAAAAGTCTCAAAATACCTCATCAAACATGGATTACAACCCGCGGGATACCACACAAAGTTCATTCGCCGTCCTTCTCGGGTTCGATTAACTTCTACTCCCGGGATAAAAGTTAACCGCGTTAGAGCGAACAACCTGGAAAGTGCCATAGAAACATCCCTTGAAGGTTTTGGTGCTCCCAAAAAAGCATGGAAGCGTTTGAAGCCTCGCATGCGCCTTCTCCTCGATCTACCTGACACTCACTGGTTTTATGCGACATTTAAAGGGGAACCAGCTGCTACAGGAAAACTCTATAAGAAAGATAAGTTCGCCCTATTATCCGGTGCTCAAACGCGACCCTCGTTTAGAGGCAAGGGTTGTCATGTAGCCCTTATCAATCGACGCATAAGGCTCGCCGAGGAAATCGGATGCAAGTTTATCGTTGGCGCTGCGGATTTCGGGACGCCCAGTTTTCGCAATATGCTTCGAGCAGGTCTGCAAATCGCCTATACAGAAGTTTGGTGGCAAGGTGTGCCTCGCTAAAGGGGAATAAATAATTAAGTACAGATATTTATAATTTCTGCTGGTGGCGAGTTACCTAAATCATCAGAGTTAAAAAAGGAATATTACCCAATCGGCAGTTGTATAGACGCGGATTACAATAAATTAGGATAGAAATGAAAGATTCGATTCCATTGCTTGAATTTGACCCGGAAAGAGAAGCTATTATTGAACCATCGAAAATGATCAAGCATCGCGATCTACCTGAGCGTTGCGTCCTTTGCTTCTTCCGAGAAGCCATTGATAAAGCAAAAGAAAAACTAGATTTTAAGCCCTTGCGTCCGCTTGGGACAGAGATGGGCGAAATTCCGTTATACTCTGCCCTTTATGAAGGGCATGCATTGGGAATCATACCAGCAGCTGTCGGTGCGCCGCTGGCAGCTGGGCTATTCGAAGAAGTGATCGCCAGAGGTGGACGCAAATTCATTGCCTGTGGTGGTGCTGGGGTGCTCGATAGCTCAATCCACAGCGGCGATATTATTGTTCCCATAGCCGCGGTCCGGGATGAGGGAACCTCTTACCATTACTTGCCACCGGGGAGAGAAGCAAAGCCCTCCCTTGAAGCGGTAGATGCAATTACCAAAATTCTTGATCGTCACAAGTGTCATTATGTCAAAGCGAAGACATGGACCACCGACGGCTTCTTTCGGGAGACTCCAAAAAGAGTAGCCAGTCGTCGGAAAGAGGGATGCCTGACCGTCGAAATGGAAGCAGCGGCTCTTTTTGCCGTGGCCGAGTTTCGTGGAGTAGAGATTGGGTACCTTCTTTACGGTGATGACGATGTCAGTGGCATTGAATGGGTTTCTCGAGAGTTTGGGAAAAAGATATCGGTTAGAGAAAAACTATTCTGGCTCGCTGTGGAAACATGCATAGAAATGTAGAATCGATAGCCTGTAATGTAACATGCATAAGATGGCTGATAATTTAAGAGTCATCCTTATCAGTGGTCCATCACATGCGGGAAAGTCGACTCTCGCTCATTCGCTATCATTGAAGCTCGGATGGTCTCGCAAATCTACAGATAAGCTTGCCCGACACCCTGGTCGGCCGTGGACGATAAATCAAAAACCTGTGCCGGAACATGTAGCTGAGCATTATCTTTCATTGTCGGTAGACGAACTGATCGAAGATGTGCTCCGTCATTACAAAATGAACGTGTGGCCGTCCATTGAATCCATCGTTACTTTACATTCATCCGATACCTCCACCGACCGGCTTATACTCGAAGGTTCAGCGCTATGGCCCGATTTAGTGGCGACTCTGAACACCAATGGTGTCGCAGCGATCTGGCTCACGGCTAGTAACAATCTTCTACAGACGCGAATTCACAACGCAAGTCGATTTGATGACGCAACAACCCGAGAGAAGACATCGATTCAAATATTCCTGGAACGATCTAATCGATACAACGAGCGTATGATAGACAGTATCAACCGACTCAAGTTGATCAGTATAAATGTGGAAGCAACGCCGTCTTTGGACGAACTTACTGACAAGTGTCTGGAGCTTATCAATTATCCCCGTGCTGGTACCAGCACATCGGGAGTGTAATGACACGAGCAAATGATTACGGCCAAATTATAATCTTAAATGGTGTACCCCGTTCAGGCAAATCAGGTATCGCCGCAGTAATCATGGAAAAATTTGAAGGCCCCTGGTTGAGCCTTGGTGTCGATAAATTCAAAAACCTAACCTCTCAACGGTTCAGTCCCGGAATAGGTCTTCGACCCGGCGGCGAACGCCCGGATCTTGAGCCCTGGATTGTTCTATTTTACGCAGCGATGTATGAATCCATTGCCAACCACAGCCGCTTGGGATTAAATGTTGTCACTGATGTGGGGCACCATGACTCCTATTCCACACCCAGGGGAATTCTTTTCAATTGCGCACGTCGCCTGAAAGAACTACCTGTCTTGTTCGTAGGCGTTCGCTGCCCTACCGCTATTGTTTGGGAACGCCGAAGAAACACGTGGCTCAAAGGAAAAAACATTCCTGAAGACACGCCACCGCCAGATATTGTTCACCAGTGGGAGCGCGAAGTGCATACACCGGGCATCTATGATCTCGAAGTGGACACCGCGTCACTGAGTCCGGATGAATGCGCAACAGTAATCCTGCAGCATCTCAAAAAAGGTCCAGCCCCCACGGCTATCCAGAGGTTGGCTGAAATGTCTACCGATAAAGTTGAATAATGGCTAACGTGTATTGCCATTTTCGCTCTCCCCTCTAAATGAAAAGCTCATTGATTTTAGATTTACTTCGCAAGCGAGTGTTTCGTTTACTTTGGATCGGTCAAGGTGCGACGCATTTAGGGAGTGCCTTTGATATAATAACCCTACCCTGGCTGGTGCTGAAATTAACTGGCGATGCTTTTGCTATGGGTACTGTCCTCGCCACTTGGGGAATCCCTCGTGCTTTATTTATATTAATCGGTGGTGCGTTGGTCGACCGCTCTTCACCGCGATTAGTCATGATTATAGCTGATAGCATTCGACTGTCTTTAGTCTTATTAATGTCGATACTCGTGCTGACGCAGGAGGTTGAACTTTGGATGATTTATGTTTTTGCATTTTGCGTCGGATTAACAAGTGCTTTCGTTATACCCGCGCGCTCAGCGATTGTCCCATTCATTGTTGAGCCTGAACATATTCAATCTGCTAACTCGGTAATCATGGGAACTTCACAAGTATGCCAATTAATAGGTCCCGCATTGGCGGGCATTACGATTAGTTATTTTGGAAATAGTATTACGCAAACCAGTAATCAATCCGCTGTATTGCCGGATGCTCAGGGTCTTGGATTCTCTTTTATTATCCAGGGAATAATGATTCTGATTTCAATAATAACGCTTTGGATGATGAAAATTAAAATTGTCCGGGAAACCTCTGAAGAAGATAAAAATGTGTGGTCATCGATTAAGACAGGCTTTGGCACAATGTGGAGAGATGTTACCTTACGCGCCTGGTTTTTTATTATCATAGCTCTCTGCCTTCTCTTTACCGGTCCCATGATAATTGGAGTACCTTTCCTTGCTGATACACGCTTTTCTCAAGGGTCAACTGCATTTGGCATTATCATGTCAGCTATGGGGGGTGGCGGATTATTAGGTGCTATCCTTGCGGGTGTAATACCGCGACCTGGGCCGCGCTGGCTCGGTTCAACCTTAGCCCTGCTCATTTGCATGCATGGCGTTGGATTGATATTGCTTTACAATGTATATTCAACTTCCATGGCAGCAATCATAGCCTTGGTGATGGGGACAATAGATGCATATGCCTATGTCTCCTTTCATTCATGGGTGCAAAGGCGCACGCCAAAAGAGATGATGGGACGAATTATGAGTTTAATTTCGTTTGCGAATTTTGGCGTGCAACCCATTTCTCAGGCGATTGCAGGAGCCGTTGTCGCAATTAATACTAAATTATTATTTGTTGGTTCAGGCAGCCTCCTTATCGTCATTATGATAATCTTCGCGCTTAATCCCGCGGTACGGGCGATGGGATTGGAGAGAGAAAACTGAATGCAATTAAATTATTACAGATAAACTATCTTATAAATTTTGTTGTCCAGTTACGTTGAAAAGTGAAATGTTGAGCATACTGGCAAGACACTATGAATATAAATTACACAAGCACGGTCGATAATGTAGACTGGGAAGACCTTTTAGATGATCTGGAAAGAGACCATTTCAGCAATGGAAGAACCGCGGGGGAACTGGAGTTGTCTTTTCGCAATAGCCAGGCTGTCGTCTTTGCCTGGTCCGGGTCCAGAGTCATTGGGAAAGCGCGTGCTTTATCGGATCGTGTCTGCAATGCGTATGTCGTCGATGTCTGGACGCAATCTGACTTTCGACGCTCAGGTATTGCGACAACCCTCATGAGCCTGATAGAGCAACAACTCGATGGACAGCATATGAGTCTTTTCACTGATGATGCCGCCGAGTTCTACAAAAGCGCCGGCTATACGCCTGATACCCATGGATTCGAAAAAGTCATCGGCCAATGGCTTAGGCGTAACTGATTGAGATAAGTAACAATGGCGCTTGACGAAAGACTAAATCAGAGGATCAGGGAGGTCCTTAAGGACAAGAAAGGAATTAAAGAACAAAATATGTTCGTTGGGCTTTGCTTTATGCACAACGGCAATATGCTCTGCGGTTGCGATGCTAAACATGGCCTTTCTGTCCGGGTTGGCCCGGACAAATATGATGAAACGCTTAAACTTAAACACGCTAGAATAATGGACATCACTGGCGTTCCTATGAAGGGATTGGTTTTCGTTGAGCCTGCCGGATACAAAACCAAATCGACGCTGACTCAGTGGATCGAGAGAGGATTGGCTTTCACAAAAACTCTTCAAAAAAAGATAAAAAAGAAATGAGTGGAGCGGTAATAGCCAAATGGGACAGATCAAAAAGGTTTAAGCATACACATTTACTAATTCACTTGATCGTTTGATTACAAAAAATCAGGATACCCTCATCGGTAAACGCGTTGGTACTACACGCTGCTTATAATACCTTGAATCAAATCGAAAACTATCATCATGAATACTAAAGATTCTAAAATATCAAATATCCTCGGCGGTTGTATGTGCGGCGCGGTTCGCTATGAGGTAAGCGGTCCACTGGAATTTCACTTTATCTGCCAATGCCGCGACTGCCAGCAATTAAGCGGCTCCGCGTATTTTCCACTGGCAAATACTATTTTATCCCCCACCCTTCTTTTTTTTCTGCTTATTAACCTTCGCACATCGTTTCGATCCCTGGAAATCATGATAAACGGAATATGCGCAGTGCCGAATATTTTCGTCAATATATCGACGACATAGAAGTCATTCGTCCACTAAATCGTAAAAATTGCAGTAAGAATAATATTTTTCTTGATGGTAATGTCACTGGCATAAAGAAACATTTTACGGATATCAACTTTCTTAAAAACACCATGATTGATGGCGTGTCCTTTCTTATAGTTTGCCTCGACTTCAGTGAACTCTATGAAGACAACGGTTTTATAGATAAGGAAATGTTGAGAACAGTTTCTCGTGCAATTAGTAAAGCGAGTTACGATCGAATAATTCTTCTGAATCACCACCCCATCCTCGATACGGATTCAGCCCCTCTTTTCAATTCTAGAATCGTTATCGAATTCGTAATAAAGCACAATATAGAATACGTTTTCTGCGGCCATTCTCATCAATTGTCAATGATGAGATCCACCGACCTGTATCACAAGCATTCATTCACTCAATATAAGAATGGATCACTATCAAGCGCCAATACTCCAAACGACACAAATATGTTTATTTACTATAAAAACTTTGGCTCTGAAGAAATGGATATTCATGTAGTTAGAGCGGTTATTGAAAAAGAACGCCTGAAGTTCAAAGAAGAAATAATTGCCGCTAACTAGAGCGGAAAATAACAACATGAACAGCATAAACGCGCCCAATATACGTTGGGAAATGCAAATTGTCATCAGTATGTGCTTGGGCTACGGCATGCTAATGCTTTGCAGAACGGTAGTGGGTGTCGCCGGACCTGCTATGTTAGCTGATCCTGCTCTCACCCTAGATATCGCGACTTTTGGTGCTATTCTTGGCTGGGGTACGGCTGGCAACTTAACCGGAAAACTCACAACCGGCGTTCTCGCTGACAAGCTTGGTGGTAGCAAGGTATTTGTCTGGGCTGTTTGCCTCGCGGCTATTGCCACATTTGTATTTGGTACCCTTTCAAGCAACATGGCTTTCTTTGCGCTTTATTTTCTCACGGTATTTGCCAAGTCTGCCGGTTGGCCATCGATGGCGAACATAATTCGAGTTTGTTTTGTTAAAGCCAAGCATGGTCGTGTATGGGGCTTTATCGCAACAAGCTCTCGATTAAGTTCCGTAGCAACTACTCTACTGGTCAGCAGTTTGCTTCTCATAATGTCCTGGAGAGGCTTGTTCTATATGGCAGGTGCGCTTGCGCTTCTGGGTGCCATCATATTACCCAGATACTTGAGAAGCTCCTGGCAGGGCTCCGACAAATTCGCAGCAGAATCGGAAGAGACAACTAAGTCACTAACGAGTTGGTCAAAAGATCACCCGCTCAGTGAAATCGAGACACGTTCCGCTATCTACATATTTATACGCAATCCCCGGTTCTGGCTAATCAGTCTCGGCGTTGCTTCGCTGGCCGTTCTGTTCGAATTCCAGGTCTTTATACCCATATACCTTAGTGAGACATTTAGCTTGATGCCGGCGCAAGCGGGCATGGCGTCTTCGGCATTTCCATTGGGATGCCTGGTTGCGGTTTTCAGTGGCGGCTTCATCTACGATAAACTTTCGAAAAAGAATATTGTTTATGCAATGAGTGCCAGTTTAATTGCCGCTGTATTATGCCTCCTGAGTTTGAGGCTTCTTGGCGTATATGATCTCGGCGCTGCACTAGAATTGGCAATTACTATCGCTTTGATATTTATTTTTGGCTTTGCGATCTCCCCTGCGTATTACATTCCAATGAGTGTCTTTTCGATCGGCTTTGGTGGCAGGCACTGCGGCTTACTTGTTGGGTTAATCGATGCAATTGCTTACTTTGGCGCAATGATGTTCGATTTCATTGGCGGAGCAGTGGCAAACAAGGAAGGAGGATGGCAGGATTTCATTCTAATACTGATTGTGACCTCTATTCTGGCGACAATTATTATGACGACATTCCTCTATCTGGATTACCGCGACTCAGAACGTGATCTCGTTCCGGCCCTACTTTCCTGAAGCAGGCAGGCAACTGAATTTTTGAGAGCAGCTGTCCCATGGGTGGGCTGCCTCAAGATGACATGGCAGTGGTGGATACCGACTGCCGTGTTCTTTGATACGTCTAAAAACGTGGTCTGAAGTTCCCCCATTTCCCCCAATTTTCCCCCATTTCCATGGTTCAGTTCGCGGGATACTCGCGCAGGATCTGGCCCGCAATTTTCGATGGATCGGCACCGGGAATCGGCTCAAATTTCTGCACGCGGCCGGCGAAACAATCGGCGATGTAGAGATTTCCGTCCTGATCGGTGGTGATGCCGTGTGAGCAGCCCAGGCGCCCCGCTTCCGTTCCCGATGCACCCCAGCCGTACAGGTAGTTTCCATTCTGGTCGAATTTCATGAATCGGCTGGTGGGCGCGTTGCCGACCCAGATGTAGCCATCGGTATCAATGAAATGGTTTACCAGCAGCGTGTTCTGGCTTTCGGGCCAGTGCGGCGAGCGCAGGGGCCACATGTCCAGGAAGTTGCCGTTCTCGTCAAACACCTGCATGCGTTCGTTGCCCCGATCGATCACGAAGAGGCGACGATCTGCGCTGATCGCAATGCTGTGCGGGTTGTTGAATTCACCTGGGCCGGGGTTGTCCGGGTCAGCCGGTGCCGAGCCCCAATCCATGATGAAGTTCCCGTCCGGGTCGAACTTGGCAACGCGCTTGCCGCCATAGCCGTCGCTGATGAAATAGGTGCCGTCCGGCAGCCAGGCAATGTCCGTGGGGCGGTCGAAATTGTTTGGCCCGCGGCCACGCACGCCAAGCTCTCCGTGGGAATACACGAGTTCACCGTCATAGGTGAACTTGTAGATCATGTGCAACTGGTCATCGATGATCCACACGTGCTTTTCCGGGTCGTAAGGGCTCATCTTGATCTGGTGGGGCCCACGCCCACAAGGTTGTTGGCCGAACAAATCGTTCATATGGTCCCAGTTCTCGATGAGATTGCCCTCGCCGTCGACCACAAAAATCGAGTGCTCCCAGCGGCGCTCATAGCCGCGCCTGTTTTGAGAGGGACTACAGATCGACGAGAAGCCGTCGGTTGTCGGGCGGTGCATTGCCGACGATATCGGTGGCGCCGTAGGGCTGCCACGGATCCATGCCGGGGTGCAGCGGCAGTTCGCCGCGCATGGCGATCCAGATGCGATCTGGCGATTCCGCATACACGCCGCCGAATGAGCCCCAGGTCCAGCCGTCATGGGAGTGTTCGTCGTCGGGGAGCGGCTTTGGCCAGTCCGGAACCACCCGGTAAGGGCCGGTCGGCCAGTCGTGGTAGCTCCAGCGTTCACCGGAAGCGCCCGCCCCGGTGCTGGCCGTGGGAACACTGGTCTCCGGGTTGTCGGCCGGCTCGCATTGAACCAAAACGGCGAGAAGGGTCAACGGGAGCAGTGAGCGAAAGAAGTGAGAAGTGTAACGGAACAGATTCATAGGGCACCTTCGGGGTGAGGAAGCGATAAGGACCCTCAAATGTAACCCTGCAAGCCCGGAAAAGAAAGGGCTTTCAGCGTCAGGTCTCCATTTGCAGAGAGTGAAGGGAATTTTTCCCCTCGGACCGATTATTGTTGGACATTATACACAGCAGGCAATCGGCGGTTATCTCCAGCTCAGTCACACCACCATCAGCCAAATTATCCGCGCTCACGATGTGCAAATGGAGACCTGACGCTGCTAATTCGATGTCACCGACGTTTCTGCGGAAATGCCCTACCTGGCATTGCCGGAACTGCCTGACCTCGAGCCGTATATCACCACGCCGTGCGCACTGCTCTAACTGTCATTTCCGCCGTAACAGAGCTATAGAGAGTCTCCGGGATGACGAAGTATGCCGGGGCCAGATTGAGTTTGATGTAGTGATAATAGGAAACTAAAAACGTTATCTGTCTCCAATCTCTTAGCGCCTATTGCGGTTAGGAATCTCAGGATTCAAAGTGCGCACATGCTCCGCAATGTCTCTGATCTGCCTAGCCGAAAACGTATCCGAGAATCCCGGCATATTATTCTGCCCGCTACTAATTATATCGGCCACATAGCTGGTGCCATACGCCGCCAGCCCCTCAAGCGGCATACCATTGTGCCCACCCTCCCCACGACGCCCGTGACAAAACGCACAGGTATCCTGAAACAATGCCAGCCCCTCAGGATTCGCTAACGGCGGAGTAATTTGTTCCAGTGCAATAAAAGCTTCTTCACCCTCTTCCAGCAGGGTAAACAACCACATGCTGTCCCCACGATTGGACCTGGCCAGCAGATTCCCTGATGAAAACACAGCCACATACTGCTTGCCGTCGTGTTCGAACACCGTGGGCGGGGCATTGACGCCGGCGTCGGTCATGAACTCCCATAGCTTGGTCCCGTCGCGGGCATCCATCGCGGTAAAGCGGCCGTCGTTGCGGCCGGCAAACAGCAGGACCCGCCGTCGCCACCAGGCCGCTATAGCATCGATTGGACCAGCGCTGGGATGGCGTCTGGAGAATATTGTCCCGAAATACAATCAAGTATTAAAGCGATTCTCCTGGTTAGCAGGAGATCAACCTCCCGAATTGCCTGGTGGTGGTTCCCCATACAAGAATGAAGGAGAAATGTATGAAAACTGCTGGTTTCGAGATGAGAATAAAGCCGTTACCTGGGCCACTGACAACACCTGAAACCATGCGCGCTGATTACCGCTCACTTAATTAGCAACTACTACTTCTCAATGGGTCTTGTCCCTTTCAACTCAGCGTATATCGTCGTAAAAAGAATATACCATGGTCAACATCAGAGCAGCCCGAGTCAACGATGCTGTCGCAATCTATGAAGTCCACGTAAGCTCAATCCAAAAAATATGTTCTACCCGTTATAACGCTGATCAAATCCAAGCATGGGTGGGAGAGAAACGCCCGGAAAACTATGTTCGCGCTATGGAGAGAGGTGAGCAAATAATTGTCGCTGAAGATGAGAGGGAAATTGCAGGTTTTGGTGGCATACTAGTAAATGAAAAAACGATCACCGCTATCTATGTGCATCCTTCTTTCGTTGGCAAAGGTACGGGTTTAAAAATATTAACCCGATTAGAGGAGATTGCAAAAAAAGCGGAGTTAGATTATTTAAATCTTCTCTCTACCCTTAATGCTGTCTCATTTTATGAAGCGGCAGGTTTTCATAAAAAGAAATCTGCTAGATACAGCGTTCAAGGGGAGACGGAACTTGAGTGCGTACACATGATAAAAGAACTTTACCTTCAATCGACCGCTTAATTTTTATCCCACTCTAATTCTATTAGTATAAACTATGGATTACAAAATACACAGGGAAACCGAGGCCGTTGATAAAACTATTTCTACGATAAGAAATAACCTTGGGAATTGGAATATAACCCAATCAACAATAGATGATGGTGAAAATATCGTGCTGACGATAAAGAATGACGATGGCTCGATCATTGCAGGGATTGTCGCATGGCTCTGGGGTGCTGGCCTCGAGTTGGAATACCTTTGGGTAGATAAAAATGAACAGGGTAAGGGCTTGGGTTCTAAATTGCTAAAGGAACTGGAACGCGTCGCGACTGATAAAGGTTGTCATAGCATCTTTACCAATACTTATAGTTTTCAAGCTCCAGAGTTTTATTCCAAGTATGGATACGAATCAATGGGCGTGGTATCTGGTTTTCCGGACGGAGTGAAGAAACATTTCTTTAAGAAAAAATTGCGGTAGCCTCAGCGCTATCCCTTCTATTGGGTTTTGCGATGATTTTGGATTCCAAAGACTATCATATAAGGATAGTGATCAATAAGTGAACGATTATAAAATGTTATGCACAGAGATGTACGATCTCGATAAACCGGTCGTTCCAACGGATGCTTTATCGTTCTATATGGTTTACGCAAAAAAATCTGCGGGGCCCGTGTTAGAACCTATGTGCGGCACAGGTCGTTATCTTCTTCCGTTATCAGAGAGTGGAATTGCCATCGATGGTTTCGACAGCTCTGCCTATATGTTGGACGCCTGTAAAAGGAAGTGTGAAGCTAAACAACTAAAACCAAAACTGTGGATAGAGAATATAGAGGATTTTGACGCTGGCAGGCAATACGCGTTGATCATTATTCCGGCTGGTTCATTTGGATTAATAATTACCGACGATGCGGTCACAAAAAGTCTTAATAGATTGAAAGCACATCTTTTACCCGGTGGCACCCTTGTCATGGAAATTGAGACCCCTTCCTGTAAACCTGAAAACTCTATTGAGTGGGTTGAAACCAAGAGAGGGAAAAGATCCAATGGGGACACATTAGTTGAAAATGTTAAAACGAGCTATGACACTGAGAATAAGTTGAGTCATTACCATCTCAAATATAACTTAGTGGTCGGGGGTGAAATCGTAGAAACAGAGTGCATGGATTTCGTCACAAGGTTGTATTATCACAATGAGTTTAAGGAAACGCTTATCGGCAATGGATTTAAAAAAGTTAAATCACTAAAAGCCTATGACCAAGCTACACCAAGCAAAGATGATGGTGTTGTCGTTTATGAATGCCAATAGACAAACTTGAGAGAAAGGAGAGATTAGAGGATGAAGGTAATATAACAAACAAGGCTCAACACTATCCTCTCTATTTTTTGTTGTGCAGGTGTTGTCGTGAGCAATATGTTGAGGGAACATAATGAACACACTGGATGTATCCATCAGACCAATCGAAAGTGGTGATGCAGAAGCCGTGGAGCGCTATGCTTCTGATGAACAGCTTGCCCGGACCTGTAACGTCCCGCATCCCTACCCGGAAAATGGAGGTGAGCACTTTGTCAAACAAGGCATCGAAGACAGACAGAATAAGAAACGATTTCCCTCAGCGATCTTACTCAATGGGGATTTTGTTGGCGTTATAGGATTAAATGATCCCAACTTCCAAAAACGAACCATTCTAGTCGATTACTGGCTTGGTGTTCCCTTTTGGGGCAGGGGAATTATGACCAAGGCTGTAAGCTTAGCCGTAGAATATGCGATTAAGGAAATAGAAATGACTACAGTTTTCAGCGGATGCTGGGAAGGTAATCCAGCTTCATGCCGAGTACTGGAAAAAAATGGTTTCAATGAAATTGAAAATATTATAAATGACGGAAAGTATGGGCAGAAGTTTAAAGGTCAAAGGATTAGACGTTTCAAGTTAGTTATATAGGATGGATAAGTATACCTGGGACGCATCAGACTATGAACAAAGTTCGTCCGCACAGCAGAAGTGGGCGCGTGAACTTATCGCTAAGCTCGATTTGAAAGGTGACGAGCGGGTGCTGGACATCGGCTGTGGTGACGGCAAGGTAACAGCTGAAATCGCGGACATCATAAAAGAGGGATCGATCGTTGGTATCGACAGCTCTCATGATATGATTCAGCTCGCACAAAACCGTTATGCAAAAAGCGAGCGTTCAAATATTAGTTTCGCCGAGCACGATGCTCGCGACCTGCCATTCAATAATGAATTCGATCTTGTATTCTCAAACGCCGCCCTTCACTGGGTAAAAGATCATCTTTCAGTTTTGCAAGGCATTGGCCGCAGTCTCTGCCCGGGAGGCAAGATGCTGCTGCAGATGGGTGGCGGCAAACGCAACGCCGCTGACCTCGTTAGCGTATTTGAGCAGTTAATTGAGATGGCCCCATGGCGTGAATATTTTAAAGACTTCACTTTTCCCTATAATTTCTATGACCCTGAAGACTATCATCCCTGGCTGTCCGAAGTCGGTTTTGCCGTTAAGCGTGTTGAATTGATTCCAAAAGACATGGTCCATGACATCCCTGGTCTCAAAAGTTGGGTGCGGACAACATGGTTGCCCTACACCCAGCGAATTCCCGAGAGTGAGCGCGACAAATTTCTTCAACAGGCTATTGACGAGTATCTCCATCGCCACCCTCCAGATGATGACGGCATGACCCATCTCAGCATGCTCAGACTCGAAGTCGAAGCTTCAAAACCGTAACCCCGATATCCTATAAGACTCTTCGCTTGCCACGGCGTAGTTCCGTCACGGCGGGACGAAGACGGGTCCACACAGTTATTTAATGCAACTATGGTGGAACACGGTGACCCCATTAATACTATGCAGTAATTAAAGCGTGCTAGGGACCAACCTTCGCCAAGGCTATGGCTAGCTGGCAGCCCGCTCCACCTCATATTTATTTCTAACAAAATCTTTTTTGTGTCTCTTGTGCCTTTTGTGGCTATCCTCTCCGTAAACTCTAACGAATTTTTATCCCCCACCCTTCTTTTTTTTCTGCTTATTAACCTTCGGGGCCATACTTAATTTCGTTCGGGGATAAAAAGCCTGCCAGGCAAACCAGTATGAAAATACAGAGGGGATAACTTCCGCGGTATCTGCATGCGTAACTACCGCCTTTTTCTTTTTCGGGTCATACTCGATGGTGATATCCACTCCATTGACACTGTCCTTGACCAATGTGTTTGGTGGAAATAATGCCAGCTCATAGGCCGCGGGATGCCCATCTACTTTAATTCCCAACACCCAGGTCTTAGGACTGAGCTCTTTGCGGTACATCGATACGGGAAACATCGTTCCACGAGACTTTTCGTAATCCGCATAAGGATTGTGAAAATAAGGTCGCTCATAGCCCGTCCTTTTCGAGAGCACCTCACCATCGGGATGATTTTTCTTCCATTCCTCCCACGTCATGTGCTCGCTGACTCTCCATTTAAGCTCCTTACCGACCATCGGTCCAGCCACTGATTTCATCCCCAGCTGAGACCATAGACTTTCCGTCTCGCGGTCGTATAACAGGACATCACTCTGGAAGAGCAAACCGGAAACACCAAAATCAACAACACGTCCCTCGATCATGCGGTCAAAAACCATCGCTGTTCCACAGAGCGGACAATAAGTCACGGTAAAGTGATCCTCTCCGATAGAATCGTTGACGATTTCGTGATGGTTGAGAATGCGTATGGGATAAGCCCGGTAATTCCCGCCGCTTTCTACACTAACTACCAGATCATCACCCCTAAGATAATCGACTGCGTCCGGGCTTATAAATCTGGGCCGGTCAATGGCAGGTATGCCGTCCCGCTTCACACCACCCCCTAAAATTTCTTTTATTGGGATGGTGGCATTGCTCAGGTCAAAACCGTTTTTTGTCGACGCACCGTACGCAATGGGGGCGACCAGAATGAGGGTGAGCCAAAGTGTGTAGAAACACCGTCCGATTTTCAGTGTCTTCATATATTTAAGTTAAGAGTATACATTATTAATTCTATTCCCAGGAACGCATTTTTATTCATTTCCCTTTTGCCATTGTTCCTCCCACCGATCTACATTTCAATTAATGTGTCATGCGGTTGTCGCTATACTGGAGAGTAAAAGGAATAAAACAGCGACGGAACTCGCAAACTTTCGTCAATGAGGAGGATGAAGATATTCCCGTATCGGTATTTGAAGTAACGATTAATTAATTTACCATTGCAATATTGACGGACATAGAGAGGTCGGGCTCTACAGGTTTCGACCTGCATCTTCACAATTTCTCTTGATCCTATTGGGAGATGCGTAAACGCTACCTGCCATATTTATGAGAGAAGGAGAATAGCCCGATTTTAAGAGATCTACACGCACACAAACGGTTCAAGAGAAAGCGCGAAAGCAGTTACGATCAGTTGGGCGCCAATGCTGATTTTGTCCTAATAGATGCCGGTGAGACCCACCGTGTCCCTCCCCTTTCCGGCCCCGGAATTATCCGCCACATCTGGTTGACGATGAATGGGGAATCATCAGATTTCTATCGTGAGCTTCAATTCGTGCTGCGATTTGACAATGCCCCTACGCCGCAAATCGATATTCCTCTCGCAGACTTTTTCCTCTTTGGCCACGGTTTGCTCGTCGATGTGAACGCGGCTCCCATTCAAGTGTCAAAGCAACCTCATATTACGGAGAAACCGTATCGGGGTGGGTTGAACTGTTTGTTTCCTATGCCCTTCGCGGAGAATGCGGCAATCGAGATCCGTAACACCGGCGACACGCCGGTCATTTTTTTTTACTATATCGACTGGGAAGCCTATGAGACTTTTTCCGATCCGCTGTTACATTTTCATGCTACCCTGAATGAGGAGCACACTACCGCTCCTGCAGGTCAAACTCCACAACCTCATGGCAAGGGTGACGGCAGTATTGTAAATAAAGGGTGGAAGGAAAATTATACCTTGCTTGAGATCGATGGCTTTGAGGGACATTATGTCGGGACCGGTCTCAATGTAGAATGTAAACCTGGAGATGCCGGAAAATGGTGGGAAGGTGACGATATGTTCGTGATCGATGGTGAACCATGGCCTCCCCGCCTCCATGGAACAGGGACAGAAGACTACTTCAATTTGGCTTGGGGATTCAGACAAGTGGAATGTCGACCCGAATACGGAGTCACCTACTTAGACAAAAACGAAGCAGACAGCGACCAGACCGATGGACGCTTCACCGTGTATCGCTTTCACCTCAACGATCCGATAACATTCGAAAAATCACTTCACGCCTCGATCGAACACGGTCATGCGAACGACTGCGAAACCTACTATCGATCCGTAGCTTATTGGTACGGGCGCAATCTATCCTGACTATTTTCCAACAATACCTATTTTAGATATAATGAATCGAATAATCATAACAACCAATCTGATTTATGACTGCATAAAGAAGTCATTAATAATCACTCAATAATAGGAAACAAACCCATGGCTGTACGCGTATTTGGCTGTAATCATATCGTCCTCGAAGTCGGTGATCTCGACAAAGCAATCGAATTTTACACCGATGTTTTTAATCTCGACCCTAAGAATGAGGGTGAAGGTGATGCTTTTTTCCAACTCGGCAATCACCAGTTCCTTGCTCTATTTCAGTCTGATGAACCCCATGTCGACAATCATAGACATTTCGGCCTCATGGTTCGAGATGACGCGCAAGTTGCCGAAATTCGTGAGAAAATCAGTGAGAAATATGGAATTAAAACGATACCGCCGTTTCGTTGCGACTTCCGTGACCCTTGGGGAAACCGGATTCAAGTGGTAGACTTGCACGATGAATCAACTGCATGGCTGCAGCCGTATGAAGAAGTTCAAAAGGTCGGAGCAAAGCTGCCAGATTAAATTACAATAGAACTGTGATACTGAAGAATCTGAATGCGTAGTTTCCCATGAACTGCGAATAGCTCTTTAGACCCTGAAGACCGGAAGCGAAGTACAATGCCGATTGAATACCGAGTAAAACCAACCCTCCAAAATGAAGAGCTCAACGCGCTGATGAACCGTGTTTGGAATAATCCGGAAGTTTCAAATGAAGGTTTTCAACCTATGCTCAAGCAGTCATTGAATTATGTTGGCGCGTTTATCGATGACAAACTTGTAGGCTTTGTCAATGTGGCCTGAGATGGAAGTGATCACGCCTTTATACTCAACACCAGCGTAGATCCCAAGTGCCACCGCAAGGGAATTGGATCTGAGATGGTAAGGATTGCAGTGGAAGAATCAAAAAAAGCGGGGATGACATGGCTGCATGTTGATTATAAACCTGAGTATAGAGATTTTTATCAGAAGTGTGGCTTTCGCCATACAGAAGCAGGGTTGATCAAACTTAAATAAAGTGTGATGTAAGATTATCTCTAACTATAACGAAAGATGATTAACGGAACGATTAGAAAATACCGCGACCCGGACTACGAACAGATCGCAATTATTTTTCACAATGCAATCCATGAACTGGCGGTAAAAGATTATAATCTCAAGCAACTGGAAGCCTGGGCTCCTTACAATTATGATCTCGATGCCTGGAGAAAAAGAGGTGAAGAAAAACAACCTTTCGTTTTCGAAAGCGAGGGAAAATTAATTGGTTATATTGAAATGGATCCTGACGGCCATATAGGCCAAACTTATGTTGCGCCATCCTTTGCGGGTAAAGGAATCATGCATCAGCTGATGAATCACATAAAATCAATAGCGAAACAGAATGGTATAAATCAGCTCCATTCTGAGGTATCGATTACCGCCCGCTCGTTTTTCGAACGTCATGGATTCGTCTATGTTCGTGACAATAAAATAGAGCGTAATGGCGTAGAGTTTCTGAATTACGTCATGGTATGTGACTTGTAAAAGTTTTTTGTTCTACTTAGATGCCATGCCCGTTCACTCTAGGATCAAAGCTTGTAATAACATCAATTGTAATTTGAATTAGCGGCGTGAAATCTGTCATCGTCACCTCACCCAACCAAGTTGAGATCATCGACACACCGATTCCCAAACCGGGCCCCTACCAGGCACTGGTGAAAACGGAAGTTGCATGCCTTTGCAACAGCACTGATGGCGAACTTGTAAGCGGTCATTTTCCGGGCATGGAGAAAGCGTTTCCCTTCGCCTTGGGCCATGAGAGCGTCGGCGTGGTTCAAGAAGTCGGTGCGAAAGTTCGCAATTTCAAAGTAAATGAACGCGCGGTCAGTGGACTGGTGTTTGATCTTGGCGTGGATGGCATAGACTCTGGTTGGGGTGGGTTTTGTGAGTACGTGTTGGCAAATGATCATGAGGCCATGGTGCAGGATGGTGTGGCGGATGAAGAACACGGCTGGGTTGAGGTTTTTGAGATTCAGACCCCTCTCGCCAGTGACATTGCACCTGAAGATGCGGTCTTGTTTTGCACCTGGCGCGAAGTGTTGGGTGCCTTTCGCGATTTCCATCTTAAACCCGGTGACGACGTTTTGATTTACGGTGGCGGGCCCGTGGGCCAAAGTTTTGTCAGAATAGGCCGCTTATTTGGGCTCGGTTGGATCGGCCTGGTTGATCGACATCCAGAGAAACGCGAACGTGCGAAACGTTTCGGCGCTGATGATGTTTTCGATCGCGATTCCCCGGAGATAGCAAGCAAAGAACGTCAACTCGATGCCGTGGTCGATGCGGTTGGTGTGCCTGAGCTTGTTAGTGCGGGGTTGCCACTCTTGAAGCGTGGTGGCTCCATGTGTGTTTATGGGTTTTATGCTGGAGCTAAGGAATTCGTGGTTCCGAATGCACTAGGTGACTTTAACTACAACATATTCGTCCACCAGTGGCCCACGCGGTTGTTTGAGAAAGAAGCACAGGAGACACTCTCCAACTGGGTGCGCGAGGGCAGGATCTCTGGAAATGATTTCATCACCCATCGCTTTCCCATCGATGGAATTAACGATGCCTTAGACGCCGTCAGTCAGCGCAAAGTGGTGAAAGCACTTCTCACATATTAACCCCCCAGCTCACTTTCCGACCGAAGTTAATCCGGATGGGTGGAAGCACTGGATGAATTGGATGATGACATTCTGGAATATTTAAAACAGAATTTTAATTAAGCCTAAATTGTTAAGCGATACAGGAGGTCAAAGTAATGAAAATTCTGTTTATCGGTGGGACCAACTTCATGGGAGCCTGTGCTGTTAAGATCCTGATCAGCCAAGGGCATGACGTCTGTGTCTTTCATCGTGGAGAGCACGATAATTTAGACGGGTGTGCAGCAAAGAGAATTATCGGCGATCGTGATACCTTAAAATCATACAAAAGTGAATTTGCCGCTTTTGCTCCAGAGTTAATCATTCACATGATTGCTCATTCTGATGAGCATGCTTCTGCGCTGATGGAAGTCGCAGAGGGTTTTGTAGATAGAGTTGTCGTCTTGAGCAGTGGGAATATCTACCGGGCTTTTGAGATTCTAAATTCACCTGAACCTTCGGAGATACAGGATACCCCCCTAATCGAAGAATCTCCACTGCGTTTGTCTCCGCTCGAGGGTGATAATAAAAATGCGGTGGAAAATAGAGTCATGTCGCACACTACAATTTCGGGAACCATCCTCAGAATGCCCATGGTCTTTGGACCACAGGATAGTCAACATCGACTAAGTGCATGTCTGAGAAGAATGGATGATGAAAGACCGGTTATTATTTTGGAAAAAGGAATAGATGCATGGAAAGCTTGTCGCGGTTATGTTGAGAACATAGCCCACGCCATAGCTTTGGCAGCCACTAATGATAATTCGCGTGGACAGATTTACAATGTTGCCGACTCCTGTGCGCTTACAGAAAAAGAGTGGTTAGAAAAGATCGCTACCATTGTTGGCTGGGAGGGTGAGATAAAAATGCTTGAAGGAGACCAGTTACCTTCGCATCTGGTTAGTAATATTAATTCTGCTCAGAATATGGATTTGAATACGGATAAAATCAGGAAGCAACTTGGCTACACCGACAGGATCGGTTTAGAAGAAGCATTGGAGAAAACAATTGGGTGGGAAAGACAAAACCTGCCGGTTACAGATTTTGAAGAGGAATACAAAGCGGAAGATGAAGTTCTCCTTAATGACTAATAATCTTAAGCTTGTTCTATAATTTCAGTTTTATACTCACCTACATCAATTATACCTCGATGATGATCTAAATATTATCCTGAAAATGAATAAGACTCTCGCATTAATCGAAGGCAAAGGACTCCTTGACACTGCTCTTTCGCGGTGGGGTGAACGTGAAAAGGGTGCCACGCATGTGGGAGATAGCGAAAGTCTCGTCTATAAAGCCCAACTTGGAGAAGATGCAGCGTTTCTTCGCTTCAGTCTGGGTGAATTACAACCCAGATCCCATATAGAAGCAGAATTGGATTTTATCAAACACTTAAAAGATAATGGAGTTTTCGTCACCTACCCCATACATTCAAATGCGGGAAATCGAATTGAAGAAATCGTACACGATACGGCCACTTTTTATGTCACTGCATTTAAGAAGATGCCGGGTCGGCACATAAACTACCAGGTCGATAATCTTGATGAGAATTTACATCGTAATTGGGGTCGGACTCTCGGAAGCATTCACAAACAATCTAAGCAATTTAAGCCATCTGGTAATAAGCGTGAGAATTGGGATGAAGATAAAGTTATTCAATATGCAAAAAAGGGAGAGCCGAATAGCGAACCAGCAGCGGTTGATGAATTGAAGTGCGTTATCGATCACTTAAGCCAGCTACCCAGGGATACTGAGTGCTATGGATTAATCCACTGTGATTTCGCCTTTCGCAATTTTCTCATCGAAGAAGACCTCTCTACTATTCACGCCATAGATTTTGGAGACTTGTGTTATCATTGGTATATAGCAGATGTTGCTTTTTCGCTTTGGGGTGCGAGACATCTTCCAAATGATAAGCGTCATGAAGTTTTAAACTGGTTCATGGATGGCTACCGCCAGGAATGTTCTCTGGATGATAAGTGGTTAAGTGAATTCTCATGGTTCATTAGATTGCGGACTGTTTATCTTTTCATTCGATATTCCAGCGGAGAATGGGACAAAATCAAGCATCCCAACCAATCGCAATGGATTGAACAAACACGCAAATCGCTCTCTGAAGAATTTGTTTGGTAGGTAAATATATAATATCTTGTGACCTGTTAGCTTCAGTGCTACTTTCCATTTTGTGTTGTGTAAGTGAGTCCGTGAGCAGAAAATTATGCCATCAACTCAATGAAGACGAATCATATCCTGACTGAATTTGACCGTGAGCGAAAAAATCCGGGAGAATCCTGGCAGGTACTCGAATTTGTTACGCGCAATGCCGATCCGGCACGCGATTTCGGTTTCGTCAGCCACTCCTGCTTTCCACCCGACAAACTCGATAAGGGTATAAAAGATCAGATTGAATTCTTTTCAAAATTAAATCTGGTATTTGAATGGAAGGTTTTTGAACACGATATGCCACGTGACCTCAGAGAAAGATTGGTGAATTTTGGGTTCAATCAAGGGCCGCCCGAGGCATTCATGATCGTTGATTTAAAAAATCTACCATCCCGTTTAAAAGAAATGCCCAAACATGACATTCGAAAACTCAATACCTTGCATGAATTTGAGGATTACGAGAAAGTTTCGATTAGCGTTCCTCTTTCAGGATATGAAAATTGGACGCGGACACAATTGGAGAAGTATCCGGACACCCTGGCTGTATACGCGGCCTACAGCGGAGATACGCCCGTTAGCATTGGCAGAGTCGACTTTGAATCCCCAACTGGTGTCTTTGCGGGTCTTTTTAGTGGCAAAACCTTACCGGAACATCGACGAAAGGGGTTCTATACCTCCCTCGTCATCACACGATTACAGGAAGCCTGTAAACGCAACTATCAATATGCGTATGTGGACGCTTTACCGACCAGCGAACCAATATTAACAAACCTCGGATTCACTCGAATAAGCACCTCCTATCCAATGATCTGGAAACCAAAAAAACGCCAGAGTTAAATCGTTTTGTCCCATAACACTCTATGATAGATTATGTTTAAACGGTTCAGGTTTTTCTAACTCATCAATCCCAATGAAAGAAAAACCCATCGCCTACATGTTGTATGGTTTCGTATGTTCGGGAAAGACGACCTATGCGAAAAAGATCGAGCGTGATGTAGAAGCGGTCCGGTTTACTCCAGACGAATGGATGGTTAAGCTATACGGTGTAAATCCACCAGCGGAAGCATTTTCAGAAAACTACGATTCAGTCTTAGAAATCATGGAGCAATATTGGACTCAACTGCTTCATATGAAAATTGATGTGATCCTGGATTTTGGTTTCTGGAATCGGGGCTATCGTGATGCTGTTCGAAAGCAAGTTAAAGAATGTGACGGAATCCCAAAGTTGCTATCGTTTTCCATTCCAGAAGATATAGCTCGGAAGCGCTGCGAGAAGAGAAATCAGCACTTGCGGGGAGATTTTCTTATCATTAAAGAGACATTTCATGTATTGAGAGATCGATTTCAGCCTCTTGGCAAAGATGAGGACTATATAGAAATTCAAAAGACCTCAGAATAATGCAATCTCCTTACGTCATCGCAATCAACTCGGTATCAGGTGGGGGGAAGACTGCGCTGGCTGAACTCCTGTACGAATCGTTACAATCCTCAGTCCTATTCCGTTTCGATGATTATGATGATACAAATATTTACCCTGATGACTATTATGAATGGACGATAAGGGGTGCTGATCTCTCAGAGTTTGATATTCCAGGGATGAGCAAAGCCATTGCAGAAGAGATCGAGAATGGGAAATTCGATTATATCATTTTAGATTTTCCTTGGGGACGTGCACACCATCGCCTGAGAGACCTGATAGATCTTTCAATCTATGTTGACACTCCATTGGACGTCGCGATGGCAAGAAGAATTCTGAGAGATTTTCTGAGGAAAGACGAAGTTCCGGCCAAAGAAGTGTTGAATAGTTTGAAGAAAGATCTGGTTCATTATTTGAATAAAGCCAGAATTCCATACTTGAATCACTTTCGCCATAAAGAGCCCAGCGATCTTATTCTGGATGGTTCTAAATCACTCGAAGAATTGAGAGATACTATTCTTGAGAAATTAAAGTAGTTTGTATTGTGTGAGTGAGCGGGGAAGAATTAATTTAGATACAGCTAGAGTAAATGAAAGTAGAATTAATTAAAGCTACAGATAAAGATCTGCCGGTCGTTTTAAATCTCATTAGATACTACGTTTATGATATGTCAAAAATGACGGGTTGGGACTGTACCTCTCAGGGAAACTACAATGGATGCAATGATTCGCGAGAGTACTGGCAGTCCAGTCACCCCGACACGCACGCTGATTTCAGATGGTCGGATAATCGAAAAGGCCATCCGTATATGATTGCTGTTGACGGCAAGATCGCGGGATTTGTCCTGCTTCAGGAGCTATGTGAAGAGGGTAAACCACTTTACGGCGTAGGTGAATTTTTTATTCTTGGAAAATTCCAAAGATTGGGTGTCGGGCGACAGACTGCGCTCAAGCTATTCAAAATGTTTCGAGGTTCGTGGAGATTACAGCAGCTACCGGAAAATAAACCTGCGATCATATTCTGGAGAAAAGTAATCGGCGAATTTACGAAAGAGAAATTTAAAGAGAGCCAAAAAAACGATTTGATAACACAGACTTTTGAAACCTGAAAATTGTTGCACGATGGAGTGCCATGAATTGCAAGCTGACATCGACGCGAACGAGACTACCTTTCAGTTTAAATGAATAAAAGTGAGTTAGCTAAAGCAATCTATGAGATCTCCCATATTAAAGGAGAATTTCGTTTGCGATCAGGCGTAATCAGCAGTGAATATTTTGATAAATATTTATTTGAAGCTCAGCCGGTAATTCTGAAAGCAATTACCGAATCACTGTAACCGATGATTCCAGAGGGGACTGAAGTGCTCGGGGGGCTGGAAATGGGTGGAATACCAATCGCTACGATGCTTTCGCAAATTTCAAGCATTCCTACCTTGTTTGTCAGAAAAGAAGCAAAAGAATATGGGACATGCAAATTAGCTGAAGGGGGTGAGGTAGATGGGAAAAACATCGTTATTGTTGAAGATGTCGTTACTTCTGGAGGTCAAATAAAACTATCAGCAACAGAGCTACGCAAGAAAGGTGCGGTTATCGAGACTGTCCTTTGTGTAATTGATCGCGAATCTGGAGGACGGGAAAATTTAGAAAAAGAAGGGCTTAATCTTGTGGCACTGTATACTAAATCAGAATTAGAACAATCAACACACTAATGTTATCCTGCAATTTGTTTTTGTCCCCATGAGTCTGAATACGATAAACGAAATTCCCTCACTTCATACTTCTCGGCTGCTTTTAAGGAAGGTTAATAAAGACGACGCATTTGATATTTTTGAATTCGCGTCCGACCGACAGGTAACAAAATACACCTTTTGGAATACACATCAGTCGATTGAAGATACTGAAAAGTTTATTACATTTTTAAAAACTCCTAACAATGTCGCCTGGGCAATCGTATTAAAAGAATCTGAGCAAGTCATCGGTTATTGTTTTTTCCATTCATTAGAACGGGATCACAAAAAAGCTGAGATCGCGTTTGGTATCTCGAGGGAATACTGGGCCCAGGGTTATGCTACCGAAGCGACAAGGGAAGTGCTTAACTACGGCTTTGAAAAGGGGAAACTCAGGCGCATTGAAGGAACCTGTATGTTGGAGAATCTGGCCTCTTGCCGGGTAATGGAAAAGCTGGGCATGAAATTTGAAAAAGTTATCCAGAATGCTCGGCAGAAGAATGGTGTCTTTTATGATCTGAATTTATATATTCTTTCCTCCCATGAACACACCCCTTAGCATGCTCTTTACTCTATCGCTCAAGAGATTTCTTTCAATTTGACTTCACCGCTTACGCACACATGATGAATTCCAAATGAGAATCTACAGCTAAGACAGGATACAGCTGGATCTCAGCTGTGTATTAAAAAGTAATGACAACCCCTGTTTGAATCGGGGAAATTGTCTGCATAAAATGCGGCCATTAAATTGACCGCAATCTATTCAATCCTTGGTAATCTATCACTGTATGTATTTTCATCACTTCACTAATTTTTTATGTAATGAATTCTTTATATCTACAAAAAATTAAAACCTCATGTCCTGAATTAGATATTAAAAATATTCGAGAAAATAGAGATGGCCTAATTAATGACGTATTTATCATTAACGAAGATCGGGTATTCCGCTTTGCAAAGGATATTAAAGGCGCAAAGAAGGCACTAAAAAATGAAATTCTATTTGTTAAATTAATAGCGCCCTACGTTGGGATCACAGTTCCCGATTTTGATCGTATAGAAGACGACTTTGTCTCCTATCCTTATATTCCAGGAAAATCTTTGCTGCGAAATGATATCGTAATTCTAATTGACAGTGAACAGGACAAGTTAGCTCGGCAATTAGCCGAATTCCTTAAAGCATTACATACGATCTCGGAAGTAGTGTGGACGGAACATGAAATTGGACCTTCAGACGTCAATAGAAACCGTGATGTCTGGTGTAAACTCTACACAGATATTCAAGAACAACTCTTCCCGCATATGATGAGTCACGCTATAGAATTGGTAAGGAGACATTTTGAACCAGTTATTTCGGACAGGCTTTCAATGGAATACCAGCCCGCTTTAATTAACGGTGATATGGGGGCTTATCATATCCTCTATGATTCAGCACAGAAAAAGATCAAAGGTGTTATAGATTTCGGGACAGCGGGCGTGGGTGACCCCGCGGCTGATCTGGCATGCATGTTATATTACTATGGAGAAAATTTCGTGCAGAGAATGAATAAATATTATCCAGAACTTAGTGGAGCCATAGACCGTGCGCGCTTTTGGGCGGGCACTTTTGAGCTACAATGTGCACTGGGCGGAATTCGGACCAAAAATCTATCATGGTTCATGACGCATCTTGGAGGAATGAAGGACATGAATCCTTTAACCGTTAAAGCAGAATAACTTAAGAATCATAAGAATGAATACAATTAGTGAAGCCAGTCGTTGGCGTCGACAGATTGCAGAACAAATTGCAAAGCGTTACGCTGAGAACAGTAAAGTTGATGCCGTATTTTTAGGTGGTTCTGCGGCCCGGGGTTGTGCTGACGGCCATTCAGACATGGAGCTGGGTATTTTCTGGAATGATGACCCTTTAAAGGAAGAGAGAGAAAAGGTTATTAACTCGTTAGATTTTATAGATAAACAATATATTGGGATTCATTCCTATAACGCCGGTGAGGAAATATGGGATGATGATTTTTATCTGGGTACTGATAATCAGGGGAATAGAGCCTCTGGCAGTCTTGTCGAGGTAGGCCATCAAAGAACGGAGTACATCGAAAGGATTTTAAAGGAAGTAACGGAAGAATTTAATCCTGACGATCTCAAGCAAGGCCTGGTAGCAGGAGTAATCGATGCCCTTCCCTACTATGGTAACGAGAAAATTAATGAGTGGAAATCACAAGCGCGTGAGTATCCAATTGAATTGGCAAAAGCAGTGATTAGACGACATGCACAAATTGATCACTTCTGGCGCTGGGAAATGTTCCTTAAAAGAAATGAGAACCTCTTTGGTCTGTACTCCAGTTTCAACGCTATTGAAGAAAAGCTATTAAGGATCCTTCTCGCATTAAATGGAAAGTATTTTTGTAATTTAAAATGGATCTACCTAGAGGCAGAGACCCTTACCATAAAACCGGAACGATTCATAGAGCGAATGAGAGACGTATTCATCATTAAACCTGAAGAAGCAGTCTCATTAATTTATAAATTAGTAGATGAAACTTATGATTTAATAGAAGCACAACACCCTGATGTGGATGTAGACCGATTGAGATCGATATTCCACTTTAATCGACAGTATTGGGAAAAGCCGCCAGCCGGCATCAATGTCTAAGCAACTAAAGAGGCAGGTTCAAAGCTTAATATCATCCAACTAATAAAATTGAAACAAACCCCCAATTATCAAGTTGTAATTATTGATGGGATAAACGGATCTGGTAAGACCAAGTCGGTCAAGTCACTTCAACAAATGCTCTCTGATCGGGGGTTCGAGTGCGAATCATTTTTAGCTAATGACGTTAAGCATATATTAGAACCACCGGATTATAATGATATCCCTCCCATTTCTGATTTTATCGAAAGGTGGGAAGCATTTATAAAAATAACCCAGTCAGATCAAAAAGTTTATTTGGTCGATGGTTACTTTTATAATAATATGGCAATAACCTATTTCACTTTTAATGAAGCTATTGAAAATATTCAATCACACCTCCTACTAATTGACAAAATTTTTGAGGATACTTCAGTTCTCTTAGTCTACATCTGGCAAAATAATATTAAAAACCACTTTGATTGGCTGGGTAAAGAACGTGGGAATAATTGGTTAGAAAGTAATATGGATATAATACTGAATGAACCTTTCGCTCAAAAAAGTGGCTTACGAGGATACGAGTCTTATCTAAATTTTTGGAATGGAGCTAAAGCACTCGCGCTCGATACATTGTCTTCCTACACAAATATGGATACCCTGGATTTTTCTACCGATGATCATAACTGGGACCAATTTCTTCCTGTGATACTTAATAAAATCATTCAATAATCCCTCCAATGTATTGGTAATGTTTTTTGATCAGTCCGCATACGACATACGCTGTGAATGGGGTGAAAAGGGGATTTCAATTCTCGCTCCTGTTTGCGATGTCCTGGTGATTGTTGATGTCCTGTCTTTCTCCACCAGTCTCAATATCGCGGTCAACAAGAACGCGACTGTCACTCCCTACCGCTGGAAGGATGAAAGTGTTTATGCCTATGCCGAGGAAAAGCGCGCGGAAGTTGCCGATAGAAATAATCCTCATGGATTCAGCTTATCTCCGGGTTCACTTGTCAACCTGCCAAATAACGCTCGTTTAGTTCTTCCCTCGCCAAACGGTTCTACAATTACCCTCGCAGCAGGTTCTACCCCGGTTCTTGCGGGATGCTTTCGCAATAGTCGGGCGGTTGCGGAATCAGCGATGACGGTTGGCAGTAAAATCGGTGTGGTCCCCGCGGGTGAGCGATGGGAAGACAACTCGCTGCGACCCTGCTTTGAGGACTTAGCGGGTGCGGGCGCGATCATAACTCATCTGGAGGGGACACTTTCTCCTGAGACTGAGGCAGCGAAAATATTATTTGAAAACTGCCGGGACTCTCTCGCTGAGAAACTGCGCAATTGCGGGTCGGGAAAAGAAAAGATAGCGAAAGACGAAGCTCGAGATATAGATCTGGCCGCGGAGCTCGATGTCAGTGAATGCGTACCGTTCTATTCAGATGGAGCCTATAGAAGAAAATAGAAGTATCAAAATAAAAATGAATCTTAAATTATGATAACGACCGCCCTATTTGATCTGGATGAAACGCTCCTCGACCGCGATGCCTCAATAAAACAGATCGCTAAAGATCAACATCACAGATTATTAGGTGAAAGCAGTATCGATTCATCCGATTTTATTGATACCTTCATCGAGTTAGACGCCAACGGTTTAACCCCAAGACCCGATCTCTATGAGGAGCTGGTAACCCGCCTGAATCTTGAACAACTGCCCAATGACCTGCTCAGTGATTTTAATAATAATGCATGGAAGTCCCCCGTGTTATTTGAAGGGGTAAGCACTCTACTTACCGAACTTAACACTAGAGGAACGCGTTTAGGTGTGATAACCAATGGTTCTGAGTTAAGCCAAAAAGCAAAGCTGTTGAATTCCGGAATCGCGGATCTTATTGACCACTACGTTATATCAGGTGTTTTCGGTAAACATAAACCCGATCCGGATATATTTACTTCGATGCTGGAGTCGATTAAAGCAAACGCAGATGAATGCGTATTTATTGGCGACAATCCACGCGCTGATATTATGGGTGCTCACAATGTCGGCATGCTAACGGTATGGGTTTCAGGGAATCTACCATGGCCCAACGATGTGAAGCCAATCTATGACTGGAAAATCAGTTATGTTACTGAATTATTGGACCTGCCTATAAAGTGGTAGAATAGTGTTTTATTGTGTAGAGTATCTTCTCTACTTATTTCGACCTTCCATTAGGATTACAGTTAAATTACCTCAATCTTCTTGATGACTGGTTTATCAAAGAACATCGTGAAAAGATTACGTTACTTAAAAATAAAATTACCCCACATGACTAACATCAGAAAACTACTTAAGACATTAGCCATTGGATATACATTAATCCTGTTATCCTCACCCACCATGCATGCCCAATCAACTGCACCCATGGACGTGCCTATAAATTCGCTCAATGCGGGCGCGATTGTGAAGGACTGGGTTCTCCTTGGCCCTTTCCCCAATGAGGAGATCGAGAAAGCGGTAACTCCCGATGGATGCACCCGGGGAGGGTTTCACCATGACTACCTGACTGAACTGGGTGGTGAAACTAAAACTGCATGGCGAAAGGTTAAAGAAGTATCCTTTGAAGATGAAAGAGGGACGCCTGCGACAGTATCGCCACTTTCAGCCGAAGCGAATTGGACGGGAAAGGTAAATGTGATCAACTATTTCCCAAAATCTGAATATAAGTTAAGTTACGCATTTTGCCGCATCAAATCAGAGGTGAAACAAACGGTTCACTGTTATGTTGGGTCAAACGATGGAATTAAAATCTGGGTGAACGGCAAACTCGTTCATTCACTCTGGCAGGACCGTCGCGGTTTAATGCCATGGGAAGATAAATTTCAAATTTCTCTAAATAAGGGCATGAATTCGATTCTTTTAAAATCTGATCAAGCTTTATTCAATTGGGGTTACGTCGTCGAACTTTTCACCGAAAAACCAACTGGCGAACGCCACGTTTATGTGCCGGAAGCCTTGCACCATGAGGCCGCGGCTTTGTCGAGAATTCGTGGAAGAGAAGAGATAGCTTATCGTTCCAAGGTTGATGGGGCACTGCAACCGATGATGATATATGTCCCACCGCATTATGACGCTGAAAAATCCTGGCCCCTTTATGTCGATTTACATGGATCCGGGGAATCTCATTTGACCAGTAAAATTGGCTATCCTGATATATATGATGAAAATGCCGTGCAGATCGCCGTTTGGGGCCGCGGCCCCAGATCTGGTTATATTGGGTTATCCGAAGTAGATGTGCTCGAAGCTATAGACTATGTAACCGAACACTGGAATGTAGACAAAAACCGGATACATCTTGGCGGGCACAGTATGGGGGGCGGAGGAACGTTTAAACTTATTACACGTTACCCCGATAGATTCGCATCGGGACGAATTTGGGCCGGCTTTAACAATGATCTTCCCATCGAAAATATGACCCGCGTTCCTTTATATATCTTGCATAGTGACAATGACTGGCTAGTTCCCATGTCCGGAGCTCGAGAAACCATGCAACGTTTAAGTAGAATGGGTGGGAAAGTAACATGGGACATGACGTACGGAGAGGGACACGCAGTAAACGGAAATGTAGATGCAAATAGTCGCTCGCTTCATTGGGTAAAACGACAGTCCCGATCAACACCCGTAAATACTATTCATTTCACAGCCATGGACGAATTATCCAATGGTGCCTGGTGGGCGAGAATACTCGAATGGGGGCCGAAGAGAAGTTACCCTACTTTCAATTTAAGTCTCGGTAACGATAACACCCTTTATCTCAACTTTGACAATATAGCCGCACTGTCTCTCGACATTACTTCCTCCCCCATTGACCGAGACAAACCGTTAATAATATTTCTTGAAGGACAAGCATTAGGAACAGTTCAAACACCCTTATCTGATAAGCTGTATATAAATCGGAGTGATAATAAATGGAAAGTCTCTCCCTATCCACCATTATTGCCAAAGGAAAGATTGCATGTCCCGGGAGGATTGAACGCGCTTTATCATGGAGAACCGCTCATGATCGTCTGGGGCACGCAGGGTGCGGAAGAAATGAATAAAAAAATTGGGGATCTCGCGCAATTAGCGCGCGCAACACCCAATCCAGGTTGGACTGATAAATTCGACCGGCAAATGCAATATAGTTTGTTACCAGGAAAACCGGATATGGCTGTAACGGACGAAGATATGATTCAATATAATCTGATCCTCATTGGAACCGCAACGCAGAATAGTATTGTCGCCCGCCTCGCCGATGACCTCCCTGTTTCCCTATCCAAGGGTAAGATTGTAACGAAAGATGAGCTGTCCTGGGATTTCACTGATCGGGGGCTTGGTTTACTTTACTTCAATCCGCTCAACCCGAGCCGGCTTATCTATTGGGTTGCGTCAAACGAATTAGATTTTTACCGGTCTGAGCAAACGCTCCTGTCATCTCAAAATTATTCTTCGGGTTCAGAAGACTTCCAGCTATTCAACGCACATAAAAATCAACGCGTGGCCGGTCGCAATTTTGACAGTCGCTGGCGCTGGGAAGCAGGTTATAATCAATCGCCAAAATTAACGGACGAGCTCTGTTCCTGGGAAGGCTTTGACGCTGCAATGAAAAAAGCGATCAAATGGGGTACAGGCGCTGATTACGTTCTCGATAATGCTAATGACTATGATTTCCTACCCTATTGGGCGGCGGGCGAGACACGTCACATGGATGTGCTTGCTTTCGCAGAAGCTCATACTTCAAGTTTAGGTGTAATCGAATTAAGTGGGGCGGAAATTAAAAAGCAGCAAGCGTTTTTTAAAGAAAACGATACTAAGAGAAGAAATAAATTAGTATTTTCTTTAGGCCCCGAATTTAACCAAATTGACCCGACTCGAATTTATACCGTTGGCTTAATTTATTGGACGATGTGGGGCTATGCAAGTAGTACCAAAACTAATCCCGAAAGTTTTCGCGTTATCGATAACAGTTTCAGTGATGCTTTAGAAAGCTATTTGTTAAGATCAATGAGCGCCATCGACAACTGAGATAGCGTTTACGCGCGTGTTGTAATTAAGTCGAAAGGGAAGAGCGCATACGCGCGTGTTAAGTGTTAGGTGTTAAATTAAGTGAATTTCTGGTCGAATAGTTGGGAAACTCTTTCATTCCGCAATCCGAGATCCACAATCCGAAATTGATTTATCCTATAACCCTACTCTACCACTGTCACCCTATAGGTGCATTTATATAAGTATTTCTTGTTCTTAGGTCTGGTACCGTTGCATTCGAATATCACAGTGCCCTTAGGGGGCACTAATACCGTTCTCGATTTTACCTTTTGATAGCCCACCATAAAGTGTGTGAGCAGCTCATCACTTTCATCGAAGATTTTAACGATTGATTCTCGATCCTGACATCTGTCTGTAACATAGATTCTCAATTTAACGTCGGCTGCGCTGTCGTTTACATATATTTTGGTAACCGAACCACATTCTACATCATGACCAACCTTCTCTGGATTGACGTTATCATCCTTTGAAAGATTAGTTTTTTTGTTAACGTTTTTCCCCTCACTTAAAGCGGACAAGAGCAACGCGAAGATAATCGTACATATAAAGCAGATGCTTCTTTTTGAATACTTTGTCTTAGTACGATTCATCAGTTAATTCGTTAATGACACCTCTCTATTATTTTCAGTTGGCATTTGAATTTTTCAATCCAGCTAAATGTTTCTGCAATAGATTTGCCCTAACTATCCCCGCGTTTATTTCTTTGGCGTCCATCCGCTTGGAAAGACGTTTAATAAGATAAGAATTTTGGGATTGAGCATTGGCTAAATATGCCCAGGCATAAGCTTGCACGTAATCTTTGCTTACACCGTGCCCTTCGCAATACATGTAGCCCAATTTCACTTGTGCGTCGGCATTATCCTGCATCGCTGCTTTATTATACCACTTAAGCGCCTCCACGTAATTTCTATACTTAAAGACCAATCCTATTTCATACATGTAGCCCAGGTTATATTGGGCACCCGCATGGTTTTGATTTGCTGCTAGTTCAAACCACTTATGCGCATGCTGGTAATCCTTTGCAAAACCCTGACCTCGATAATACATAAAGCCCAAATAATATTGTGCTTCCACATCCCCCTGCTCCGCTGCCAGTAAATACCATTTTCCGGCTTTTCCATAATCTTTCTCTACTTCACCGCGTCCGTAATAGTAAATCGATCCCAATTTAGCTTGCGCCAGATCTAAATCCAAATTGACCGAATGTTCATACCAGGTAACTGCTTTCGCGTAATCTTTAGCTACCCCCTGTCCCGTCTCGTATGCCCACCCGATATTATATTGTGACATCGCATGACCATTATCTGCGGCCCGATGATACCACACCAACGCTTCTTTGTGGTCCTTTTCAATTCCCCACCCATTGCCATAGGCCCAAGCTAAACGATACATGGACTCGGTATGCCCTTTAATCGCCGCTAGCCGATAACATTTTAATGCTTCTCCATAATCCTGTTTAAAATTGATCCCATAAGTATATAATTTCCCCAGTTCGCAGTGAGAATCTAAATGACCCTGCTCGGCCGCCATAAGATAGTATTTTGCCGCAAGGTCATTACTTCGTCGCACCCCTTTACCTTTTTGGTAGGCCTGGCCCAATTCATATTGGGCCTTTGCATGGCCTTGCCTTGCGGCAAGCTCATACCACTTCGCGGCTTCAATTTCATTTCTTTCAACTTTGGGGTCATTTGCATAAGTGAAACCCAGTCGGTATTGGGACTCGACATGTCCCTTATTGGCCGCGGCCAGTAACCCTTTAAACGCCTCCTTCAAACTTACGTGTGCTGACTGGCCGCTCAATTGCATCATTGCCAATTCGTATTGCGCATCCGGATAACTTTTCTCCGCGGCTTTTCTAAACCATTTAATCGCTAGATAGTTATCTTGTCCGATTTCTTCACCCTCTTTAAAGGCAACACCTAAGCGGTATTGGGACTGCGTATGCCCGGCTTCAGCTTTTCTGACCATTTCTTCAAATGTCCCATCCTCAGCCGTTAAAAAGGAATGAAAGGTCACCACCAAGGATGCTATTACTATCCTCTTAAAAAGTGATATTTGAGCCACATCCACTGCTTAATCCGATAGTGATCTATCCATGATGACTTTTATTCCTTCAGCACTAATGTTTTAAAAAGTATCATTGATGCTTTCTATCGTTCGTGGGTGCTTGTCCGCTATAAAACTGACTATGCGAAATTAAATTTTTTACCCCAACGGTGTTAAAATCTCACCGGAATATGGTTATAAGCAAACCGCTGATAGACACGGGCGTAGGTTGGTCTACCCCGTTTGAGTGGAGGTTCGAATTTCCATTCTTTAATCGCAGCCAAGGCGGAAATAGCAAATTCATCATCAGTTGCCATTTTAATCCCCGGTGCTTTCACGTTACCATCGGGATCAATGAAAAATTCTACCACCACCATGCCGCTCTTTTCAGAATTTTTCATTCTCTCCGGATAAACGGGTCTAATATCCTTAATTAATCGCGGTTCATGGTCTAATTGTCCGAGATTACTGATATTATCAAATAAGAAACTGTCTCTTTCAAATCTCAGTGCCGCTTCTTCTATAATACTAGGATATTTTGGCTGCCCGACACCGATACATTTAAAGTCTACGTTAACTTTAACCCGTCTCGTTTGCGCTTTTCCATCCACCTGCAGAGGAATAAATTTCCATTTTTGTATCGCCGCGACTGAGGCTAAACCAAATTGCTTGTGGGAAGCACCCGATACAATCATGTCTCGCTGCTCGCCCCTCTCATTGACAATGAGAACAACTTCCGCAAAGCCCTCGGTGATACCTAAATGGAGAACAGACTCGGGAAATACAGGCTTTACCTGGTTAAGGACCTGTAATTGCGAATAGTACTCTTTATCGTTTTCACTCTGGTTCTCCCGGTATGACCGGACAACAGTTTGATAGGATTGACTATTTTCTTTATTGGCAACGGTTTGAGGTACTTGCAACGGACTGAAAAACTTATTGAGCGTAGAGACCGCTGATTGTGCGCGAAAGGGATTCGTTTCTGTTTTAGAGACCGTGTGATGTGCACCTTTCTCTCTTCTTTCCTGATGAATCGATTCTTCCGCGGGATAGACATTAACTTTAGAAGCTTCTTCGTAATTAATGAATGTATTCAAACGTTCCCCTTTTGTGTCCGACATTAAATTGATTTTGTAATCATCATCGGTATTCATACTTTCTTTAATCGCAGGTTCCGCCGGGATAATCGCACCAGTATAATTGTAGATAGCTTCCGCAACCGAGTCACTCTCTGCGGAAGTAAATTCATTATCAAATTGACCTTCGCCTTGCGTGCTTATCGCTTCCATGTGGGCCAGGAACCCACTCGCGGAAGTCGTGAGCAATAAGAAAAAGGATACCGTAAAAATGATAAAGCGCTGAGTGTAGCGATTGGATAGTTTATTTCCGTTGAAACTAATAATAGACTCCAACCTGTATGCCAGACCGACATCATTGATTCCTGAAAAGCCCGGTATTTTTAATCCGATACAATAATGTGATACCATAATAATACCTTTCGCGTAGTTATTTTTATCTTTCGATTGTATGAGAACTTCCTCATCACAGGATCTTTCACTCTCCCAGGTCAGACGACGATTCAACCACCAGATCAAGGGGTTAAACCAGAGGAAACAGTATAATATCATTTGCAAAAACCCACACAAGTTATCCCATCGCTTAACGTGGGCCAGTTCATGAATAAGGATGGGCTCAAGTTCACTTGCCGATAGATTTTTATATAGATAGGTGGGTAAAATTATTCGCGGTGTAAATATGCCAAGGACTCCCGGTTCAACTTTTCTGTCTACGAGAAGTGCATTTACATTTTTCTTGAGACCAAGTTTTTGTCTCAATTGTCCCAGTATATTCTGCAGCGATTCAGGCGCCGCGTGAGAATGGTTGAGTAATTCTCTCTTCAAATTGTTAAGCCGATATTGCCACCTGAAAAATTGAAATAAGGTGCCTGCCAGCCATACAAAGCCTAGAATGTTTAAAAGAATTATACCAGAGGATGAAGATACGCCGACAACAGAAACCGGTTCTAAAGATAATGCATTCGACTTATTAAAGAGGAACAGGGGCTCCGCAAGGTGTCGGTTAAGCGGCATTAACGCCTCCATATTCCAAAACCCTTTAGAAAGAAATGGGAGCTGAAGACTTTGGACCGCCTGATACAGAAAAGCAGAGGGAAGAATAAACTTTATAAGCCCAATCCATCCGACGATGTAGCGCGTGTTTGCCGATGCCTTTTTTAATAACAATATAATTAATACAATGAAGACACCAAACAGTGTGGATTGCCAAAGGTGATTGCCCATATCAACCCAGAACGTGAGTGACGGTCCATCGATGAGTGAGAATTGCTTCATTGTTTTGTCCTATTTTTGGGTATTATTTACGAAAGTTTCCATCTGCTTTAATTCCTTTAATGTAATTTTTCCCGTCTCCAGGAGATGAGCCATCATGGGATTGGGTGATCCCCCTACAAGACTGAGCAAATCATCGACCAGGGTTCCAATCGCTGACTTGCGGGTTATTTGAGTTTTAAAAATGTAGGCATTGCCTATTTTATGGAGCCGCGTCACTGCACCTTTTTCTTCCAGACGATAAATGATTGTCTGCACGGTCGTGAATTCGGGGCGTTTCTCTTCGGGCAAACTTTCATGAATCTGGCGAATCGATGCGGTGCCCATTTTCCATAAAGGCTCCATGACCTCCATTTCCAGGCGGGATAATTTGATTTTCTTTTTTTCTTTCATAGCTGTCTGTATATCTAAAAGACTACAATAGTAGGTAACTAAACTACGTTTGTAGATTACTGCAAGTGGTTTTGTCACTTTTTTTCTATATTTATATTTAACTATTTGATGATTAACGATAAATAGATGTATATAATATTAGAACAAACTCGAAGAGGTGAAAGCAGCCGAGGGCGCAGCCCGATATCTTCCAATAGCCAGGGAGTGCAAACCCCTGGTAGAAAAAAAAGAAATACGCGCCCTGAAAGGGCACCGGGGTAACAATTATAAATTTATCCTAAAACGATACGCATTTACCGCCGCCCCTCCAGGGCGGGGGATTATAATCATATGTCCAGAGGTCCAGAGGTTTTGCTTCGCTACACCACTGGCTACTACCCTTTGCACCCGTTGGGTGCAGTGAGATATGAGTGGTATATAGTTAAATCCCAATCTTCGTCTTCGTCAGTGTCTGTGTCTTCGTCAAAGTTAGATTGAACATACAATATTAAGGTGGAACGCGTCCTGCGATGAGGTTGGTCGAATCGTGTCCCTAGCGCGTTTGAGTGAGTTGTAACTGAAGAAGCCTGCTAGGTATCTGGTAATATGATACATGGCATCATTACTCACAAGAGGACGAAGCAATTGTGTCATGAAGCAAGAGCTAATTGTTGTTTTTTAAGAAGGGACTGCAGATGAATAAGAAGTTTTCTCATGGCGGCAACGAGAGCACATTTGTAAGGCATCCCCCGATCGACTAACCTTTGTACATAAGGCCTGATCACGGGGTTGTGCTGAGCGGCGGTGCGAGCGGCCATATAGAGACATTTTCTGACTTTGGCACGGCCCCCCTTTGATCGAACGTTTTGCATGGCTCTTCCCACTGTCGCGGTTATAGGGGGCGAGTCCGGCAAGGGCGACCATCCGATTGCGGTTGAGATGAGTCATTTCACTCAAATAGGCGAGGAGGGTCCAGGTCGTCACTTCCCCGACACCTTTGACTGAAGTGAGCAATTGGGCTTGGGCGCGCAGGAGATCATGCTCGTTGATGAGCTTTCGCAGCTGCTGGTCGATGCCCTCGATTTGTTTTTCAACGAAACGAATCATGCGCTGGATGGAGCGGTGGATTATCTTCGAACTGTTCTGCAAGCGGTTCTTCTCGCGGCCAAGTTGTTCGCTCAGGTGATGGCGCCGGTCCAGTAAGGCCGTCATCTGTTGCTGCTGCTTGGTGGGAGCAACCATGGCCTTCAAGTTCTTTTGCTGCGCAAAGCGCAACAAGACCTTCGCATCAATCTTATCGGTCTTCGCACGGATGCCATCGCTCGTGGCGAAGGCCCGTACCCGTGCAGGGTTAATCAGGCACACCGCAACCTCTGCTTCATGCAAAGTTGCCAGGAGGGCCCGCTCGTAACCTCCTGTGGCTTCGCACACGACAAAGGGTCGATCCAGCTTGCTCAGCTCTTTGAGCAGTTGTTTGTGTCCTGCGTTGTTGTTACTGAGACCGTAACTGTGGCTTTCGCTTTGCACCTGCAAGGTCTCTTTGGCTATGTCTATGGCGATGAGGGTGTGTTTTTTTTCATTCATGGCTATCTCGGTCTTGTCAAGATGAGCTCGCGGTGGTATACTCCGGGCTCTTTCAATTGTTTGAGATTAGCCAGGTTAGATCGGAGGTTCCCAGGCTTCGTCTTTCGGCTAACGCTGGTTCCAGACGATGAATGAACTCATCCGATTTGCTCCCGGTTCCCGGAATTGGGTGCCGGGAGTTCCTGGCACTCTCAACAGTAGACATTGGGTGCCGTTGCACTCTCAAATCTTTTTCCAGTCCTTCCTGCGACGAGTTTTATCGACCCATTCTCGGAAGGACTCATAAGCTCCTCTTTCCATTGCACGGTAACCTACAAGACGATGAAGCAGACGTAAACTATCAGTAAGATAGATGTACGATGTTTGATAGACGAAGCTAATAATTCCAAATTAATGGAGGGCCATGCTCCGTCATGGCCGTTGTCGTTTGGTTTTCATGAATATACGCGGACGCGACAGAGCGCGTCCCTCCATTTTGTATTTTGAACCTCTCAATCAGTAGAGTTACGCTCCATAAGTGAGAGCCGTATCCAGAATTGAAGACTTTCACCTGCGTCAATTCTTTGTGTTGTATTGGTAGCGCGGCACATTGCCAGATCATCACCGATTCCACTGGTCGGCTCCAGTCCAAACAAAAGTGACTTGCCATCTTTTCCCAGAGGTCCGTATCCAAGCGAGAGCAGGACGGCCAGGTGAGGCAATCTTGCTGTATCAAATTCGATTTGAAAATGTTCCGGTTGATCACCGTGAGTGACTCGAGCCAAACCACGCCGCAACTTGGGGGAGAACAATTTAGCGAATGTATTTTTCTCGGGAAGGAGGGGTTTACTCAATAGTGCCGTATCGGGTGGAGGCCATTCATTCCAGGTTCCTTCCTTTAACTGCGGGTTATCCATTACCACAGCTAAGTAAGCCTGATTCATTTCGCTCGGGTAAGTAATCGTTGTGTCTTGATCGGCGTGCAAAAGCATATGCGCGGCATAGAGATATTCGATCGGTTCACTTGCCTTGTTCTCAATCGTGTATTGCAGCAACAGGGTTTCTGGTTCGATGAGTTCGGCTGTTCGCGTCATATGCACAGGGATTTCATCGAGTGAGATTTTTGCAATAAGTTGCTCACCTCGAACGTCTACTGCCCAGGAACGATTCCAAAGCAAGCCGTGGTCGCCCAGTGGGACGCCTCGCCACGGTGCATCCGGATATTCGCAAGGCAACACCGTGGGAAAACATTCATCCATTCCCGAGATGTCGTGTTTGGAGTATTCCTCATCGCCCAATTCCTGGCGACGATCCTGGTAGAGATATTCGCAATCTGTATTTTTTGAATAGAAAGAGCGAATCTTTCCTCCCATTCGAGGTTCGAGGGTGACGCGAACCACATCACTTTCCAGAATATAGTGATCGTCTGATTTAAGCATTCCATTCATGCTATTTAAGCCCGTTAGTTATCACCATCGTCACTATCTTCGCAGCTGTTTATATTCGAGAAGATTTCACAATTTATGATTGTTTGATATGACTTATGAAATGTCCCCGCCATCTTACATAAGGGGTTGTGTAAATACGACACTGCATAATAGGATAAAGAAATCAAAATCCAATAATATATGAGTAATAGGCATTGGCCAAAACGACTATATGCCTTAGATGTTTCAAGAGGGTTAGCAGCATTGGGTTTGGTTTTGTGGCATTGGCAACATTTCGCTTATAGCGAAAACGCGCTTCCTCAAGATTTTGATAGCACTCGTCAACCTTTGTATGCAGTGCTAAAGCTATTTTATGAAAGGGGAGCGATGTGTGTTGAATATTTTTTCCTTCTCTCAAGTTTTATATTCTTCTGGCTATACCGTTCATCGATAGAAAATAAAGGCACCAGTTTTTGGAGCTTTTGGGTTCAACGCATCTCCAGGCTTTATCCACTGCATTTAATTACCTTAATAATAGTTGCTTTATTGCAGTCGGTCTACCTTTCACACCATGGACATTCATTTATATATCTTTATAATAATACCTACCACTTTTTTCTGAATTTAGGATTTGTCTCGAATTGGGGTTTGGAAAGTGGATGGTCTTTTAATGGTCCCGTGTGGTCGGTATCGATTGAAATTTTCTTGTATTTTGTATTCTTTATAATGGCTTACCACCGTCTCGGACGTACAATGATTTGTTTAGGTGTTTCGGTTACAGCTTTTGTCATCAGTTCATTTACCGATCATAATATTTTTAAAGGTTTGGCGTTGTTTTTTTTAGGGGGTTTCGTTTTTCAATCCACATTCCTAATATCAACTAAATTGCAAATTTTAAAACCCGCCATTCATTACATTGCTGCGCTTGCCTGGCTTCTGACGATAGTTAATTTTTATGTCTTTTCTTTAAGTCTATATATTCTAAAATTTGGTTTCATTGGTAATATTTTTTTAAAGGCATTTCCTGTATATATCCTTTTCCCTTTTTCCGTGTGTAGTCTCGCACTTATCGAAATTGACAAGGGACATTTTTTGAAACGGATTTCTTGGATTGGAGATATTACCTATTCATCCTATCTACTGCACTTTCCTCTCCAGCTAATATTTGGATTAGCTGTCGGTTATGGTTACTTAAATTTTAATTTTTATTTGAATCCGATCAGTCTTATAGTTTTCTTTTTAATCCTCATCCCCTTTTCATATATTACTTTAATTGGTTTTGAGCGCCCCATGCAAAAGTTGATCAGAAGCAAACTAAAAGTGTAGATGTTGCGCTCAAGCAGAACATGATGCCGGGACAACTACATATTTGAAGGGATGAACTTATGGAGACTACACGATTTCTCAATCTGGACTGTGTGCGGTTAAAGAATAAATCCATTGAACTGCTGGTGACGCAATCAGTTGGACCGCGCATTATTCGTTTGAGCTTTTTGGAGGGCAAAAACCTGCTCGCCGAATTACCGGATTTAGAACTCGACTGTCCAGGTAAGGATGAAAAGTTGATTCTTTATGGGGGACATCGCTTGTGGCATTCCCCTCAAGTGGAAGAGCGTACTTACCTGCCCGATAATCAACCGGTTGAAATCAAGGCAATTGAAAATGGTCTGGAAGTCATTCAGTCGATCGAACCTGAAACCGGTATTCAAAAATCAATACAGATCACGCTACCGGACAATGGGCCAACCGTTGTTGTTGATCACAGTTTTAAAAACGAGGGAATCTGGCCGATCGAGACGGCTCCCTGGGCGATCACACAACTGCCCGAGGGTGGCGTGGCTCTCATGCCGCAGCTAACTGAACATGTTGACGCTACCGGGGTCTGGCCTAATCGCAGTATTGCACTGTGGCCCTTTACCGACATAAACAGTCCACACATACACTGGGGTAACCGTTTTATTTTTGTTGAAGCGAATATGCAGGAGGGGATGCTTAAATTCGGTTTTCCAAATCCCGATGGTTGGCTGGCGTATCATCGCGACGATACACTGTTTGTGAAACGCGCCGTTTATCATCCCGATGTCCCCTATTTTGACCGTGGCAGTTCCAGTCAGGTTTATTGCGACCCCCGCCTCATTGAACTGGAAACTGTGGCTCCAAAATCCGTGATCGCTCCCGGTGAAACCGTCACCCACCGAGAGACGTGGACACTGTATTCAGATATCCAATTTGAACAGAGTGAAGAAGCAGCTCAAACCCTGGTGAAGCAATTGAATATCGCTTAAAAATCACGCAGGCGTTAATAGTTACATTAAACGGTTGACCCTTGCTGCTTACCCATTTCGCATTCCTAAGATGGAGCCAACGCCGATTATCAATGCAGCTGAACATGCGTGGGTCATGCACGATCCCAGGTTTCCGATTATTCCTGAGGAAGCGAGCTGCGGGACCTTTCTTGCTCCCGAGAGTGAATATTCGGCCGAGCACCTGATCGCTGAGATGCAGACCTATGGTATCGATAAAACCGTGATCAGTCACGTCTGTTATTATGGCCGAAACAATGACTACACTATTTACGCTGCCCAAAAGTGGCCCGATCGATTTGCGGGTATCGGTCTCCTCGTGGGCTACAACCTGTTCAACCCTGGGGACCCGGCGAATCCAGATCGTCTGGAAAACTTGATTAAAGAACAGAACCTCGTAGGCCTGAGATTAAGTCCGATCTATGACAAGGACCGCGTCTGGTTCAACGACACCTGCATGTATCCTTTTTGGGAAAGAGCGCAGGAATTCGGAGCGGTCTTCAACATTTTTCTCGCGCCGGAACAGGTGGACCAGGTCGCGGATATGGCCGAACGGTTCCCTGGCGTAAAGGTTGTGATCGATCACATCGCAATGATCGACATCACCGCTCCCGATGAAGCCGGCTTCGGTCCCTTGCTCGCGATGCACCGATTGCCGAACGTTTATATACGCACATCGCTTCACAACCCCTCACATGAAGCCCCGCCCTATCGAGATGTATGGCCGTTTCTGAAACGCCTTTACGATGCCTACGGAGCGGAACATCTGCTCTATGCAAATTTCTTCGAGTTTCTGGTCATGAAGGATTTGATCCCATTTTTTTCCGATGAGGACAAGCGGTGGATTCTGGGAGGAACGGCAGAGGAAATTTATTTTAAGGCTTAAAGTGAATCTGTAGATACCTAAACGCAACTTACTCTACGTAGTACATAATCATGAATGTAATCCATCATATTGAGATCTACTGCTCGAATCTTAATCGATCGGCTGAATTCTACATGCCGCTGATGAAAGCCCTAGGGTTCCGCAATCAAGCGAGTCACGTGTATGTTAAAGATGAACTTCTATTGATTCTTGTAAAAGCGAAAACGAAAGGTGCCTGGCAGGGGCCAGTACACACAGGCATGGCAGGGCTTCATCACTTTGCGTTTTCCGCGCCCTCACGTGAATACGTTGATAAGATATATGACAAGGTTATAAAAAAGCTGCCCGGTGTTAAGATTCAGGATCCTCCTGTGGATTGTCCCGAGTATCACTATAAGGAATTCTATGCCACGTTTTTCTATGATCCCGATGGAACTAAACTGGAAGTAGTTTACACTTCGCCAGAGAATTCAAAAAGATATCGATTGAAGAAAGCTGCGCCTATGAAGTGAGACTATCTCGAATAGCTTCACCACAAACTATGCCTTCTCTCGCTGTTAGTCTGACCTACTACGATCAAAAAAAAAGCAACGCCGTGCACCGTAATTATAACCATATAAAGGTACACCCGATCGACGGTGCACTCGGCGCCGAAATCGATGGCGTGGATATCTCGCAGCCTTTAGATGGGGAAGTTATTTCGGAAATCCGCCAGGCTTTCCTCATCCATCTCGTGATTTTTTTCCGCGATCGGAAACTTACCCCACAACAGCAGCTCAACTTCGCCCGACAATTCGGCGAGCCAATGGAATACCCCCAATTGAAGGGCCTGCCCGAATGTCCCTTGGTCACCGCGGTGATCAAGCTGGAGCACGAGCGCGTGAACTTCGGGGGCGTCTGGCATTCGGACACTACATACCTGGAGCATCCACCGATGGCGAGTCTGCTCTACGCGGTCGAAGTTCCCCCCAAGGGTGGCGACACGCTTTTCGCCAACCAGTACCTTGCTTACGAGACACTCTCTGAAGAGCTTAAGGGAAAGCTCACCGATCTGGTCGGCGTCAGCAACTCGACAAAACCCGAGGTCGCGAAAACGCGGGAGGACCGCTTACGCGACGATGGGGTGAAAGTAAAAGTGTTGAGCGCAATGCACCCGGTAGCACGCACGCACCCGGAGACGGGACGCAAGGCGCTTTACGTCAACAAGGCCCATACAACTCATATTGAAGGCTGGACGGAAGAGGAGAGCCGATCTCTGCTCGACCAACTCTTCGCGCACCAGGTCAAACCGGAGTTCACTTCCCGTTTTCGCTGGGAACAAGGCTCCCTCGCCTTCTGGGACAATCGCTGTGCCCAGCACAACCCGGTGAATGACTATCACGGATTCAAGCGCATCATGCATCGCGTCACCCTCGCCGGCGATAAACCATGCTAAAGGGGGACCCTGTCGATTGCGGATTGGGGATATGCGATTGTCGATTGAATAGAAGAGTGTAATTATTGTGATCGGTGAGTGAACTCTTAGTCAATCTATCACCCCGGAGGGGTGAAGGTGTTTAGCCAGGGGTGTTAACCCCTGGAAATGGAAATTATAAATAACGCGCCCTGAAAGGGGCGCCAGGGTATCAATTACATTTTTATTCTAAATCAATACACAATTACCGCCGCCCCTTCAGGGCGGGTATGTTATAATCTTATATCCAGAGGTTTCGCATCGCTGCACCACTGGCTAATTGCCTTTGCACCCGTCGGGCGCAGCGAGTTGTGAGTGGTATATAGTTAAATCCCAATCTTCGTCTTCGTCTAAGTTAGATTGAACAAACAATATTAAGGTGGAACGCGCTGTCCCTAGCGCGTTTGAGTGAGTTGTAACTGAAGAAGCATGTTAGGTATCTGGTAATATTATACAGGGCGTCATAACTCACAAAAGGACGATGACGTTGATGCAGGTGTCGATTGCGGATTGGGGATATGCGATTGTCGATTGATTTGAAGAGTATAATAATGGTGATCGGTGCAGTGAAGCTTTTAGTCTATCTATCACCCCGGAGGGGTGAAGGTATTTAGCCAGGGGTGTTAACCCCTGGAAATGGATAATTAAATATGCACCCTGAAGGGGTGCAGGTAACCCTGTTCATAGAGCAAGTGACAACGAATGGCCTGTCATGCAAGAAGTTGGAAGAGATCAGCCGATTAGATGAATTTATGATTGTTGCCTTTATCCCAACAATAACCGAAAATTTATATAGAGTTTGTCAGCTAATCTTATGTTATTTCAGTAGCATAAAAATCATGCCAGCTATATTTAAAACCGCCGCGCCCTATGCAGATGACGCGATGACCCTGCCAGTCGAAAGTGTCGACACTGCGCTACCTTTTTACCAAACCGTGATGGGGTTTCAGGTTCTGTCACGAACGGAAGCGCCGCACAAATCAGCGGTCATGGGAAGAGATAGTATACAGATTGGTCTCGCGGAGAATGGTGGTGATCCCACCCAGGAGGGCTGTTTCTTTGAAGTCGATGACGTGGAAGCTGCCTTTAATGAATTGCAGTCAAATGGCCTTGATCGAGATGACGCGGGATACCGTATTGACCAACACGGAGAGACATCCTTTCGGGTCTTTTTTGTCATTGCCCCAGATGGACTGTGTTATTGTCTCGGTCAGCATCAGTCGTAGAGCGGATCATAATGGATCATGTCGCCCGCTTAGCATCTACTTCGGCGCGTCTCCAAAGTCGGGTACGTCCAGGGTTTCCCCATTGCGAAGCGCTGACTTATGCGCCATCGCGCCCATGACCGTGTAGCGCGCGGCCTCCCAGGCATTGGTCGCCGGTTGGCGTTGATGGGTAATCGCATCGACAAACTCATTTACGAGATAGGGATGTGAGCCGCCGTGCCCCTTGGGTGTGTAATCGGCATCATCTTCTGCCTCCGGGTCATCAATCTGCTTAAAGGCGTGCGCCACCTTCGACGGCAATGGATCCCGCATCTCTTCGTCGGTCAAAGGCGTTGTCTCCAACGGTTTCGCCGGTGACGAGTCGGTGCGAAAGTTCTCTTTCCACGTGTTTTCCGCATAGGTTCCGCGTGTGCCAACAATACGGAACGTCTCTCCTTTGTGGAAAGAGCCGGCCAGTTCTCGGAACTCGCAGATGCGAACCGACGCTCCGTTTGACATTCGAAATAAGGCAACTTCATTGCTGAAAGCATCGTCGGCAAAAAAAGGATCTTCATTTCGGTTCCTGTAACCGTAGGCTGTGACCTTCACCGCATGTGCGTTCATCACCGAAACCGGGCCGCTGGTCGAGTGCGTGGGATAATGCATCGGACCATCCAAAATTCCGGCAGCCTGGTAACGGCGCTTGTTTTCAAGCCATTCCTTTCCCGAGGTGCTCGCTGTTCGCATGCGGATGACCTCACGCAAGTTGCAGCTGGCGTCAACATCATGGAAATACTCCCCTTCAGCGTAGACGAAGTGACCAAATGCATTTTCAGCTGCCTTGCGCCGGCAGAACATAGTATCGGCATGATAATACGTTGTCTCTCCCAACATGTAGAATTGGCCTGTGCGCCGGCTCGTTTCGACAATCCGCTCACACCAATCGAGAATTTCGTCGGCGTCGGGCACAGTGATGACCGGCACGGCACTGTAGACGTGTTTGCCCGCCTCCATCGCCTGGATACATTGGGGTGCATGGAGCCAATGCTGGGTAATGATGGCTACCGCATCGACATCGGCTTCAAGCATTTCTTCCAGCGTATTGTACCGGTCGCGTGGATTGAATTTCCTGTCCCATTGAGGCCGCGAGGCGATCGCGTCCATTCTTTCCGGCTCTCGATCGCAGAGGGCGATACGGTCCACCCCGGGATGACTTCGAAATAGATCGGCGAACACTTGTCCGAACGATCCAAGGCCGACTAATCCAATACTGATTCCCATATATTTCACCTAATATCGCGGGGGAAAAGTGGGCAAACAAAATAAACAATTTATATATTCTAAGTAACAAGTGAAATCGGTAATCAAATGCCGCGATAATCAATCGCCTCCGAATCCGTGTTTCGTTCGTTCGAATTCGCACTTATTGCTTGCTCGAAAACCCTATTACAAAAAGATCGGCATAACCCCTTTGTTACAGCTCTAAGGAAAAATGAACCGAATCGATCAATTAAGAAATCACGCGATTTCTCATTCCTTGTTCCGACCGACAACTTTGAAAGCGGCAGTCAATCGACTTGGGTTTGTCCAGGCTGACCCGATTCGCTCGCCGGCGCGCGCGCAGGATCTAATCTTGCGTCATCGTGTTAAAGCTTATCGAGCAGGTGACCTGGATCGGCGTTATGATAAGCTGAATGTCGAGGAAGATATGCTCTATGCCTACGGCTATCTCCCGCGTAACATTTCACAATTATTGCATCCCCGAAATTTTACTCAAGATATGTACGAACTGCAACGGAAGGTGCTTAAGGTAGTACGTAAATCCGGTCCGGTACATCCGAGGGAGTTAAAAGAACATTTCGGCGATGAACGCGTCGTCAATGGCTGGGGCGGATACTCAAAGGCGACTAAGCGCGCGCTCGAGGGCCTGCACCATCGCGGCCTTCTCCGGGTTGCGAAACGTGAAAATGGGATACGTATCTATGAAGCGGCTTCACTTCCCAAGCATTCACTGTCGCCGGAAGATCGCTTCCGAGAAATTCTGCGCGTCGTGACGAATATTCTCGCTCCCGTAAATGAAAAATTTCTGCTCTCGATTGCCGCTTACTTCAGGTATTTAATTCCCGCTATCGCTGAGCGTAGAACGATACTACACAGTATGATCCAGACGGGCGAGTTTGAAAAACAAACTATCGACGGACTCACCTATGTATGGCCAAGAGCTAATAAAATCTATGAGAAGCTGCCACGTCAGGTTCGTTTTCTCGCACCTTTCGATCCCCTGGTCAGGGATCGCGATCGCTTTGAACATCTATGGCAGTGGACTTATCGCTTTGAAGCTTATACACCAAAAGCAAAGCGCCTCCGCGGTTACTATGCCATGCCCCTCCTCTGGATTGACCGTGTTGTCGGTTGGGCTAATGCCGACGTGGTGGAGGGAAAGTTGAGCGTAGAACTTGGTTATGTTAAACAACGCCCTAAGGGTCGTGACTTTCGCTCGGAAGTAGAGGCCGAGGTCGCGCGGTTGGCGGATTTTCTCCATTTAAATGAATCATCCTGCGAACTCCTTATGTGATTCAAAGATGGTGAAATAAAAAAGTTAAGAACATCCTTTTCATTGCCGTCGATGATCTTCGCCCGGAGATCAATTGTATTGAAAAGACGAAACTCCACACGCCAAACACCCTGAATATGCGGTGTTGTTAGAGGATCTGAATCGTCAGCTGACCTATGGCTGGTGCGCCTTGCTTCCAAGTAAGCACCCGGAAGCTAAGCGCACTAGCAATAGTGATCACAGTGTATCAAGGTAATTGTCAATATCATCAAATGGCACACGATCAGCATTGTCGGTGAGCTCGCGCCATGTGATCATTTTATAGGAGGGATCGGACCCGAAAAAGTTTTCCAGCTGTTCATCATAATGGAAGTCGTAATTACCGCTGACCGTAATTTCGTAGGCAACAGTCGCCCCGAGAAATTCACCCGAGTTACCACCCCCACTTAAAGAGAGATCGGCATTGGGCGCATAGACCGCACCACGTAACGCACCGTTACCATGTAAGTTAAATTTCTGAACACCGGGAGTATCATTCGTACCGTAGAGAACAAAACTCGAAGGTGTATTTGTATTATTCACACTGCCATTGCCCTCGATATCAAAATTACCTTCGACGTAAAAAGTGACTGATCCATTTGCTGTAATCTGTATGTCCCCGTCCACATCGACAAAATCATCGACAACGATAACGACCGGACCGTCGATGATCAGCGTCTCATTGGAAGCGATGTTGAGAGAACTGAGGTGAAAATGTTCTTCGTTAAATCCGCTCGGGTCACCAATCGTCAGGGTGCCGCTGATTTCCATTGCGGTGTCCGGTGACACCAGGGTGGGGGCATCGACTTCTTTAAATTCCGCGTAGAAATCGGTTGATACGCGATTCAAATCGACGTCCGTTTCCAAAGGGGTGTCCGCACCGTAAATTTTCCCAGTAGGACCGACGCTGGGGTCGGCTCCTCCAGTCGCGACATAGCCATAGATCTCCGCGTTGGCGACATCTACTGCATCGATTATCACCGCCATACTGGCGATGCTGCCATTATCTTTGCGGTTAAAAAAACTGTCGTAATCGCCATCAGCTGAATCATAACTGTCCACTTTGGCACTACCACCGGAAAAGGTAAGGGTATCCTTGGCGGTCATTCCATTCGCAAAGAGCGAACGTTTCGACAGTTCTATTTCAATTTGTTTTAAAATGGACCTGCTTGAAGGCAATTGTGTTTTCCCCTCGACAACGAGCGTCGGCGTATCGGAGTCGTAGTTGATCGCAAGGACACTAATATCACCTGCCACATAGGGCCCAATATTCAAATCCGTATATTGTTTGACCTGGTGTAATGCGTTTTTTTCATCCCATGTATCCCAGTCATCATTATTAAGACACCATGCAGCTTCTTCCGCTCCCGCCTCGGCGAGGTTGAGAAGGGAATTGTAATAGAATGCTGAGCTTGCGCTCCGGTATTCGTTCGTTGAAAGCTTGAGGAAACTGCCTACCAATGCTCCGGCAAGTAATGCGAATATTACAGCCGCGACAAGAGCTGAACCTCGATTTTTGTCTATAGGAAAAGATTTGTTTTTCATATTCACCATTTGATCAGTTGTTAACTGATTTATTGCGCATCATATATCGGGCTGATATCAGATGGCTGGTATTTTCAACGTTATAAACTTCCTTCATCATTTGAGCTTCAACCTGTACTTCCTTTACTTCCAGTTCGTTCGCGGTCACTGCTCCGAGAAAGGTGTAATAATTAAAATCAAAATCTTCGATATCCTTTAAGATCGAAGTAGAGGTTCCCCCTTCTTCGCGAAAGACCCGACCCTGCTCCGCTTCATATGCATAGTCGATGACCTTGGTGCCCCCACCACCGGTGGGTATACTGATTACTAAATTGTTATCGGTCATAATAAGGATATCGCTCGCCATGCGAATATCACGTGAGAGTAACTCCAGACCCTTCCGGCTGTCCTGGTTCATTATTACATAATTACCCAGCCCTAAGGCGCTTTTTGTTAGAAAGGTGAAACTCGAAGTTACACCTGATAAAACGAGCGACATGATACTCATAGAAACCATGATTTCTATGAGCGTATAACCGCGTTTGTTCGAACGTTTGTTTTTAGAATGATTTGTAGTAGTAGTCATATAGCCCTTCTTTCGTTATGTAAGTGAAATAGTTGAGGTCGTGACTCGCGCCTGTATAATCTGTCCAGGTGGCACTGACCGTAATTTTTTTCTGATCGGCCTTGAGATCCTCGATTGTGCGGGTGCATGTATAGCGTTCCCCGTACTGCGCACTGAAGTTTGACTGAATGGCAAAAGTCGCCGGTGTAGCCATGGCATTAATTGCCGTCCAGTTGAGGCTTCTTATATCCTCTAGTTCGCTCTGCAGAATTTGAGATAACCTGCGGGTGTCCCTTGCTTTTTCGATAATCGAAAAACCATGTCCCAGACATTTAAAAGAACCGGCGAAAACAAAAGTCATTACCATCGTGGCGACGATCATCTCGACCAAGGTAAATCCTGATTCCCTTTTGCTCAGAGGCTTTTCTCCGATCGTTTTAGATGATTTATCTTCTTCCCCTGTAAGGATTAAGCGATTTTTTGTTGAATTTTTCATGTGCTTAAAAAGTGATTTTTATTCGGTTATTTGACGATAAATAGGAAGTGGTGAATTTTTTTTACATTAATTTTACTAATGCTATGATTAGATAATATCATAATTTCTAATGAAATGGAATCGGGTAAACACCGCATTTTCCTGGGTAATATTACTTATATTATGTTTTAAAGTTATTTTAATCCTCCGTTTAAAATCTAAATTAAATAACGAACAAAAAGCCGCCCAACTTTATCCATTAACCCCTGTAAATTAATAGGGATAAATATGTATTTTGCCTTAGAAATTCTGGCAGAAACTAACTTATAATGGGAGCAAGCAAAGATCACAGGGCGCCATTACTTAAGTTAAAAATAGCTACTGGTTTACGCGCTAATCCACCATAGCCCTCTTCCCTTTTGATCTTTTGACTTTTTGACCTTTTGACGCGTACCCGCGCTTATTCACTGAATATCATGACCCCTTTGTATTTTACTTCAAAAATTTCACGGTAGTAATCCCAATTCTATTTTAGTTGTCTATCAGAATTTAGACACTAAACTATCAGCTTTCGAAGACATTAAAACTACCTCACAAAGAATACAGTCTATCTCCTCAATTAATATTTCTGTCTAACAAGTATATGAAATACGTAATCATCGTTTTTGTAATCTCTTTGCTTTTATTAGAGTCAACCCACGCGAAAAAGGGAAAAGGGAGTCAGAAGAAGTCTGAAGTTTCCAAGCAATCTACGACATTAAACTTATCAAATGACAAGGAATCTGATCCCTGGATAAAGTTTGAAATAAATATTGGAGAAAAGGAAATTATTGAAAAGTATATCGAGCAAAACAAGCCTAAGGGATCAAAGGGTCATAAAAAAAATAAGAAGAAAACTTTACCTCCCGGTTTGGCAAAAAAGGTCAACAGAGGCGGGGATTTACCCCCAGGATGGCAAATGAAAATTGCCCGTGGCGAGGTGATGTCTGCCGATGTTTATAATGCAGCTCAACCGTTACCCTACGAGCTAAGAAAAATGCTTCCACCTTCACCCAAGGGTTCAGAACTTATAACCATCGATGGTAAGATAGTTCGATTGCTCGGTGCAACTCGTACAATACTTGATGTGTTCGAGTTAGATCCATTAGCGGAATAAATGACCAGTCTGAGACACTGCTAATCAAATGTTGGGGAAGTCAAAATGAGTCATGTCTAATCTGATGTTGACCTGTCGAAACTTCAGAGCCAAACTAAGCGCATAAATCAACCATACCCCTTAGTAGTTGGTTATCTCTAATGCCCTCATATAATATAACAGAACTTAACCGAGCCCTCGAGGAGGGTTCATGCGAAGAGCAGTCAAAGGTGATGCGGAATATCTGCCCTTGCCGGAGTCATGTCCTGGATATGCCTCTATGGCGAAAGGTGTTCCAGGCTGCCCATGAGCCAAGGACACGTGTCAAAGCTCCGGCTATTCATGCTATTGCCACACTTCTTCGACTCGCTAAAAAAAGTCAGCGGTGGCGCGCGATACTTAAGGAGCTATCGGCTGAACTCGACGACGTTTTTTCCGATCCCGAGGCATGCAGGTTATTGCGCCAACAGATTCAACATGACGCGAAATCAGCTGATGGTCTTACTCCAGCTGCCCATTGTAAGAAGCTGAAGCGTAGCGTCGAACTGAACACACCCCATGAGCTGGCTGACTGGGTGAACGAGCTGCTTGGTCTCCGACTTTCAGAAGGCGTCAATCCATGTCATCCCGGCCTTATACGCCTGTGGCGCTGGCATCACCATCGCATTATTTTTCAGCCCGAGCGCGGAACGGACCCCAACGAATTTTTGAAAAAGGCGCGGCAATGGCTTCCTGAATACTTCCGCCATGCAAATGTCGACCTGAGAAAAATGGCATCGGTGAACCAGCGGCCAAAGATAGAAAAGGAGATACAAACACAAGAACCTCCGAAGATTAAACCTCATGAGGAAGCTATTGATTGTTTGGAGTCTTCCAATACAAAACGTCGCGTCCGCGGGTTGAAGCGCCTGACCGAGATGAAGGTCCCTGATTTATTCGACTGGTGCCTGCTCTTCATGGAGGATGAGTCGAGAGATGTCCGCGTCGCTGCGCTTCAGGGGATGATTCACTGCGATGAAATAGACTGCAGTATCTTGATGCCGCTCGTCGAGTCAGACGACGCCCGAATCCGTGCTGCGGCCACCGCCGCACTCGCCAAGCACGACAGTCAGGGAGCAGTGCGATGGTTTGAGCAGGGGCTGAAGGATCCAAGCGCGGCCGTCCGCCTTGAGACGGCTGCCCTCATGGGCCGCCTTGATCGCAGTGCCAACCGGTCCCTTTTCGAGATAGCACTCCACGATCCGAATCCCTGTGTTGTCCGCTTCGCCCGTAAGTCAGGCACCTGAATAGTGCGAGGGTGGAGATCAGATTCGTGAATATGTAGAGCTTTAGGTTCACTTGTTCGACCTTCCATGCACAGCAGCAGCATCCGCGGCACCGATTTCAAGATCGCGTGGCGTGGAAAGGCCATCCAGCATGTTGAGTTTTTTTCGTCGGTTCGGGATACGGATCGTGTCGGCATTGTCATCCCCCATCGGCTCGAGGGCATTGGCGCCATCACTCTCATCCTGTCATACGTGACGGCATTCTATGATCGCTATCGCGAACGAGGATCGGAGTTCTTTGCCTACCCTGATTTCTTCACCTTTCAGCGTGAATCCCCGTGTGCCGACTATGGCATGTTTGACATCTGGCCCTACCATAAGAATGTCCACGTTCCACCCGATGCGCAGCAGACAGTAGAGGCCATTACCGGGCGGGGTGTGACCGTCCTGCTGGTTCCGGATAACGATGTACAGGAAGCTGCGATCGCACCTGTTGAACATGAAAGCGCCAGGCGCAATATCAAGCGCTGCTTTGCGTACTCCGAAACCGGTACAACGGCGTCATCTGATCTTGTCATAGAGTGTCAGAGTCATCCGCTTCGCGACTATGCCTTGGCCGTTCTCGACTCCGTACCAGCCGACGACACAGTGCATGAGCTACGCGGACGATGGCAGGAACGAATGGCCGCCAGCACGTTGAGTCAATCATTTCGAGAATTGGAACTGAGTGATGCCTTGCGGAGAATTTGAATTGATGAATGAAAAGCAAACACTGACATGAGGATTCTACGGAGAAGAGATTGGGAAAATCTGATTGTCTACATCGTTCATGAATTGGAATTGAACGCGATTACCTACCATCTCGACGCTTCCACCGCACTATTCGCACAGGGTGTCATGTTTGATATGGATGATCTGGATGTGACCGTGAAGTGGGGATGCATCGAAGAAGCGAGGGAAGTATTCAAAGCATATGGACCTACGCAGATCACGACAGCGAAACCACATTCATTTAAGTTCAAGGTCAGAGAGATGAGCGTGCATGTAACAACCTATCAAAGCACAACAGGAATTGGGAAAGAGTCAGAACGAATCATTACTAAGGTGTTGGGTAGACCTGTATGGAGCAAAACAGTGGATTTCTATCACAAGCATATGCAGCCGGACCACCCACTTTGGGATGCGGTGAATGATTATTTAGAGAATAGGAAAATTGATGCTAGCTAACTAGACATTGGAACGTTTGTATCTGCTTTTTGAGAATGAATGTAAAATGATGAGTGGGATGAACAGGGATGATTTTAATAATGAATGGCGTGACTTGGCTCCAGACTGGATCAAAGAGACCAGAGAAGGCAAAAATACTCATCGCAACGGCTTGCTCGATGAATCTATGCTGGGTGAATGCGGAAATGTAGAAGGCCTCAGTGTCATTGATTGCGCTTGCCGGGCTCGATCCCCGAGAGTAAATAACCACCATGAACCTGACTTTGGAACAAGGACAATTTTACGACGAAAACGGTTATCTCGTCGTAAAGGGGGCGTTTACGGATGAAGAGTTGGAGCGCCTGGATCGTGGAGTGTACGGGGCGGTCACATCCGGCAATTGCAGCAGCGACGGAAAAGTCTATCCGGCGCCGGAGGCTTTGTATATTGTTGAAGGACAGTACCAGGACGATCCGGACCTGTTGTTGATTGGCGAGCATCCGGCCGTTACCGGTCCGGTCGAATCGCTTCTTGGCGGTCACGCCTGTCTTTCGGCCTTCGTTTCTTACTTGAAAACGCCCGGAGCCGTCGGCACCCAAGGCGATTACCAGGGGAGTCACCCCACCGGGCACTGCGACTACAAGACCTACCAGCAGGCGGGTTCGTCGCTCAACTGGCTATTTGCGATTATTCCGCTTACCGATCTCGATGAAGAGACCGGTAAGCTACTCGTTTCCCCCGGCTCGCACAGGAAGTCGAAGATCGTGCCGGTCACCGACAAGGTTAGCGAGGTCCATCGCGCACAGGCGTCCGACATCGCGCCGCTGATCGATGCGGAACTGAAGCGGGGCGACCTATGCTTCATACACGGGTTCACCTGGCACGAGGGCAAGGGCAACCGTTCCAATCACGACCGGTACGGGATCTACCTCAAGTACCGGGCCGTCAATGCACCGCCGGGATGCGGCCCGCAGTTATTTCGCGAGAGAGCTTTCTCGGCGTTCAGCGAGGCGGGCAAGCGATTTGTGCCGCATCACGGGGGCCGGTCTTTTGCGGAGGCGCGGTTGATTGTCGATCATGGGGGGAATTTCCTGCTCGTGAAAGGCGATGCCAGGGATTCGCTCAGTAGCAGAGGTTTTCTTATGCGCGGAGAAAACGTAAAGGGTCAGACTATCCGGGTTACACAACCTTGACAACATTTTCGCATACGTGAATATACAGAACTTTAGAATCATTTGTTCGCTCAGAAAATGCAAAGCCATGCCAAGCACCGCGTTACAACTCTTAGCAGCACCAAACGCGTCAAGGGAAGGACATCGATGAAAACTGCCCGAATCGGGCAGTTTCATAAGAGTGATACTCATGAACTGGCGTTCACTACCGGCGGCGACCAAAATTCTTAGTGGGGTCGCGCTCTTGCACAATTTCTGTTTCTGGGGCTTAGCGAGCATTTTCCCGCTCTACGCCACCAGTCGCCTCGGATTTAGCCAGGAGCGAGCGATGTCATGGTACGGCCTGATGTTGGGGCTCGCTTTTGCGATGCCCGCACTCGGGGGGTTCGCGGTGTCGCGGCTTCGGTCCGCTGCCGCGCCGCAACGGCGTGTACGCATCGCCCAAGCTGCGCTGTTGTGTCTCTGCAGTGGGTCGCTTCTTTTTCTCGTCGGGTCGCCGAACTTCACGCTCGTCGGCGCGGTGCTTCTAACTTTGGGCTACGGTTTGTTTTGGCCGACCGTCGTCACCATGGTTAGCGACGCATACAATGTTGGCGAATCCTCGACCTCCACGAAAAGCAAACGCGACGACGGTTTTGTCATCTTCTACATGGTGTCGACTATAGGGACGTTTGCGACGCAGGCGCTAGCCGGTCCGGTAGTGGTCCGTCTCGACTGGACAGGTTTCTATGTGATGCTGGCACTGGCGGCAGTGTTGGGGGTCGTGGTGCTCGGGTTAGCGACGCGGCGCGTTACCGCCGTGGCCATCGCGGGGGGGGGGCCGCCAGTAAAAGGGAAGCGTTGTCGCCCCATGAAAAGCGCCGCGTGTTGGGGGTTCTGTTGCTTGCGCTGTTCTGCTTGGTGTTCTATGTGGGCTGCAGTCAGATGGGCGGTTCGGTGGTGTTTTTCGCGCAGAACTTCGTCGATCGGCGACTGCTCGGCTGGGAGGTACCGCCTACCGTGTTCCTGTCGGTGTTCGCGCTGGGCGTGGTCGCCTTGGCCCTGCCGGTCGCCGCGGTGTGGCGTCGCTTGGAAGATCGGGGCGCGCCGCAGTCGGCACCAACGAAGATCGCGATCAGCATCGCATTCATTGCCGCGTCCTTCTTGTTGCTCAGCGTTGCTGCACGGGGCTTAGCGCCGGATGGCTCTCAGGGTGCGAGTGCTGGCGTGTTGCTGACCTTCTATGTTCTGCAAGCCGCGGCGGTTGCGATCCTCGGTCCCGTCGGCCTGTCGATGGTTACTCGCTGGGCGCCAGATGGCTGGGTGGAGCGGCTCACGGGCGTGTGGTTCGTTTCGAGCGGACTGGGGGGCCTGCTCGGAGGGTACGTCGCGTCCGCCAGTTCCCGTACGCCGAGCATTGAATACGGAGCCTTCGCAGTGGCCCTGGGAGCTGCGGCCATAGTTCTGTTGGCCACCCGCCGCCGCATCGAGCGTCTCGGCCCCATGAACCCAGCCACGTGATGGCACAAATGATGGCGAAGGTCGGATCAAACAGAAGCCATGCCAGGGACCGTTGACGATCATGAAAAGGAAATGCTGCATTACTTGGGTGACCGATGTGGTAGGAGAACAATTAAACGCCTCAGAGGAAAACGTAAAGGGTAGGAAAACGTAAAGGGTCAGACTGCGAATTCTTTGATTTTATTCAAAGTTCTGTAGGCTTTACCTCTGTTCTTCTGCTCACGCTGAAAGATACTAACATTGTGACTAACCGAATTATACTTACCCATATTTAACCTGGCTGCTATCCATCCGTTTCGGTCTGTTGCACGCTTTAATCAGCGTCCGTTTGAAAGCTCTCTTTGTTTTCGCCGCATAGAACAGATCCCGGTGATAGTTTCCCCGTTTGATGATGTGGTAGAGCCCGTTGTTACTTTCAAACCTTGGTTTTCGAGCCATTTCTTGCAATTCCAGTCCTCCCATAGTTTCTTATCAATCAAAGAATTCGCAGTCTGACCCTATTTCCATTTTCTGACCCTATTTCCCTTTTCCGCTACAACCGAGATTTGATAAATTGCCGATTATCAAATCTAATGTAAGGAAATTGAATACGATCGAAATATGAATCACGAAGAAGTTGGAAAATATTGGAACGGGAATGCTGAGGCTTGGACTAAGCTTTCCAGAGCTGGATACGATTTGTATCGGGATTATCTCAATACGCCAGCCTTCTTCGACATGCTACCTGAGGTTGCCGGTCTATCAGGGTTGGACATAGGTTGTGGCGAAGGACACAACACACGAATCCTTGCAGATCGCGGTGCACGTGTAACAGCCATTGACATTTCCGAGGATTTCATCCGATTCGCAAAGCAGTCAGAAGAAAAAGAGCCCGTTGGGATTGACTACAAAATTGCGAGCGCTGTTGACCTGCCTTTTAACGATGCCGAATTCGATTTTGCTGTAGCATTCATGAGTTTCATGGACATCCCTGAAACCGATCTTGCGCTGAGACAAGCCCATCGAGTACTCAGACCTAATGGTTTCTTTCAGTTTTCAATCGAACACCCATGTTTTGCAACCCCTCATCGACGTAATCTACGAAATGAGGAAGGCTTGACCTACGCAATCGAAGTTGGCGAATATTTCCGCAACCTGCAAGGTGACGTCAATGAATGGACTTTTAACTCTGCCCCAAAGGAAATTAGAGAGAAACTAAGTAAGTTCAAGACACCGCGTTTCACGCGAACTATTAGTCAATGGCTCAATCTTATTACCGACACTGGTTTTGTGATAGAAAGGATCGAGGAACCCTATCCAAGTGATAAAACCGTCCACTCATGTCCTGACATGCAGGATGCTCAAGTAGTAGCGTACTTCCTTCACATACGCGCAAGAAAGCGATAAGAATGAGATGAACAGGGATGATTTGAATAATGAATGGCGTGACTTGGCTCCTAGCTGGATCAAAGAGTCCAGAGAAGGCAGAAATACCCATCGCAGCGGCTTACTCGATGAAGCTATGCTGGGTGCCTGCGGAAATGTAGAAGGCCTCAGTGTCATCGATTGTGGATGTGGTGAAGGCCGATTCTCAAGAATGCTTTCTGCAAGGGGCGCATCCTATGTGCTGGGCATCGATCTTTGCGAACCCATGATTGAAGCCGCGAAAGAACTTCAAACCGAGCGTGATGAATACCGTCTTGCCGATGCCCAGGATATGAGCTTCCTTGAAGACAACTCATTTGATCTTGCGGTGTCCTATTTAAATCAGTGTGACCTTCCAAACCCTAATGAAAATACGATCGAAGTTTATCGAATACTGAAGTCCGGGGGAAGATTTATCATAGTTAACTTGCACCCCATGCGGTCGGCAGCTGGCGTATGGCTTAAGACAGATGACGGGGTGAAACAGCATGTAATTCTGGATAACTACTTTGACGAAGGGGGACGCCATTGGGAATGCAGGGGTTTGCCCCTTACTAATTACCACCGCTCTTTGTCTACCTACATCAAAGGATTTTTAGAGGCGGGTTTTAGCATTGAAGGTATAAAAGAACCAACTGTAACAGAAGAACAATTGGCATTGTATCCAGAACTCGATGATGAATTGAGAGTCCCAAACTTTATTATCTTCGTATTGCGGAAGCCTTGAGAGTCCCACGACATGACAAGCATACGATCAGATGGATGTAGGCGTTGAACACCGCTTCATCGAAGATGGCAAACGAAGTTCTGTTGCTTCGTATCCATTGAGAACGATTCCGATTTCGATCTTTTATCCGGCTAGACGAGATGCGGACTCGCGTGAGATGATGTACATTGACCTCTTTAAGCCTTCAATAAAACCAGCACTTGACTGTATCCTGAATGGCACGCTTCTATCCGAAGCGGAAAAGGGGCGTATCATTGAAGACTCAATGAAGATCGCAACCGGGTGCTATGAGAGCGCCGAACTGCTTTCAGGGCAAGATCCCTATCCACTGCTTTTGTACTCTCCTACCGGAGTTGGAAATCGCTTTTCAAACCTTCCGGTTCTCAAGCACATTGTATTGTCGGGTTATGTGGTTGTTTCAATAGACCATCCGCATGAAGGAAACCTGATCACATACCCCAGCGGTCATCTATGCACAGAAATCGCAGATGACGACGATTTCATTAAGCTCACTGAAGATCGGGTTGTGGATGCTCAGAAAGTGCTCGATTTCATTTTCGGGTGCAACTTCCCCGAAGCGCTAGCCAACGCAGTCAATCTCGATGCTATCGGCATGTTTGGGCATTCTCGCGGTGGCTATGTCTCCACATTACTCGACGCCGAGGATGAAAGAATTAAGGCAGTGGGTAATATCGACGGATTTCTATATGCCTATATGACTGATGATGGAACATCGGGGATTAACAGATGGCCAGAAAGCACACAGAGAAAACTCAGAAGTAGCCTGTCCCCGATGCTAAGAATTAAAGGCAGACCCAATTTGGACGGAATCGCTCAACAGTTCGCTGGTAATGCCAAAGACTTTAATGGGGAATTCAATTTCGTGATTTTTGAAGGTTGGGATCATAACGACTTTTCGACTGTCAGCTATCTTGCTGTGAACAGTGGCGCTAAAGACGTCAATTCGTTGTTTTCATTTCAGCCGGTGGAACGCGTGGAAAGATTGAGAGCTGTAATTGTCGAATTTTTCGACATTTACCTGAAGGGCAAAGACTGTAGAAAGCTATTGCTGGCTGAAAATCAATCAAATGTCATGTACCGAAAAAAAAGGGGCGATCAAAACAGTGCAAGTGACGTGGGCTAGGGCCGGTATCGCCTGACTTAGTGTAGGGTGATGAAGTCAAACGGGGACATGGGTGCTTAAAATTTGCGAAAGCAAAGACTTCGGTAAGCTAGGGTTGAATTGGGACAAATTTTTGTACGCAACCAGCTGATGATTACGAAATGCCATCCTTCGCTCTTCGAGCTTCAGCCGTCGCCATGGCTATGGCCGACAAGATGGATGGCAAACTTTGCAATGCAAAGTTTGGCGGGACAGACGGGACTCGAACCCGCGACCTCCGGCGTGACAGGCCGGCGTTCTAACCAACTGAACTACTGCCCCAATCAGAAATGGCGAAATTACAGCCTAATTTCGCTCTGTCAAGTGATGATTAATTGTGAGTGCAAATTTTGATTAATTCAAGAGCGGTTATTGCCGTTTTTCAATGTAATGATGAAATGCAATCACAATAACCGGTCATTCAGTATCTCAACTTTAATCCTCGCGGTTGCCGTCCAGGCGGCGATTCTCCTGCTCACGGTATTTGTTGTTGTCTTTGTGCCAAGCGACGACGCGGAACCTGAATTTGTCACGGCGAAAACAATTTATCTCCCTCAGCGTGAATTGGAACATCGGGTCCATTTTGCCGAGCATCAACAGGTAATGAGTAAACCGCAGCGGATCGAACGCCTGTCAACTGCCGCTCTTCTCAATGATACACTGCCACAACTTCCCGCGTTTTCGATGGAAGATTTTAATCCGCTCAGCACGGATATCAATTTTCACGACGCGAACGCTCTCTTCGGTCAGTCAGGGATCATGGCCGCCTTGAACGGGTTGAAATCCAAGGCATCGAGTTTTTCTTTTTTCGGGATCGAGGATAAAGCCGATAAAGTGGTTATCGCTTTTGATATTTCCGGCTCGGTTCTTCGCAAGGCGGAGTTGAGCGGGGTGCCCATTACCCAGATTAAAAAAGAAGCCCGAGACCTGATCGATGATTTTAACGGCAATACCCTTTTTAACCTCATTCAGTTTTCTCGTAATTATGATCGCTTCCAGGATTATCTCGTCCCCGCATCGAGTGGAAATAAAAAGGCTGCATCCCATTGGCTTGAAACTGAATTCAGAACCGATGGGAGAAGCGCGTCCTCGTGGACCCGTGATGTTCCGAACGGTATTCAGTCCGTAATAACGGCCGCTTTTCTTCTCGATCCCGAGGTAGTTATTGTCCTCTCCGACGGCAGTTTTCAGCGAAACGCCCTGGGTAAATCCTGGCAAAAAGTACCCTGGTTGGAATTGCGAATGACAATTGATCAGCTGCAAAAGGATGCGCCCCATGATGTACGGCTCCACTTCGTCGGTTTCCAAGTCGATGATAAAGATAAGTCCGAACTCAAACGCCTCGTCCATAAATACGACGGCACTTATCGGGATATTGATTAACGTTAAGAGTCAAAGGGTGGAGGGACGCGCTCCGTCGCGTCCGCTAAAAATATAGAATCTTTTATTTTTCGTATTTTTAAATGATGGTAAAGGACGCGACGAAGCTCGTCCCTCCATTATTCTTGCATGAAATTTAGGTGAAACGAGCTGCCTCTCAGCCATAGCCATGGCGAAGGTTGGCCCCTAGCACGCTTCCTTGATTAACTTTTCTCTCTTTAAATTTTTCTTGTGGTTTTTGTGCCTCTTGTGCCTATAAAGATATTTACATGCAGGAAGAAGAAGCAGCATCGGATACGGAAAGTGAAAGCGCACCGAAGATTCGGCATATTGCGGGGTGGCGCTATGTGGCGTTCTGGCCATTAAGTGTTATTCTTCGTTTATGGGGCGCTACCCTTCGCTTTAATATAACACCTGAGAATCTTCGATTAATCAGCAAGTCTGATATCCCGGCAGTGGTGATCATCTGGCACAACTGGCTTTTCGTCGCTTCGGAAATTATTCGCCGCTACCGCTATCACCGACTGATGTACGGTCTGATCAGCGCAAGCGGCGATGGCGCCTGGCTCACTGCCTTCCTCTCCTTTGCCGGACTTAAGGCGATCCGCGGCTCCAGCAGTTACCGCGCGGTCACGGCAACCCGTGAGCTCGTCAACCAAATCAATGACGGCAACGATATCGCGATTACCCCCGACGGTCCCCGCGGTCCGCGCTACCAGTTCAAACCGGGCGCCGCTCTTGTTGCACGCCAGGCGAAATCACCCGTCCTTCTCATCACCGGTAAATTCCACAATGCCTGGCGCATGAAGAGCTGGGACCGTTTTCATCTTCCCAAACCCTTCTCCGTCGTCGAATTTCAATGCCGCTATTACGACAGCTTACCCGAAACAATGTCCAATGACGAAGCCGCTGAATTTCTTGGCAATAGCCTGATGGAAATTACTACTGACTCCATGGAATGATGGGATTGGTCGAAAGTTGAAGGTCGAAAGTCAAAATAAACAAGTGTTAAGTATCAGGTAGAGCGGGCTGTCCCAGCACGCTTCTTTATTTAGTAGCTAAGACATAACGCGATAGGGACATCGCGTTCCACCATTTCATCTGGAGGGACGCGCTCCGTCGCGTCCGTAACCATTATTTAAAATAAAAAAAATAAATGATTCTCAATATTAAGCGGCCACGACGGAGCGTGGCCCTCCAGAATTATTTCTTTCCGATCTTTCCGTTCTTCCTGTAATAATTCTCTTTTATTTAAAATTCCCTCTTGTGCCTTTGAAAAATGTCGCCTTCGGCTCGGTAGTGGCTATCATAAAAAATATACGCAGAAGGGACAGCGCATTTGACCTGCGATGATGTGATTCGCCAGTCAATATTTTTATTCCGACATCAGATTCTCGATTTGAACGAGGGCGGCTTCGATCTTAAAGGCAAGAGCTTTTTGACCATAGGCAACGCTCGCGCGTGAGGGGTTGCCGGTGAAACCCATTTCATCATAATTGCTGCTCGGTTCTAACCTTGCTTCTCGAATTAATGTTGCATCGATAGCCAGAAGTATCGAAGTAGCCACCAATCCTGCATGTTGCCCGATGTCTTCTGGTGATTCACCTTGTTCCTGTAACCAATCTAATATGCGGCTTCCACCGTAGTAGTAATCGGACACGTAGTGGACGCGAACATCGGTATCGGCCCATTCCCGGCTAAGTATCTCAGCAACCGCTTCCAAACCGGCTTGATTTTTATCACTGTCACCAAGGAGGATGATATCTTTGAACCCATTCACCTTAAAGCTTCGCGCAGCATATTCCGCCACCTTCATAAAGTACTCATTTGGCAAAGTGATGGTGCCAGGGAAAAGCATATGACCGGCAGGTGGATCGAGATCTCCTTCAGGAACGTAAGCGAGCACGGGAGCAACTAATGCATTGCCAAGCCTTCGGGCAATTTGCTCGGCAGTGTGTTTAACGATATAATTATGCTTCCCTAAAATCAGATGTGGCCCGTTTTGCTCGGTGCCGCCAGCGGGAAATATGATCGAGGTGTTTCCCGCTTTAATTGCATCCCGCACCTCAGTCCATGTCAGCTCCTCCAAAAAGACGGTGTCGGGAATTTTCTGTGAAAGAGGTCCTGCTACCCCTAACAAGGGCAATAGAATACAACTCAACATTGCTGTCCACATTAATACTATCGAAGTGAATTCATTCACTTTATTTTCCTTTCCTTTTATTGTCACCAAGTAACATAAATTCGGGGTGATACTTCACTGTTCCCGTAACTTCATTGCATCCGCCGGGCGTTAATTCCTGCACCATGAATATATCATCGGGTACCTGATAGGTATATTTAAATCCTTTGGCTGAAGCAGGTAGGAATCCAAAACGCGGGTAAAATCGAGGGTGCCCAACCACGAATACAATCCTATACCGGTATTGCCTGCATGCGGAAAGGCCTTCTTTAATGAGTTTGGAACCAATACCCTGTCGCTGGTACTCGGGGAGAACAGCCATTGGGCCCAAACCTAAAGCTTTTAAGGTTTCAGTTTCACCAACAATTTCAACGGGGGAAAATAAAATATGCCCGACTAAGTGTCCCTCTTTCTCAGTGACCAGAGAGAGGTTAGGATCGAAGGCTCCCTGTTCCCGGAGAGCGCTGACCAGTCGTGCTTCTCCATCTGATTTAAAAGCACGACTGTTAATTGAGAAAATGGCTTCATAATCAGCAGCTTTCTCGCTGCGAATTTTAATTATAGTTCCAGGCACCATAAGAGTTGTATCTCCTCGGGCAAATCTGGATAAGCATAGCGATTGATCGCTCCAAGAGTACACCCCTGACTTTCATAAAACCTGCATGCTGACACATTATTATTTTGTGTTTCAATTTTTAACAAACGACAGCCCTTATCCCGCGCCCAATCAGCAACACGGTTGAGTAATTGAGAACCTATCCCCTGGCTGCGATGATCGGGATGTATCCGAATGTCCCAAAGTGCGGCTACATCATCATGATCTTCGAGCATATAATATATACCTGGAGTTTTCCATGCGACTACCGCACCACCCACTCTTTGTGAATCATTGTAAGCTGATAATACACCCCAATGGGTTGTGTCCATGGTCTTCGACCATTGAAGTGGTCCTTCACCTTCAATCTGGTCTGCGTCCTTTATATAAGGATCCCTGATTTCTTCCTCTTTAAATTGAAAGCCACCCAGTCCATTTTCAATCGATTCAACTCGCAATTGAGATTTCACTTCAAAGGCAATCGACACTTCGCCGTAGTCGGGTAAGGAGTCCGTTGATTCTTCGATTATTTCTATACTCATGGGAGGTAATGAGCGCTTACGCGCGTGTTATGTTTTAGGTGTTAAGTAAATCAACCTAACACTTAACACCTATTCTTCATCTTTCCACAAATTATACAATTCTGTGGCCCGTGCAAATAGCGTGCCTTTTTTTCGTGGCACGGAGATATTTTTTTCTAAGCTGATTTTTTCCAAACTCATCCATTTGTAGCCCGCACCTTTCATATCGTCACTGGGATTTATCTCTCCACCGAGATATTGTATAAGAAACCCTATACTAATCATCTCTTTTACTTTTTCGTCGAAGGGAAAAGTGTGAGCATGAACAACACCCAAGGGTTTGACCCTGATAGCATCGCCCAATTCCTCATGCAATTCGCGCATTATGCCATCGACTGTGTTCTCACCCGCCTCCATGGCACCACTCGGTATTTCCCAGGAGTCTTCTCCCTGGCGGCTGAGAAAGAGAAATTCTTTGTTTTCGTTTATAATATATCCCACCAGTGCCACCGGGAAACAGGTAAACTCTCTTCCTGAAAGGGATGTTAAACTGGGGTTTGTATTATTCATAACTAATCTTCGTCTTCGTCTGCGTCTCTATTGTCATTGCGATGGAGCAATGCGACGAAGCAATCCAGGGGAAGGACGTTACGTTATAGATATCCTCCTGGATTGCCGCGGTCGGCTGATGGCCTCCCTCGCAATGACAATAGCGAGTAATTCCGGGACGATGACGATCACAAAAACGAAGCTATATTAATGAAAAAGTATATCAATCCGAAGTTCTTATAAAAATTGTATCTTTGGCATCTCTATCCCAGACGGAAATCGGAAGACCCAGCTGTTCAATTTCATACCAAGCCCCTTTCCGTGTCATCTTATCGACGACGCCATCATTATTTAATTGGAAACCTATATCATCAGGTCTTTCTCTAATATAAAATCTATGCGCACCTATAGAGGTGAGTATATTTTCTTTTTTTGCTAAGATTTTGTCTGTTTCAGATTTATAGATATATAAATTCTCCTCGTCTAATGCGATCGTATATTCAAGATCACCGTTTTCTTTCTTATATCTACCCACATAAATTTCCAGGTCCGCTTCAGGTCGATTTTCTTCATCTATCAGGGGTAACGCTAATAACTGTGAGATCTGTTCGTAATATTTCTCCCACTCCCCATTTGAATTTTCGATCGCTAATTTTCTGCCGCGGAATTTATCAAATATTTTGTCAGTGACTTTTCTAAACTCCTTAAAAAATGTCACGAACCCATCAAAACCTTTTAAATTATTTCTCTTACCAAACGCCGTTCTCTCGTTAATTTTTTTAAAGGCCCATTCTTCCCAATCTTCACGTCGTAAATCGAAAGTTTGTCTTAACGCTTTTTCAGTATCATTCTGATAGAAATAAATAAAAACGGGATTCAATGGTTTAACAATATCCTCCCATAGTGATTCGAATTCGGCCAGCTCTGCCATCTTATCCATCGCAAAGAAAAATCCGACTGAATTCATTAAGTATCTACTGTCGAGAATGTTCACTGTTTCACTCTGTTCTACTTCAGAGACAAATGCTTTCCACTGAGCTATTCTTATCTCCGGGAAATCACTCTGCGCGTCTAATAGTACTAGAACCTGTTTATCCTGTTCGTGATACCATTTTGCCGCGATGTTGTTTTTCTCACATTGGTAAGCTAAGTACTGCGACGTCGTAGACTTACCGGATCCCGGTTGTCCTTCTATCAGGATTAGCTTTGTATCAATCATATCAGGGATAGCATGTTTAATAGTATCATTGACGATGGTTGCCCGCAATAATCTTTGTCTGGATTGGAAGATGTCGTCCCGCTATTGCGTGACTCGGTAGCCGCGCTCCGCTCGCAATGACAATAAGAGCGGACGCGACGGAGCGCGTCCCTCCAATAAAACACTTTCGACATTAGATATTGGACTTTCGACTTCCTTCGAGCACGAGTTCGGCGAACGGTTCCCATCCCCAGGCAGTAAATGCTATGGGGCGAACCTTCCGCACGGCCTTCATCGCATCTCTTGGCGATAGCCCGTCCTGCTGCATGAGGAAATAAGAGAGAAAAAGACCGGTTCTATCTTTACCCGCTGAACAGTGAACGACAACGGCGTGTCCCTTTCCTATTTCATCCTTCGCAAAGGCATAGGCTTTGGGAAGAGCGGCCAGACAAATCTTTTCATTCCCGGGAATGGGCGGGGCATAGTCTGAAAAAGGGGTGCACAGGTAATTGATGCCCTGGGTCTTAAACTCTTTGGTATCGCACAATCGTCCATCGTTTACCGAGAGGATTGCACCAATGCCACCCTCTCGCAATGAGCTGAGGTCCCACGGCTCAGTATCAGGGCCGGGACGGCCGGCCAGTTTCTCCGGAATGAGCCAGAAAATATGATTCATAATATTTTAAGCAGGTATAGTGCTTTAGCGGTACCCATCGGTCGATGGCTGTCACCATAGTTTGTGATCCACCCGCCGTCATCAGCCTGACTTTCCAACATCCCGTCCGTAGACAATTTTAATAAATCATCCGCCCAGCTCCCGACACAAAGCGAAGCGTAAGCAATATCTACAAAATCAAAGGGATCTTCTTTGTCTTCTAAAATCTGCTGAGTCAAAAACTGTTTACATCCCTCGGCAATAGCCTCGTTTAAATCTGAATCCTCTCGAAGCTGGTAAAAGATTACGATCGCCATCCAGTGGGGATGGGTCGCTCCGGGATAGCGCTTACCGTCCCATCCCGCCCGGAGAAAATCAATTGCCGCATTAAAATTAATTTCTGCCGTTTTATTTATCTCCATAAGCTGGCAGCAGATGGCGGAGGTCAGCCATATTTGATTTTCGTATTCCCCGGGAATCATCCAGGGCGGTGGATCGTATTTTAGTATCTCTTCTGGTTCATCCCAGGATCCGTTTTCATATTGAGCCTTTACTATAAATTCGACGGTTCTCTCAGCACATTCAGAATCTTTGCAATTAAGCCAGGACAGCCACTGTAGTGCGACCCAGGTACAGGATATGGTGGAGAGGGGCCCTTTCATATCACTGTCCATTCCCCGCCACCCTCCATCCGCATTCTGAAACGGCAGCAACGCATTCAGCGCTTCATCCACGTTGTCCGGATTCACGATGGCATTGCCAATGGCTTTCGTATGGTCCGACCCGTTTGCATTAATAAAATCCAGCCCTCGTTTGATTCTCTCCTCTCTCTCTGAACTCGATAGCATGCTTAGGATAATGTTAGAAAATCCTAGACGTCTTCAATTAAAATAATGCTCCACGGTACGGATTAGCGATTGCAAGAACTCGGAAATACGAGGCATCTTCTGGAGGGATGCGCTCCGTCGCGTCCGTCACCATTATTTATAAAATAAAATATAAATGATATTTAATTATAAGCGGACGCGACGGAGCTCGTCCCTCCAATCTCTTTATCAAAACAATATGGTGGAGCGGGCTGTCCCAGCGCGCTTCTTGAACTCTCTAAAATACAAACAAACGCGGATGTGTTTCGATTTTTATAGGGCGCTCGCATGATTTTTTTACCCTCTATCAGATGTCAGTCTGCAATTGCATAATCATCCTTAAATGGCAGTAATTTGACTTTGTTAGCCGTTTCCGACTCATTCTAACCTGAATATCATACCCAATTGGGAAAAGACTAATTAATGATCAATCAAATTTCCGAATAACTCTATAAATTGAAAACTCAATCAACTCAACTGATTTACTCAACGATAGCCTCAATTGCCATCCCACTAATTTTCAGCAGCTCACTTTTTTCCATGGGCAAAGCGCCAAAGGAGGTCGAGGAGATGAAAGCACCTGAAGTCTGGGTGCATAAGGGTTTTGATGGTTTTTCCCAGGGTCAATTCGAAAACGCGGGAAACAATCTTTACGTGAACGCGAAGGGAGAAATTGAGATCATCAATCACTTCGATGTTAACCGCGACGGCTATGTCGACATCATCCTCGCCAATTCGCACGATAAAGTTGAACGTGGGCCCACTTGGGTTTACTCACCCGAGAAAAGTTCGGGCGAGAATTGGAAGCGGCACCAAATGTCCGCGGACATGGGATTGATGAGCAAGGTAATCGACGTGGATGGTGATGGTCATAACGATTTAGTGACCATGATTGGTCATAATGGAGTCACTTCTGAACTGCCTTTTTATATTTATTGGGGAGGGCCCGATGGACCAGGCGCGAGCCGGACCGACCTTCCGGTGATAGGAGCCTTTGATGTGATAGCATCCGACATTAACCGGGATGGACGGCTTGACCTGATCATGCCCTCGGCGTGGAAAGACAGTCATAATCCGGCAAAACCACGGTTGGTTCACGTCTACATACAAGGAGAAAACCGCAGTTTTGAAGACAGAGGGAAGGAATACGGGATGATGGCAACGGGAGCCGTGGGAATAGCCGCAGCCGATCTGAACAGTGATGGGTACGCGGACATTGTTTTGGCCAGTTCCCGGGTAGGTAAAGCCGAACTCAATACCGAATCATTATTATTCTGGGGAACGGAGAATGGAGTAAACGCCGAGGAGCCGTTTACATTACCCACGTATGGTGCAAGTCAGGTCATCCTTGAAGATTTGAACCAGGACGGTAGCATCGACATTACTTTTAGCGGTGGAGGTCAAGCTCGCGTCTACTGGAATAAAAGCGGAGCCATCGATACTAAAAACCCGGTGATAATTAAAAGGGCAGGCCAAACCGATGAATTCAACACGGCAGTAGTTCGTGCCGAAATTTCCGATGTCGATGCGGATGGGATCCCTGATCTTCTTATCGCGACCATCGATGGCATTCAAATACGTTCTGGCGACGAACTGGAAAAGGTGAAATCAACAGTTAAGGTGAAAAACTCCCGTTGGATAACAGCTGCCGATCTCGATGGAGACGAACTTCCTGAGCTGATCATCAGCAAGCACTACGGGGGAAATGAATACCGAACGAAGTCTCCCATTTATTGGAATGGGCCGGACGGCTATTCCGATGACAACGCGAGCTGGGTACCGACCATAGGGGTAATCGGTAATACCGCCGGCGATCTCGACGGGGACGGAATCCCGGAAGTGATATTTAACAATGTCAATGATGGTCATGTCCATACCGTGCCCTCTTATATTTATCTGGGAAACGCAGAAGCTGAGTATAGTGCTGAAAACCGCCTTGAACTGGAAACCATTCATAGCAATGTCTCATTTATTGCCGATTTGAATCTGGATGGTTATCCGGAAGTAGTATTCAGCATTCCAAAGGCACTGCGCATCTACGAGGGAGTGTCTGAAGGCATAAACCCCGAAAAGTTCACCGATTTACACACGGGACATGACCATTTCGATCTAGAGACCACCGATTTTAATCGTGACGGGTATCTCGATATTCTCGCAGTATCGTTAGTGATAGAAATCACCGATGATCCTGAAAAAACGTCGATTATCTTTTATGGATCCGAGGATGGATATTCCAATTCACGCATCGATCGCATAAAGAATCACGGATTCACCTCCGCGATCGGTGACATCAATAATGACGGCTACATCGATATAGCCTTCCATGATTTTGGGGACCGGTTACTGATTTACTTTGGTCAAGTCGATGGTTTTTCCGAAAACAACAGGCAATACCTTCCCTGCGCCGCGACGGGAGATGTGGTAAAAATAAATTTTGCCGACTTGAATAAGGATAGCTGGCTAGACATGATTGTGAGTATCCTCGGCACCCGCCTTCGTCATAAGGATACCCTCCGAATTTTTTACGGCAGCCCTGACGGCTATACTCCCGAGAATATCCAGGAATACTTTGGTGCATACAGCGCCCGGTATACGGGGGTAGCGGATTATAACAATGACGGCAATTTAGATCTCGTGGTCTCTGCTTATGCAACGCCTACGACAAGAGTGCCACCCGCGCAGTTATTCTGGGGTAATGGGAAAGGACTGGATTTGGAGAACCCTATAAACTTTGAAGCCTACGGCTCGGGGGACGTCCTTCAAATTGATTTAAATCGAGATGGATGGATCGATATCGTCCTTGCATGCCATCGCGATGATATCGGTCACAAGGTCGATTCGTTGATTTATTGGAATGGTCCCGACGGATTTTTTGCAACCGAGCCGACTCGACTCCCTGGATTGGGCCCCCATGGGATGTATTCCTATGATCATGGCAACGCCTACACGAGAAAGCCGGAAGAACATTATTTTTCCCCACCCTATGAGCTGGGTAATAGAGAGGCGAGCCACATCCATTGGGAAAGTGAAGAGACAGATCTTTTAAATATTAAATTCCAACTCCGGTGGAGTGAAACCGAAGAGGGATTAGAGGATGCCGCCTGGTCGGGCCCGGATGGGGACAAATCTTATTATGAAACATCCGGTGAAGCGATTGAAGGATCAGCAAGTAATGTTCAATGGCTGCAATATAAAGCGACGTTTATATCACCCTATGGATGTGGTTCACCAAAATTGAAAGAAGTTCGGATTGATCTTTAAGAATGAAATTATTATTAAGGTGGAACCTGGATATTGAGAGGAATATAAGTTAACTGCTTTTTATCCGTTCGCTAAAACATCCAATGAGGCAATCAAATGATAAGTATTAAAAAATGTCTAACGCTCCTTGTATTTTTACTGGGGAACACCCTCTGTCTTAACGCCGCACCCCAAGACCTCAACACGTTCTTCGATTTTGAAAATGTAACGGGAGAAGGAGCGGAATTCATCATCGGGGAATCGCCCAATAGTATACGAGTGATTGGCTTTGATTTGGTATCCGTCGGTAACCCCGCTCTTTATCACTCAGGGAGTAAAGCCCTGATGCTTTCCACCGGCGTTGCAGAAGGGAAAATCCTCTTTGAACGGGGTGTTAATTCTCTCCAGTTTTATGCGGCGGACTCCGGGGGCGGTGGTCGTATCGAATTACGCGATAAGAATTTTGCGGTAATAACTCAACAAGGGACGGTGGTAGGCTTACCCACAAACATAAGTCCCGGTGCTAATCCACCCTTACAAAGTTTTGTCGCCTTCAGTGGAGATGCTGCCGACCCCAGTGACCTCAATTTTACGAATGGAATAAAAGAATTAAAAATCATTAATGCCTCCGGGCAAGTCGCGATCGATGATCTTGGATTTACCTATGTGGTGGGACCGCCGGATAACACCGTCTATGATGATTTTGAGGGCTTACAATTCAGCAGTCCTGTCTTTGCTAATCGGGCAAATTTTACCCTCGGCGTATCACCCGTATCTGCTACTTTCACCGGCGGACTTGTTCAAAGTGCATCTGGATTGACCCGTTATAATCATACCTTTCCCTCTCTTTTCTTCGCTGGTGGAACTTCTGCCGGACAGGATGCTTCAGCTATATGGGCAATTGAAAATGAACTTGTTGGAACGATCACTTTTGAAACACCCGCAGCGCAGGTGCAATTTTATGCGGTTCGTGAAATAGAGGGAGACGCGTTGATCGAAGTCTTCGACACGAATGATAACCTGCTCACTTCAACTACAGATGTACCCGATAATATCAGCATCGAATTTGAAGTCCCCTTCACCTTTTTTGATTTCAATGCGGAAGCATTGGGAGCCCCGGGAGGGATTGGGAAAATTACTTATTCCAACAGTCCTGCCATTTCTTCTATAGGTGGCAGCTTTACTCATATCGCACTAGACGATATTGGTTTTACTCCGATCGGAGCCACCAGCGGCAATGGAGGAGGTCCCCCCGCCCCAACCATCACGACGCAGCCCGCGAGCCAGGAAGTGCAGTCCGGCACAGCGATAGCCTTGTCCGTGGCTGCGAGCGGCGATGATCTGACTTACCAGTGGTATACCGGCAACAGTGGCGATACCGCGAGTCCCGTTGACGGCGCCACGAGCGGTACCTTAACAACCGGTGCGCTCACCGTCAGCACGAACTTCTGGGTCGCCGTAAGCAATGCCGGAGGCAGCGCTGACAGTGAAACGGCAGTCATCACCGTGGCGGCTCCTGCCGTGCCCCTCGTCATCGACGGAACAGGCGATATCGCCGGAGAGAACATCCAGCATCCCAATGGAAACATCTTCGACCAGATTCTACTTACGGGTGAAACGATACAGCTCCAAGCCAGACCGGGACAAATCACCCGTGTCTCCTTCATGGACGAAACCGAGGACATTGTACAGGTTGAGTTCTCGGGCACAGGTACCTTTACCGTAACCCTGGACCCGGCGACTTTCCTGCCCCCGACTATCCCCCCACGCTACAACCAGGCCGTTGAGTACGTGACGGGCAAACCGAGCGTGATCATCGATGGAGGGGACGCCAATACCTTCTTCAGTATCTTCACGGTGGGTTCGATCAACGCGTTTAACCAGGCCCTCTTCCCCGAGGGTCAGGTCTATGACGCACAGGCGGACGTGACTTTGGTAGAAGTTGTAAATTCCACGGGCATGGGTGGCATGCAACTGTCGAACGTCGCGTTTAGTGGAAGCACGGGCAATGTGGGTGTGGATGCGCGCGGGGTACCGATCGCGGTACGCTTAACCATTGGCGACATCGATGCTGATGGCGACGCGGTCCCACACTTACTCTTTGGATCAGGTTCCTTCACCGTAGCAGCCGGCAACCCAGGGTTGCGAATCACGGGTGGTGATTTATTGCAGACAAACGGTGCCGCAGTCGTGGTAGCGGAGAGTGGATCAACAACAACGGGATTTGATACCTTGATCACTCAGAACAACTTTAAGTCTGACAACACTCCTCAGCCGACTCAGAGTATTGTCGCCACCTTCGCCAATGAAGATGGCGATGAGATCACGGTGGCTGTCGAAGAGCTTACGATTGAGTGAGAAGTGATCTATCGATCAGTTTTAAGTGTTAAGCAATTAGGTGGAACGCTGGTGACTGCTGGCCATAGCCTTGGCGACGGTTGGTCCCTACCGCGTTTGAGAGTGTCCCTATCGCTCATTTAGAATCGAAATATTGAAAAGGTCTCAAAGGACCGTAACCTATTTGATTATTGTGAAAACGAAACTGAGACAGAACAATAAGGTGAGTGAAGCCGAATGGCGGGAACTGGAGTCGGTTGGTTACGTTCGGCTGGGTGTAGTGCTGCCAAGCGCGCAAATCGATCGACTTTGTAATCGTATCGACCAAATTATGCTTGGTAATATTCGCTACGAAGGTATGGGCATGCAGCTTTGTCCCTCTGGGTCGAGAGCGGAGCAGAAGACTCGTTTTTCCGCAAAGTATCAAGGCAGTTCGCTAAAGTATAGGAAAATTCAGGAGCTGGAAATGGATCCATTGTTTCTAAATTATATCCAGCATCCTCTTTTCAGGGATATCACGCAAAAAAAGATTTGTGAAAAAGTTGGCGTATTCAGATCCATGTTTTTTAACAAACCAGCCGACGGCGGCGTGCCACTTGGTTGGCATCAGGACGGTCGGAATTGGGACTTGAGCATCCGCGAAGAGATAACCGTCTATACCGCATTGGACCCACAGACACGAGAAAACGGCTGTCTGACAGTGATCCCTTATTCACATATAGAATGCCCTATCCATACGGTTAGCAAAGAAAAAGACATCCAAAAATATGCCCCGGAAGATAAGCGGGTTTATATGGAAATGGACAAGGGTGAAGTCATCCTTCTGAAGACAAAACTACTGCATTCATCGCTTGTGAACACCACGAACCGCCCCCGCCGTGCCTTCAGCGTTGCTTTTATTCATGGAGATGCGCACTGCACAACTACCGGTGAACGTTATCCGCAGGTGTTGCCAGCGTATCGTCCGGTGGAAAATCAATGATGACCACGGACGTCCATACAAGGTGATGGATAGTTGGATGAAAGGTCGTTCGCATTTTCACACCCCCCACTGGGGACCGTTAATGCACCGTAAGCTTTGTACCCGAAATGCCCGCCTTCGCTCTTTGAGCTATGGCGTGGCCTTCGTCCTGTCAATAGACTTACGATTACTACTGTAATTGGATCTGATGTTTGGCCTGCCTTAGATTAGTCTAAGTCTAGTTTCAGTTTATAAAACCCTGTAATATTTGTACCCGAAATGCCAGCCTCCGCCAAGGCTACGGCGTGGCAAACTTTGCGATGCAAACGTCTTCGGAACCCTGGCACTCGTATTTAATAATATGTAATAGGTGCACGAAAGGCCATCCTTCGCTCGTCGAGCTATGGATGGCAAACTTTGCAATGCAAAGTTTGGTGGAGCCGATCGGGATCGAACCGACGACCTCTACAGTGCGAGTGTAGCGCTCTTCCGACTGAGCTACGGCCCCATGAATCTGTCAGCAAATTAACCTAATTAAATTCGATTAAGAACAAAAGATTTTTTTATCCTAAGCCGAAACTGAAATCTGTACCCTCACAATCTGCAATCGCAAATCGGCAATCCGCAATTCTTCAAACCCCCTTCTCGATACGGCTCACTGTTTGCACAATGCGGAGGCCAAGGACACGGGCGAGATTAAGATAGAACTTGGAAGCGAGATAGGGCGCGTAGCGTTGAATTTTCTCCAGTGACTCCCAATCGATGGCAAGCATTTTAATATCGGTAATAGCGCGGACATCAGCGGTCCTTTTATTCTGATAGACCAGAGCTATCTCCCCAACCGCGTCCCCAAGAGTGAGGTTTGCCAGTTTGGTCCGCTCTCCTTTTATTTGCTTAGATACTTCCATCTCACCTTCAATAATGATGTACATGATATGGGCAAGTTCCCCTTCGCGCATGACGAGGGTTCCAGCTGGATACTCCTCCATGTGTGAGAGCAGGATAAATTTTTTCACCTGCCACATACTCATGCCTTGAAAGAGACGGCATTTATCATGGAGCGTATTTTGTAATTTTATACCGAGTAAATCCCAAAGTGTAATAAGACGCATCGTTGAAAAGAGCGCGGGAGTTAAAATCATGTCGGCGATTACCGCGATTACGATGACGATTGCGCTAAGCATGCCGAATTGCTGAACGGGGAGGAAGCTGGAAAAAGAAAGGACAAAAAAACCGGCCGCGAGTCCGATTGAGGTGACGATGATGGGGAGGATTACCGTGCGGAGCGCTTTTTCGAGCGCTTTTTTTTCATCTTTAAGGGACTTCAACTCGCGGTTGTATTGCACCAACAAGTGAAGCGTGTCATCTACGCCGATTCCGATAGTAATTGCCGCGACCATACAGGTGCCGAGATTAAGCGGTATCTGCGCCACGCCCATAAAGCCGAAAATGACAGCAACGGAAAAAAGATTAGCCAATACCGCAAGACAGCCGCAGCGCAAAGAAAGAAACAGCGTTGAGACAATGATAAAGAGTAAAACGGTGATGGTACTGAGCGAGGTTAACTGCCCCCGGGCAATATTATCTACTGCCGCAGCGACGAGAACGGATTTTCCGGTGATCGTGTAGACAAGGGGACCAAATCTTCCACTCTCAAGCAGGTCTCGGATTTCACCAACGATCCGATTAAAATGTGTGCTATTCCCAATGTTTGTGCGAATAGCAATATTGACTTGAGCATAGTCATAAGTCACGTAAGGGCGCAGATCGCTACTGTGAAAAAAGATCAGGTACTGAGCAATGAGTGAATCATTTTCAGGGATCATGAAATCTTCCGCACCACCGCCCCGCATCTCGCGATTGACAAGGCAGATGTAATCCGCGAGGGATACGACTGAATCGAGATCCTCCCTATTTCTCAGTTCAACAGTGAGATCTTTAAGTCGTCGAAGGTTTTCGTTGCGCTTAAAATCACCGGGATTTCCTTTGAGAGTTATATTAATAACTTTAGATCCAGACAGTCGGTCAGCTACGGTGTTAATATTTTGAACAACTTTCGCTTCTTTCTTTAAAAAAGCAGGTAAGTCATTATTTAAAACGATCCTGTCTGCTAAGTAGAGACTGGGCACGGTTATAACCATAAATGTCAGGATAACCAATGCCGGATGCTTGACGAGTCGTTGCATTATGGTGACCGCCAGTTTATCCGCAATGATACGCGAAGCGTGTGCACGCGTTTTATTTGAACCGACTGAAAAATGATTTTTAAATATACTCAGATAGGCGGGGAGGAAAAAAGAAGAGGCTATAAACCGGCAAAACATACCCAGAGAGGCCGCAACTCCAAAATGTTGCATCGCGATGATATCGGTTAATCCCGTCGCGGCAAATCCCAGGATTGTGGAAATCGCGGTAAGGAATAGAGTGAGTCCTATTCTGTGCGCGGTCGCCATCATGGCATGCGTCCCCGACTGTCCCCTCTTTCGCAATTCAATATATTCAGAGAGAATATGTACATCTTCAGTCGCACCGACCACGATAATAAGGACGGGAACAATGTAATTGAGCATGTTGATGGGAACGCCAAGAAGAGCGAGTAATCCCAGCGTCCAGATCGAACTGAGAATGGCATTACAAATGGGAATAATCGCCGCGTGAACACTCTGCAACCCAAGTCCAATGACAATAAATATGAGCAGTGCGGAAAGAGGGAGCAGGTAGCGTTGATCTTCAATGATAAATTGTTTCATTTCTACCTGCATCGCCGCGACACCCACTTGAAATACCTGGTCAAAATCTTCATTAAAGTCATTCAATGCCTCTTCAATCTGCAGGTAAATGTAGCGTTCAAAACTCCAATGCCCCAATTCATTGCCCTTAGTCACCTGGGCATCTCCCGCCGTGGATACGCCCTCTTCAAGATAAAGCGTGAGAAGCGTCGCTTTACCATCAGTCGAAATGACTCTGCGACTTAAGAGAGGATTATTAGCTGCTTCATCTTTGATTCTTTGCAGCTCTGTTGGATCCTCGGGAATAACGTCAAGGATGGGCCCTGTCTCCAGCCACCCATCCCGATATTTAATATGACTTATATTAAAAAGGCTTTCTACCCTTTGCACACCATTGAGACCTGAAAGTGTATTATATAAAGTCTCCAGCCGCCGAAGCGTGGCATACGTAAATAACGTATTGTCTTCTATGTAAACGGCCGCAATTTTATCAGAGCCGAAAGTAGCGCGTGTTTCATCATAGGCCTCGCGTAAAGCGCTTTGCCGGGGAAGCAACTGATCCGCTGATACTTCTAAACGGATGCGGTCGAGCAAGGTCCAGGATAAGCCAGTTATGATGGCAATGACCAACAACACCGGTGCGGCATAATGATAACTGAACTTTATAAGTCTCCACACCGGGGAGTGACCTCTTTATTACAAAATATTGGTGTAATGGTAATGCACGAATAGATAAAAAATAAACGCGGTGACGCCAACCTATGAGAGCAGATATTTATGGCTCGAGACTTGCCAGAATAGTTGCGTCATCCTCCCTGTTCCAATTTTTCAATCCTTCCGGGGTGAAATATTTATCCTCTAAAGTTAAATTGTATTTCCCCCTCGTGACAACGAACATCGAAGAGGTCTTTTTAAGATGGTGCACCATTTCAAAGCGGGTGGGAAGCCAGAGACTTTCTGACTTTTCTTCGAAATCAGTCAGGGTTAAAGTCTTCATGAGTTTCCCATGGCGGTCATAGTGATCTATCTTTTTCAGTGCGAAATCCTCATGTGTAATCCAAAGTATTCTCTTTGAATAATTTGTGGACTTTTTTGCCTCATTGTCTTGCGCGATTATCTCGATCACGTAACAGACGTCATCATTCAGATTTTCATCAAATTTACGTTCGTAGAGGAAATTTTTTGACGTACTGTAAAGTAGATCTTCATAGGCAAAATCCGTGTCGATAAAATTGCCCTTTTTCCCGCTGCCGCTAATACGTTGAACAGTATTCAGCGCGGGCATATAGAGGTATTGTTCAGTTTCACTGGGAGAAATCTGAATGCTCAATAGCGACACTCCTTTCACCTCCACAGGATTGATCAACCGCAGCAGTACTCGCCGCTTCCCATTATCATCAGTCTGCACCATGCGAAAAGCTTCGCGTGAAATAATATTTCCCTGCTTATCAAGGCTTACCATTTTATAAATCTCGATTTGTCCAATTGTCGCAACCCTCTCGTGTTGCTTTTCGACAATATTACGAGCGGTTAAACTGGTCCCACGAAAACCAGCACCCAAAAATATCAACGTAATCGCAAAAATCACCGTCGCGATCGAATATTTCAGGTATCTCATTTTCATTTTATTTCTCCACTGGCAGTAAATTGGCTTAGCCTAAGCCGTTAATTACACTACAGCTTCAGTAAGTTACAATACATTTTTTAAAATTGCGAAGTACGCCTCCCCTGTTCTTTAAATCAGCAGTTTGGGACGGCTGTATTCTCGTTCCATACAGGTGAAATATACTGTTGAGTGACAAGCTGTTGGGCTTGAGGGGAGGTTTTCCCTGCCACTTGCTAAGTTCCAGTCGGTCGATCAGTCTTTCTCAAACCAGAATTTAGAGGATCCATTTACGATATCTTTGTAGGTAACACTTTGCGTTAGGGTGATACCCGAATATTTCCAAAACCTAACGAGTAATGTAAGGTTAATATTCCAGAGAGAAAAGAATAAGCCGATAACGATAAATATAAATCTTAATCTTTTCCTCGCATCAGCTAGTTGAATTATTTTTCCCAGCCCTATGATCGCAAATAAAGTAGCGCCTTCAAAGGCGCGCGAGCCAAACGACGCGCCAAAACTCGAATCATGCCAGGAAGCGTTGAGATAAACAGTTGCTAATAATGCGATGCCCCAGGTAACCGCTTCGCTATTCCTCAATTTCCAGATCCAGCTAATAAACCCAAGGAGTGCGATGAAGATGATGGGTGTCCAATAAAACCACCCGTGATAGGGGGAAAAGAGCACGCCCCTTAAATTTGGCGCTAACCAGTTAAAGCCTTCACCTTCATACGTATAGGGAAGATATTGGCCATAAAGAATTTTCCATGCGTACAATTGAGGGAGTAAGGCGATTATCCCAATGAGGATAAAAACAATCAGGTAGGGATATAATTTTCTATCCTTATACCATAAAGACAGGATAACCACAGCCGGATATAGGAGATAAACAGCACCTTGTAAGCGCGAGAGAATCAGAGTCGCCGATAAGACCGCTAAACTTATCCAAAGGAATAGAGATTTAGTCTTCTCCCTGATAAGCATTGTAATCCAGTAGCAGCCTGTTATGGCAAAAAAAGACAGATTATGCGCCATCGATAATTGAATATTCTGATAATAAAAGAGCGCGGATGCCGACCAGGTAATCACTACGGCGTAGAAGGCGTTGTCCTTATTCAAGTACCGGCAGCTTATCTTATACGCGAAGAATAAACTCAGCCACGCGTAAACCCACTGGCCGATCATCATCATTAATTGATAATAAGGTCCATAGCCGTCCGTTAACAGTTCGACGCCAAATAGGTTTATGAGCCTTGTGATCGCGTCCCCGAGAAGATACCAGGGTGCACTGCTAAGCGCCCACCCAATTGGATATTTATTGGGTAAATATCCCTTTTCTGTAAGAGGCATAGATAAGGCGTGTTGCCGAGTATTTTCATCAAAGGTATCGCAATACTCAATTTCATTTGAGAAATCAAAATCTCCATCGACAAAGAAGGAGCGAAGCCAGAAATAATAAAATGAGTCATCCCACCCCCTAATTGAACTTTGGAACGGCGTTTGAAATAATCCTCCAACACGATCAATAAATAAATAACCGGAGATCCCGAGTAGCGTTAGGCTCAATAATAATTTAAAAAAATTTTGTTTAATTAAATTAGTCATACTTCATGCGCTATAGTTGAAATCTATAGCCTTCGCCCACCTTCAGCAAAAATCCTATGCCGGAATCAAGAAGTAAAATTAGAAACGGGATAACCGCCAATCCATGATGAACAATCCTGACTGAAAAATTGTTCGCAATTGACGATTTCGCCATCGTCAATCTTTACTCATCAATGGCCGTCGGGTAAACGGGCTTTCTGCAAATTCTTCCCTGCGGTCTGTGGCGATTGGCGGCCCCGGGGAGAGCGCTGAAATTTCCAGCCACCATGCTGGATCCACTTTTACTTCTAATGCAGCTAAAGAAGGTTCCAGTTGTTCAAGGCTACGCGCCCCTATGATTGGTGCGGTTACCGCGGGATGCGCTCTTACCCAGGCAACCGCTAAAGTCACAGGACTGATGTTTTTCTCCCCGCAATAATTCATATAACGCTCCACAACTTCATGGTAGTGTGGCTCCGCATACCGGTGGACATACATTTCACTCTCCAGGAGCCTGCCCTTGTCCGCTTTCTGCTTATCGCGATACTTACCGGTGAGTAGTCCTCCCCCCAAAGGGCTGTAAGGAATAACACCAAGTTGTTCGGATTGACATAAGGGTAAAATTTCTGACTCCACTTGTCGCTTCACCAGGTTATACATAGGCTGAACACACTCAAAACGGGCGAGCCCATCACGACTGGAAATGCCTAATGCTTTTGCAATTTGCCAGGCGGACCAATTACTCACTGCGGGATAGAGAATTTTTCCCTGTCTCACTAGATCATCCATCGCCTGAAGCGAATCCTCGATCGGGGTATCGTTGTCAAATCCATGAAAAAAATAGAGGTCGAGACGATCAGTATTTAATCGTTTAAGACTCTTTTCTACCTCGAGGATAATATTTCGACGGGATGAACCTTTTTCATTTTCATCCGGTCCGGTACGACCGAATACTTTACTCGTAATTAATACTTCATCCCTGCAATCAGCGATAAATCTGCCTAATATTTCCTCTGAGAGACCATTAGCGTATACATTCGCGCAATCGAAAAAATTTATTCCCAGATCGCGACAACGATTAAACATTTTTGCCGATTCACTCTCGTCTGCATCCCCCCCGAATGACATCGTCCCAAAACATAAAGTCGATACCTTTACCCCTGTCTTACCTAAATATTTATACTCCATTTAATGGAACTATGTAATCAGTCAGTCGTTGTCAATTATTACGGATTATTATTCCACGCAAAGAAATAGTCGTTATTATTAACGCATCCATTTGCGATCAGAGAATATATTAACACATTTATTTAAAATGATTAGTGCCTGTTTATATCGCCTCATTTGATTCTATCAAATTCAATCCAAAGAAGGAGATTTTTATGGAAAGTTTAAATAGAGTAATCGCATGGGTTAATGCGCACAGATATTATGGAATCGAATTCCTTCGTATTTACCTCGGTATCGGATTATTCGTTCGAGGAGTGATCCAATTTTCACCCTCCGGGAAGACCACAACCTCCGACTTGATATTAAGCATGGATAACAGCTGGGATGTCCCGCATTAATCTTACACTACGTGATGATTGCCCATTTATGTGGGGGCGCTTTCCTCGCAATTGGATTGCTCACACGGTTATCAGCACTGCTACAAATTCCCGTCCTCGCGGGGGCGGTCTTTCTCATTCACTGGCATGAAGGTCTATTTTCCCTTGGCCAGTCGCTGGAATTTTCTTCTCTCGTTCTCTTTTTGCTTATACTCTTATTTATCGATGGACTATTATATATTTGGCAGTAGAAAAAAGGATAATGAGCACTAATAACGATCAGCCATCTGATAGCCCAACCACGAAAGCCTATAGAAACCAGGAATTTTTAAACAGCGCACTTGCGAGATCAATTCGGGTCCAATGTGAACTTCTGGAAACCGAACAGCGTCTACAAAAATTCGGCATACACAATACGATCGTCATGTTCGGGTCATCCCGAATCCAAGATCCTGAAACGGCCAGCCGCAACCTGGAAAGTATAGAAAAGGAAATTGCGCATTCCGCTAAGCCCACGCCGGAACAAAGTAAGCGCTTACACACGGCTAAACAGCAGATTAAAAATGCTGAATACTATGATGCCGCATTAAATTTGGCTCAATCTTTGACCGAATGGTCGCATACGATTGAAGACCCGAAAAATCATTTCTACATTTGTTCGGGCGGTGGTCCGGGAATAATGGAAGCGGCCAATCGAGGAGCTTCATTTGCCGGTGGAAAATCGATTGCTTTAGGAATCAGTCTCCCCTTTGAACAGGATTTAAATCCTCATATCACGCAGGAACTTGGTTTTGAGTTTCATTATTTTTTTATTCGCAAATTCTGGTTTCTCTACCTCGCTAAGGCTTTAATTGTTTTTCCGGGCGGTTTCGGTACCTTGGATGAACTGTTCGAAATGCTCACATTGCTGCAGACCCGTAAAACAAATAAATACATTCCCATTGTTTTATTTGGTTCCGAGTTCTGGAATGATATCATAAATTTTGAAAATTTAATTAAATGGGAAGTCATTGCAGAAGAGGATTTGTTGTTATTTAAAATTTTAGATTCCGTCGAGGAAACAAAAGATTATATCATCCATGAGATCAAGAATCATTATCTTAAATAAACCCGGCTTTATCCCAATTGAAGTATTTATCGAATAATAGATATCCCTCTTTCACCCATGGTCATCGCTGATAAGCATAAGATTAAATTATCCGCCCATACCAATTACACCTTGCTGATCGAGAAAGCTAAAGCAAGCCATGCGCAAGGGCGTAGCCCGCGAGGTATCAGCGACGAGGAAATCGCGCTCGCCCGTCTCTACTGTTATGCTTTTCGCCGTCATACGATTGGAGCCTTTCACGCGACTTGCGACAGGTTAGAGCAACAGGTTGAGTGTAGTAACGAAGTCGCTATGGTACACAGGCGAAATGCTACCGCGATGCTGACCGATTTAGCCAATCAGTCTATGGATCCTGTTCCCGAAAACTTCCGGGCGCTTATTTCCACCTTCTATCGTTATGATATTTTGATCCATCGAGTGATTGAAGCCCTGTGCGAAGACGCTGTGGCGAGTGGCAATAACGAAGTAGAGCGGCTTGCCGAGCGCTTTATTGAAGTCATGAATGCAATCCGCAATTGCAATGGCATCGAATTAACGCGAGATAATGAAGTTCCCGAACAAGCGAGTTTTATTGTTCCCACCCTGGGTATAACGATCACCCCGCTCGTTTATGGTGACTATCACAGTTGGAATCTTGCCTGGCTGGGTGATGTCGAACGCTGTGATGTGCCAACTCATTTGCATCACAAGGGCGTGGAAATCCATCTCGGATACAATCCGATGCGGGGAAAGACGATACTCGGAGATTCCTATGCCCTGCTTGAAGAAGGGTATGCAATGCCCATTCCCCCGGAGACACGACACGGCTACGTGAATGATTCTCCACACATGCATAATGTTCCATTCATTTTCGGCTCACTGAAGCATGGCGGTTGGGGTGTATTTCTAGATGTTGAGCCCTACCCTTTTGATTTTAAAGAAATGAATGAAGTACGTGTTCAAAGCAGACAGATGAACCAGACAATTTTCTTAGAACGTGAAATCGAGAAAGCCGCTCAACGCCATGGAAATTGTCACTATCGGCTAATTCCAGTCTCGGCAACTGCCCGCAATGGTGTCGGCGGTCTGGAGCTATGCATCGGTAGAACGGGAACCGGAGGAATGACGCGAAAAGAAAAATACTTTGACGCGGTCTCGATTGTGCGCGGTTCGGGCATAATTAAGATGGCCGGCATCGAACAAGCGGTAGAAGCGCATGATCATTTTGGCGTTCCTTCAGGCATCGAAGTGACACTTAAAGCAACTGGTAAAGAGCCTTTGATTTTTCTGGACTGTCAAATTAAACCGGATGGAAATTTATGATGAAAGAGACGATATTAATTACGGGAGGTGCTGGTAACCTCGCATCTCAGCTCAGCTTTGAGCTGGATGGGATGGCTGACGAGATTGTTCTTGTGGACATTGCCAAAGGCCCCATTACCCGCACCGCAGAAAATTGCGTCTATATTCAGGAAAATTTAAACAATAGAAATGAGCTGCGTAAGATAATACAACATTATCGTCCCCACACAGTCGTGCATTTCGCCTCACTCTTAAGCGGTAGTTCAGAGCAAGATCGGGAACTGGCCTGGAAGGTAAATATGGATGGAACCTTTGCCCTTTTTGAACTCTCACTTGAATTGGGAATTAAAAAGTTTTTCTTTCCCAGCACTCTCGCAACTTACGGCGGCAAACTGCCAAAAAGCCTCCCCGAAGACACACCGCAATGGGCGGACGGTTTATACGGTGTTACCAAATCATCTATTGAACGGCTCGGCGTTTATTATCAGCGACAGCACGGTCTCGATTTTCGTTGTCTACGCCTGCCCATTACTGTTTCGCCCTTTGCCCCTACGGCCGCTGCCAGTTCCTATGCTTCACGTGTTTTTGTTGAAGGGGTTGAGCAGAAGCGATATACTTTTAATGTCAATCCGCACACCCGGGCTTCATTAATGTATGTAGATGACGCCATCTCGGGGATAGCTCAGGTGTTGCGTGCCCCGGTTGAGACATTAACCAAGCGCGTTTACAACGTTCACTCCCTATCACCTACGGCTGAAGAAATCGCCAATGCCGCAAGCAAACGTATCCCTGGAATTGAGATCGCTTATGAGCCGAACGAGAAAGTGATTGCGGTTGTTGAAAACTGGCCGGAGATCGTTGAGGATCAGTCGGCTCGAAATGATTGGGGTTGGTCGCCAAAGTTTAGTCTCGATGCGATGGCTGATGATATGATCGTGCGTCTCACAACTAATAATCAATAGCGGTTGCTAAAAATAAATTATGTCATATTTTTTAATTAAGAAGTAACTACGCGTATAATAGTTAAAAGTATTTAATAATTCAGAGAGGGAATACTATATAAAACGACTAAAAGAGATCTTTCGCTGGCTGAATTCTCACAAAGAATACGGTTTTGATATTATACGTATTTATTTGGGCGCTCTACTTTTTATTCGAGGAATGATTCAGTTCACACCCTCCGGGCACCCAACTACATCCATCTTATTTGACGCTGCTAATAAAACCTGGTCTGCCTTTATACTGGACTATGTTATTTTCGCCCATTTATGTGGCGGCGCATTTCTCGCGCTTGGACTGCTCACGCGTTTATCGGCCTTTATCCAAATTCCTGTTCTTATGGGCGCGGTCTTCTTAGTTCATTGGCAAGAGGGTCTTATTACTTTAGGACAATCCCTGGAATTCTCTTCGCTCGTTCTCGTCCTTCTCCTACTCATTTTTATCTACGGCCCGGGTCGTTTGTCTCTGGATTATTATATTTTTGGTTCTTCAGACGAGGATGATTAAGCTAATTAGAAATGTGCGCTGACCGTGTTCGCGCATGTTAAGTTTAGCCGCTGTAGTTCAGCTTCAGACGTCGCCAAGGCAATGTTCTGATGAGATGGCGCACTTGGAGCGTTAGGTATTAGACTGTAAAGTAGCGCGTGCTGTCCCTAGCACGTTTGCTTATACATTATGTGTCCCTTGTGCCTCTCAATAGTGGACGAAGCAATTGTGTCATGAAGCAAGAGCTAATTGTTGTTTTTTAAGAAGGGACTGCAGATGAATAAGAAGTTTTCTCATGGCGGCAACGAGAGCACATTTGTAAGGCATCCCCCGATCGACTAACCTTTGTACATAAGGCCTGATCACGGGGTTGTGCTGAGCGGCGGTGCGGGCGGCCATATAGAGACATTTTCTGACTTTGGCACGGCCCCCCTTTGATCGAACGTTTTGCATGGCTCTTCCCACTGTCGCGGTTATAGGGGGCGAGTCCGGCAAGGGCGACCATCCGATTGCGGTTGAGATGAGTCATTTCACTCAAATAGGCGAGGAGGGTCCAGGTCGTCACTTCCCCGACACCTTTGACTGAAGTGAGCAATTGGGCTTGGGCGCGCAGGAGATCATGCTCGTTGATGAGCTTTCGCAGCTGCTGGTCGATGCCCTCGATTTGTTTTTCAACGAAACGAATCATGCGCTGGATGGAGCGGTGGATTATCTTCGAACTGTTCTGCAAGCGGTTCTTCTCGCGGCCAAGTTGTTCGCTCAGGTGATGGCGCCGGTCCAGTAAGGCCGTCATCTGTTGCTGCTGCTTGGTGGGAGCAACCATGGCCTTCAAGTTCTTTTGCTGCGCAAAGCGCAACAAGACCTTCGCATCAATCTTATCGGTCTTCGCACGGATGCCATCGCTCGTGGCGAAGGCCCGTACCCGTGCAGGGTTAATCAGGCACACCGCAACCTCTGCTTCATGCAAAGTTGCCAGGAGGGCCCGCTCGTAACCTCCTGTGGCTTCGCACACGACAAAGGGTCGATCCAGCTTGCTCAGCTCTTTGAGCAGTTGTTTGTGTCCTGCGTTGTTGTTACTGAGACCGTAACTGTGGCTTTCGCTTTGCACCTGCAAGGTCTCTTTGGCTATGTCTATGGCGATGAGGGTGTGTTTTTTTTCATTCATGGCTATCTCGGTCTTGTCAAGATGAGCTCGCGGTGGTATACTCCGGGCTCTTTCAATTGTTTGAGATTAGCCAGGTTAGATCGGAGGTTCCCAGGCTTCGTCTTGAACTCGGCTAACGCTGGTTCCAGACGATGAATGAACTCATCCGATTTGCTCCCGGTTCCCGGAATTGGGTGCCGGGAGTTCCTGGCACTCTCAACAGTAGACACCGTTGAAATCTTTTTCCAGTCCTTCCTGCGACGAGTTTTATCGACCCATTCTCGGAAGGACTCATAAGCTCCTCTTTCCATTGCACGGTAACCTACAAGACGATGAGGCAGACGAAGACAAAGATTTCTCATTAAAAAGTATCGCCCTTCCAACCCCACATACTGTGATGGACATCGATAAATTTAACGTAGCCACGGTTTTTTGAAACATTGAGCTCGGTCTCAATTAATTCACAAAGTACGCGCGACAGTTCCTTTGTTTTCTTAGCCGGTAAACCGATACTGGTTAATTCAAGAAAGGCAACTGGATCCCGGGTGCCGGCGAAAATCATCTGTGCCGAGGGTTTTAGGGTAATCATCACAAATTCTTCCGGCTTGCTCAGCTCACTCGCCACCAACTTGGAAGACTTAATCAGGATATTATCGCGATTTTTTTCGCTAACTTCGAGGTTGGTGTGTATTTTGAGATGCGGCACAGAATAAGTATTACCTCCTCCTTAGAAATATCGAGCAAGGTGATAAGATTTAGCTAATCAGGGTGCCGACTATAGCCCTACGTTCACTTAATTCCTCTTATGGGAATTGAGGCGTAACCTATGACGCACTAAAGCTTACTCACTAATGACGCGTTTGATTTCGTCAAGTAACGCCTTTTCATCAACAATAGGTTTGCTTATATACCCGTCGAAACCGGAACTGATAAAACGTTCCTTGTCCCCTTTCATCGCGTGAGCGGTTAAAGCCAGGATGGGGGTGTTTTGAAACCTGCCATCATCACGAATTTTGCGTAACAGCGTCACCCCATCCATCCCGGGCAGGCTGATGTCGAGAATAAAAATATTGGGGGGAACCGTATCCGACATTTGTAAGAATGCCAATAAATCACCCGCATTGGAAAATATATTTACGTCGAGCTCATCGGAAAGCAGCTCGACAACAAGCTCAGCGCTGTCCTTGTCATCTTCTACAATGTAAGCTTTGCGCATCTCGGATTCCTATCTAATGAAGTTCTTTTTTACGCCCCCACGGGTGTATTCGCGTTCCCCGGTGAAAGGGTTTTCTAATTCGGTTATTTTTTGTGTTCAGCAGCACTTATAAATTCAACAACGGAAGTGTCTTATTGAACCAAATGAAGCTGCATGTCAATGCGTGATAAGCGAATTTATACATCCCTTTCCCCATGACCATTGAAAAGTTCATCGCGGGGTGGTTCTTTGAATTGGCCCGCCTTAGGATCTATTTCCTGCAAGAGTTCAGGCCCTTCATTTCTCGGGCTGTTCACTAGTGTCGAGATCGGATAGCAAATCATTTGCTTGCTCGCGTAAGGTTTAAACAGTGACTTCAGCTTTTCCGGATTCTTTTCTTCAAGGTCGAGCCAACAATCATAGTTTTCTTCGTCAATGATCACCGGCATACGATGATGAACCGGGGCCATGATTTCATTAGCCGAGGTGGTAAGAATACTGCACGATACAATGACTGCTCCCTCCGGGCTTTTCCAGGATTCCCATACCCCCGCCATCGAAAAAACGTCGCCCGAAGCCATCGCAACGTAAAATGGTTGTTTAGGTCGGCTCTTTTCCTCTCGCCGCCACTCGTAGAAACCGCTCGCCGGGATGAGGCAGCGTCGAGATTTTATCGCTGCACGGTAAGCTGGCTTTTCCGCCACCGTTTCGGAACGGGCATTTATCGTTTTGTAACCGATCTTTGGATCTTTAGCCCAAAAGGGGATAAGTCCCCAGCTAAACGCCGCCAATTCCCGCCCGCCGTGCTCAGGTGATTGCCTTACCGCCAACATTTTTTGGCTCGGGGCAATGTTGTAGCGCGGCTTCAGCTCATTCATCAATTCTTCCGCTATCTGCTTGAGAAGAAATCTTTGCACTAACTCTTCCTGCTTCGCAGTCAAGGTGTAGCGTCCGCACATGGTGGTTATGGTGTCTGGCCGGCAGGATGAAGTCCAGACTCAACTCGCCATTCAACCCGTCTCTCCTTATTCATGGAGGATCATCGGATCTTCTATTTCGATAACCAGCCACCAGGTCATTTTTTTGGCGTCAAAGACAATATCAAAATAGCGTTGATCCCTCGTTTGAACGACAAAGTGCACATGCTGGCTATTGCCGACTTTATCGGTATAGCTTCTGCGGACCACCGCGACCTCATAGTCTTCCCCCGTGAGGAGAGTGAAGCTTAACGGAGTGATTCGCCGGACGATACCATGGGTTTTAAAAGCGGCAAACAAGGCCGTGACGTTAATTTTTCTCACTTCCGTATGGTGCATGCTTGACCTTATTAATAGTGAACTTATGTTCACTTATTAATTGTGCAAGCAATAATGAGCCAAAATCGAGATTTTTATACCACCCGTCATTATTTGGGCGACTATGACTTAAATCGCAACGTCCACCGGATGACTCTCTACAACACGGTTGCCTCTGATCACCAGCATCCCGGCAATCAGCGCAAGCGGCTTTATCTTCACATCGACATGGACTGTTTTTACGCCCAGGTAGAGCAACAATGCTATAATCTTTATGGCATCCCCGTGATTGTCGGCGGCTGGCGCAAGGATAACGGAATTGCCCGAGGCATTGTCGCTACTTCCAGTTATGAAGCGCGCAGATTCGGGATCAAGACAGGGATGAGCGCCTATGAGGCCGTTCAAATCTGTCCCTACATTGTCCCTCTGCAAGTCCATTACGAGAAGTACCAGGCAATTTCCCGTGAGATTAATGCGGTGTTGAACGGCTTTGCCCATGAGATCGAGGCCTACTCCATGGACGAATATTTTCTTGAAGTAAGTTTTCTTCTCAAACGCGATCGCCGGGAGATCGTCGACTTCGGCACACGGCTGAAAAATGAAATCTACCGCAAAACAAAGCTGACCGCCTCGGTTGGGATCGCCTATTCAAAGACCTACTCCAAGCTCGCCTCCGATCTTCAGAAACCAAACGGGCTGGCCGTGGTATTGGATACGGAAGAGGCGGCCCAGTTTCTTTATCCGCTTTCCTTGAATGAAGTTTGGGGGATCGGCCGCAGGCGTTTCGAAAAACTTAAGCACGAGGGAGTGGAAACAATCTGCGACGCCCTCAAACGGGGGCCGGGAGTTTTCCAGAAACTTTTTGGGGCCTACTTTGGCAAGATGCTTTTTGAAACTGCCTGTGGCAAGGATTGCGCGAAGGTGACGGACAGAACTGATCACGTCCCCCGGGAGATTACCTACATGCACACCTTTTCCAACTGGACAGTTGAGAATTGGAGGCTGAGAGGAGAGATTGCCAAGGCCGTCCGGCAATTGTGCTACCGGATGCGGGGCTATGACCGGAAAGCAGAGAAGTATGGGGGGTATATTCGTATTCAGGACACCACCTGGGAGGGAATCTCCTTTACTTTCGCCACCGAAGGGCTGACAAACCTGGACGATTATGTGCTGAAAGCCTGCCTGGAAATTGCTGAGCCGCTGCTTGCGCGGTTTTTGCAGGAGGGGCATAAAATTCGCGGTATCGGGCTACATACGATTGAAATGGATGCGAACAACCAGCTTGAACTCTTTTTCCGCGAAGACGAAAAGTTAGCGCGGATGTACTTCGCGATGGACAAAATCAACAACCGCTTTGGCCTCGACACCATCATGCAGGCCTCCATGAAGTACGCCGTTGAGGGAAAAACGCATTTTCTGGAGCGGAATGCTTAAAGCGATGAAAAGATCTTGCCTTCAGGCCCCATCCTTGTTGTAGAGCAAAGGCGAGATGGCAGCACCCCTTCCCTTTCGCATCAGCACCCTCATCTTTATCCGCAATCATGAGGATCAGTTACTTTTGCTGCAACGTAATCGCATGCCTAATCAGGGACTGTGGAGTCCCATCGGCGGCAAGCTCAACATGGATCAAGGAGAGAGCCCTTTCGAATGCGCCATCCGTGAAACCCACGAGGAAATAGGCCTTAAGGTAAGTGAAAAAGACCTCCATCTCTTTGCCATGATCAGCGAAAAGAGCTATGAAGGGACCGGCCATTGGCTGATGTTTCTCTTTGATTGCCATCGCCCCATCCAGGATTTACCCGCCGCGATTGAAGAGGGCGAATTTTCGTTTTTTGCACCGGATAGGATTAAAGAAATCCCTGTTCCTGAAACCGACCGGGATAGCCTATGGGATATTTATTTCAATTACCGACAACGTTTTGTCGCGATGCGGGCAAACTGTATCCCCGGTGAGAAACTGGAAATATATATTGAAGAAATGCAATAGAGTGTTCATGCTATGTATTCTTTAAAAAGGCATTATTTGCCTTTTTTTTATTTCCCGCTTATCATTTTACTTTTCGGCGTCACAGCCGAAAATAGAATATCTGGGCATTTATGGAAAAAACAACAGCATCTTTGGAAGAACCCGACGTCTCTATTTACGCGAGCGATGAAATCAATACTCGTCTGACTCCAGATGAGAAAATTGATTTCTATCGCCAGATGCTGCGTATACGGCACTTCGAAGACCGTTCACTCCATTCTTATCAACAGGGGAAAATTGCAGGATTTCTGCATCTCTATTCCGGCCAGGAAGCTATAGCCGTAGGCGCCGTTTCGCTGATGGAGAAAGAAGACCAGCTGATCACTGCTTACCGTGACCATGGATTCGCCCTCGCCCTGGACATGGGAATGAATGAATGTATGGCAGAGCTCTATGGTAAAATCACCGGTTGTTCGAAGGGCAAAGGGGGCTCGATGCATTTTTTCGCTCCTGATAAAAATTTCTGGGGTGGACACGGCATTGTTGCCGGGCAAGTGCCCCTCGGCGCTGGCATCGCCTTCGCGCTGAAATATCAAAAGATAAAAGGATGCTGTCTCTGCTTCCTGGGTGATGGCGCTACTAACCAGGGATCCTTTTACGAAACTCTGAATCTCGCCTCACTCTGGGATCTCCCCGCCGTCTTTGTAATTGAAAATAATGGATACTCAATGGGCACGAAAATAGAGCGCCATTCCATCGGCAGGCCGCTGGCACGAAGGGCAGAAACCGTAGACATGGATTGGGACATGTGTAACGGTCACCATCTATATGAAGTCCGCGCAAAAATTGCTGCGGCAATAAAACGCGCGCGGTCGGAGAGTCGCCCCACCTTATTAGAAATAAGCACTTACCGTTACCGCGGACATTCAGTTTCTGACACCGGATTGAGTTATCGAACAAAAGGTGAAATTGAAGAGTATCGAAAGACTAAAGACCCGATTACGCTTTTTTATAATCAGCTCGAGAAGGAGGGACTTATCGACGAAAAGACGGCTAAAGATATAGATAAGGTCACGCATAAAGAAGCAGAAGATGCCGCGAAGTTTGCCGATGATAGCCCGAATCCCACAACTGAAGAACTCACCCGTGATGTCTATTGGGAAGAAGATCATCCGGAGAGCAATACTTCCGAGGGCACGATTTTTTTTGAGTAAATTTACGTCTGCTCAAAACCCGAAACACCGGATCACTCTTAATATTTTTATATAATCATGCCTGTTATTCACTATCGCGATGCCCTGAATGCCGCCCTGGATGAGGAGATGACGCGCGATGACCGCGTCTTTATGATGGGAGAAGAGGTGGCCGAGTATAATGGCGCCTATAAAGTGACCAAGGGTCTTCTCGATAAATTTGGTTCACAACGGATGCTGGACACGCCGATCAGTGAATCCGCGTTTTCCGGACTGGGTATCGGAGCGGCGATGATGGGGCTGCGCCCGGTTATTGAATTCATGTTCTGGAGTTTCACCTATGTAGCCTTTGATCAGATTTTCAATAATGCCGCGAACATCCGATATATGTCCGGTGGATTAGTTAATGTTCCTATGGTCATCCGCGGTCCGGCAAATGGTGGGACCGGGGTGGGTGCAACGCATTCTCATACTCCGGAAAATTACGCCGCCTCTACGCCTGGGATAAAAGTCGTCTGTCCGGTTACCCCCTATGACGCTAAAGGTCTCCTCAAAACGGCAATTCGCGACAACGATCCCGTTTGTGTCATGGAAAATACGCTTCTCTATGGCATGACCGGCGAGGTCCCGGATGAAGAATATCTTATTCCACTCGGCAAAGCCGATATTAAAAAAGAAGGTTCCGACATATCCTTTATCGCCCATGGACGAGCGGTCATTACTTGTTTAAAAGCCGCGGAAATTTTAGAAGCTGAATACGAAATAGACGCTGAAGTGGTGGACCTCCGCAGTCTACGCCCGCTCGATGAAGAAACGATCTGTGCTTCGGTGAAGAAAACTAACCGCGTTGTTCTCGTTGAAGAGAATAAGCCTTATTGCGGCACTGACGCCCAAATTGCCTATATCATCCAGGATAAAGCCTTTGACTACCTCGATGCGCCGATTAAGCGTATTTCAGCGGTTGATGCACCGCAGATTTATAGCCCGGTATTGGAAAAAGAACAAATTCCCTACCCGCAACGCGTGGTGCAAACAGCTCTGAGTATTTTATAATAAATTACCGTTCACCAACTTTTTAATCCTGACGACAGCTATTCCACCCATGGCCGAGATCATTGAAATGCCAAAACTAAGTGATACCCAGACGGTGGGTACATTAATTAGTTGGTTGAAAAAAACGGGAGAAAAAGTCGAAGAGGGAGAGATCATCGCTGAAGTGGAAACCGACAAAGCAACCATGGAGCTGGAGAGCTTCGTCGATGGTGTGCTCATTGCTCAATACGTAAATGAAGGTGACGAGGTAGAAATCGGCGCCCCCATCTGCGCGATTGGAGAAGCGGGAGAAGAACCGCCCTCACCGGGTAAGCGATCACCCGTTCGCACCGTTGAACCGGAACCTGAATCCCTAACCGAATCTGGACAAGATACGGAAGCTCCAACTTCAATCGATGTCACCCCCACTCCACTCGCGGAAAAAAGTGCGCCCGGCGATCGGATCAAAGCCTCTCCCCTCGCCCGAAAAATTGCCACAGACCAAGGAATTCCACTCGAGAATATTATTGGAACCGGCCCGGATGGCCGAGTCGTGAAAGCTGACGTTATCGCCGCAATGGAAAAAGGCCCTGCCGAAAGCGAGCTTTCCAGTACGCCACCGCAAAAGTCTGCTGCCGGGATGCCGATAGCGGACGAAAAGAGTGTTCCCGTTTCAAATATGCGGGGAGTTATCGCCAAACGCCTTCTCGAGTCCAAGAAGACAATCCCCCACTATTATCTGGATATAGAAATTAACGCGACACCACTTCTTGAACTGCGGGCCTCGCTTAATAAAAGTCTCAATGACTTACCTCCCGATAAAGGCGGCATAAAACTTACGATTAATGACTTTTTTTTAAAGGCTTGTGCTAAAGCCATGCATCAAGTGCCCGCAGTGAATGTGTCCTGGATGGGTAAGTCGATTCAACAGCACAGTGGTGTACATATTGCAGTAGCCATTGCGGTAGAGGATGGGCTCGTCACCCCGGTGGTTCGTGATGTCCATCTTAAAAGTTTGAGTGAAATCAGTGCTGAAGTTAAAACGCTGGCGGTTAAGGCGAAGAATAAAAAACTCTCCCCAAATGAAATGACCGGAAGCACGATTACCACGACCAACCTTGGAATGTTCGGGATCTCCAGTTTCCATGCAATTATAAATCCCCCCAATTCAGCGATACTCACCGTCGGTGCGATCGTAAAAAAACCCATTGTTGATGACGATGATAATATCATCGTCGGTCAATGCATGACAGTTGGTTTCAGCGGCGATCACCGCTCAGTGGACGGGGCGATCGGGGCCGAGTATCTATCAGCGCTCAGGACCATCCTCGAGACTCCTGCCTTAATGCTGATTTAAGGGAGCCGATTAATTTTTTTTGGAGTAGATTTTCTTTAGTCTACACATATAGTTTTATATCAGAAGAATCGATCTCACCTTAAGCTGAACCCCTTGATATTTTTCAACAGCGTAAAACTTCATCTCAACTTGAATTTTATCCCCCACAATAAAGTGGCAACGGTTAGCCAACAACACACGGGCAACATTAATCCTTGCCCGTTTTCATGAACGCAACTGAGCAAAATAAAGCGGTAGACGAAACGTCGAATTGGGCGCTGACGGTTCGCCTTTTAAAGTTTAGCTGGCAATACAAATTTCGTTGTATCCAAGTCCTGTCTTATCAGTTGATCATGCTCTTCATGGGGCTGAGCGGGCTGGGGCTAACGGGATTGGGTATTGATTTTCTCCGTTACCAGGTTGTTCCAGATACGGGTCCCCCGAAATGGCCTTTTGGGCTCGCCCCCCCCGCTGATTTAGAGCCCCTATCTGTCATTATGGGAATCGCTGTTACGATTCTCGGTTTCGCTCTCTTTCGTTCCTGTCTGAATTATCTTTATACGATGTCGATGGGTAAACTGATCTATGTCGACATCGTAGCAACCTTGCGAGCCTTGGTATTCGAAAAGATGCAAAAACTCAGCTTTCGGTTTTTTGACGCTAATGCCAGCGGGACAATCATCAATCGTGTCGCCAGTGATGTCGGTTCACTGCGCAGCTTTATGGAGGGTGTTTTTATTCAGAGTTTCATCATGATCCTATCCCTCGTCGTTTACCTCGTCTACATGCTCAATATCCATGTTTTACTCACATTAGCATGCCTGGCGACGACACCACTTCTTTGGATTGTATCGGTAATTTTTTCTAAAAAAACCCGTCCTCTCTATATGGAAAACCGTACCCTTATGGACAATCTGGTGATGACCTTTGTCGAACACATTCAAGGGATAAACACGATTAAAGGATTCTACCTTGAAAAAGACAGTATTGAAAAATTTGAGCAGGCGACCGGGCGCGTGCGCAATCAAAGACAGAGGATTTTCAATAATGTCATCATCTTCGCTCCTTTTGTCGGATTACTCGCCCAGATCAACCTCGTAATTCTACTCGGCTATGGGGGCTATCTTGTCGTAAACGGAGAATTATCGATCGGTACCGGAATCGTCGTCTTTGCTGGGCTCCTGCAACAGTTTTCCGGACAGATATCCAACCTTGCCGGGATCGTCGACAGTATACAGCAAAGTTTAACCGGTGCCCGCCGTGTATTTGAAATTCTCGATGCACCGATAGAAGTCACCCCGCCCGAAAATCCCCACCTTCTGGTAGAGGCCAAGGGTGCTGTCCGCTTCGAGCATGTCCATTTCAAATACCATGAAAGGAATACCGTATTAAATGACGTCGATTTTACGGTTGCTCCAGGGGAAATGATAGCCATTGCCGGAGCAACCGGCTCTGGCAAAAGCGCACTCATGAATTTGATCCCGCGTTTTTACGATCCTAACGAGGGTCGCATTCTTCTCGACGGCCACGATCTAAGAACCCTGCGATTAGAAGATATTCGACATAATATCGGCCTCGTCTTTCAGGAGAGTTTTCTCTTCAGCAACACCATCGCTTCGAATATCGCTTTTGGTCATCCCGATGCGTCCCGCGAACAAATTGTAAAGGCCGCTACGATCGCAGCCGCACACGAATTTATTGAAGAGATGCCCGATGGCTATGATAGTATTATCAGCGAAAGTGAAGTTAATCTTTCCGGCGGCCAGCGGCAACGCTTGGCCATAGCGCGCGCGATCCTCTTGGAGCCCGCTATTTTATTGCTCGATGATCCCACCGCGTCGGTCGATCCGGAAACCGAGCATGAAATACTCGAAGCGATCGAGAACGCGATAAAAGGGCGAACCACTTTTATCGTCGCTCATCGTCTCAGTACCTTGCGCCGCGCGGATCGTATCATCGTTCTCGACCATGGACGTATCGTTGAAACGGGCAAGCATGATGAACTTATGCGCCAAAAAGGCACCTATAGTCAGGCGATTAATATTCAAGCTATAGATCCGGCGAGTATGAAACTATTAAAAGCAACACGGACAAAAAGGGACGGGAAATCATGAGCGTCAGACACGACTTGTCCCTTGCCAGAACGGACAAAACACGTAACCGGGAAAAAGAGCAGCGCCCATTGGAGTTAAGGTTAATCAAGCGCCTGTTCTCTTACACTCAGCCCTACGCGTTTAAGCGAAATATTCTTTTTTTCCTCGTTCTCCTGCGCGGCGCCCTTATTCCGCTTCTTGCGTTAGTGGTGAGTATTACGATTAACGGACCGATAACGGATAAAGATACCGTGGGTATTTTGTGGAATGCGCTCGGTTTTGGTGTCTTTGCTCTATTTTTACAAATTACGCTCGTCTTCCGTCAGAAGTTTGCCCTCGAACTGGGAGAATCCGTTGTTCGGGACTTGAGAAACCTTCTCTTCAAACAGCTCATGCGGATGCCCATGAGTTATTTTAATAAAACCCGCCTTGGACGTATCATCAGCCGAATGACCACCGACATTGAAACCCTTCGCACCGGTGTTCAAAACGTGTTATTCGTCACTATCGTTGGGCTTACGCAAATGATCTGCTCCGGAATCTGCATGGCTTATTACAATGCTGTCCTTTTTAGCGTGATTCTTATTATGGCCCCCCTCCTCTGGATAATTAACCAGTACTTTCATAAAAAAATAAGCGTCGCCTCACGTGAAATACAGGAAAGTTTCAGCCGGGTGACCGCGTCTCTTGTCGAATCAGTCAAAGGCATACGCGTTACCCAGGGATTTGTTCGCGAAGACCTCAACGCCGGTATCTTCCGTCGCCTCGTTCAAGACCACTCCAACTATAATCTTAAAGCCAGCCGGAACACCGCTATTTACATCCCACTTCTCGAACTTAATTCTCAGTTTTTCATCGCTTCTATCCTTTTGATTGGTGGTTACGGCACCTTGAGTCCCGACTGGGAAATGCCTGTCGCTGATCTAATTTCGTTCTTCTTTCTCGCAAATCTTTTTTTCAATCCCATCTCCCAACTTGGATTACGATTTACCGACGCGCTCTCCGCGATGGCGGGGGCCGAGAGAGTATTTCGTCTCCTCGATGCCAAACCAGAATGGACGGATGCTTCTGACGCACAAGAAATCGATTCCATGAAGGGGCAAGTCGAGTTTCGGAACGTTACTTTCGCTTATGAACCTGAAAATCCTGTACTCCATGATATCAATTTTAAAGCCGAGCCGGGACAGACTATTGCTCTAGTTGGTCACACCGGCTGCGGAAAAACTTCAATTATAAATCTTATCAGCAAATTTTACCTGCCCACAGCAGGAGAAATTTTAATCGATGGAAAAGAAATCAGAAATATCAAGAGCGCGTCACTGCGATCGCAAATAGGAGTCGTCCTCCAAAACAACTTTATCTTTAGCGGTACTGTCTTAGACAATATTCGTTTGGGAAAACTGGATGCAACCGATGAGGAAGTCATAGACGCCGTGCGTCAGTTAAACTGCCTCGACCTGATTGGTGCGATGACGGAAGGCATCAGGACAAAAGTAACTGAAAAAGGGGGCGGGCTATCTCTTGGTCAACAGCAACTCATTTGTTTTGCCCGCGCTTTTCTCGCTGACCCGCGGATACTCATCCTCGATGAAGCGACCAGTTCAATTGACACTATAACCGAAGCTCGATTACAAGAGTCAATGGGCACTCTTCTCGCCGGACGCACGAGTATTGTTGTCGCCCATCGTTTGAGCACTATCCGCAGCGCTGACCTCATCCTCGTTCTCGACCATGGGCGAATCGTGGAGCGCGGGACACATACCGAACTACTAAATCTCGACGGCACTTATTCCAATCTTTATCGGCAATTTATTGAATCCGATAATTAATAAGTTTCAGTAGCCGAAAATGTTCATGACCCTGCCGAATCTATTTTGAAATAATTCTTCAATATCCTCACCAATATGCGCGAGGGTCTGGTTGGTCTTTCCTTCACCGACAAAATATTGGTCTTTTCTCAAATATTATATTTATTTAAATAAAATATAGGTTGGCTTATTTTTTAAGCACCGCGAATCAATACTGAGCGCAATTTACTGACAGGCTTCACACTCTTCGCCATTGCGCATCGCATCAATACTGCACGCCTTTTTCTCCTCTTCCGTAAATTCGCGGGGTGCTTCGTCTTTCCCCTCCATCGCAGTAGTCACATTTTTTTTCACACTTACGGTTGCTTTTTCGATGTTAGAAGCGCCCAGCGTACGTAGGTAATAGGTTGTCTTTAAGCCTTTACGCCAAGCCGCGCGATACATATGCGAAAGCGTTTTCAAATCAGGTTTACTCAGAAACAAATTAACGGACTGCGACTGATCTATCCATTTTTGCCGGCGTGCGGCAGCCTCGATAAAGTAGCGGTACTCAATACCAAAAGCGGTAAGGTATTTTTGTTTTATCTCCGCGGGAATGGACTCAATGTCAGCCAATTCACCGTCGAAATACTTTAATTGATCGAGCATATCGGCACTCCACAGATTGTGCTTTTTAAGATCGCGGACAAGGTATTGATTGAGGACGATAAAATCCCCCGATAAATTACTTTTAACAAAAAGGTTTTTGTAGGAAGGTTCTATACAGGGCGTTGTGCCCATAATGTTTGAAATTGTCGCCGTGGGAGCGATGGCGATTACATTACTGTTACGCATCCCCTGTTTCTTAATTTTTTCCCGTAGGGGGTCCCAGTCCATCCTCTTGTCTCGAGGGACATCGATTTGAACACCACGCTCTTTCTCGAGCAGATCGATGGAATCTTGAGGGAGAATACCGCGATCCCACTTTGATCCACGATAGGAACTGTAAGTTCCAAGTTCCTCTGCAAGGTCACTCGATGCCTCGTAGGCGTAGTAGGCAACAGCTTCCATGAACTCATCGTTAAAGGCGATCGCTTCATGGGATGAGAAGCTGATATTTCTCTTGTAGAGCGCATTATGAAGCCCCATCACACCGAGCCCGATCGGGCGGTGCCGCTCGTTTGAAGTTTGAGCCGCTTTCGTGGGGTAGAAATTAATATCGATTACATTGTCGAGAGCGCGAACCGCAACACGAATAGTTTCACATAATTTTTTATGGTCCAGCTTCCCGTCAGCAGAGATATGTGAATCGAGAACGATGGACCCCAGATTACATACCGCGGTTTCTTCCTTACTCGTATTGAGAGTAATTTCAGTACATAGATTTGAGCTGTGTATAACGCCGACATGATCTTGTGGATTGCGCAAATTACAGGTGTCTTTAAACGTTATCCAGGGATGACCCGTTTCAAAAATCATCCGCAACATCTCCTTCCACATGTCAATGGCCTTAACTTTCCGACAGAACATATCGCCGCTTCTCGCCAGGGCTTCATATTCGAGGTAGCGTTTCTCGAACGCTGAACCGTATAGATCGTGCAGGTCAGGGGTATCGTTACTGCGGAAAAGAGTCCATTCCTTGCGCGCTTCCATCCTTTTCATAAAAAGATCAGGAATCCAGTTAGCTGTATTCATATCATGGGTGCGCCGCCGATCGTCTCCCGTATTTTTCCGCAGTTGAAGGAAATCGAAAATATCATTGTGCCAACTCTCAAGATAAGCACAGCCGGAACCGCGACGCTTGCCGCCCTGATTCACCGCTACGAGTTGATCATTGTGCAATTTCAAAAATGGAATAACCCCCTGGCTTTCACCATTTGTCCCTTTGATATAGCTTCCCGTTCCGCGCACCGAGGTCCAACTTCCACCTAAGCCGCCGGCCCATTTAGAGAGGAACGCGTTCTCCGCGATCCCGCGCATCATGATCGACTCAATATTATCGTCGACCTTGTAAAGGTAGCAGGAGGATAACTGCGAGTGGAGAGTCCCGGCGTTAAAGAGTGTGGGCGTAGAGGAACAAAACCGACGACTCTTATAAAGACCATAAAGCGCGATCACGTAATCTTCAGGATTTTCTTTTTCGATAATGAAAAGCCCCATCGCTACCCGCATCCAAAAAAGTTGCGGGGTTTCCAGGCGACGCGGCTTTTTAATTGTTTTATCAACGATCAGGTAACGATCATACAATGTCTGGATACCGAGATAATCAAAATCAAGGTCGGCCGAAGGATCGAGTGCGTCGGCCAATTTATCAAGGTCGTAGTTGTCTAATCGCTGGTCGAGGCGCTCGATTTCTGTTCCACGGTCAATGAATTTCTTTAGCGCTTTACGATGAAATTCTTTAAGCGTTTCAATACCATCTTGAACAATGTTCCAACCCAGCACTTCTTCGTAAATGAAAGTCAGCAGTATACGGCCGGCAAATTTTGCGAAGTCCGCGTCTTTCTCAATAAGTGCCTTGGCGTTAAGAACAATCGTTTTATTGAGTTCATCAATTGCCATCTCCGGATAGAGTGACCGGCGCAGCTCGACCTCTATCTCATCCTTATTCAAACAAAGATCGAGCCCGATGGAGGCAAACTCGACGCGCTTCCTAAGATCGATTCCATCCCAAAAAAAAGTCTCCCCATCAGACCGCTTGACCAGGATCATCGATTCCTGGCGTAAATCTTCTTCCGAGACTTCATCCGTATCGACACGCAGGTTGGCGCGATGATAGCGATAACGTATATAAGTTTCCGCCACCTTGAACTGCCCCTGGCGCATGAGCTCTTCCTGTACGATGTCCTGCAGGTCTTCGATATGGATAAACTCCGGACCGAGGTTGCGCACATGCTCAGTCACCGCGCGGGCAATATCAATCGCCGGATCAGAATCAAGTTCACGCGAGAGAAATGCCTTACGCACGGCAATCTCAATCTTATTCTCGTTCCACGGAACTACCATCCCATTGCGCCGTATGACGCGCACCTTAACCGGCATGACACCATTGCCATTATTATCGTCCCTGCCTTTATTCTCGTCCGTGACTGAACGCTTAAAGACGAGACTCTTTGCTACATCATGTGCATCACTTTCGATGAGCGCTTTTTCGATGAGCAAATAAATATCATAAGGGGATAACTTGAGCGCGCTGCCATCTTCCAGCTGTTGCGCAAGTCGTTCACCCACTTCCCTTGCAATGGAGGCGACGAAACTCTGGTTCTTATCATTAAATATATCCTCTTCCTTCCGCGAAAGTTGCAGGTCCGCCAGAGCGTTGCCGATCGTGTCGGCTATTTCAGCGAGGTCGAAATCGCGGTCTTTGCCGTTCACGCTGACTTTAATCTCCGGCTGTAAAAGGCGTTCGTCGAGGACTACCTCACGCCAGTTAAATTGTGGTTTCTGATCTTTTGGGGTATGGGCAAATCGTTTGAGTTCTATATCTTCATCATGGGTAAAATGGCGGATCATAGTCTTATTATTTTCGAATTGTGAATCGTGGGTGCAGAAAAAGTTTTCAGTAATCTTGGACAAAAAAAGGGTTAGGGGGACTAGAGCTCATCATCATTAACCGACTCCAGAGCCGAGGCTTTTTGATATTCAGTTACTCGTCCCTCAAAGAAATTTTGTTCTTTTTTAATATCCATCATTTCAGCCAACCAGGGGAAAGGATTTTTCACACCCGGATGAATGGCTTTCAAACCAACGCCCTCGAGTCGGCGGTCGGCAATGTAATCAATATACTGGATGAACTCTTCCGCACTTAGGCCTACCGCATTAACTGGCAGGCAATCCATTATAAATTCTTTTTCCAAATTCACCGCTTCCGCCATGGTGTCAGTCAATTCCTGACGAAACTCAGCTGTCCAGATATCAGGGTTCTCCTCTACTAAATCCATAAGCAGGTTACGTTGAAGTTCGATATGATTGGATTCATCGCGCAGGGTATAACGGAACATCTGCCCGATACCCGGAAATTTATTTTGACGATAAAGGGCAAGGACCATCCCAAATAACCCGTAAAACTGAGTCCCTTCCATACACTGGCCAAAGAGAAAAATATTTTGGGCTAACAATTGTTTATTCTCAGTAATCGTGAGGTCCATATCCCGTCTAAGATTCTTGGAATTACTCACTACAAAATCATTCTTGCGCTTAATCGTCTCCACATCCTCAAACATCGCTTCTGCTTCATGAGGATTGATCCCGAGCGAACTGATCATGTAAATAAGCGAATCAGCGTGAATATTTTCTTCATGCGCATGCCTTCCAATTACCAATTTGAGTTCAGGGGCCGTTACCACTTCGCGAATCACATGGAGAAGATTATCACCGACAATGCCCTCGGCAGCCGAAAAATAGCCAATCGCCATTTTTATTATCCATCGCTCTATATCCGAAATATCGCTCGATCGCCATTGTTCGCAGTCTTTCTGCATCGGGATGTCCTCGGGCTCCCAATGATTGGCTTTCATGTTTTTATAGAGTTCATAAGACCACTGGTATTTGAGGGGTAGAATATTGAAATACATCGTTTCGCGGCCATTAATGACTCTTTTTGCCGCGTAAGCCGCTTCGGCTTTGTCCCGGTCGAGTACGAACGTTTTACTCCCGATCGTGTAAGTAGTCTGCATGAGTGGTGAAGAACGGTTGAGGGTTATCCCCCATTGAGGGGTTGTTACTGGGTATTAGAGCAGTCTTTGAACATTTGGCCGCTCACGGCAAAATTGATAGACATAGGCAGGGTCAAGATGTGGATAGCCGATAAGCAGTGGCAAAGAATTATTACAATTTTCGGGGTTGAAAGTATGAGAACAGCCACAACATATTGGGGAGAATACTTATTAATAACACAAGATGTGGTGTCAATAGTTTTTGATCAATAAAAATATCAATTTAATTTTAAGATAAGGTATTTATTGCGTAGAAATAGAGCCCAATATTAGAGACTGTGCTCTGATGGATGATTATCCGCTAAGGATAATTTGATTGATTTCAGTCAATTTCCCCTACTCCGCAAGGAAGAGATATTAATTTTTACTCACCCGTTGTTCAGATATTTATTCACCGTCACTATCGGCATCAAGACGACTTATGAACAGTATTCACAACTTATTGTGATACCTTATTAGAACGGCCATACAGTGTTTCTGAGGGTCGATTTTCTTTTTCCTTGTAAAATAATAGAGATATTAAAGTCCAAAGGGTATTGTACCTGCATTTTTCTTTTATAAAATACCGTTTTCCAGGTTTAAAATCGCGACATTTATGGCTGTGCGAGTTCGTCCCAGACACTTATCCACAATGTAACACCTTCCATTTTTTTCATCCCATTCGAAAATTTTAGTAATTAATTCTACGACTGCTCTATTACCCGCACCAATCCTAGTTCCACCCCCCAACGCAAAGAGCTCGCTAAAAAGATGGATTTTATCCACTATCCTGTAACTTTTGCCACTTTTCCGCGTTTAATAAATGGTGAGCCCGCAAAACCTGCAAAGCATTCCTTGGCAAGAGTTTCAACCCTGCCAGGATTATCAGATCATGTCTGAAAGAGAGCATTCCATGCATGAAGATACAGACATCGCTTTGATGCAGCAAATAGGATCCGGTAATGAAGCCTCTTTAGCGATACTCATCGAAAAATGGAAAACTCCTTTAATTAATTTCTTTTACCGTTCTCTGGGCTCGGTGGAACAATCTGAAGATCTCGCACAATTAGTTTTTATCCGCATCTATCGGGCTGCACCCACTTATAAACCCAAAGCGAAGTTTTCAACCTTCCTTTTTCATATTGCAAGGCGATTACTTATCAATGAATACCGCCGCATGAAAAGGAAACCGCTCGAAACTGTTGACCCCACCGAGCTGGCGGCTCGAGCATCTGACAGTAGTGATCTTAAGATAATGGAAATCGAAGAAGCTTTTGCCCATGCCTTAGGCGGTCTGCCGGAAAATCAGAGAACAGCTATTTTATTACTTAAACAGCAGGAACTAAGTTACCTTGAAATCGCAACTATTATGGAGTCATCTGAAAACGTGGTAAAATCCTGGATATTTCGAGCCCGTCAATATTTAAGGAACGAATTGAAGGCCCTGTTATGAACAAGCAAGACTTAGATCACCTCGATGAGAGAATCGATGAATTGCTCACGACTCTACCCGTTGCAGCCGCTCCCAACTTCATTGAAAATACTTTAGCGCGACTTCAGAAAGAGAAAAATAACGCGTTCATCGATGAAAAGATTGATCAGCTGCTCGGCGAGCAAAACGTAACCACGAGCCAATCTTTTACGAACGCTGCGCTTAAAAGTATTCAAAATGAAAAGGCACGGCGTGATAAGGGTACTCGCGTGGCTTACTCCTTGCGATGGTGGAGTGCGGTTGCGGCGGTCATTGTCATTTCTTTTATCGTTTTTTATCCGAAATATTTTCGTCCAACTCAATTGAATATCGATGGCCAGGACAATGGCACGGGGATCGTTCCACTCACTCAAACCCTGACTGCAAATAGTGAAGCGTTCGACATGAACGAACTCTTCGTCCTTGCCGAAACCCTCAGTGAAGCCAGTTTTCTCCTCGAGAATAGCAACGCCGAGTCCATGGAGGTATTTATTCAATGATGACTTATCTTCAATTCATTGAGGTGATTCACCTCCGTATAAGATCCGCGACTTTAAATGCGCTGATCCTCTCTGCCATCCTGTTTTTCATCACACCCTATTCATTTTCCAGCGAGCAACAAATAAACGGACTGGATCAAGAACTGTCGTCGCCCGCCAAAAAATTCAATGATCTCTCTCCCGCTGAACAAAAGAAAAAAATACAGGAGATGACCATGCTCGATCGATTCCTCAAGTTGCCTCCGGACAAACTTCGGCGCATTCGACAAACGATCGAAAAGATTGAAAATATGTCATCTGAAGAAAAGGAAAACTTGCGAAATCAGTTGCAAGCTTACAAAAGACTTCACCCCCGTCAGCAGGAAGATCTCCGCAAACGCTTTGACAGCATACCCTCCGAAGAACGTGCGATTATGCGGCAACGCTGGCTGCAAATGACCGCTGAAGAACGCATAGCCGAACGGAGAAAAGTTCAGCAGTCGTCACCCGAGGAACGACGTCAATTCCACCGCAACATTATTCACAATGCGAGGAAGAATCAGTTGCCTAATTCTCCAATGACTGAGGAAATGAATGAGACAAGGGTTCACCAGGATACACCCCGAAGTAACCGTGAGGGGGGACCTTTCGTTCCCCCTGAATGATAATCCACTCATCCTCAATTACTGCCGGTATTTAATGCTTGCCGAGCAGGGTTGATTAATATTCTTTACTTATTAGTCAACTAAATGGTTTATGGGGCGTAAAAGTAATGCCAAAGAGCGAATTATTGCTGCTGCCGTGCGAAACTTTTGGGATCGAAGTTACGGCTCGGTCAGCGTCGATAATCTCTGCGAAGAAGCGGGTGTGAATAAAGGGAGTGTATATCACTTCTTTACTTCGAAATCAGCGATTATCTTCGCCTCGATTGATGCCTGGTGGAAAGATTTACAAGGATCAGTTATTGAACCCGCTTTCGATCCGGAAATAGCGCCCGTTCAGCGCATTGAAAATCTCTTTCGCAATATGAGCGATTATCAAAAGCAAAAGCAGCGTGATTGGGGTAAAGTGCCCGGATGCCCTTTTTGCAATCTAGGAAGCGAATTAAGTACTAAGGATGATGATTTGCGGGAAAAAATAGATGATATCTTTGATCGTTATAAAGTATACCTCGCCTCCGCTTTACAAGACGCCCGGGATGCAGGTGAATTAAGCGGGGATATCAAGAATATTACCGATGCGGTCTTTGGATGCCTTTGTGGCCTGATCCTTCAGGCAAAAATTCAGGACGACCCGGCTATCATTGCTAACCTTATTCCAAATTTACGCAGTTTGATTACGAATTCAGGGAATAACCCCCCCGGCTAATGATTCTTAATTTTGTGACTAATTATAAATCGACCCTCTCTTATTGTGAGAGTTTGTAACTATAATTGACTAAACAGTCAAATATTTTTAATAATAGACTTAAAATATGATCTTTGGCTGATAGAGACAGCCAAAAGGGCAAATTAGCCTAAGCGATAAAAAGCGACCTAAATAAGACTGGTTTAGAGAACGGCTAGTCTTATCCCTAAGCCACCTTCTACCTCCCTGGAAGGTGGCTTTTTCTAGATGCCGACAACATCGACTAGAGACGACGCCATAAAGTTGCCTCGGCCACACTCCACTGAAATTTTCTCGCGTGTTCGCGGATAAGAAAAGGCATATCCCTACGGTCAGTGAGACTAAAAGAGGATGCCATTTCTTTTTTAATTGTCTCAACGGGCTGGCCCGATTCCGGTGTTGCCCCAAGCCAATTCTCACGTGCGGTAAAGGTATCCATCCAAGTGTGAGGTGTCGTTAAGATTAATTGTCCACCTGGTTTCACCAGATCGGGGAAACGGGCGAGTAACTGCCTGGGGTTATGCATGCGGCAAAGGAGATTAGCCGCGAGGACGACATCAAAATTGCTTAATTCAGGCGGTAATTTATGCGCATCAGCAACCTTAAAACTCAAGCGTTCACGATCTATTTCACCTGAAACTTCGGCCACAGCAGGGGCACAGATATCACCGGTTATTTTAATTTCATAAGGTAATTTACCTTTATCTTTAAGAAAGTTCGCCGCGCGAATAAAATTTTCCGAGTAATCCAACCCGACAACTTCCGCGCAGTGTCGCGCTAATTCAAAACTTGACCGCCCCACCGCACATCCGAGATCTAAGGCGCGTGCTCCCTCGGGTAATATTTTATGATCGAGGCATGCGTCGACGCACCGGTAAGGAAAATTCAAGGCATCACTTGGTCCGAAATCATAAGGTAAGATTTCAGAAGGCTTGCCATAGTGGAAAAGTAAATACTCGTTCAGCAGCTGGTCTGATTCATATAAATTATTTTCCATTATCTACGTGAGAACAATAATATCAGCACCCTTCGAGGTACTGCAGGGATTTTAAAAGGCCCACCTTTTCCCCTTCTTCGCTACCATTAAAATTGGCGTCCTCCAGTTCCACACTGATAATCCCTTTATAACCCCCTTCGTACAGACGGTCAAAAGCTTCCAGCCACCGCACCACCCCGTGGCCGGGAATCGTATAGCGCCAGGCTTGATTGCCGAATGAGATTTTTTTCGCGTATGTCGCGTCTTGTTCATGACCGTATTCATAAAGACCTTCTTCTATGATCTCGGTATCTTTACCATGAACGTGGTAAATCCTGTCGATAAATTCATTAAGAAAGCGCAGGGGATCAATTCCCATCCGCAAGAGATGAGAGGGATCATAATTGACTCCCATGGCAGAGGATGGAATTTCATTGAAAAGTGCCCTATAAGTTTCCGGCGTACAGCAGAGCGCACCCGGCCCAGGCCAGCCTTCAACAACCACGCAACTCGCCGTTTTTTCGAGAACAGGGACCAAGCGTGAATAACTATCGATCATATAACTGAAGTTATCCTTACGTTCCCTTTGCGGATCCGTAGGAAGCATAACAACGAAAAATTTATCTACTCCACTGGCGTTACAGGCTTCGATATAATCACTGTTTTCAGCAACCGCGCTATCTCTATCTTTTTTTTCAGATGAAAGCATGCCTCGCATATCCGGAAGTGTGCACGTCCCAACTTTAAGGCCCGCATTTATTACACTGTCTGCAGTTTTATCTCCATCTGTACCCAAATCGATAGACCCGTAACCAACATCCAGCGCCCAATTAATGAGCTCACTTAAATTCTTTTGCCAGGGGCTGCCCCCGCGGCAAAACCCGATGTTAAAGTTTCCCGTTATTGTTGTTCTCGCTTTCATCGTATCTTCGTTAAAGGTTATTTAAAATCAGAGAAAAGCACTTGATGGTATTTAAGACAATGGCAATTACTAATCGCCAGATTTTCCTTTTGAGAGATAAGCTGGCGCTTTTTTTTTCTATTTATTTGAGTTTTTTGCCAAATTCTCCGCGATGATCGGCAAAAATTCCGGCAGCCATTTATGACTGTTGATTTTACCGATTCCATGAAGATGCTGTGCTTCCTCTATAGTCAACGGTTTAGCCATCGCCAGTTCTTTTAAGGTTCGCGTGGTAAAGATATAGTGCGGGGGCAATTTGCGAGGCAATGCCAGGGCAAGTCTCTTTTTCTTAAGTGTCTCAAATAGACTGGTATCCAATTCACCTTCCAACTGAGATGGCAGTGGACCTTTACTCTCCCTACTTGATTTTGCGCGCCGGAAATTTGACCATGTAAGTTTCACCGTCTCATCTCCCTTCATCACCGCATCACCTAAAGGCGTTAAAGATATCAGGGGGTATTGCCCCCCCGTGCGCCGTATCAGGCCAGCGCGTAAGATTTCGTCAAACAGACCCCGCAAATATTCAGTACCCTCTTTTTGAAGAATTCCATAAGTTGACAGTTTATCGAGTTCGTTTTGAAAAATTTCTGCCCGTTGACTGCCACTTAACATTTCAATAATGCGCACCCGTCCAAAGCGGGGGCGCCAGCCTTCCAAGCCACTGCGATAGGACATTCGGGCAATACCGCTCAAGGCTTTTTGTAAAATGACTTTTTCATCATTAGTCGGTTCACGGATACCTTCCGGAGCGACAAGCTGACAGTGATCGCAGCGCCCACAAGGCCGAGCATTACGCTCTCCGAAATAATTCAGAATCCAAACCTGGCGACAATCCGAAGCTTGAGCGTATTCCAGCATCGATTCCAATTTTGCTCGGTCACGACGTTCTTTTTTCGCCAGTGCATCGGTGTCAATTTGTAGATCATGGGGCCTTAAATCCGGGTTGAGTAATCGCGTTCCGCGAATGCGCTTCCCGGGTATATCGTATCGCTCTATATATCCATGGCGCGATAAATGGATGAGCGCCGTGCCAACCGCCATCGTGTTCCCTATTTCCATCTTTTCCGATAAATCATTTATTGAAATAATTACTTCGAGCGTGTCGCCGGACAATTGACGCAAATGAGTGTAGAGATCGACGATCAATGATTTGCCGGGATTGCTCCCCTCGATAAAAAATTCCTGGACCCGTCGATCATTGTGACGAAAGAATAGATCACAGACTGCCGGCAATCCATCTCGCCCCGCGCGACCCGCTTCCTGATAATACGCTTCGACGCTTCCAGGCATTTCAAAATGGGCAATAAAGCGGAGATCGGACCGGTCAATGCCCATCCCGAAGGCGTTAGTTGCGACGACAACATCCGCTCGTCTCGTTAAAAAAGCCTCTTGTGCTTCGGTGCGGAAATCATCGTCCATCCCCCCGTGATAGGAGACATGAGCTACATCCCAGGCGTTGAGTTTTTCCGCTATCTCTTCGACCTTTTTTCGTGTCGCGCAATATATGATACCGGTTTTATATTTTTCTATTAGACCACTAAGGTTGGCATACTTATCAGCATCTTTATTCGTCCGCGTGACGCGAAACTCCAGGTTCGGGCGTTCAAATCCGGTGATAAACTGCTGGGGGTCCTTTAAGTGGAGCGCGGTGAGAATATCTGCGCGAACTTCCGGCGTGGCAGTTGCCGTAAAGGCCGCGATGGGCGGCCTGCCCAATCGCCCTATCTCTTCTCCGACGCGTAAATAATCCGGCCGGAAATCATGTCCCCACATCGACACGCAATGTGCTTCATCAATCGCAAAATATGAAATATCAACCGCGGCGAGAGCCGTCGTAAACCGCAAGTCACGAAAACGTTCCGGCGCGATATAAAGTAGCTTAACCTTTCCCGCGGACACCTCTTGTAAAACACGCCTCTGTTCACTTGGGCTCAAGCTACTGTTGATAAACGAGGCGGCGATCCCCTGAGCATTCAGCGTATCAACCTGATCTTTCATCAGTGCGATAAGAGGCGATACGACCACGGCCGCACCCGCTTTCATCAGTGCGGGTAACTGATAGCATAAAGATTTGCCACCACCTGTTGGCATGACGACTAGAACATCTTCACCCGCCAGAAGCGCATTAATAATATCATCCTGGACAGGTCTGAACGCATCGAACCTAAAGTATTTCCGTAATGCCTCTTCAGGATCCATTTAAATAAAATTTAGACGCCCCTAGTGTTGAAGCAAGCATGGATGTGCCATTGATCTATTCTTGTCACGCTTATTCCTATAATCGTAATCTTTTTCATAATCCTAACCCTTCATTTAGGAGAATGGATCATTTTCTAATCGAAGTTGAAAATAGAGTGCGGGAAAACCTTGAAGCATTTTACGAATAGACCTATTGCATTATAAAACTATGAGAGTGGTAAGCTTTGGAGCAGTTTTGTGGGATGTACTTCCGCGAGGAATTTTTTTAGGGGGTGCACCCCTCAATGTCGCAGCCCATTTATCTAAGCTTGGTGCTGAAGTCACTATGGTTTCAGCCGTGGGAAAGGATTTTCTGGGTGAAGAAGCGCTCGAAAGAATGAAGATGAACCAAGTTGACACCCATTTAGTGGAACAACATGAAGATCTACCAACAGGCACGGTTAAAGTCACCCTCGATGCAAAAGGTAATGCCAGCTATACCATTCATGAAAACGCAGCCTGGGATCGTATTGTCTTAAGCAAGGCACTGCTTGAGTCTGTCCAAAAAGCTGATGCTATTGTATTTGGTTCACTCGACGCTCGTTCCAATCCTAATTTAGAAACCTTGACCCGTATGCTCAATGAAAAGGGGCCGCTCAGGATTTTTGACGTCAACCTGAGGGCACCCTACGATAATCTCGATCTTGTCTTCACCCTCATAGAAGAAACGGATATTCTCAAACTGAATGAAGAAGAACTGGAAAAAATATCGGGGGGTGCAATTGAGTCATCCGGATGTGAAAGTCTCATCGAGAAACTGGTCGAAAAGACTGGGGTTCGCCGCATTTGCGTAACCCTTGCAGAAAAGGGCGCTATTTATTTCAATGATGGCCGATTGATAAAAGGGTGCGCAACAGCGACAGAAGTACGAGACACCGTAGGTGCCGGGGATGCCTTTATGGCCGCTTTCATTCAAGGTGTGATTAATGGTGATGCCGACCGCAATCCAGATTTTATTAATCGTTGCTGTCGACTCGGCGCTTACGTCGCATCACAGGATGGGGCTATCCCCGATTACGAACCCCAGAAAATCCTCGGCTGATATTCAATCATTGACCGCGGATCACGCGGATGTTTGCGGATGTTTGCGGATGTTGAGTTATGGAGTGATGTTAAGGCGACTCCCTACACGATGGAATACTTTATCCCCATATAGAAACTTTTTCGCGTAATCTGCAGTAATTTATCCGTGGTATCAGCGTAATCCGTGGTACTTTACCCCATCCCGTGTTCAGAAAGGATTGCATGGGCTGCATTGTGACCGGGCGCGCCGGTAACCGATCCACAGGGGTGGGTGCCCGAGCCGCACATCCATAAACCTTCGATCGGCGACTTGTAAGCGCTCCAGGAAGGCAGTGGACGGCGGTAGAGCATTTGATCCAGGGTCATGTCCACATGCCGAATACTTGCGTTCGTAATGCCGGTCTCATTTTCGATGTCGAAATTAGTGTATAGACGTTGCCATTCAATCAAATCACTGAATCCATGCGCATAGGATTCCAAGGTAGCGATTATATTTTTCAGACTTTCATCCCTTAACGCGTCGTTGGACATTTTCGGTTCAGGCGGACCATAACGCACCCAAGCGCCAAAGATGTGTTTACCAGGTTTAGCCATGTGCGGTAAGTAAGCGGTAGGCAGTTGTAAGCTCATTACCGGCTGACGTGAGGGTATTCCCTGTTGGGCATCAAGCCAGGCGTTTTCCATATAGGATAAGCTTGGGCTTATTCGCACGGAAGCGAGAAGACGGGGGTCATCAGCCAGCTCAGGGGGTATAGCGGTAAAAGGCGGTGCTGCAGTAATCACCGCATGGTATTTCATATAATTTGCGCGTGTCTTTATGCGGGTAACGGTTTCGCGAAATCCGTTGTCAAGTTCATGCGGATCTATGAGTTTAAGGAATGTGCGTTTGGGGTCGGCGTTAGAAACGACCATTCGAGCGGTGAGTGTTTCACCCCCTGACAGTCTCACCCCTGTTGCTCGTCCGTTTTTGATTAGGACTTTTTCAACCGCGGATTCAGTGCGGATCTCCGCGCCATAGCGGCAAACGGCGGCGGCTAATGCGGCGGTAATCACTCCCATCCCACCGTCGGGAAGCCCTGAAATATTTTCTACACCCGCTCCTTCGGATGCGTTTTCTATAACGTCAGCGAGCAGCGACCCTACGGCTGTGGGGTAACCGACATCATCGGAGCGCGCCATTGCGCAGCGGACTTTTTCTGTTTCAAAATAATCGCAAATGACATCCCAATGACTGCGCGTCAGCATTGCTTCGAGCGCCACTTCATAGGGGGTTCCCGCGAAACGATCATAAAGCGCTTGATGCGTCGGCGGCGGTTCAAGAAAAATGGATTGCATCACATGATTAGCTGATTCCAGAAATTGATGATAAGCTAGATACCCCTGTCCTTCGCGGGGCCCAATTCTCTCAAGATCCCGCGCGGTTTTTTCTCTATCTGCCCAAAGGATGCAATGATCACCATCGGGGAAGGGTAAAAACATCCCCGGATCGGTTGGCACGATAGTAAATGCATTGGCGGGGATTTCGAGATCGCCGCAGATCTTTGGTCCGGGACCATGGGCGGAGTAAGCAAAAGTTGAAAAAATATACCCGGGGGTGAGTTCCTCCGAGACACAGGCTCCACCAATGCGGTTACTGCGTTCTAAAACAAGAACATCAAGACCCGCTTTCGCGAGATAACCGGCACACACCAATCCATTGTGACCTGCGCCAATGACGATGACATCAGCGTTCCGGTTATTCATCAGTCACCCTGGATATTGAAAATGACTCCACTTCAGTTACGGGTAATCGCTAAAACGATGAGCGCGAATTTGATTATATATTCTAATCCTGACTAGGTTAGGCAAGCGTTATTGAACCCCTCTCACAGACGGCAATCGCACCAACGTAGCTGGAGATTAAGGGATAAGATAGGTATAAATAATAAAAAAAATTTGCCAATTACGAAAAGAATCGCCCATCATCAGGCCATCATGACCCTATTTACTTTAACACCTCTAAGATAAGGAATTCCCATGAACCTTGGCTTTTTTATGATGCCATTGCATCCCCCCGCAAAAGATCGCACTCTATGCTTCGACGAAGATTTGGAGTTCGTCGAACGCGCTGAAGACCTCGGATTTGTAGAAGGCTGGGTGGGCAATCATGAATCATTACCCTGGGAGCCGATTGCCGGTAATGAGATCTTCCTCAGCGCTGCGTTTCAAAGAACGAAAACTATACGCTTGGGACCGGGTGTGATCATCATGCCTCACAACCATCCGGTAAAAGTGGCCTCCTCAATAGCGCTGCTCGATCACCTCTCCCATGGGAGAATGTATTTCGGTTATGGGCAGAGCGGCGTCCCCACGGACATGGAACTCTTTAACATCACCGACCCGAAGACCCAGGGCCTCATGACGGTTGAATGTCTCGACATGGTTCTTAAGCTCTGGTCCACGCCGCCACCCTATGAATTTAAAGGTCAATTCTGGACGATTAAAAATCAAAGCGTCGTTCCGGAATTCGGTAATGGAGAATTGCTCAAACCGCTGCAAAAACCACACCCACCGATCGGCACGAGTATTGTACGCGCCCCCTCGATCGGGGCAAAGATGGCTGGTGCACGCGGGTATATCCCCATGAGTACCAATCTCGTTGCTCCCAGAATAGTTAAAGCGCATTGGGAATCTTATGCTGAAGGCGCCCGAGAAGCCGGCCAACCTGAAGCTGATAGATCCATTTGGAGGGTCTGCCGTAATGTGTTTATCGGCGAATCAAATGATGAGGCCTTTGATTTTGCCTATAACAGTGCGCTGGCAGATTCCTATATCTACCTTCGAAGCCTTTTTGCCGCGTATAAAATGCTCGACTTGATGAAAACCGATCCGGCGATAACTGATGAACAAGTCGATCGTGAGTACCTCGTAAGAAATCTATGTCTCCTTGGCACTGTGGATACAGTCACCCAGCAACTGAAAGATTTATATGATGAACTCGGGGGTTTTGGGACCCTGCTTATGACCACCAATGATTGGGACGATAAAGCAAAATGGATTAATTCGATAGAACGTTTAGCAAAAGAGGTTATTCCCGCTATGCCCAATCCCCATTAATGCATAATTTAAAATTCTCATTTAATCGTAAACGCCCATTAACAAAGTTAGAAAAAAGGATTTAGTATATGAGACTAGCCACATTTGAAGTTAATGGTCGTGAGAGCTGGGGAGTGGTTGTAAATCACCCCGCGCATAATGAAGATTGGATCTTCGAACCCGCGATTGTGGAAGAAAAGTTCAAAATATATTCATCTCAAACTTCCAGCTATTTTTACCAGACGCCAAAATTCCTTGAGTCGGGAGAGTGGCCCAAAGATTTGGTTTCTTTTCTCGAGCTCGAAGACGAGGGCATGACTGCCTTAAAACAATTAAACGATTTTTTAATTAAGTTTTTATCCGTATCGGATCAGGCACTTTTGAAAAACGCGGGGTATTCGAGAAACGCGGTCACTTTAAAAGCGCCGATCCCTCGCCCGCGGTTATACTGGGGTTTAGTTCAGAATTGTCCCACCTTCATCCGCAATGATCCTTTTCGGAAAATATTGAATTTATTCCCCCAAGGACATCAGCGCCCGCAAGGTAGCGTAATCGGAGCGGATGAAACAATGATCATCCCCAAAGACACAGCGCCCTGGGGATACAATGTGGAATTTGGTATCATCATCGGAAAGAAGGGCCGGTACATCACTGCTGATAAGGCCATGGATTATGTCGCGGGGTTCACCGTCGTTACCGATGCCTGCATTGGGGGCTATAATAATTCCATTGATAAAGTATGCAAAGGGAAGGCCAAAATTGGCGCTGAAGATTGGTTTTTGGGCGCAACCGCTTCCTGGGGGGGTAAAAAAGCGGATACCATGTGTTCGATGGGCCCCTATCTGGTCACGAAAGACGACGTGAGCAATCCCTATGATCTACTTGTTTATACAAAGAAGTCCGGCCTCTTGCGTGACCGCGCGCATACCGGGGCGCTTTTACTGGGATTCGAACGGACGCTTGAATGGTACACTTCCTTTGCCACCATATTTCCGGGTGATGTCATTCACGTCGCCACGATGGGTGTTGACGGCATGCCCTGCCCAGAGGATATGGATTTCGGACCGGACGATAGAATCGAGACCGAAATTGAAAGGGTCGGGCATTTGCGCAACAAAGTAGTAGTAGTCGGTAGTAATGACTGGCGGGATAAAGATGATCCGTCAAAGAAAGTTCACGCCTCACCAGCGGTCAGGGCGTTGATTAAAAATGGAGAGGACAATATTAAGTCCATTAAGGATTGGAATATCAGACGCGCCGGTCATTTCTGGACGGTCTTCGGCAATTATAAAAATATTACGAAAAATACAAATTTAACAATGCTCCCACATCCGCGTTTTCTCAATGGCCCTAATTCTGCATTGAGTGTATCGCCTTCAAAGGTGGAGTTAACGCCACGGGCAACAACCCTGCATCTGGGAATAGAATTGGCCCTCGTTATAAAAAAAGTCGCGAGTAAAATCAAAAGTGATAAAGCAGATGATTATATTCTTGGCTACACACCTCTTGTCTCAGTCAGCGATTATTCCTTTCACGAAGATGTTGTCGAGCCGGCCACTCACCAGGAAAGAAATATTCCCTATGTTTACGGAAGATGGGCTGACGGCTATAATGTGATATTAGATCAGCCGGTGAAACGGAAAAGTGGTGAGCTTAGAAATCTCGCGATGTCACTTGATATCGATGGGGTGGGGAAAGTAAAAGGATCGTTGGATGAATATGTTGTCAAGGCGCCCAAAGTATTGGAATTAGTATCTAAATTCATCACGCTATTTCCCGGAGACGTCGTTACCCTGGGCAGGGTATCAGAGCGAATCGAGATCAGCGCAAAAGATGCAGCGCGAAAAAAGATAAAGGGTACGGGAGAGATTAAATCACTGGGTACCATCGAATTCTCTTTTCATAAATTACAAAAAGACTATTTGAATACCGAGCGTAAAGTAATCCTGTAATTACATTTAAATATGCTGAGGTGAGAACTTCACATTCAATTTTAAGCGCCTCCGGAATGACTCTCCTTGAATACTGAAAACAAAGCAGAGAACGCTATTAAGGATTACCCTATAACTCCGGTTCCCTTTACCTCATTCCAGGTAAATGACGATTTCTGGTCACCTAGACTTAAAATAAACCGTGAGGTGACCCTCCCCTACGATTTTAAAAATTGCGAGGAAACCGGACGCATTGATAATTTTGCCATCGCGGGCAAACTTAAGGAAGGGTCTTTTCAGGGCCTGCGGTTTAACGATTCCGACGTATTCAAAGTGATGGAAGGTGCCGCATACTCACTGTCACTGCAGCACGATCCGGAATTAGAAAAATACCTCGATGACTTGATCGATACTGTCGCCGCGGCACAGGAAGACGATGGTTATCTTTTCACTACGCGAACCATCGATCCCAATAATTCGGCTATAGACACGGGTGACACGCGCTGGTCATACCTCGAAAAAAGCCACGAACTTTACAATGTCGGACACATGTATGAAGCTGCGGTGGCCTATTACCAAGCCACCGGTAAAAGAAAATTTTTAACCGTCGCTTTAAATAATGCCAATCTTATCGACCGCGTTTTTGGCCCCGATAAAATTCGCGATGTTCCCGGTCACCAGGAAATCGAAATCGGGCTTGCCAAGCTGTATCGCGCAACGGGGGAGAAAAAATACTTAAGCCTGGCAAAATTTTTTCTCAACGAACGGGGTAATGATCAGGAGCGCAGCACGTATGGAGATTACTGCCAGGACCATAAGCCCGTACTTGAACAGGAAGAGGCGAACGGTCACGCGGTAAGGGCAGTTTATATGTACTCCGCGATGGCTGATGTTGCCGCCTTAACGGCTGATGATGAATATATACAAGCGGTCGATCGTATATGGGATAATGTCATTTCAAAAAAGATATATCTCACCGGCGGCATCGGATCACGACACGAAGGGGAAGCATTTGGCGATAACTTTGAGCTGCCCAATGATACAGCGTACAACGAAACCTGTGCAGCGATCGGCAACGCGATGTGGAATCACCGGTTATTTCTCCTTCACGGTGAGGCCAAGTATATCGATATCCTGGAACGCATTATTTATAATGGCTTTCTCTCCGGCATCTCCTTGAGCGGAGATCATTTCTTTTATCCAAATCCTCTCGAATGGGATGGAGAATTTGCCTTTAACATTAAGACTACATCACGGCAGCCCTGGTTTCACTGCTCCTGCTGCCCCACAAACGTCGTTCGTTTTCTTCCCTCTCTTCCGGGTTATCTTTACGCACAAGAAGACAATGCAATATTTATAAACCTCTACATCGCTAATAGCGCAACGATTCAATTGGCCGATCAAACGGTAAGCCTTAATCAGGAAACAGATTATCCCTGGGACGGAAAAGTTTCACTGATTGTGAATACCGATGCCAAATCCGAATTTGAAATTCGTTTCCGCATCCCGGGATGGACGCAAAATCGACCGGTGCCCAGCGACCTCTATCAATACAGTGACGAGAACGATGACAAGGTATCACTGAATGTTAACGGCAGCCCTGTCCCGCTCAATATAGATAAAGGGTACGCTTGTTTGAAACGCATCTGGAAAAAAGGTGACACGATTAAACTTAACCTGCCGATGCCAATCAGACGTGTTTTATGCGATGAAAATGTTGAAAGCAATAGAGGCAAAGTCGCACTCGAACGAGGGCCGGTTGTCTATTGCGCTGAAGGAGTGGACAACGGGGGAAAAGCGCTGGATTTGATTTTACCCGATAGTGCGACCTTGAAATGCGAACAGCGATCAGATATACTGAATGGCTTACCCGTTATCCGGGGAATCGACGAAAATCGAGAGATCACGCTGATTCCCTATCACGCCTGGGCCCATCGCGGTGAAGGGGAAATGGCTGTGTGGTTGAAGCGTGGATAAAGACACCGCGAGAATTTTTCGGTCAGGCAGCTCGCCCGCAGCATTTTTTATATTTTTTACCGCTTCCGCAGGGACAGGGATCGTTACGACCTACTTTTGGGCCCTGATTTCTAACGGGGGCTAAAGCAATTTGCGCCTCCTCTTCAGAAGGACCGCCAGCCCCAGCGAGAATTCTTCTTCTCGGCACATTAGTAGGTCCAGACATTACCGGCGCTGCGGCACCCGTGGGATCCACGGGTCCCTGGGTCTGTGCCTGCCGGGAGAGGACCGATAGCATATTTTCAAATGCTTTAATATTTGTCGCGGAATGAAAAAGTCTGTGGCACACATCCGACCGGATATTTTTCATCATTTGCTCAAAATATGAGAACGCTTCGCTTTTGTATTCATTAAGCGGATCCTTCTGCCCGTAACCACGCAAGCCCACGCTCTGTCTCAACTCCTCCATTTCTGTAAGATGGTCCTGCCAATGCTTATCCATCGCGCCGATAACCACATAGCGTTCGAGTGCTTGCAGTGCCTCCTGGTTTTCCACTGATTCCTTGGCTTTGTAGGCCGTTCTAATATTTTCCAGGAGAAAAGCCTGCAGTTCCTCGGCTTCTTTTTCTTGAACGTCCTCAATTTTAAGGGCAATTGGGAATTGGGTATTTAACCAATGGAGAAACCCTTCGAGGGAATCGTCACTTTGGTTGGGTTTAAAAAGGCCAGCCTCATCCATTCGTGATTCAATCTCTTCCTCGATTAACTCGAAAATAATTTCTTTAGGCGTTTCCGTGTGAATGGCATCGTTTCGCAGGTTGTAAATGACTTCGCGTTGCCGATTGAGCACATCATCATATTGCAAAAGCCGTTTGCGAACCGAATAGTGCTGTTGCTCGACGCGTTTTTGAGCATTTTCAATCACCCAGCTCGGTAAGGGCACTTCTCCCTCTCCCACTGATTTTTCCAGAAGCTTTGCGATGTAACCGGAATTGCCAAAGAGTCGCAAAAGATCGTCTTCGAGAGAAATATAAAATTTAGAAGCCCCTGGGTCTCCCTGCCGAGCACAACGACCGCGCAACTGGCGATCGATACGTCGTGACTGGTGACGCTCAGTTCCAAGAACGTAGAGACCGCCAATTTCAGGAATTCCCTCCCCCAGTTTAATGTCTGTTCCGCGTCCAGCCATATTCGTGGCAATCGTGACCACGCCACGCTGTCCCGCCCGGGTTACAATTTCAGCTTCCTGCTCATGTTGTTTGGCATTGAGAACACTGTGCGTGATATTTTCCCGTCGAAGTAATCGGCTGAGTACTTCAGAAGCTTCGACCGAGGCGGTGCCGACTAAGACAGGTTGTCCTATTTTATTGGATTTCTGGATATCCCTGATCACCGCATTATATTTTTCATTTCGGGTCCTGTAAATAATATCGTGGTCGTCCGTCCGCTGGTTTGGCTTATTGGTGGGAATTACCATCACACTTAACTTATAAATATCATTAAACTCCGAGGCTTCTGTCTCGGCCGTCCCCGTCATACCCGCGATTTTATCGTAAAGACGGAAATAGTTTTGAATCGTTATCGTGGCAAAAGTCTTTGACTCACTTTCAACGGTAACACCTTCCTTGGCTTCGACTGCAGCATGCAATCCGTCGCTCCATCGACGGCCTGGCATCGCGCGCCCCGTATTCTCGTCGATGATTACGACTTTACCATTATTTACCAGGTATTCGACATCGCGTTCATAAAGCGAATAAGCGCGAAGCAGCTGGCTTATACAATGGATGTCTTCACTCCTATTTTCAAATATATCCTGGGCGTTTGCTTTTTCCTGATCTTTATCGTCCTTTGATAAATTCTCTTTCTTATCAATCTCCATAAATATACTGGGGAGATCAGGGAGAACAAAGGCGTCATCATCATCCGGTCTCAAGAGATTGCGTCCTTTTTCTGTAAGATCAGCTTGGTGCTGCTTTTCGTCGATAACGTAGTAGAGTTCTTCTTTCAGCGCATAAAGCCGTTCCTTGTTGAAATCTCCACTCATTTCCAAATCGAATTTTTCGAAATTCCTGCGGACATTCCCGTCTTCCATCAGGCGCATAAGCTTCTTGTTCTTGGGATTGGCAAACTTTACCTGGAGTAACTTTTCATAGGCGTCGACCGCGGATTCGTCACTATTTTTGACAATTTTTTCAGCTTCGCTAGCCAGATTATTACACTGGGACGATTGTTTTTTTACGAGGCGCTCTATAATCGACTTTAGCTCATTAAAAGGCATCTCGCGTTCACTTTGGACTGGACCGGATATGATGAGCGGAGTACGCGCCTCATCGACCAAGATAGAGTCAACTTCATCAACGATCACATAATAATGATCACGTTGAACCTGGTCTTCTTTGCGTGTCGCCATTCCGTTATCACGCAGGTAGTCGAAACCGAATTCGCTCGCTGTGCCATAGGTGATATCACAATTGTACATTTCCCTACGGGTCGCCGGATCCATGCTATTTTGGATGCACCCCACGTTTAGACCGAGGAACTTGAAAATGTATCCCATCCACTCCGAATCACGCTTTGCGAGAAAGTCATTGGTCGTTACGAGCTGACAATTGCGGCCGGTGATGGCATTGAGATATAGCGGCAGGGTCGCAACCAGCGTTTTTCCCTCACCGGTTGCCATCTCCGCAATTTTATTATCGTTTAAAGCCATACCGCCGATCAATTGAACATCGAAGTGCACCATGTCCCAAACCTGTTCATGATCACACACGGTGTGCGTTTGTCCCAATAAACGACGCGAAGTATTCATAACCGTCGCAAAAGCTTCGGGTAATAGTTCTTCAAGTGTTTCGCCCTCAGCATAGCGGTTTTTAAATTCAGCGGTTTTAGCACGGATTTGGTCGTCGGTAAGCTTTTGATAATCCGCTTCGATTACCTTTATCCTCTCGACCACCGGCCAGGCATTTTTAACGTACTTGCGGTAGTGCCGACCCGCAAATTTTTTAAATAGATTAGAAAACATGGAAATTTAAATTAATTTAATGCACTTAGTTTTAGCCGGAAACAGTCGACGATTTTCTATTAAAACAGGTAGAGCCTGACTAAGTTAAATGCTTTCGGGCAATTGATTCCTCAAAGTATTTGATCGTTTTTTTAAGACCTGTCTCAAAATCATAACGGGGTTCCCAATCAAGATATTTTTTCGCCAGGGTAATATCAGGTTGGCGTTGTTGCGGATCATCTGCCGGTAAGGGTTTGAAAACTATCTGCGAACTGCTTCCCGTCAAGCTGATGATTTTTTCCGCTAATTCAAGCATCGTAAATTCACTTGTATTTCCTAAATTAACCGGGCCGACAAAAGAATCCTGATTCATCATTCGTACCGTCCCTTCGATAAGATCGTCAACATAACAAAAGGAACGGGTTTGCTGGCCTTCACCATATACCGTGATCTCATCACCTCGCAACGCCTGGACGATAAAATTGGAGACGACACGTCCGTCATCGGCCTGCATGTGCGGGCCGTAGGTATTGAAGATACGAATTACGCGAATATCTACCTTATTCTCTCGATGGTAATCGAAAAATAGAGTTTCTGCGCAGCGCTTGCCTTCATCATAACAGGCGCGCAATCCGATAGGATTGACGTTACCATTGTAACTCTCGGGTTGGGGATGGAGTTGGGGATCCCCGTAAACTTCCGAGGTCGAAGCCTGGAGGATACGCGCCTTAACACGCTTCGCCAATCCCAGACAATTGATCGCACCCATAACTGAGGTCTTTACTGTTTTGATTGGATTATATTGGTAATGGACGGGAGACGCGGGGCAGGCAAAGTTATAGATCTGGTCAACTTCAACTTTGATCGGATCGACAATATCATGTCTCCTGAATTCAAAATCAGGATTACTCATGATCGATTTGATATTCTCTTTTCGACCGGTAAAGTTATTATCGAGAGCAATCACTTCATTGCCATCGCTGAGCAATCGCGCGCAGAGATGACTTCCTAAAAAACCGGACGCACCTGTTACTAAAATTCGCATGTTTTATTGATAGGTAAATACTTTAACTTAAATGTTTGAGCGAAAAGTATATCGGAAGACTTCATTTTTGAAAAGCTGTAAGTCTGAGTTGTTCCCTGCATTATTGTTTCAATCTAATGGTTACGCTTCAATTGGGTGTTAATTGACTGATTTAATAGATAAACGGAATTCATAGAGTAAAGATTCATTCGTCCCTCTCTCCATTTTCGTACTGATCGATCCATGACTTGTGCCAGGAATCAAAATCCGCGTTCTCGAGGTGTTCGCGTGCCTGTTTCATCAGATCGAGATAAAAATGAAGATTATGTAAGGTGAGAAGCGTGCTCGCTAGAATCTCCTCGGCGACAATAAGGTGTCTTAAATATGCGCGCGTAAAATTCTCGCAGGTATAATTTCGTAATCCTTCTACCAGTGGAAGCTGATCTTCCTTGAATCGAGTGTTACGTAAATTCAGCGTTCCATAGGGTGTATAAACGGTCCCGTGTCGTGCCGCGCGCGAGGGGAGTACGCAATCGAACATGTCCGCTCCACTCGCGATCATCCTTAAGAGTTGTGGCGGTGTGCCGACGCCCATTACATAACGCGGTTTGTTTTCGGGCAAAAGTGGTATTGTCCACCCTACCTGCTCAAGTATTTTAGACTCCTCTTCGCCGAGGGCAACACCGCCAATCGCGTAGCCGGGAAAATTCTGGTCGACAAGAGCTAGTGCACATTCCCGGCGTAAATTTTCAAAAACTGATCCCTGCACGATGGCGAACAGGTGATTACCCGATTGGCAAAATCCATTTTCGCGCGCAATCTTTAAACATTGTGCTGCCCAATGCAGGCTCCGCTTAACTGCACCGCGGCAATCTTTCTCCGAGCAGGGGTACGGCGGGCACTCATCGAGAACCATCGCAATGTCTGATCCAAGATTTTGCTGGATAGACATTACCTCTAACGGTCCAAGAAAAACGGGATCTCCATTTAAATGGGACCGAAAGGCTATGCCCTCGTCAGAAATTTCTCGCATTTTTGCGAGACTGAAAACTTGATATCCACCGCTATCGGTCAATAGGGGCCCACTCCAATTCATAAAGCGATGAAGTCCACCCAGATTTTTTATCGTTTCAGAACCCGGCCTGAGATTTAAATGATAAGTATTACTTAATATTATCTGGCTGCCGATATCAGATAGCTGGGTTGGCGTCATCGCTTTTACCGTAGCCTGGGTACCAACAGGCATGAATACCGGGGTATCGACAACACCGTGCAGCGTATGCAAACGACCACTGCGAGCAGCGGTGTGCTGATCGCAATGCTGAATCTGAAAAATATCCTTCATTAAATATCAAATTATCAGAAGCGCATTCTTCCAATAATTAAAGAGCAAGTAGAATAGGTCGTAATCACACAATCCTATTTAACTGCTCATCTCTGAATTAATAATTAATTGCCACAGTTATCGCTCAGGCTTGACTATAATTTTGTTCACTAACAGGATAAATTTTTTTTAATGCTACTGGTCATCGACAATTTTGACTCCTTCACTTTTAACCTGGTACAATATTTTGGCCAGCTTGGGGTGAAACAAAAAGTGGTACGTAATAATGAACTTACCGCCAGTGATGCACTCGCCCTCAGTCCAGAGCGCATCCTTATTTCACCCGGACCCGGGACTCCCGATGATGCGGGTGTCAGCATTGAAATGATTGAGGCATTTGCGGGGAAAATTCCTATCCTCGGTGTCTGCCTCGGTCACCAGTGTATTGGACAACATTATGGAGGTAAAATAGTTCTCTCAGATCGTCTCATGCATGGGAAAACATCATCCATTTTACACGATTCAACCGCTTTATTTCAAGGGATGGAATCTCCTTTTTCCGCTACCCGTTACCATTCACTTCTTGTTGAACGCTCTTCCTTGCCTGATTGCCTGGAAATTACTGCTGAAACTTCGGAAAAAGAAATAATGGGATTCAAACATCGCGAGCACCCAATATGGGGTGTTCAATTTCACCCTGAATCGTTTGCCACGATCAATGGAATAAAGATACTTGAAAATTTCCTGAAACTTTAGCGCTTTATCAAAAATGCAATGTCCCAAATGCTCAGCAAGTGACACCCGGGTTGTCGATTCAAGAATCGGAAAAAATGGTCATACCGTCCGTCGTCGACGGCATTGTCCGGAATGCGGTTATCGTTTTAACACGATTGAAGAAATTCACCGTGAGGGCATAATTGTTATTAAAAGAGATTCGCGCCGAGAGGACTTTGACCGCAATAAAATACTCACCGGCATTCGGCGCGCCTGTGAAAAACGCCCAGTCGATCTTGAACAAATAAATATGATAATCTCCGATCTTTTAATTGACCTCGAAAATGAATTCGATGTGGAGATTCCCAGTCGGGCAATCGGAGAAAAAGTAATGAATAACTTAAAAACGATTGACCAGATTGCCTATGTGCGATTTGCCAGTGTTTACAAAGATTTTCGTGACCTCTCTGAATTGGCCCAGGAGATATCGGATCTGGAATTGAAAAATGAATAATTTGGACGAACTGACAAAAACCCACTGCTTACAAACTCTCTTGGGGCCGGTGCATTTGTATGATCAGTATTTCACGGAGCAGGTTAAGTCGGCTATTAATTTTTCTCTTACTGGTTCACATAACTGTTCCGCCCCAATCGAAAATTTTGTCAGCGCCGCAATAAGAGTACTACAGGCTCATGAAAAACATCCTTTGTCGCGAGGCTTCTTTCACCTCGATCTAAGCCGAAATACTTTTGAACCGCTTTGGATTCAGGAAGAAGTCATATGCGCGCTCAAACAACTGGTGGGGTATGAAAAAGCACTGCTTCTAATATCGGGTCTGCGACCCGCCCTCTGCCCGAACGGAAAATACTGGACCCATCGTATACGGAAACAATATACGGAAGCCCTATCTTATATCGATCAGTTGGCCGCGAAAAGAATAAATTCTTCTACTATCCTGAATCTCGTCTATCTCTGATCATCAATCACTTTCCCTCTTACTCATGGCAGGAGAAAAGACTCTTTTTGAAAAAATTATCGCGCGTGAAATTCCCGCGAATGTAGAGTATGAAGATGAGCAATGTATTGCCATCCACGATCTTAATCCCCAGGCACCGACTCACCTCTTGATTATTCCCAAGAAACCCATTGCGCGCGTCAGTGAAGCTATTGATGAAGATGGGGAAACACTCGGTCATCTCCTGCTAGTAGGGCGAGACCTGGCTAAAAAATGTCAGTTGGAGACAGGATTTCGCCTGGTGATAAATAACGGCGCTCACGGGGGAGAGACTATCCCTCATCTTCACGTCCACCTTCTCGGCGGTCGGCAATTAACCTGGCCGCCCGGCTGATTTTTTAATTTATTTCGCTTTATTCGAATAGATTTAGGTGGAGCGGGCTGTCTGCCAGCCATAGCCTTGGCGAAGGCTGGTCCCCAGCGCGCTTAATATTAATAATTAATCAATCTCTTTACTTCTATTATCGAGGCGGAAGCCACTCTCGTGGCCGCTTTAAAGTTTGAGATTAACGATAATTCCAATTAGCCGTTAATAATTATAACGGCCACGACGGAGCGTGGCCCTCCAGATAATGGGAGGCTATACACAAATAGACACTCTGACGAATAACTCACGATGATAAAAAATAAATCACGGATTATTATTGTGGGCAACGGGTGTTCAGGTAAAACGACCCTTGCCCGGAAGTTAGCTGATATTTTAAGTGTTCCCCATATACAGTTGGATGCCATTCATTGGAAACCCGGCTGGGTATCCAGACCTCGCGAAGAATTCAGACAATTAACGCGAGAAGCAGTAAGTGATGAACGGTGGGTTACTGACGGAAATTACAGCGTGGTACGCGATATTGTCTGGGATAGAGCTACAGCCTTAATCTGGTTAAATTATTCTTTCCCAACCGTATTATGGCGCGCCGTATCTCGAACTTCCAAACGGGCGATATTAAAAGAGGAACTCTACTCCGGTAATCGAGAATCAATCAGGCAGGCCTTCTTTAGTACGGATTCAATGATACTTTGGGTTATAAAAACGCATCACAGTATTCGAAAACGGTATCCGATAATTTTGAAAGAACCTGAATTTGCACATCTTGATGTCATTGTTTTGAAAAATCAGAAAGAAGCCGATGCTCTTGTTTTAAGTATTAACGATCAGGTTGAACCGTAATTATAGCTCAAGAAACCTTGTCATTTTGCCTAACCAGGATCAGCATTTCCAGTTATGAGTTTTACTCATCCGATATTGACCTGCAAAGAGTCAGAGAAATACGAAATTGATCTGCTCGGCGGTGATGGATCGAGAGAATGGGAGGCGATGACAAAAGCTGGCCGCGCCCTCGGGGAGGCTGTTTTGCAGGACTTCCAGGAGATTGCGCCTCTTCCCGAATCTCCGCGTATTCTTGTCCTTGCGGGCAAAGGTCATAATACGGGTGACGCCTTAATCGCGGCTGAAGAAATACTGCAGCAATGTCATAAAGCCCAAATTATCATCCTCTTCGTTTTCAGCGGAAGCAAGCTCCGCCCACTTACCCAAAGGTGCCTCGACAATTTACAGAGAGCTGGAGGCGATCAGGTTGCGCGTGAAAACTGGCACGATGATAAACCGCCCTTTAACGATCCTGTAAACTTTGATATTTGTATCGACGGTTTATTTGGCATGCAGTTTACCCCTCCCATGCGTTCACCCGCTGACAGCGTCATCAATTGGGTTAACGAGAAAACGAACATCCGCTTACGTGCAGCTGTTGATATGCCCAGTGGCCTCGGGGATGAAAGTGCGGAAATCGTTTTTCGCGCTGACTTCAGTTACGCGACAGGTATTGCCAAAACGCCCCTTTTTAATTTCGAAAACTCAAAATTTGTCGGCCGCGTTCGTTATCTCGATATTGGTTTTTTTGATCAGGATGCGGAAACAGAAAATGGCGCGTCTGTTCTAACGGTAAATGTATTGAACTCCCTTCGCGGGCTGCGCGAACCGGCAACCGATAAACGCTCTTATGGTCATCTCTTTGTTCTCGGAGGTTCACGCTCGATGCCCGGTGCCATTCAAATGAGCGTTGTCGCCGCTTTACGAAGCGGGGCTGGTTTAGTAACCGCATTCGTCCCGGAGTCGGTGTCCGCCTCTTTTGCCGCTGTCATTCCGGAGGCGATGTGGGTTCCCTGGCCTGAAACACCCGATGGAGGTCTCGCCGTAGAGGGATTTCATCTTCTTCAAAAGAAATTAAATCGCGCCACTGCCTTACTCGCTGGACCGGGTATGGGAACAGAGGAAGAGACCCAATTTCTCGTTCAACGCGTGGTAAAAGAAATTTCATTGCCACTGACGCTCGACGCAGATGCGCTCCAGCTCAAAAGCATAAAGTTGGCTCAAGAGCGATCAGGTGATTGGGGGCGGGTTGTCATCACACCGCATCAAGGCGAATTTAAACGAATTTCTCAGTCTGAGAGCGTGGATACGGATCCGAAAACACTTATTGAATTCTGCCGTAAACATAACCTTATTACCTTATTGAAAGGGCCCATTACGCGCATTTGCGATGGGACGCACTTTATTTATAGCACCTTTGGTGGACCCCTGCTGGCGCGGGGCGGCAGCGGGGACATCCTCTGCGGATTGATTGGAAGCATGCTCGCCCGACCGGGGGTCGATCCTCTCGAAGCGACTTGTCGGGCAGCGGTTTTACATGGCGTGGCTGCCGATGCACTGGCACGTGAACGAGGCCATGTCGCGGTGCAAACTACGGAGATTTTAGATTATCTTGCCGTCGTCTTGCGGCAATGAATTTTTTTTCAATCATTGATAGCTTAAAATGAAAACGGGGGATGACTTGGATCAAAGACGAGCATTATTCGTCTTAAACGGGTTACCGTCCATTGGACCCGTCACCCTTAAACATTTACTGGACCACTTTGAGAACGATGCCGTTGCCATCCTGAATGCAACGAGAAAAGATTTGCTCGCGGTTAAGGGGGTTAGTGATGTCATTGCCGATACCATCGCCCACTGGAGTGAACGATTTGACCTGTTAAAAGAAGAATCATTACTTGAGAAACACGGGGCCTCTAATGTCAATTTCCAGGAAGCGGACTATCCGCCGATGTTGAAGGAAATTTACGATCCCCCGATCTGCCTTTATTTTCTTGGCGACTACCGCATTGCTCAACCTTCTATTGCCATCGTCGGGACGCGTCGCCCCACTCTCTACGGAAGAGGTGTAGCAAAAAGATTGGCCCGCGAACTGGCGCATATGGGCTTTTGTATCGTAAGTGGTTTGGCGCGCGGTATAGACAGCGAAGCGCATGAAGGCGCATTAGAAGCTAACGGGAAAACGGTGGCTGTCCTGGGTTGTGGCCTTGATATTATCTACCCCCCTGAGAATCTTGATCTTTACCGACGAATTGTGAAGAGCGGTGCGGTTGTCAGTGAATTTCCCTTTGGCCGACGCGCGGACAAACAATCATTTCCCATGCGCAATCGTGTCATATCAGGAATTTGCCTCGCTACGATTGTCGTGGAAAGCAACGTAAATGGCGGCAGTATGATTACCGCGCGATTTACGGGAGAGCAAGGGCGATTGATTTTCGCTGTTCCCGGACACATAGACCAGGCCGCCAGCCAGGGTTGCCATCAATTGTTACGCGATGGCGCTACCCTCTTGAATTCAACTGAGGATGTTATTGAGGAACTACGGTTGAGCGGTCAGCTTGAACTTCCCTATGCCAGGTCGGCAAATAGTGAAGCGAGGGCAAAAAGTGTGCTCCCCGAACTCGATCCGTTGGAGAGTAAAATCGCCCACTGCTTCGATGATGGTTCTGCCCATTACGCGGACGGGATCGCCGATTTAACTCAATTGTCTCAAAGCGACGTGGCCAGCGGATTAATGATGCTCGAACTTAAGCGGGTTCTGGCCAAACGGGCTGATGGCGCTTTCGAAAAATTCCATTAACTTATCCCGTTAGAAATAAGGTCGCCCATCGTATACCCATTTATGATACAGGTAATTTCTTTAAAACATCCGAGTAGAGAACAGGTTTATGAAAAAAGGGTATGCTCTCATTCTGCAATATCTCCATCTCCATCTGGTGTAAATAGGCCGATACAATGGTAACTTTTATTGAAGGCTTCTGCGCTCTGACTTCCATAACCAATTGGATGCCTTCTCCATCCGGCAGTTGATGATCGGCTATTAATAAATCGATAGAATCGCCTTCTGATTCCAACAAGGCGCGGGCTTCCTCTACAGTATAAGCTTGCCAAACTTCATGCCCTTTGGACCTCATTTGCTCCGTTCCAATTTCATTCAGCTCTTTTTCGTCTTCAACAAATAGTATCTTCATCCTGATAAAATCTATTAAAAAAATATTCTATCACCGCGTTACTTTTCCTGACAGTATGGGGAAAGATAATGGTCTTTATATAAAGTTATATTTTTTTGCGCGCGTGGTTAGAAAATGTATTCAAGTCGAATCGTACTTCTCGCAACTTCGGTGACTTACAGCCATGGGGTGAGACTAATGTCGCTTTATATTGAAACCACTCTGCATCTACAGCATCGATCCCACTTATTTTTTGTCCTGATTTCTCATAGTAGGATCCTGTGCCATTCGGCCCTCTCCAAGGGGTATCAATCAATTGTTCTTTCGTCGATGCTGATCGTAATTGGAATATTAATCTGGTGGGGGTTGGGACTTCCGCATCCCAATGAATAATATTTGGCGTGTTCTTATTAATCTTAAACGGTGGGGAAAGATAGGATTCTTCAGGTTTCCGGGTGTAGCCGTTCCCAAAATCACGACAGGTCATGCCATGGGGGCCCGCGGCAGGTAACGGGGTAATACGGTCGGGATCAAGAGGGGAAAAACCTTCAGCGCCGTTCCAATAGATAAAGGATAATGTTTTATGTGAAGCTTCGTCACGATGATTGGCGATCGCAATGTCAAGCCACCCATCGTGATTAAAATCCATGGCCGTAACACCGGCTGAGGAATTAGCTGGAAACTCAACCGTATGTTCCAAGTCCAAGTTCTGTCCATTTCCCCAATGCAATGTAGCCGGGATAACACGTGTCGTAGGCGATGAATATGCCGACGCTAATAAATCTAAATGTCCATCCCTATTAAAGTCTGCAACCGCCGTATCAATCACGGATATTCCTTGTTTAAAAGTTTGAGCATTTTCCAGTGAATACTCGCCTTCGTTACTATACATAACCGTAAAATTTTCTTCCCGCCTGACACGATGCGATGATTGGCTTATAATCAGGTCTAGCCATCCATCGTCATTCAAATCCGCGGAATTAATTCTTCCCGGTATGGGGCAGGGAATCTGCAACGTCTTATCCTGAGAGTAACCATTTTTATTACCTATATATACTTGGATATAATGACGTTTATCACTGAACAATGCGTCGATAAATCCATCCCGGTTAATGTCTGCGAGATGAATGCCAAACCCATAATTCGCGATACGCTCTGAGCGTGCGGTTGAAAAGCCATCACTGCTCCCATAGAAAATGGTCGACGATTTATTTAAAGTTTCCGGTTTGGTGTCGTAGACAACACCGTTTGTTATAAAATCAAGATAACCATCGCGATTAAGATCGGCCACATCTATACTGGTGACCGTGCTGTTAATATTATCTATATCGACGTATTCGGATGCGGAGGGCCCATCCTGGCTGCCATAAAATATGCGCGAAAAGTCGAGGTCACAACCCGCTAAAATGACGTCGGTGAAACCATCCAGGTTGAGATCAACCATACAGCTATCATAAGTTTCATGCCGGGGTAAATCGATCCGTCGATTCACACTGTAATCTCCTTCTCCATTTCCCAGGTAGATAAAACTGTCCGTTCCATTTATCCGTCCACTCCCAAAGCTGTTAAAAATTACTTCAGGAACCCCGTCATTATTTAAATCTCCATGGGTATTACCGATGGGCTTACCCGATGGCACCCAGCTCGCTTCTTCGATCGAAAACTTCCCTCCCCGATTCCAGAATATCGCGGATTCGGTATCCGAAGTATAGCCATCATTGCTGCGGCTGACAATGAGATCCAACCAGCCATCATCATTAAGGTCTCCCGCTGATACCCGGCTGAGATTCGTGAGAGGAATAAGTGTCTCAACCTTTTCAACATCACTGCTCGAGCGAATTTCAACACCACTCGCGGTCGCGACAATTAAATTATTATCACCACTGCCATGAATATCGGCCGCGGCACAATGCGCTACCTTTCGACCGGTGATGGCACCCGATCCCAGATGCTGTTCTTTCGCAGAATTGTCCCTTTCATTTTTGATAATTGTATAGCTTTCAGCGCTGAAGTTTCCATCGTCATTCCAGAATATCTTCCCCTCACTATTACCAGAAAAAATGATGTCCTCAAAAGTGTCATCATTCAAATCTGCAATCAGCACGTTTTCTGCATCATTGGTGGGCAGTCGGAAAGGATTTTCCGTCTCAAAGGATTCTTCATTGCCCCAATAGATAAATGAATCTGTATGCTTATCATATATATGCCTTTTATTAGCTAACACCAGGTCAGTGTACCCATCGCTATTAAGATCACCAGTCGCGATGCCCATCGTCCCGATGCATACAATCTTGTATTGCTCTGTAGCATCGGTGAACTGTCGGTCTTTATTACTTAAATAAACGTGGGCTAGAATAGGATTTGCAATATTATGACGATCCTTCCACGAAGAGGGAAAAACCAGATCCAGGGACCCGTCACGATTGATGTCGATAACCGCGACATCATAAGCGCCAATCGTCGGTAAATCCGTTCGCTCTGCCTCCGGCCCTTCTGGTCCCCCCCCAATAGATGTAAGAGTCTATCTCACTATTTATCCCATTATCCGCGTTAGCCACCACCAAGTCATTGTATCCATCTTTATCGAGATCGACAACTTTGCTGCTGTAGCCGCTTAATCCCGATAGGTCCTGGTATTCCCAATCTCTTTCCTTCTTTGGATCTACACTGAATACCCGCGTCGGTCCGCGTTCACCATGCTCTTCAGAATTTGCGAACATAATATCGGTGTAACCGTCATTATTAACATCCCATCGGTGAATGGTTTCGATAACGCCATTGGCATTAACATAAAGGTTTCCACCACCGTTATCGAATTGACCCTTTGAAAAATCATCAAAGCCCCCGTGCACAAGAACCTTATTGTTTAAAGTCGCTCCCTCAACCGTCACAAAAACTGAAATTACGGCATATAATATGAATGGTGATTTCAGTAAGCTCATCGGGCATTTATAAAGTGAACTTATAATGCTGTCCACTCCTCTTTACCCGATAACTTTAAGAAATTAATTCTAAAACAGCCTGATTTTCCTGGCTGTCAGCTTTAAAAAGCTTTCTCAGAAAAAGGACGCGGTGGACCGGTGTTAGCCCTTCGTTTAAAATGGCCGCTTGATGACGGGTTGTTCCATAGCCTTTATGGTGGGCAAATCCGTATTGAGGATAGTTGCGATCGATTTCCATCATCAACGTGTCTCGTGTAACTTTTGCGATAATCGATGCCATCGCAATAACGAGCGACTTCGCGTCTCCAGCGACAACGGCAACATGGCTGTAGGGAAACGGACGCAAGGGTCTTCCATCAACCATGATGCAATTACGAGAGGGAGGGACATCGCCCTCTATCGCCTCTTCATTGAATAGATTGTCTTCTTTCTCAATTGAAGGAAGCGAAACCGTTTTATCTTTATGTGAGGCGATACCTTCCACCGCTTGTTGCATCGCGATCCGCGTTGCTCCAAGAATATTGTGCTTTTCAATTTGCTCGACCGAGGCGATACCCACCTCAGCATCAATAAGACCTTTCTTTTTAAGCATCTTAAACTCAGCAAATAAGTTTTCTCTTTGAACCGCGCTTAACTGTTTAGAATCTTCGATCGCGTGAGCTTCTCTTTTACACCATTCGCTGTCGTAAAACTTTTTATCCAGACAAACAGCGGCGGCTACTACCGGGCCGGCAAGTGCGCCACGCCCGCTCTCATCCACACCAATAAGCCTATCGTTATCTTCAATCGCTCGGAGGTCATATTGTAATAATCGAATCTCTAGATCTTCACTATCCGAGCTTATGACTTGATCCTCACCACCTTTTACCCGCATCGTTTATAGATGTATTTCAATCCATCTTCTTGCCAGAGAAAAAATAAATTGTGAATAACTATTAGGTGACTGATACTGACCTCTCGGCATCGTCTAGTGCTAAACAAGCACAACCTTCGTTCTTGAAAATTTTATAAATTGGGGTTTTGCTTTAATATTGTCTGGAAATAAAGCGGCACTCGATAAGTTCTGCACAATGTTGACAAGTCATGAGCAACACCTTCGGTAAGTTATTCACATTATCCACATGGGGCGAAAGCCATGGAGGAGGCATCGGCGTGGTTGTAGACGGCTGCCCGCCCAATTTACCGTTATCTGAAGCGGACATCCAGGTAGAGTTGGACCGCCGTCGTCCGGGTCAAAGCAGTATCACGACCACGCGCAAGGAAACAGATAACGTGACAATCGTTTCCGGTCTTTACGAAGGGCGGACTCTAGGCACCCCCATCGCGATGATAATCCCGAATAAGGATGCCCGTCCGGATGCTTACGATGAGATGAGAGAAAAATTTCGACCATCTCATGCCGATTTTACCTATGAAGCAAAGTACGGTCTGCGCAATCATGAAGGCGGGGGTCGATCATCGGCGCGAGAAACGGCAGGTCGGGTCGCCGCTGGCGCGATCGCGAAAAAATTATTAAAAACCGCGCTGGGCGTTGATATCATTGCTTACGTTACGCGTGTTCACGACATAGAAATGCCCGCACTCGATAAATTTCCAAGTCTTGAGGAAGTTGAAGCAAATCCTGTGCGCTGTCCGGACGCAAAGATAGCGGAGAAAATGATTTCGCGCATTAAAGAGGTGCAAAAGAAGGGAGACTCGGTCGGAGGCATTATTCTCTGTCGAACGCGCAACCTGCCCGTTGGCCTGGGTGAGCCGGTCTTCGATCGTCTTGAAGCAGATCTCGCCAAAGCCATGTTGTCTTTACCGGCAACCAAGGGCTTCGAAGTTGGCAGCGGATTCGCCGGCACATTCCTCACCGGATCACAACACAACGATCCCTTTGAAATGCGGGAGGGAAAAGTGAGAACGCGAACAAATAACTCCGGCGGGGTACAGGGTGGGATCAGCAATGGTGAAGAGCTATATTTCAAAACTGCTTTCAAACCCACTGCGACCATTCTACAAGAGCAGGACACCGTTAATGTAAAGGGAGAAAACACGGTTCTCAAAGCTCGAGGCCGACACGATCCTTGTGTTGTCCCTCGCGCCGTACCCATTGTCGAGGCAATGACGGGTTTAGTTCTCATTGATCATTGGATGCGTCAACAGGCGCAATGCGGCACTTTTAAATTAAGTTAGATCATGTTCGACGATGAGTCCCATATACATAATTTTGGGTTCCACCGGATCGGGGCGGCGTGAAATAGCCTTTGATCTGATTGAACACATTGGCGAAAATGTAAAAGGCAAAGCTACCGTTTTATTAGCAGAAAACGAAAAGCCATCTCCCTATGATGAGCAAATTCAAGCCCTCCACACGGTAACTTCAATTTCGTGGCATCTCTCACCTGAGGGGGAAATTACTGCTAAGCATTTACCGGAAGAAGGGGAGACCCTCTTTTTCATTACTAACGGTCGATTAAACCCCGTTGATCAAATTGAAGCGCTTAGCGCGTGGATAAGTAAAAACGACCTTCAGGTTGCGCGCACCTTGAGCGTTATTAATTGTAAACTCTGTGAAAAAAAATCCTCCCTGAATGCATGGTATGAAGCCTGTATTCATTTCTCCGATGTTGTTTTGCTGAATAAGCGTGAGTCCGTTCCTAATAATTGGGTAAGAGATTTCATCCAGCACTTCGAAAAAAAACATTATCCCTGCCTTTTTGAATTCGTAAAAAAAGGCCGCGTTTCTAATCCTGCAAAGGTACTCTATCCTGAACCGCGAAGACTATCGCTTATCTTTGATGAGGAAGATTACGAAATTGCTAACGCCCATCCTGAAATTATGATCGAAGAGGACATCGCATACGAGGACGATGTACCGGTTGAAGACGATCCCTACCTGAAAAGACTTCCCGATGGCCGGCGAGCGAGGATGATCCCAGATATCTGTGATTACCTCGATTGAAATATAAGCCTTTTTCAATTGCGAAGATGAATGCGTTCATCCTGCCATGAGCGATGCCGAATCGCCTGTCATGAGCGAAGTCGAATGGCCCGCAATGAGCGATGCCGAATCGCCTGTCATGAGTTACAACGAATGGCCCGCCATGAGCGGAGTCGAATATCCTGTCATGAGCGATGCCGAATGGCCCGTCATGAGTTGTATCGAATGGCCTGCCATGAGTTGTATCGAATGGCCCGCCATGAGCGATGCCGAATGGTGCCGAGAGAGGGACTCGAACCCTCACACCCTTGCGGGCACTAGACCCTGAACCTAGCGCGTCTGCCAATTCCGCCACCTCGGCATACAAACCATCGTGAATAATTTCCTTACAGAGAGGAAGATTTTTAGACTGTCTTTTTCACAATTGAAGTCAAGTATGCGTGATTATAAAGACATTAAGAATGACAATATGAATAGCGACCCGACGACTTGTTGACATAACATTTTATACTCGCTCATACTTGGAATAAATAATCAATAGGGAGAAGTAAGAAAATGATCCAGAATTCAGCCCCACCGCTATTAACAGAATCTCAAGTAGAACATTTTAATACTTTTGGGTTCCTTGTTCGCCGGAAACTGTTCACCGCTGACGAAATAAAGACAATTAACAATGAATTTGATACACGGTATAAAACGGTACTAGAGGAAACAACTAAGCTTGAAGGAAAACGTGTCTCAAATGTAAACTGGCCCAACCGGCATCCCGACTCCCCCTTTCTTACCCATTTACTGGAAGATCCCCGCATCGTTGAAGCTTCTGAAATGCTTCTGGGAAAAGGTGCTGTCCCGATACTATCCAATTCCAACAGCTACTCTCAGGATACAGGTTGGCACCCAGACTACGTAGATCCAAATTTTCAAATGCATAAAAACGTCATCTACCTGCAAGCGACTGACGCTGATAAAGGTGCGCTGCGTCTGATACCCGGTTCGCATAAAAGTCCTTTTCATGATCAACTCACCAAAATCGGTTTACGCGGCGGATCGGATGATGAAGCCTTTTTGAAAAAGGCCAATCTTGAAATATGCGATATTCCCGCTTTTGTCTTTTCATCGCAACCGGGAGACATGATTGCTTTTAACGGCCGTATCTGGCATGCAGCCTGGGGTGGCTATTTAGACCGCCGGACATGCACCTTTAATTTTTATAAAGATCCTCAATCAGCCGTAGAAAAGAAGTCTGTGCAAAATTACGTGGAGATAATGAAAACAAGCAGAATAAATAACAAAACGTTTGGCCCTCAATATCATCCCTCCTGGGTAGCGAATAACGAGAAAAGTTCCAGGCGTGAACATTGGATTAACAGGTTACGTGAGTGGGGTTACTTAGACACCCTTAATTTATAGCTGAGCTTAGGTAATACCCGGGGGTTACACCAATAATGTAGAAATGCTATGGCTTCTTCAGTAACAATAAAAGATGTAAAAACGATTTTGACCCAGCCGGAAGGCGCCCCTCTTATCGTTGTCAAAATTATCACCTCCGAACCCGGACTTTATGGCTTGGGTTGTGCAACTTTTTCTCCCCGATTTCACGCCATCCAAAAAGCTATCGATGTTCACCTGCGCCCCTTCCTGATCGGTAGAGACGTTGATAAGATTGAGGAGATCTGGCAGATGTCGATGGTCAACGCTTACTGGCGCAACGGTCCGGTCCTCAACAATGCCATTTCCGGAGTGGATATCGCCCTCTGGGACATCAAGGGTAAGCGCGCGGGGATGCCGGTCTATCAGCTTTTCGGGGGGAAATGTCGGGAGGGCGCGGCGGTATACACCCACGCGGACGGAAAGGACAAGTGTGAAGTTGAAGACAACGTAAATCAATTTATCGAACAGGGTTACAAATATATCCGCATTCAGATGGGAGGCTATGGCGGTAACCCAGCGAAACTTCACAAACCTGAAGGTGCGCCCGATGGCAATTACTTTGACCCTCGCGCTTATGCCCGGGAGGCGATCGAGATGATAGAGCATGTTCGAAATTCTGTGGGTCCAGAAATAGAACTCCTTCACGATATTCATGAACGACTCCAGCCCATCGACGCCATTGCTTTTGCCAAAGACGTTGAACCTTATAAACTGTTTTTCCTCGAAGATGCACTCGCACCCGAGGACCTCGAATGGTTTCGGCATCTCAGAAATCAGTCATCCACGCCTCTCGCGATGGGTGAGCTTTTTACCCATCCTCTTGAGTGGACTTCACTTATTCAAGATCGCCTCATCGACTTCATCCGTATGCATATAAGCGTCATGGGGGGGCTTACTCCCGCTCGAAACGCCGCCACTTTAGCCAATGTCTATGGCGTTCGCACGGCCTGGCACGGACCGGGTGACGTCTCGCCGGTCGGCCACACGGCCAACCTGCACCTCGATCTTTGGGCCCCCAATTTCGGTATTCAGGAGTGGTGTCGTTTTAATAATTTAACCTGTGACATGTTTCCCGGCATACCTGAAGTCCGCGATGGGTACTTGTATCCTAATGATAAGCCTGGGCTCGGCATCGACATCGATGAATCGCTCGCAGCCAAACACCCCTGTATCGAAGAGACCATGAAATGGCAGTGGTGGACGCAGACCCGCCTTCCAGATGGAACACCGGTCCGCCCATAGAGAATTTCACTTTCTGCTACCCTCTTTTACTTCTTTCGCTTCGCCTGGTTGGTCGCGAAATTCTGAATATAGAGATGGTCGAGAATCTGAATAGTCAGAACAAAGATCAAGACCTGGTTTAAACGCCGTTTAAAATCGCAATCGAAAAAACACAGTCGTGTAAATAGACGGCAACGCCGGATCATGTGAAAATTGAAAATTCCGGTTTTTTCAATCGCCGATTTACACAAGTAACGATCGATGAGCTGATCAAGCCTGGGATAGAGACCTTTTTTAACCCACAGGGGTGGTGCGCTAAAGGGCCATTTTTCACGACGGTATATAGCCTCGGTAACCTCGGCCTTATAGGCTTCCCGTAAAACATATTTATCCACCCCATCGTAGATCTTATATCGCTCGGGAATGGAACCGACAATTTCAAATAAGGAATGATCAAGGAAAGGGGTGCGCCCTTCTATTGAATGCGCCATTTCCTGTCGGTCACCGAGAATCGTCAGGATATAATTCGCGAAGAATGATTTGATCCAGAAGTATTGAATCTTTCCACTGTTCGTACGATTGTCAGTCTGGGTACGTTTGATGCACCGCACGAGACTGTTGAGAGGGGGACTATCCGACACCCGCTTTCGCAGGCGGGGATGGAAAAGGTTGCGTAATATTAATTGCCTTCGCCATGAGAAGCACTCTGCATGCTCGGACAAAGGCAAAAACCCAGTTGCATCAATAATTTTGCGGACATGGGAGTCCTGGTGAATCTTCACTTTCTTGAGCTGGTTCTCTAACTGATGGGAAATAGATCCCTTACCGGGTTGAAAAAAAACATAGCCCAGAAAGATCTCGTCCGAACCTTCCCCGGTCAGGACCACCTTGACATGCTGTTGCGCCAAACGCGAAAGGAGAAACTTGCCTACACCGTGAAAATTGAGAAAGGGAAATTCGGATATCCACAGACAATCCTCCATGTTGAGTAACAAGGTGGAATGATCGCAAGTAATGGAATGAAATTCCGCGCCGATCTTTTCAGCCATGGCTTTCGCCCTTTGAAATTCATTGAAATTATCGTCTTCGGGAAAAATAATCGTAAAAGCTTTAAGCGGCCCGGAATGCTGACGGGCCATGGATGCCGCAATAATCGATGAATCAATCCCACCGCTCAGGTAAACGCCAATCGGGACATCCGCCCGCAAACGGAGCTCTACTGCTTCATCCAGAGCATCATGGACGGTATTGGCATAGTGTTCGAAACCCCTGTCATCATCACTCTCGTTCTCATGCCGCAAATTCAAATCCCAATATTGTTGGATCTCATGCTGGCCATTTTCGAGATTCACCTCCATCAGGCATCCAGGGGGAACAACCTTAACGCCTTCAAAGATGCAATCGGGAATGATTGCGCACAAATAATCTCTGACCGCTATCGGATCGATTTTTGCTTGAAGGCACCCGGTAGCGAAAATCGCTTTCACCTCCGAGGCAAAGACATACTTCCCATCCGATTCACTAAAATAAAGCGGCTTGATCCCGAATCGGTCTCGAACGGCAATTAATCGGTTTCTGGATTTGTCGAGCAAAAGAAAAGCAAATTCACCGCGAAGGGAGTGGACGAAATCCATCCCGTATTCCATGTAAAGATGAAGAATCACTTCGGAATCGCTACGGGTATAAAAGTTGTGCCCGAGCGCTATGAGTTCATCGCGGAGCCGTTCGAATGCGTAAATCTCCCCATTACAAACCAGCACCAGATCCCCGTTACGGGCATAAAGAGGTTGATCCCCGGTTTCAATGTCGATCACGGTTAAACGCGCATGCCCCAGCCCCGCGGGAATTTCAGGTTCGATATAAATTCCGCTCCCGTCTGGTCCTCTATGATGCAGGGTATCGACCGCTTTCTGTAATTCATCTTCCTCAAGCGCATGTCCAGTGAACCCTACTATACCACACATATTTTCCTTCCCCCCCGATATGTTTCAACCGGTATATTTTTCTTCTCAAGACCCGCCCTCGAATTTCTCAAAAGGCAGAAACCTTAACACCAAAAACTAACTATTCGACGATGTTTAAATAATACTCCCAAATCCATTTTTTCTACTAAAAAAATATTAAGGGGTGAGTCGCGAAAATCCAGTAGAAAGAGCGGACCACTCCATGCTTTTACCACATCCCTCGGCAGTTCTCTATACCATCAGGTTAATTCGAAGCATCTAACACCCGGCAGGAATGGTGTTTGAATAGTTGAAGCGATTCAAGAGAAGCAATATCAGCTCCTCAAGCATTTCTAACTCCTTTAATCAAAGATGAGTCAGTGTCTATTAAATATGAAGTCCTTGCGAATTGAATCTATCAGTTGATGAATTAGCTCGTTTTGCCTCCTGACCTTATTTAACTTAATGTTGCATCTCTTTATAGAGCTTAACCAAAAAATTTAATGGCGCTAAAATCCTGGGACAGTCGTATCGCTCATTATCTTTTTCTCCCCTTATGTAAAACAGCGGTAACACCTAATCACATTACGTCCCTGGGATTGATAAGCGGCATTGTTGGCGGTATACTTTTTTCAGCTTATACTGAGAATGTTTGCTCACTTTCCGATTCCTCCCTCGAAATTGATTTGCCCCCGGTTCCAGTCGCGCTCAATTTAATCAATAATCTATGACGACACTGAATTTTAAAGCACGGGTGCCCGTATTTGATGCCAACGTCAGGGTTGGAGACCGACCGGAGGAGGTATCCCCATGCCGCAATCGCGACGATCTACTCGCTGAAATGGACCGGCATGGAGTTGAACGTGCACTTATATACCATGCCCAGGGTGAACATCGCAGCCCCATTGATGGCAACGAAGATCTGGAAGAATGGATCGGAAATGACGGGCGCCTGCAACCGCTGTGGTCGGTACTGTCCTCCGATCCCTCACTCGCCCAGATTAAAGATCTGCACGCAAAAGGAAGAGTTAATTGCGCCAGGTTGCATATACACGATACGATACATCAATTGGGTTTGATCTTTAAACCCTGGGCTTACGATACCCTGCTCTCCTGGTTCAGTGATAACCATATTCCCCTTTGGATTCCTCTTTTAGAAACTGAAAATGAAGATATCGTATCCACCCTCCAGGATTATCCCAACCTTGTTACAGTGATCGTTGGAGCGCATTATCGGCATTCTTTATGGGTGCGCCCCGCGATGAAGGCTCTGCCTAACGCTTACCTCGAATTAAGCCGCTACGAACCCCTTGGCGAAATCGAGGCCTTGCGGGATGAATTTGGGGTCGAACGTTTGGTTTATGGTTCCTATTACTCCCGTTTTATCATGGGGCCGATGCTTTTTTATCTCCACCATACAAACTTGAGCAATGATGAATTGAAACTGGTCTGCTCGGGTAATCTTGAACGTATTTTAGCGAACGCAGGTAAGTCATGATTGAGGGAATTAAAGTTATCGATTTTCATGGACACGTCGGCCGTTGGGATAAATGGGTCAACAATTATGATCAGAAGTTCATGCTTCACGCCATGGACTCCGCGGGAATCGATATCTCCTGTCTCTTTAATACTTTTTATCCTGACGGGACCTCCGGCAATGACCGGGCAGCCGAGTTTGTTGCCAAGCACCCCGATCGATTTATCGGTTATGCCGTCGTCTCACCAGAAATGCCCGAACGGATGGTGCCGGAACTAACGCGCGCAATCGATGAATTAAAATTCCGCGCGATAAAAGTCTACCCACCCTATACGACGTGCGAGATATATAAGCCCCCCTGGCACCCCATCTATGAATTCGCCAATGAACGCAAACTGGCCATTCTCTTTCATTCCGGTGTTGAATGGCAAAATCACACCCGATACCTTGCCAAAATAGCTCCCGATTATCCCGACGCTATTTTTGTTGCCGGGCACTCGGGTAATGTCGCAGATGAACGCGCTGACGCTATCGCCGGAGCTCAAGCCCACCCCAACATCTACCTGGAAACATGCTCAACCTTCCGCACCCCGGGTGTGATCGAACAGTTGGTGAATGAAGCGGGGGCGGATCGCGTTCTCTATGGCTCGGATATTCCGGTTATGGATCCTCGCGCTCAAATCGGAAAAATCATCACCGCAGAAATTTCAGATGAAGCTAAGCGTCAAGTACTTGGGGGAAATGCCAGCCGGCTTTTGGGGCTCTAAGGTAATAGGACGATTAGTCACCCATCCGCTTATAACTCACCCGGCAATTATAGGATTCGCAATAATCGCCCGGAATGCATTCATCATTAATTGCATAAAACTCTTGATCTGAACGCATCATTAATAGTAGATAACAATTTATGAGTGATTCTAGCGATGTAATGGTAGTTGTATCAAAATTAAAAAAGTATATTCGGGCAAAGGCTGGTATGAGCACGGGATCCAGTGCCGCAGCCGCTTTATCCGATATAGTTCGTCAATTGTGCGATCAGGCAATTGAGAACGCGAAAAGTGATCGTCGTAAGACGGTTAAAGACCGAGATTTTACTACCTCCGATTAGTTAAATACGCTTTTATCGACTTCCGTTTCAAGCTGAAGTGATAGCTTGAACCTGAGATCAGCGGTTTTTCTTACATCAGGTCTTGTTCCCATTTACGCTTATAGCCATCAGTATTTTCTGATGGGCGCCCCCTTTATTACGATCACTTTAAATAGTTATCTTAGTGTCTAGTCCTGATCTGTGCTTCACTACCGCAACTGAGTTAGCGAGACTTCTTCGCGAAAAGAAGGTTTCCGCTAAAGAAGTGATGGAGGCTCATTTAGCTCAAATCGATCGGATTAATCCTAAAGTCAATGCCATCGTTACCCTGCTTGCGGAACAGGCGATGAATCAGGCCTCTGCGGCCGACGACGCTCTGGCCCGCGGCGAAACGGTCGGCCCTTTGCACGGAATTCCCATTGCGCATAAGGATCTCGTCTCAACGAAGGGAATTCGCACAACCTCGGGATCTCCCATTTTCAAGGATTTCATTCCAGACGTAGATGACTTGATCGTCGAACGATTAAAAAAAGCCGGTGCGATCACGATCGGTAAAACCAATACGCCTGAATTCGGCGCCGGTTCACAAACCTATAATACAGTGTTTGGAGAGACCCTCAATCCCTACGATACGACCAAGACTTGTGGCGGCAGCAGCGGTGGTGCCGCAGTCGCCCTTGCCTGCGGGATGCAGCCCATCGCTGATGGCAGTGACCTGGGGGGATCACTGCGCAACCCCGCGAACTTTTGTAATGTTGTTGGATTTCGCCCGTCACCGGGTAGAGTCCCCGTCTGGCCTACGCTTGCCAGTTGGTATCCTCTCTCAGTACAGGGACCAATGGCTCGCACGGTTGAAGATGTTGCCTACATGTTGAGCGTGATCGCAGGTCCGGATCCGCGCTCCCCGATTGCGATTGCTGAACCGGGCCACACTTTCAAAGAACCCTTAAAACGTGATTTCAAAAATGTGTCTATTGCCTGGAGCCGAGACCTCGGTGGACTCCCCGTGGATCCCCGCGTTACAGCGGTAATTGACAGCCAGCGGCACGTATTTGAGTCACTCGGGTGTGAAGTCATCGATGGTGAACCTGATTTTTCCGGTGCGGATGAAGCCTTCAAGGTCTGGCGGGCATGGAAATTTGAATTAACTTTTGGTCCCCTGATCGATGAACACCGAGAACAGATCAAAGAAACGGTAATTTGGAATATCGAAGAGGGTCAAAAATTAAGTGGACCGCAAATTGGAAAAGCGGAGGTCAGGCGATCTGAACTTTACCACCGTGTGAGAGAATTCATGGTGCGTCACGAATTTCTCATTCTTCCCGTTAACCAGGTCCCTCCCTTTGATGTAAAGCAACCCTATGTTACGGAAATCAACGGCGTGAAGATGGAGACCTATATGGATTGGATGAAATCCTGTTATTATATTACGGTTACCGGATTACCTGCAATTTCAGTGCCTTGTGGTTTCACTGCTGAGGGACTTCCGGTAGGCGTTCAAATCGTGGGCCGCCACCAGGATGAACGCGGTGTTTTGCAACTGGCTTACGCTTTCGAGCAGGCAACCGCGTTATGGAAGCAGAAACCTGCTCTTGTGGCGTGAAGTGCTTGTTCGTTGAATCGATATTCGGGCGAGCAATTACCACCGTAAGTACCTTATTCCCCTACCCGTTTTTCGCGAATTAAATTCATTCACCTTACTTCAGAGAGCTGTTTAATAACCTTATGAAAAAAGAAACACCGCGCCTGATTACTTTACTCTTTGCCAGTAGTATTGCGGGAATGGGCGGTGGTGTGGTTATCCCCGCTATGCCACAGATCCTCGAACATTTTCAGGATGTTCCCAATGCGGGATTGCTGGTCAGGCTATTCCTTACCACACCGGGTCTGTTTACGGCCATCGGTGCCCCTCTCGCTGGACTCATTGTCGATAAATATGGCCGGAAGAAACTGCTACTCTGCGCTATCTTTTTATATGGACTAAGCGGCACCACGGGTTGCTACCTGGATTCTCTTTACGCCTTAATGGTCGGAAGAGCGTTGTTGGGTTTATCAGCCGCGGGTACAATGACCACCTGCGTGACACTCATGGCTGACTATTATGATAAAGAAAAACGCCAAAAACTAATGGGGTATCAATTTTCATTTACCAGTTTTGGTTCTACGATCTTTTTGGCATTGGGAGGTGTCCTTGCAGAAATTCATTGGCGGGTTCCCTTTTTTATATACGCCATTCCCTTTCTTATCTTTATTGCCACTACTATTTTTATCACTGAACCGCAAAAGAAAGAAAAAGAGAATACAATCCAGAGTGAAAAACCAAAAGAAAAGTTTCCCTACTTAATACTCGGTTCTATTTACGCACTCATCTATATGACGATGGCAATATTCTACCTCAAAGTTGTCATCTTTCCCTTTTATATGAATGAAATCGAACCGACGAGCACGACTAAAGTAGGTTTAGCTCTCTCTTCCGCAATCGGTATTAGCGCTTTAGTGTCTTTAAAATATGGATCTATTAAGAGCCGTTTCAGTTATATTAACATCTCTTTCGCTGTTTTTATCATCGTTGCGATCGGCTACCTCATTCTCTACAGCGCCGACAGTTATTGGCTCGCGGTTATCGGGCTCATTGTCACGTCCCTGGGTTTCGGTTTATTTGCGCCTAATGTTACGGTCTGGGTAAACGCTGTTACGCCTGAAGCTTATCGTGGCAGAGCGGTCGGTGGGATGACAACCTGTATATTCCTCGGTATGTTTTCCTCGCCGCTTATCGCACATCCGCTCACACTTTACTTTAGCCTGGCTGAAACTTATGCCGTTGCCGCCTTGTTTCTACTAGGGCTATCAGCCGCCTTTATTCTTTACAGTCTGAAAAAACGTTTCGTGTAAAACTTTTATCTGATTGTCTTTCCTCCGGCAAAATTTTATTCATATCGCATTCATTAACTCTTTGCTTACGCCTGGCTTTAATTGTATCTTCAATCATTAAATGTGCTTAGAGTGTAACCGCTGCTTTCTTCGCTTTTTCTTATACCTCACGGCAGGTATTGTTCCTCTGCTCACCTGGGGGAAACCACGCGCACGCGACCTCGGTATTCAATTTGACGGCGTTACCGGACAGTGGAATGCCATTACCGACGTTGCGGGAGTAGAAGTCGGGCACGCTACAATAATAAAGGGTAAAGGTACACTTAATGTGGGAAAAGGTCCCGTTCGAACCGGTGTGACCGCTGTGCATCCCCACGGTAAATCTGATTTTAATAAAGTTTTTGCCGGTTACTTTTCCTTAAATGGCAACGGTGAAATGACCGGGAGCCACTGGTTGGAGGAGTCAGGATTTCTCGAAGGTCCGATCATGATAACCAATACGCACAGTGTCGGAACAGTTGTTGATGCCGTCGTCGCCTGGTCACTCACTGCTGATCCGAGTGGGTACCCTGTCAGCTTACCTGTGGTAGCCGAAACCTGGGATGGCCGCCTTAATGATATAAATGGCTTTCACATTAAGCAGAAACATGCATTCCAGGCATTGAATACTGCAAAGTCGGGTCCATTAGAAGAAGGCAATATTGGTGGCGGGACAGGGATGGTGGCCTTCCAGTTTAAAGCTGGGAGCGGAACTTCCTCGCGTCTCCTATCCGAAGATGAGGGAAGTTACACGGTAGGTGTTTTAGTCCAGGCAAATTTTGGTCGTCGCTCGCAGCTTGTCATCAGTGGTGTACCTGTCGGTAAAGCAATTGACGACCTCATGCCGGAAATACACAAACGAAAAGATAAAGACGGTTCTATTATTGTCGTCGTCGCGACAGATGCGCCCCTACTTCCTTATCAGCTTAAGCGGGTCGCTAAACGGGTAACCATAGGTGTCGCTCGAACAGGCAGTATTTCGTCAAATTCATCCGGGGACATCTTTATTGTCTTCACCACCGCGAGTATTTATCGCGAAGATACGAAGCGTACGATGAGCGCTTCTTTTTTAAAAAATAAAGATTTAAATTCCATTTTCGAGGCGACCATTCAAGCGACAGAAGAAGCTATTATCAATGCGATGATCGCAGCCGAAACGATGTCGGGAATTAATGGTAATACTATATATGCGCTTCCTCATAAACGCGTGCTTGAGTTGTTGAAGAAATATAACCGATTGGACGAATCGGAATCGGATAAATTCAAATAGCCCCAAGCCCCAGAGGATCGAAGGTTATTTTCCAGGGGTTAAAACCCCTGGAAAAGGGAAATAAAATTAGCGCCCTGTAGGGCGGGTGTGCTATGATCTGTTATCCAGAGGTTACGCTTGCTTCACCTCTGGCTACCTACCCTTGCTCCTTTGGGAGCAAATGAAAAGAAAGACTAGTTGCCCGGCAGTCGTGAGAGTGCTTTGGACTACAGGTCGAACTGTGCCGAGGATAATGAAACGTTAAAATAATAAAGCCCTAGAGGGGCTGTTCACTTCATTCATTACCAATCTAGACTATGCCTAAGGGTATTCAAGCTGAAGTCTCAGTTGATTCTTGCTTCGCTTTGGTCATCGTGATTCCCGTAAAACCATAGATGATCGAGACAATGGGTGTGATCAGATTTAAAAAGCAATAAGGCACATAGACCCAGGGCATCACGCCCAACGTTGCAATCATTGTAGCACCACAGGTATTCCACGGTATCAGAGGTGAGGTGAGTGTACCACTGTCTTCGAGGACGCGTGAAAGATTTTTGGGGGCAAGTCCGGCTTCGGCATAGGCTGACTGATACATTCGCCCCGGTAAAATGAGCGCCAGGTACTGATCGGCTGCAACGATATTCGCTCCGATGCAGGTAGCCACCGTCGCGACAACAAGAGATCCGGTCGTATGCGCCCTTTTTAATATCGTTAATGCTATTACTTTCAACATCCCGGACTTTTCCATCACGCCGCCAAATGATAAGGCACAAATGATGAGAGACACCGTCCACATCATACTTTGAAGGCCTCCACGGTTGAGTAAATCATCGACCGACTGAACTTCGGTTTGCACACTGTAACCGGAGTGCGCAATTTCCAGGATTTTACCAAATGAGACATTTTGTACAGTCATTGCGACCAAACATCCCAGAAGTATACCGCCGAGCAGAGCGGGGATGGCTGCGATACGAAAATAAACAATTAAGATCACGAGCAGGACAGGCGTGAGAAGCAGCCAGTGAATGGTAAATTTTTCCTCCAGAGTTCCCATAATAACGAGCACGTCGGATTGCTCTGCTTGTTCCACACTGAGATTTAAGCCAATTGCCAGATAAAGGATAAGCGCGATTATCAATGCCGGCAGGGTCGTATAAATCATGTGCCGGATGTGCTCGAATAATTCAGCGTTCCCGACGGCGGCGGCGAGATTCGTGCTGTCGGACAGAGGTGACATTTTATCGCCAAAATAAGCGCCCGAGATAATAGCCCCGGCCGTAATCGGTAAGGGTAAACCTAATCCATCACTTATCCCGATCAGCGCAACACCAACAGTACCCGCCGTTGTCCAGGAACTGCCGGTGGCGAGCGAAACCACCGCACAGATGATGCACGCCGCAAAGAAAAAGTAAGTGGGTGAGAGTAATTCCAGGCCATAGAAAATCATCGCCGGCACGATGCCGCTTGCGATCCAGGTACTGATCAGCATCCCAATAAGCATTAGGATGAGGATCGCTTGCATTGAAATCATAATTCCCCCGATGATTCCGTCCTGGATCGTTCCCCATTTATAACCCAGCCGCGAGGCCATCACTCCAGCTATAATCGTGCCCCCGATCAGCGGTAAATGCGGATTCTCACCTTTTAACTCGATGATATAATAGCTGAGAAAAACGACGAGGAGAACGACGGGTATTAGCGCTTCCCATAATCGGGCGGAGCGTGGTTCACTGGAATCATTATGAGGCGACTGAGACATAATAGAACGGTATTCATATTCTAGTTTAAGCTATGGATCAGTAAAGCAACAAAAGTATACCTGTTAAATAGCTGCATACGTTATTTAGATTGTAACTTCTAGAATAACTGTTGACTCATTATTAATCGGAAAACCTAATATTTTAAAATTATTTTCTGCTCTTACAATTGCATCGTATTACCTGAAATAATTATTTTCTAAGGATTATATTATAATGAGCACAGTCACAGAGATTGAACCGCAAATAATACCTTTATGGCCCGAAAGCGCCCCGGGGGCGATTGAGAGTGGAAAAAAAGAAGAGATCGTTCATCGAAGCGAAGCAAAACTTGACCGGGCTATACATAACGTTTCTAAACCTGCGTTGACCCTTTATTTACCCCCTGATAAAATTAACACTGGAACAGCCGTTATCGTATGCCCCGGCGGTGGCTTTAATTATCTGGCTATTGATAAAGAGGGTCACGAGATTGCAAATTGGCTGGCGGCCCACGGCATGACTGCTTTTGTTCTCGCTTATCGCACATCCCCCCATGAGCGATCCGTTGCCTTTCAGGATGGGCGGCGGGCAATGAGTTTAGTGAGAAGTCGAGCGGAAGAGTGGAACATAGATCCTCATCGAATGGGTTTCATGGGATTTTCTGCCGGTGGGCATATCGCGTCAGCACTCTTAGACGATATGGGATCTAATAGCGATGATCCCATTGATCAGTATTCGAGCAGACCTGATTTTATGTGTCTCATTTATGGAAATGATAAATCTAAAGTGACACCCGATATGCCCCCTACTTTTATCGTCCACGCGAATGACGATACCGCTGGTCCTGTGAATATCAGTGTTGATTATTTCCAGGCTTTACGCGCGGTAGGCGTATCAGCCGAATTGCATATCTTTGCCAAAGGCGGTCATGGTTTTGGCTTGGGTCTCAATGAGGGCAATGCTCATAAGTGGCCGGATTTATTTATCAACTGGTTGCGCAATCAGATGATGTTAGGCGAGAGTTAAAGAAGCAGGTTGTACGTTTACTGCCCCCGCCCTGCTGCCTATCGAGGGCTCTTTCGAAAGCTTTACCGCAATGCCTTAAGCTTCCTTTACTTGAAGCGCTTCCTGCTCCATGAGTAAACCAATGTCTTCGAGATCTGGCGGAATAGTCGCTATGCACTCCTCTATTGAGGTTGCTCCTTTTTTTACTTTTTCCATCCCATCTTGATGCAAGGTGGTCATTCCATGCCTTATCGAGATCCCTTTTATTTGACTGGTTTCTATTTTCATATTTATCCCACGCACCAGTTCTTCATTCGTGGACATTAATTCGTGGATCCCCAATCGACCACGGTAACCTGACCCTCCACAGTTAGGACATCCCTTATCTTTAGCATGATATATATCACCGCTCCAATTGATCGATCGTTCTAATATATCTTTTTCTTCACCCTCAGGGATATAGGTCTGTTTACAAGATTCACATAGGCGGCGCATGAGGCGCTGTGCACAGACGCAAATAAGTGAAGAGGAGATCATAAAGGGTTCGACCCCAATTTCCGTTAAGCGGGCAATCGAACTGGGCGCGTCATTGGTGTGTAAAGTGCTAAAAAGCAAGTGACCGGTCATTGCGGCCTCGACCGCGATTTGTGCTGTTTCCGCATCGCGAATTTCACCGATGAGTAAGATATCGGGATCCTGCCTGAGAAATGATCGAAGCGAGGTCGCAAATGTAACCCCGATTCTGCGATTCATCTGGACCTGACAGATACCGGGCAGGGTATACTCAATGGGGTCCTCAGCCGTTCTGATACAAACCCCGGGCTGATTGATTTCATTAAGGGCGGAATAGAGGGTCATCGACTTACCCGAACCGGTGGGTCCACAGTGGAGAATCATACCGTAAGGCCGCTGTATATTATTTCTATATATCGCGAGGTTTCCTTCGGCAAAACCCAGATCCTCGAGCGGTAAAGTTGATTTCTGTTTATCGAGCACTCGCATGACACAGCCTTCGCCATGATTCATGGGACAGGTGGAGAGGCGAAGATCAACATCGATGCCCTTACGGTTGAAATTTTTAAAGACGATTCGACCGTCCTGGGAGCGTCTTCGCTCCGCGACGTCCAGGTTTGACATCACTTTTAATCGGGCGATGAGGGACGCGGCAATCGTTTTTGGAATCGTTAGCCTCTCTTTACAGACCCCATCTATGCGCACCCGAATACGCGTTTCCTTTTCAAATGGTTCTATATGGATATCACTTCCACCGGAAAAATAGGCGTCTTCGATAATGCGGTTTGTAAGAAGAATTACCGGAGCTGACTCTTCGCTTTCAAGATCACTTTCTTCAATTTCATCTCTATCTATGTCAAACTCCATTCCCAAGGCATCAACCACATCACCGAACCCGACTTTGGCATCCATCTTGGGTTCATTACTCAGCCCGAACTTGCTTTCAATATCCTCCGTCAGGGCGATGAGAAAATAAAAAGGTTTCTTTGTCGCCCCTTCTATCTTGGCTCTTATTGCCGGGTTGAGCGGATCAGCTGTAGCAATCGCGAAGTAGCTTCCCGCTTCACCAAGAGGCAATACATTATTCTGACTGCAAAAATCTAGATCGAGGAAAGTGTAACATTGATCAGTGACATTAAAATTCGCCAGGTTGATAGGTGAGATATTATAGGCTTTCGCTTTCGCCATGAGCAGGGGGTAAGCCTCGACCGTATAATTTTCGACTAATATCTTTTCCACGGCTGCACCAGTCAGACCTGTTGACTCAATGAGCTCCGAAGCTTGTGCATCATCCAAACTTCCATAATCTCTTAAGGTTTCAACGAGAATAAGTTGTGTCCGCGCTAACATGATTAATTTTTTGCTTTAACTTTTTCTTTTTTCTCTTTTTTTCCTTTTACCGCTTTTTTCTCTTTTCCCTTTTTCTCATCTTTCTTTACCGGTTCTTTCTCATCTTCTTTTTCACTTTCTTTATTTTCTTCCTTTTCCAAATCTTCTAATGTACGGGTCAAAGTTGTCAGGTCCGTAAGATACCAGAAAATCTTTGGAGTCAACCGCATCTCCCAGTGCTCCATCACTGCTGAGCTCAGGTAATTACAAGTCGCGACAAAAAACACACCGGAGTTAAAGTCAACGGGGATACTCATCGTCGCCCAGCACTCATTGAGTTTAAAATCAGGCAAGGCCTCACGATCAATCTTGTAATTAGTGGTATTACAATAGCCTAAATGAAATTCCTCAATGTGGTAATCCAATACATTCTTTTCCTCGATAAGTTCGAGATCCCAGATTAATATTTTTAAAAGGCAGGCGCGTTTTATTTCACCCTCTTCCAGGTATTTTTCCAATAACGGCTGCGCTTGCTCTATCATCTCTTCGTTGGTAAGCTTACGTCGAACGAGCTCTTCACCTATTGATTGATTAGCTCTTTGGGCGAGGGAATTTATGGGGTCCATTGCTTTAAGCTACTATCGACATTGCATTTAGCTACTATCGATTGTATTTGGCAAATTTTTATAGCGTCAAGCTATTAAGAGTTCCGGTCTTATACCTCAATAATTTCGCGAGTAGTCTGAGTTGTAGGTGGGATTATCACCGACCTCACTTTTAAGGTCTTCATCATAATGAAAATCATGGTTCCCTAAGAAGATCACTTCATTCGCGACAATCGCCCCAAACATCTTCCCCCCCGCCTCCATTTCCACGCTCGCTCGCGGCGCATAAACCGCTGCATAGAGATCAGCAATGCCGCCGATTTTATAATACGGATTTAAAGATCCTGTATCGGTCGATGAAATGATCAGGTTTCCCGGATCACCAAGACTTCCTATCGCCGTCGAAAAATTCTCAATTATACCGTCTTGATGCAGAGTGAGATCATCCGCTATATACAGTTTCAATTGCTTGCCATCGGCGACCTTCAGCGTTCCATCAATATGCACGTCGTCTTGCACTACAATGATCATGTCATCGGTGATCGTTAAGGTTTCGCTATCATCGATAAACAGGTCTCCCGTCACCAATCGCTCGCTCGCTCCCGCTCCCGGTAAGGTGTCGTTACCGCCGGGAAAAGTGTAGACACTTGTCACCCCGGCCGGGACCGGCACATCCGGAAAGCTCGGTTCAAATCCATCGGCAACCCGACTATCATCTATGTCGATCCCAGCCGGAGTACTCACACCGTATACTTTACCATTTTCTCCCATCGCTAGAGAGGACTCACCACGGCTCGAGACGTAGCCGTAGACTACTCCTTTAGACAAATCCAAGGTGCGTATTTTTGCACCCACCAGGGTCCCTCGATCACTGCGGTTAAAAAACGGGTCGTAAATTCCAAGATTCACTCCCAGATCTGAAGTATAGCTGTCGACATTCACTGTTGTCGGTACCCCGGGATCGTCAAAAATGATATCATCATGAGTCGTGATCCCATTCGGAAAGATCGAACGCTGTCTTAAATCGGAGTAAAAATTCTTCGTTAACATTTCCCCACTGACTAAATAATAATAGATGATACTGTAAATTCGCGGCTGGAGCGGTGATTGATCTAAAACGTAAATATACATTGTCGCCGTATTGCCATTGCCCATATCCAAGTTATATAAAGATTTTATCATCCAAGGTGACAAATCATTCCACCCTGACCAATCGTCTTCGTTAAGGGCTCTCAGGGCAATCTCTGCACCGGTGCGCGTTATATTGGCAAGGCTCTTTTGTTTAAAGTTGCCTTGAGCGATTTTTAACTCCTGCATCGTGGAACGCAAAAAGCTGGCGACAACGAATCCGAAGATGCTCGCAATCATCAACGAGATGATAAGAACGGATCCTTTTTTTTTGTCCTCATCAGTTACCAATACTCAGGTTACGCATCGAACAACGTGTCGAAATTTCATAGGTATTACTCTCCAATCCGTTTACGCGCTCAAGCGTTGCGTCCATTTGAATTTTTTTCGTATCGATTCTCTTAACCGTGGAATTCCCTACTTGTGTATAATAGGAGAAAGATAAAGCCTCTACCCCCCGCATCAGGGTCGTTACTATACTATCATTTTGAGTGCGAACCAATGTCTTGGCGACCGAATCATATTCATATTCAATTTTTGTCCAATAGGACAAATTGTAGGGGTATTGATAAGCTGTTATACTCAAAGGTTTCCAGATGATAAAATTGGTTGAATCGCTGTACATAATCTCGGATGATTGTCCCACATCCTCGGTAAATTGGTAACGCCCCTTTTTCGCGCTCGCGACCATATCAGAGTAATTATTCAGGCTGTAGGAACCTTTCATAATCGTGATCAAAGATGATGTAAGCGCGGTCAAAACAATCGCACTTAAGAATAAGACCATCGTTACCTCAATAAGGCTGAAGCCGCTTTCTCTTTTACTCTGATTAAAGCGCTTCATAATTGTAATCGTTCATCCCACCTTTTGCATAATAACTTACCAGTTCACGACTGTACGACTTTCCCCGCATATCATCCCAGGTGACAGTCAATCGAATCTCTTTCATATTACTGTAGGTCGAGTGATTTACAACCGTGCGCGTGCAGGTGTAATTCTTAAGCGGAATATCTGAAAAATATTTGGCTGGATCAAAACTTTCACTCGCCGGAAGCGTGATTATCCTATCCCAGTTATAGTTATTTACTTCATTCAATTCGCTTTGCAGCAACTCGGTGACAAAATTGGAATGCTGCACTTTTTCTGAGAGAAACAGGGCTTGCCCCAATGCGCTGAAGGTTCCTGCTAAAACGACCGTCAACAAAGTCGCCCCGATCATCAATTCGACGAGTGAGTAACCCCTTTTTTTATGCGCTCTATCTCCTGACTTATTCTCTCTATGATATTCTATTCCTATACCTTTCACGGAATTATTAAGAATAGACCAAAATATTGCTACTGTCCAGAGCAAATACGAATTTTTAAGGTATTTATACATAATTATTAGGGTATATACCCTTAATAATATTGGGGTTTATGCCTTATATCTCAACTACTCCTGAAACGACCTGATAGGATGTTATCAATCCCTCTCTGGTAAAATACGATATTTTTCTCGTTTTATTAAACCTGATCGACGGCCGCGCGGTTGAATATGATGATAAAAGCCTGGGTCTGCTTTATAAAATTAGGGGTAAGAGTGGGGTAAACTGACTCTAAATAGTACCTTCAAAGGGCAACAAATAATTAAATAAGCAATAAAATCATAGCACAATTAATACAATCTGAAATATATAAAAATCACCCCGTTCTCGAGGAGAATATTGTATAATCTTAATGGGGTAAGCAGGATTAGTTTCAGGCAACAGTTTGACACATTAATGCGATTTAGGTTCATTAAGATTTTATCATCGTTCACCTGTATTTACAGGAGATATCAAAAATGACACAGGCCCTTATCATTATTGATATGCAAAACGATTTTTGTCCTGGCGGCAATTTGGCGGTTCCTGCAGGCGATACAATTATTCCCACGATTAATTTGTTGGTCGAACAATACGAACATACCATCCTGACTCAAGACTGGCACCCCCGCGGGCATTTATCTTTCGCTTCATCACACCCGGGGAAAGTGCCCTATGATACAGTAAAACTCGACTATGGAGAACAGATACTCTGGCCTGATCATTGCATTCAGGGAACAACAGGTGCACAATTTCATGCAAATTTAAAAACCGACACCGCAGAATTGATTTTGCGTAAAGGTTTTCGTAGAGAAATCGATTCTTATTCCGCCTTTTACGAAAATGACCAAAAGACAGTGACCGGCCTTGCCGGCTTTCTAAAAGAGCGTGAAATTAAGACTCTTTATATTGCCGGTTTGGCAACAGATTTTTGCGTGCATTGGTCGATTGTTGACGGTTGCCGATACGGATTTGAGATTTACCTTATCGAAGATGCAACCGCGGGAATTAATACTAACGGTTCCATGGATCACGCCATGACAAAGATGCGTGAAGCGGGTGCCAGTTTTATTAGTGCTCGCCACATTATATAATCTGCATTTACCCGGTACAATTTTCCGTCCTTTATACAAACTATGCTTCCCAGTATTTTAGACAACGATCTTTATAAATTCACGATGCAGCGTGCGGTGAAACAAGCTTATCCCGAAGCTGACGTTACCTACCAATTCATTGACCGGGGTAATATCACAAATATCACCTCCGGGTATATAGATTTACTCGGGCAACGAATTGATGCAATGCCTATGTTGGTCTTAAAGGAAGATGAACGAATCTGGCTCTCCCAATTTGATTTTTTCCCAGTCAAATACCTGGACTATTTAGAAAACTTCCGTTTTGACCCTCGAGAAGTTGAGTTCTCCTTAAGCGCAAACCATAATCTCAAACTTGAAGTTCGCGGTAATTGGGCCAACACCATTCTTTGGGAGGTCCCCCTCCTCGCATTGATCAGTGAAACTTATTACGAAATTATTGACACCAATTGGGAAAAGAACCCCAAATTTTATTATGAAAAAAGCCGCCAAAAAGGACTGAGATTATCTAAGGCCGGCTGCATTTTTTCTGATTTTGGCACCCGGCGACGACGCAGCTATGCGATGCACGAGGAAGTAGTAAGGGCTTTTTCTGAGCTGCCTCATTTTCTACCGAGTGGAAAGAGCGCTTTTGCCGGAACAAGCAATGTTCATCTCGCCAGGAAATTCGGCCTCCAACCTATAGGAACCATGGCTCATGAGTGGATCATGGGACATGCCGGACTTTTTGGCATTCGCGATGCAAATCGCCACGCCCTCGAGGTGTGGCGTAATGTTTTTGCCGGCCAACTCAGCATCGCACTCACTGACACCTATACTACCGATTTATTTCTACTCGATTTTGATAAAGAACTGTCTGAACATTATGATGGGGTCCGTCAAGACAGTGGAAGCCCTATTTTCTTTACCGATGACATCATTGCCCATTACCAGAAACACGGTATCGATCCTGCGACGAAAAAGATTATCTTTAGTGACAGCCTGAATGTAGAAAAAGCAATTGAATATCACAACTACGTCGGCTCCAATGCCAATCCATCCTTTGGTATTGGAACTCATTTTACCAATGATTTTGAAAATAGTCCGGCCCTCGATATTGTCATCAAAATGGCCTCTATTAATGACATCCCGGTAGTAAAAATCAGCGATGATATTGCTAAAGCGACAGGTGATTCCAAGTTCGAACAGGAGGCAATAGAAATAATTAATAACGCTATCGGGGTCATCTCTTGATTTCACGATTCCAGGCAGACAATCGACTTTGATCCGGTAGATCGGGATTTAGAGGCCAGGCGATCGCCACAGACTCGATCATAAATCATAAAACAATTTTGAAAACTCGACCGTCGTTCGTCCGCGCTTCACCGCGACCTTTTCCTGTAAGTTTGCTTTGATCGGCGATAATTTCCATCACTAAGGTTGATGAAGCATCCTGACTTGAGAGTAGTGCATAGAGCTTTGCCCCTGGATCGAGACTCACTGAAGGGTAGACGCGAGTCCCCCCATACCCACCTACTCCTGCCCCGATGCTGAAACGGGGGTTGGTTGTTGTGCTATAGGGTCCCTTCAATATTTCCCCATCAGGTAAATAAACACGGATCTCACCCTTATTAGCGTCAATGAATGCTTCAGCTACTTCCCCGCTTTTAAATTCCACTAATTGCATCGTGGTTGAGCAACCGAACAGGTAGAGTGAAATTATGATTATGAATAAAGTTAATCTCATACTTTTCTATTCATTAAGCGTACAGCTGAAATCATTATCTAATCACCCCAGACACTTCAATCCGATAACGATTTTAATCTCTTAAATAGTGAGAATAAGAAAAAAATGCGCTCTTCTTGCTTTTGCATTGCAATCTATTTTTCAAAGGGCAAACTTTAACCTTTTGTGTCAAGTGCACTGCCTTCTGCGAACTATAACTCTGTATTATTAGGGACCCATGGCTCTCTTACCATTTATGAGTAGAATAATCGCCGATGTTGGAATCAGCATGGGCGATGAGGGTAAAGGTAGACTCATATGCGAAGTTATCGATGAGCTGCGCCAGGCCAACGGGGGTAGTAATGGTGTCGGTGCGGTGATGAAAGTAAACGGTGGTGCTAATTCAGGCCACACCGCGGGCGGCCTGAAATTAAATCTTCTGCCCGCAGCAGTCATTAATGCCGATGTACCTTGTTTAGCTATTGGCAGTGGTGTAGTAGCCGATCCGCGAAAGTTTAAATGGGAAATTACTCCCCTTGAAAAACAGGGTTATAATATCCTGGCTCGATTGTTAATCGATGAACGTACCCAGGTCAGCGATATCAGCCATCGCTTACTTGACCTTGCCTGGGAAGACTATCGGGCTAATGTACTGCATGAGGAACCGCGCGGTTCCACCGGGCGTGGTATTACTCCCGCATTCAGCGATGAAGTGGGTCAAAGACAGATCTATTACTGTGATTTTAAGGGTAGTAAAGATGCCTTCGCGCAAAAACTGATACAACGCATTAATCGTGTGCTTCTCACGATACAGCATGTCTGCCAGGTCAGCCCTGAAAATTGGAACCGTTTTTTTGATGTTCTTACCGATGCCGAAACGCGGGCTAACGCCAGTAGTCTTGAGGCGAATATTTTCAACAAAGATGAATTTAATTTCCACAGATTTATGGGGCCCTCACCTTTCACCCTCGATAACGATGCCATTATCGATGCCTATTGGGAGACCGGTTTATCTTTCAAGAACAACATCGGTGATGTCCGTGAAACCGTTCTCCGTGAATTAAATAATGATCGGTTTATCATTGGTGAATTCGGTCAATCTTACTGGTTGGACAAGCGCCACGGGTTCCCCCCCAATGTTACCGCCTCTCACACTTTCACCCCCGAATTTTTCCAATCGGCGGGCATCCCTCTGCAACCCCTTCACACGATCGGTGTTTGTAAAGCCTACGACACAAAAGTCGGGACCCATGTCTTCCTTACTCAATTTCCCGATGAGCACCCGCTGGCAGTAAAACTGAAAGCATTGGAGTTTGGTACGTCTACCGGTAGACAACGCATGGTCGGTTGGTGTGACACCATGGAAAAAGGAGAAGCCCTGCGTTACGGTGGTTATCAGGACCTGATGATAAATAAACTCGATGCGCTCAGTTACAGTGGACAATGGCAGGGCGGAGAGCTGCTTATTTGTACCGCATACCGCGATGCAGAGGGTAAACTGTATTATCAAATACCCCGCGACGACGCTGAACGCCGTCTACTTCAACCCGTCTATGTTCAGCTTCCCGGTTGGGAAGAAGATATTTCCGCAGTAAGAAACTTCGAAGACCTTCCCGATAATGCGCGTCGTTATATCGCTGTCCTCATGAAAGGTATTGTCGATGTCGCTTACCGTGATGGCAAACGCCCAAAAACACTTCCCAACCTGCGTTATATCGGAGTCGGCCCCGACCCCTCACAAATTATCCGCGATGTCCCCCAGACGGAAAAGCTTCTCGCCCTCGCGGGCAGCTGAATTGGATTGTGTATCAGTCCGGGAGAATCGAAACCAATTCGGTTATCTCTTTTTTGCTCCTAAGGGAGCTAAGGAAGGTAGCCAGAGGTGAAGCAAAACGAAACCTCTGGATTAAAGATCCTAACACACCCGCCCTGAATGGGCGGAGGTAAAATAAATATAACTACCGGGAACATCTGCTGCCTTTCCACTATTGCTTGTTTGCCTGCGCCCCTTCAGGGCGCTTTTTTTAACTCTTATTCCAGGGGTTAAAACCCCTGGCTAATTGCTTTAGCCCCTCTGGGGCTTTATCATTTTTACGTGTAAATATCCCACCGTTCACTGGTTACTGCATTCTCCTATTCAATCGACAACATTGCTTCGGTGTGGATAGTATGAGCAAAATCTCATTCACTGTTCACCTCGGCACGCCATAGCGAAGCGACGGCGGCTGATCACCGATTCCTATTCAGGGTAAATCCTGAAGACTTTGCTCTTCAACTGGCAGATCGTAGGTTAGCGCTTCTAAAATCTCCCCGATGAGATAGATTGTTCCCGTTGCCACTAAAGTGTCTCCCTCCTCTCCTGCGCTACAGAATCCGGGAAAAGGGAAAATGTCTTTTACTTCCGCCTGCCGGATCTCACCCTTGTAGTCTCTGGGTATATATTTTTCCAGTATCTCAAAGGTACAAGAGCGCGGTTGATTGGGTCTGAGGAGAATTATCTCACGCGCGTAACGAGCGACAACCGGCATAAGCACTTCCGCACGAAATTCTCCCAGCGTACCTGCAAGGACAACCGGCTTACGTCCTGTCGTATGCACCAGTTTTTCTAAATTGCTCGCCAGCATTTCAGCTCCTTCGGGATTATGAGACGAATCGAGAATTAATGTTTTTGAATCAATCGTATGCTCCTCCCAACGGCCAGGCCACTTGACAGTCTGCAGTCCCTCCTCGACCTGGTTTTCTGTAAGGGGGAATTTCTCATGCAGAAGATCACAAACGAGTCTCGAAGTCGCCGCATTATAGCGCTGGTATTCACCGTGAAGGTTTGTCTGTGGATAATCTTCTGCCCGATGGGTAAAGCGTTCCCGGATACTGTATACGGGAGCGCTACGCGCTTTGGCAATTTCACGAATAACTTTTTCCGCTTCACGGGGTAGGTGACCGAGCACCACGGGTTTCTTATCCTTAATGATTCCTCCTTTTTCCATCGCGATTTTTTCGATCGTATCGCCCAGTATGTTAACATGGTCGAGACTGATCGAAGTAATCACCGCAATTTCAGGGTTGACGACATTTGTTGAATCGAGCCGGCCACCTAAACCTGTTTCAAAAATGCCGATGTCAACAGATTCCCTTTGAAAATGAAGGAATGCCATTGCGGTCATAAACTCAAAAAATGTGGGATGATCATCGGCATCTTTTTTTGCCAGGGTGTCTGCTGTTTCTTTTAATTCATTCGTGTATTGCAGAATCAAATCGTGATTAAGAATCTGACGATTTACCTGGATGCGTTCACCCTGAAATACGAGATGAGGAGAAGTAAAGAGACCGGTTTTTAATCCCCCCTGTCGATAAATAGATTCCAGCATCGCACAGGTAGAACCCTTGCCATTTGTCCCCGCAACATGAATGATGGGAAACTTCTGCTCAGGGTGACCCAGAACTTCTGCAAAAAGTTGCATCCGCTCGATACCATATTTAGCGCCGCGGTACCTCAGGCCGTAGAGGTAGTCTTTGACTTCGGGGTAATTACTGAAATGTGCAGTCGGCATTCCTCACCTTAGGCGAGTGAGTTAAGCGTCGGCTAAAAAATACTTCAATTAATTATTTCTCCCGTTCACCGACTCTTTACCTAAATAAAGGGCATGAAGTAGTGAAATAAGGCGGCCGCGAATTTGACGGCGCGGTACAATCTGATCGAGAAGACCGTGTTCAAGCAGAAACTCTGCGGTCTGAAATTTATCAGGTAATTCCTCTTTCGTGCCTTCCTTAATCACCCTTTTACCGGCAAACCCGATCAGGGCGCGCGGTTCCGCAAGGATAACGTCCCCAAGGGAGGCAAAACTGGCAGATACACCACCGTAGGTGGGATTCGTAAGAATTGAAATATAGGGCAATCTGGATTCGTTTAATTTCGCCAGCGCCGCACTCGTCTTAGCCATTTGCATTAAACTGAGTATGCCTTCTTGCATGCGCGCACCTCCAGATGCAACGACAATGACGAGTGGGCATTTCATCTCGACCGCCCGCTCAATGGCACGGGTAATCTTTTCACCAACCACGGATCCCATGCTCGCTCCTTGAAAACGAAAATCCATCACTCCCAGCGATGTCGTTATCTCACCGATTTTACCAATACCACTCACTACCGCCTCAAACAACCCCGACTTTTTCTGGTCTTTCACCAGCTTATCTTTGTAACCCTCAAAATTAAGTACATCGACTGAAGTCATCTCACTGTCGTACTCTTGAAAGGTGTCTTCATCGACAATCGTTTCAATTCGTTTGTAAGCTTTAAGAGGAAAATGGTATCCGCTTTTTGGGACGACCATTAAATTTTTCTTCAGTTCTTTATTGTATACTATTTCTCCCGAGAGAGGACACGAAGTATACAGATTCTCTGGTATATCCTTTTTATTTTTTACAACGACAGTCGAGTATTTCGGTTTGCTGAAAAAGGCCATGGTAAGTGTATATTGAAATTTATCCGTTTAATTTGAAGAGGGAAAAAGAGCTCCTTTAAATTGGTTGGTGCAAAACTATAATTACGTTCAGGTGGGATGACGCATCAGCCAATTCTATTGACCGTGCCCCAGCGTCAAGACGTCTAGCTGCTCATAACCTGCACGGCGAAGCACGGTGCAGCAAGCATTAAGCGTATGACCGGTGGTAAATACATCATCTACGACAATAATTCTACTGCTTTTTATTAAAGCAGTATTTTTAGACAAAGAAAAGGCATTTTTAACATTACGCTGACGATCCCGACGGTTGAGACGGGTTTGTGATGCGGTATCAATATCCCGCTCTAAAGCATCGACGACGGGAATTCCCGCCGCAACCTCCGCAAAACAATCGGCGATAAGTCGGCTTTGGTTAAAACCGCGTTCTCTTAGCTATCTACGGTGAAGCGGTACCGGCACAAGAATTGCGTTTTCAAGATACTCACTGATAGCTGATGCCCCGCGGATTATTTCTTTAATATCTTCCAGTAAATATCGAGCGCCTTTATATTTTAACTCATGGATGAGGGTACGGCCTAATCCTCGATAAAGTAAGAGACTGCGACCTCTTTTAAAGACCGGGTTGAGATCTTTACAATGAGGGCAGTTGCGCGTGCTGATTATCATTCCGTAAAATGGTTGGCCACATTTCGGACAGTAGGGTGGTTCCACGCGATAAAGTTAACGCAAGCTTTCATCGCTAAGATAACGATAGGCACCCCCACTTACCGGATAACCCGTCACAACACAATTTCGTGGATAAATAAGATCGAGCAAGCGATCAGCCCATAGACTTACTTTCGGTACGAGGGGTCTCATGATAATAGCGGTAGCCTAAGGCTAGAACAAACATACCCATAATTAAGGTAGGGAATACACCGTCGATAACCGTTTCGCTACCCCAGATAATTTCCGGTGCATCGTTATTTGTTTCAGCGAATTTACGGTAAACTGCGCGGAAAAAAACCCACCCCGCATGCAAGCCGATACAGGGCAGCAATGATCGGGATTTTAAGAACAGGAAGTTTAACATTAAACCGGCAAAAAAGAGATTGATAAATTTAAAAACCTCAAAGGTCGTGAACACGCTAAGCATTACCCAAAATCCAACGTAAAAGCCGCTACCCAGGGTTACCGTATCATCGATCCCTATACTGCCGGGTACTTTTTTAAAATGTAATGCCGCAAACAGTAATGCGCTGACGATCACGGCGGCAATGGGGTTAATAGCCGTATAAAACATTCTAAAGACGACACCGCGAAAGACTGTTTCTTCGACGAATGCAACTAATAACCCACTCATAAGCCCAATCATTAATACGGCAATAAACTCACCTGAGATAAGCGATAATTTTATATTTAATCCCACCGTAAAAACCTGAACCAGCGCGACGAGGGCGAGCATCGCCAGGCCCACCCCAAACCAGTTCAAGGTTGTACGCCATTCGCTGCGAGAAGAAGCATACCCCAGTGAGGACCAGGAGAATAACCCGCACCTTTTTAGAAGCCAGGGTAAGAGCAGGATAACAGACAACCACCGCAAGCGGTCAAAATAACGGGAAAAGTCTTTCTCCCCGAGGTAGAGATTCAATTCATTGGGTGCCGCCTTAGCCCAGGCTAATACTCCCCAGTAGATCCAGGGACTGACAATCGCAGCGATAACTAAAGTGCCCAATAATACGACGGCCAGCAATCCCACCCCGCGCCACGATCTTTCCTCCGGCGATAAGCCAAAAAGGATGAATTCACGCTCACGTGACTTTCGCATAAATGCTAGTGTGTCTGCTACTTACGCTTCAAGTCAAGTAAACACAATGCCGGGCCTTCCCACCGGTATTTGTTTAATTAAAAACTCAATGACGATGCAGGGAGGTCAGAACAGAATATGATACTCGAAGAATTCTTTGATGACAATGGACTCACCCATCCGACAACTAATAACACGGAAAAAGAACAGTTGGGCTTAAAGGAATCTTCGAGTATATTGATGCCGAGGACGGTTTTATTGATCGGGACGCCTGGTACAGCGAACTCTCTCTAAAATTTGAATTTTCTGCCACCTCCTTCGGAAACGAGAAATGGTTCACCCGTGAGGGATATTAACAATAATGAAATTCTTATGTAGTTAGAACTTAAGTTCTAATTATACTTCTGGGGGTTAAATTATTTATTGATCCCCCCATAGGGACACGTCTTATTTCGTTAGCCTATGAAATTCGCCCTCTCATGAAAATGCATTGCGTTTCTTATAGGTCGTAATTGCTTCTGCATTGCCCCCCGTTTTCATCTAAAGTTTGACCGTACACCGACGATTTTAATTACCTACATAATTCTTCATCCTATTAACACTTGTAGGCATGAAACATTTTTTCATTTCGCTACTCTAATTGTTATAGATCATTAATAATTTCCATGTTAAAAATGAAACGAAATATTGCCCGTGAGAGAAATGCCCGTGAGTTATTGAGAGGGTCTACTCTCTACGCGGCGTTTTCCGCGGAGCGAGATGAAATCCTGAAACTCAAGTGGGTGGAATCAGAGAAGGTGGGACATGATATCGGCTTTGACCGCGCTTTACTCGACTGGGTGCGCAACCATCGTGATCGCTGGTGGGCAAGTCGCCGCAAGGTCCTCGGCAAATAATATCGTTTCTGTTATAAGCGTATTGAATACGGGTAAAAATTGCATGCAATCTCGTTAGTTTTAAGGGCGAAATACATGAATTGATCGTAATCTCGTCCTCATTTCATCAGGACTTGAATCGATATTATCGCTTAAATTATACAGTTTTTTTAGGCGTTGACGGAACATTTTCCCTCAGTATGTATTCTAAATACTTGGCGGCGTACAGCTGTTGCTAGTGTGAAATTATCTAATAGGAAAAAGACCATGCGTACATCCAAATCTCACTTAATTACACTCCTACTTTTATCACTTCCGCTCATCCTTCATGCGATACCAGAAAATCTCGACACCTTTTATGATTTTGAAGATGCCGACGGGGAAGGAACATTATTTTTCGGCCAACCGCCCAATAATATTACGGCAGTAGGTTTCACCCTTCAATCCGTGGGGAACCCCGCCCTCTATCACTCCGGATCAAAGGCCTTGATGTTGGGGCCCGGTCAAGAGGGGGTCATCCTCTTTGAAAGAGGTGTTCAAAACCTCCAATTCTATGCAGCTGATACTGATGGCGGCGGACGTATTGAACTTAGAGATAGAAATAAGCTTGAATTAGCTGAACAAGGCGTTGTCGAAGGATTGCCAACGAATATCAGCCCCGGAGCAAACCCTCAGTTACAAAGTTTTGTCGCCTTCAGTGGCGATATAAATGATTTATCGGACCTGAATTTTACCGGCGGGATCAGGGAATTAAAAATCGTGAATGTGTCCGGACAATTTTCTCTCGATGATCTCGGTTTTACCTATGTCGTTGGGCCGCCCAATAATACCGTCTTCGAGGACTTTCAGGTATTTACGGCAAATCCCATATTCGCTAACCGGGTAAACTTTGATTTAGGGACGCCCCCTTTTACCGCCAACTTTACCGGTGGTATTGCCTCGGGCAATGGAGGTTTCGGTCAATTTAATCATACCCTCCCCACCTTAAGTGGGACTCAAGACCAGGATCCTTTAGGATCATGGAGAGTCGAAGATGTATCATTCGGAGGCACTGGTCTGGGAACAATTACTTTCGAAACACCAGCCGCCAAAGTCGAATTCTACGCCGCGGTATTTGTTGAAGGTGACGGTGAATTACTGGTTTATGACACGAACGATAACCTGCTCACCTCGACATCGGATCTCCCACTCAGTATCAGTCACGAGTTTCTTGTTCCCTTCACTTTCTTTTCTTTTGTTGCCGCAGACTTAGGAGCCCCTAATGGGATTGGTAAAATTACTTACTCTAATGGTCCCGCAACTTCCTTCCAGGGGAATGTTCTACATAATGTCATTGATGACTTTGGCTTTACCCCCGTGGGAGCTCCCGGCAGTGGCGATCCGCCCCCCGTAACCGGTCCAACCATTACCACTCAGCCAGCGAGTCAGGAAGTGCAGTCCGGCACCGCGGTAGTCCTAAGCGTTGCTGCGAGCGGTGATGATCTCACTTACCAGTGGTACACCGGCAACAGCGGTGACACCGCCAGTCCCGTCGCAGGCGCTACGGGCGCCAGCTTAACGACCGGCGCGCTCACTGTGAGTTCGAACTTCTGGGCACAGGTAACCAACGCAGGAGGAAGCGCCAATAGTGATACTGCGGTCATTACTGTAGCAGCACCACCCGTACCTCTTGTTCTTGATGGTTCGGGCGATATCGCGGGGGAGAATATCCAGCATCCCAACGGCAACATCTTCGACCAGGTCCTCTTAACCGGAGAGTTCGTTCAGCTCCAGGCGAAACCGAATCAGATCACCCGCGTTTCCTTTATGGATGAAAACGAGGACATTGTGCAGGTAGAGTTCTCAGGCGCTGGGACCTTTACCCTTACCCTGGATCCGGCCACCTTCCTGCCCCCGGCCCTGCCGCCACGCTACAACCAGGCAGTAGAGTACGTGACGGGTAAGCCGAGTGTGGTCATCGAAGGAGCGGACGCCAATACCTTCTTCAGCATCTTTACGGTCGGAAAAATCAACGCAGTGAACCAGGCACTGTTCCCCGAGGGACAAGTCTATGACGCGCAAGCGGACGTCAACCTGGTGGAAGTGCTCAACTCCACGGGAATGGGAGGAATGCAGCTGTCGAACACCGTCTTCAGTGGAAGCACCGGCAAGACAGGCGTGGATGCGCGAGGTACACCTATCGCAGTACGGCTGACGTTAGGTGACATCGATGCCAGTGGCGATGCAGTACCACATATACTGTTTGGCACAGGATCCTTTACGGTACCGGCGGGAAACCCCGGGTTGCGAATCACGGGAGGAGACCTGGCGCAGACCAATGATGCCGCGGTTGTGGTCGCCGAGAGTGGATCGACAACCCCAGGGTTTGAGACCTTGATCTCTCAGAACAACTTCAAGTCCGATGAAACACCTCAGCCGACTCAGAGTATTGTCGCGACTTTTACCAATGAAGATGGGGATGCAATCGAGGTTGTTCTCGAAGAGATCACTATCGAGTGAACCGATTGCGGATGTCGGATATGCGATTGCGGATTGTGCCTAACGGTAAATAAATATTATTCTATTTTAGTCATTGCACTGGTGGAGCGCGGTGCCTGCCAGCCATAGCTTCAGCGACGGCTGGTCCCTAGCACGCTTCTTAACTTATGACATTGTCCAACGTTAGGGAACCGCCGTCACTGTGGTCCAATTGAGTATTTCCAAAAAAAAGCACTTAAATCTTATTTATCGGTTGAAACCTGCATTTTTTACCGTTACTTGTCTAAAAACAGCAGTCGTATGCATTAACAGAAATTCAGGGTTTAATTCAAATTAAGGGGTCAAAATGCGCATAAAAAATCTCGTATCTGTATCGTTAATTTCACTTTTTTTTCCTCTTCTTCTCCTAGCGCTTCCGCAGGACCAGGAAAATTTTTTAGATTTTGAAGATGCCGAAGGAACGGTAGACTTTTTACTCGGTGATCCACCCAATGATATCCAATTTATCGGGTTTACCGTAGAGACATTGGAAGATCCTTCGCTTTTACATTCGGGAACGAAAGCCATAACCCTGGGGCCCGGCCAGGAAGGTAAGATATTCACGAGAAAAGGAATTTCTGAAATCGAATTCTACGCTGCTGAAAGCACGGGTGGAGGTAAATACGAGGTTCGAGAACGCGGGACGTCCGCTACGGGACAAGAAATATTCACCTTATCTCAGCAGGGCAGTTTTACGGGCCTGCCTAACAGCATCAATCCTGAGTCCAATCCACCCCTGCAAAGTTTAGTCGCCTTCAGTGGGTTTTTCCAGGATTTAGAGGATCTCAACTACTTTGACGGCATGACTGAAATTAAATTCTCCAATGTTACCGGAAAATTAGCAATCGATGATGTGGGCTATACCCTCATTGATGGCCCATCCAATAACACGGTATTCACCTTTTTTTCAGAATTCCAACCAACCAGTGAGGAAGTTACCGTGGGGACTTCGCCTTTTTCCGCCACTTTTTCAGGTGGGGATATATCCCAGGAAGCTGAAGATGACTTACAATTTCAATTTCGCTCAGCGCGTAGTCACTGGAGGGTTGTGAACGGAAAAACTGGTACGATCACTTTTGAAACCCCCGCAGCCCGAGTGCAATTTTTTGCCGCAACCGTCGTGCGATCTGCCACTGGTGCCGGTGATGGCTCGATTGAGGTATATGATACAGAAGATAATTTACTCATCACGGAAGATAACCTGGGTTCAAATATTCTAGCAGGATCTGGACTTCCACCCCTTACATTTGATGCTAATGAATTAGGAGCTGTAGGCGGTATTGCCAGAATTCTATTACTCGATGATGTTCTTATTAATCCTTTGTTTAGTTCAACCGCGATCGACAATTTCGGATTTTCCCCAATTGGAACCCCGGGTTTCGATGGTGGGGGTGAACCTCCCCCCGCAACCGGCCCTTCCATCACTACACAACCTGCAAGCCAGGAGGTGCAGTCCGGCACCGCCGTAGTCCTCACTGTTGCCGCCAGCGGTGATGATCTCACTTACCAGTGGTTTACCGGCAACAGCGGTGACACCGCGAGTCCCGTCGCCGGCGCGACAAGTGGCACTCTAACTACCGGTGCCCTCACTGCGAGCACTAACTACTGGGCACAGATAACTAACGCTGGAGGAAGCGCTGACAGCGAAACTGCGGTCATCACCGTAGCGGCACCCTCCGTTCCTCTCGTCCTCGACGGCTCGGGCGATATCGCGGGTGAAGACATTCAGCATGCCAACGGTAACGTCTTCGACCAGATTTTACTCACCGGAGAGTCTGTCCAACTCCAGGCCAAACCGGGGCAGATCACACGCGTCTCCTTCATGGACGAAAACGAGGATATTGTGCAGGTAGAATTTTCAGGTAATGGTACCTTTACCGTAACCCTCGACCCTGCCACCTTCCTGCCCCCGGCCATTCCCCCACGCTACAACCAGGCAGTGGAATACGTGACGGGCAAACCGAGCGTGGTCATCGATGGAGCGGATGCCAATACCTTCTTCAGCATCTTCACTGTAGGCACGATCAACGCGTTTAACCAGGCCCTCTTCCCCGAGGGACAGGTCTATGACGCCCAGGCCGATGTGACCCTCGTTGAAGTTGTAAATTCCACGGGAATGGGCGGCATACAACTGTCGAACACCGTGTTCAGTGGAAGTACCGGCAAGGTCGGTATCGACGCGCGCGGGGTACCGATCGCGGTACGCTTAACCGTAGGCGATATCGATGCTGATGGCGATGCCGTCCCCCACCTCCTGTTCGGTGAAGGTTCCTTCACCGTAGCAGCCGGCAACCCCGGGTTGCGGATCACCGGTGGTGACCTCTTGCAGACGAACGGCGCTGCAGTCGTCGTCGCGGAGAGCGGATCGACAACAACCGGGTTTGACACCCTGATCACGCAAAACAACTTCAAGTCCGACAACACCCCTCAACCGACTCAGAGTATTGTCGCGACTTTTGCCAACGAAGATGGCGATGCGATCGAAGTTACGACTGAAGAGATCACCATCGAATAATCTAATCGGTAAGAATCAGGTCTTTGGTTAAATAACTTAACACCTAAAACTTAAAACCTAACACGCGCATAAGCGCCCACCACCTTCGCCAATGAAGATGGTGATGCAATCGAAGTTACGACTGAAGAGTTGACGATTGAGTGAGGAGTGATCTATCGATCAGTTTAAAGTTTTAAGTCTTAAGTTTTATGAGAAGAGGTGAGACAGCGCGTTCCACCTCTTTTTATTGTTACGCATTGCAGCCTTATATTGGTCCACGTTATCTAAATAAAAGGGTCGGGACGAGGTATTAAATGTTAACTAGCCAGCCATTTTTACTGAAATCTTAATTATCTGTTGAATCCTGCATTTTTTCCCGTTACTTGTTTAATACATCAGTCGTATGTATTAACAGAAATTCAGGGTTTAATTCAAATTAAGGAGTCAAAATGCGCATAAAAAATCTCGTATCTGTATCGCTAATTTCACTTTTATTTCCTCTTCTTCTTCGAGCGCTTCCGCAAGACCAGGAAAATTTTTTAGATTTTGAAGATGCCGAAGGATCGGTAGACTTTTTACTCGGTGATCCGCCTAATCAAATCCAATTTATCGGATTTACCGTAGAAACATTGGAAGATCCGTCGCTTTTGCACTCGGGAACGAAAGCATTAACCCTGGGTCCCGGCCAGGAGGGTAAGATATTTACGAGAAAAGGGATTGCTGAAATCGAATTCTACGTGGCGGAAAGCACGGGCGGGGGTAAGTACGAGGTTCGAGAACTTTTTTCATCGGGTCAGGGAGAACTCTTTGAAATAAATTCTCAACAGGCCGTTTTAACCGGTTTTCCAACCAGCATCAATCCTGAGTCCAATCCTCCGTTGCAAAGAATTGTCGCCTTCAGTGGAAATTTCCAGGATTTAACAGATCTCAATTACATTGACGGGATGAATGAAATTAAATTCATAAATGTTACCGGTAAATTAGCGATCGACGATGTGGGTTATACCCTCATCGATGGGCCGAGGAACAACACGGTATTTACTTTCTTTGGTGAATTCCAACCTACAAATGATGATATTACGGTTGGAACATCGCCTTTTTCCGCCATCTTTTCCGGCGCAGATATATCGATAGAAGGGGAAGATTTGCTCGGCTTTCAAATACGCTCAGGTCCTAGTCACTGGAGAGTTCAGAATGGCGATACCGGAACGATCACCTTCGAAACACCGGCAGCCCGGGTACAATTTTTTGCCACCACCATCGTCGGTCAAGCATTGGGTGAATCCGATGGTACTATTCAGGTATTTGATACTGAAGATAATTTAATCGCCACGGAAGAAAACCTGGCGACCAATGTATTACAGGGATCTGGAGTTCCGCACTATACATTTCTTGCCAGTGAATTAGGAGCCGTGGGCGGCATTGGTAAAATTTTATTAAGCGATAAGGAAAATGTAAATCCATCATTCAGCTCAACGAGCATTGACGATTTCGGATTTTCCCCAATTGGAACCCCGGGTTTCGATGGTGGGGGTGAACCTCCCCCCGCAACCGGCCCTTCCATCACTACACAACCTGCAAGCCAGGAGGTGCAGTCCGGAACCGCTGTCGTTCTAACCGTAGCGGCAAGCGGCGATGCTCTAACTTACCAGTGGTTTACCGGCAACAGCGGTGACACCACTGCCCCCGTTGTCGGAGCCACCAGTGGCACCTTAACTACCAGCGCGCTCACCGCGAGCACGAACTTCTGGGCGCAAGTAAGCAACCCAGACGGGACCGCTGACAGCGATACCGCGGTCATCACCGTAGCAGCTCCCTCCGTTCCCCTCGTCCTCGACGGCTCGGGCGATATCGCGGGTGAAGACATTCAGCATGCCAACGGTAACGTCTTCGACCAGATTTTACTCACCGGAGAGTCCGTCCAACTCCAGGCCAAACCGGGGCAGATCACACGCGTCTCCTTCATGGACGAAAACGAGGATATTGTGCAGGTAGAATTTTCAGGTAATGGTACCTTTACCGTAACCCTGGACCCGGCCACCTTCCTGCCCCCGGCCATTCCCCCACGCTACAACCAGACCGTAGAGTATGTGACGGGCAAACCGAGCGTGGTCATCGATGGAGCGGATGCCAATACCTTCTTCAGTATCTTCACCGTAGGCACGATCAACGCGTTTAACCAGGCCCTCTTCCCCGAAGGACAGGTCTATGACGCGCAAGCGGACGTGGCCCTCGTGGAAGTAACCAACTCCACGGGACTTGGAGGGGTGCAGTTATCGAACACCGTCTTCAGTGGAAGCACCGGCAAGGTCGGTGTCGACGCGCGCGGAGTACCGATCGCGGTACGCTTAACCATAGGCGATATCGATGCTGATGGCGATGCCGTCCCCCACCTCCTGTTCGGTGAAGGTTCCTTCACCGTAGCAGCCGGCAACCCCGGGTTGCGCATCACAGGTGGAGATCTATTGCAGACCAACGGGGCCGCAGTCGTAGTCGCGGAGAGTGGATCGACAACGACCGGGTTTGACACCCTGATCACGCAAAACAACTTCAAGTCCGACAACACTCCTCAGCCGACACTGAGTATCGATGCCACCTTCGCCAACGAAGATGGCGACGCGATTGAGGTGACAACTGAGGAGTTGACGATAGAGTGAGAAGCGATCTATCGATCACGTGTTAGGTGTTAAGTTTTAGGGTGGAGCGGGCTGCCTGACCGCCATAGCTTTAGCGACGGCTGGTTCCCTAGCACGCTTCTTTACTTGTACCCTTCTTTACTCGTGGACAACCTAATCGCGCTAGGGACAGCGCGTTCCACCTCTTGTCATTGCGACGGCTAGTTCCCAGCGCGTTTGAGAATGTTATAATTGAAGAAGCTATAACGCTTTTGAAATATAGCCCAATCCCGTAAGCAAAGTATGGTCGACACAATTACAGTCGAGGGATAATATACCACCCTCCCTCACTGTTCACTGTTCACTGTTCACTGTTCACTGTTCACTGTTCACTGTTCACTCTCTTAATCTTCCCTGGGAAGTGAAGTATAGAGGGTAAGTCCCTCCATCGTTTTCTCTTTCTCCGAGATAATAAGACTCGCCATGTATCCCACGATGAAACAGATGACGAAACCAATAAATGCATACATATAAAAATTTATCGGGGTATAAAATTTAATAAAGTAAAGAACGACCGCGCTCGTAATAGCACCTATAAAAGCGCCGATCCCATTGGCCCTACGGGTAAAGATACCGAGGGCAAATAGCCCTGCCAGACCACTGCTGAATAAACCAATCATTGATGTAAAAAAGAGGGAAGCGGATTTGATATCAAAGGATACCATGAGTATGGCAACACCGGTACCAAATACCCCGATAATCAACGTGATCCATCGTGCAAGATTTAAACAGCTGTGCTCTGAGGCTTGAGGTTTGAAGCGTCGGTAAAAATCGGTGACAAAGGCTGTGGCCATCGAGTTCATACCGCTGTCCAGACTGGACATCGCAGCGGAAAAAATAGCGGCAATCACAAAACCGGCAAGACCCACGGGGATTCTCTGCGAAATGAACAATGGTAAGATGGCATCATTCTGCATGCCCATGTTAAGGGTTGAAGGATGGGATTTGTAATAGACGTATAATGCTGTTCCCATGAAGTAAAATAATAATCCGGTAGGGATAGTCATCGCTACGTTTAACCATAATCCTTTAGCCGCGTCTTTTTCAGTCTTAGTTGTGAGATATCTTTGGATCATTGACTGATCCGCGGTATACTGAATTAAGGTGCCAAACCCACCGCCAACGACGACCACCCAAAAGGTTGTCGCGGTTATATCCCATTCCAGGTAAAGGATACGGAATTTATCATCGGCCATCCCGGTATTGATCATTTCCATAACACCGCCATCGATATGAAAGGGAATCACAATCAGTGCCGCGATGATTCCACCAAAGAAAATAAAAACTTGAAATACATCAGTCCAAACAACCGCTTCAATACCACCCAATACGGTATAAAAGGTACTTAACAGTCCCATCGAAAGGATGCACATATAAATATTAATTCCTGTAATTGTGGAGAGAACGATCGCAGGTAAATACATCACGATACTGATGCGGACCAATTGAAAGATGATAAACTGTGCGCTGCCGTATAAGCGGACCGGGAGATTAAAACGCTTTTCAAGGTATTCAAAAGCGGAGACGACATTGAGTCTTCTGAAGAAGGGTAGATAAAAGTAGATCGTAACTATGGGGACGAGAATGAGACCGACATAACCGGGATAAGGAAACCAGTCCGTGCCATAAATTAAAGCGGGCAGGGAAATATAAGTGAGCGCGCTAAGCCCGGTCCCTAAGACACTGAGGCCTGAGGCCCACCAGGGAATACGACGACCGGCGAGAAAGTAATCATCCGTTCCCTTCTCCCGCTTTGAAAAATAGATGCCCATATATACCAGGCCTATCATGTAGAAAATGACAAATAGGTAATTGGTAATGCCAAAGGTTGCGCGCGCGCCGGTGTCATGGACCATTAACTGAACCTTGGCTGTTCTTCTGCTCGGTCGAATCTCCCCGCTCGTTAACGCAATTCCCCCTCCCCAGGACACGGCATTCGAAGTGACCACACTTAAAGGTATTTCACCTTTGATTACCCAGGTGTCAGTAATGGTATGATAGACGAGTAGGTCAGGAGAAAATCCAGGGTGATCATCGCGCAAAATCTGACCGAGATATTCACCTGTCGCTCCACCAAAGATCAGGATATGCGATTGTCCATAAGACAACCCGGGCGCTGCGGTTACCGGGTGCGGTGCATCGTTAATGCGCTCCCATTGCTTATACCTTAGAGAGTAACGATAACCGTCAGTTAATGGTTGAGTTTTAACTTTTCCGTTCCCCTCTGAAATCTGATCTTCGCCACCGATAATATATAAATAGGGTCTGTTGCCCTCATTCTGGAACGCAACAATCGCTTTCCTCCGGGCCGGGCCTTCCCAGGGTTCCAATACTTCCCATTCGGCATCTTTGTTACTTAAGTTGAGTGACCAGAAAACATTGGACAGGTTTTCGCTACTTCCTCCAACCTGGCCGCCTGCTACGTAGAGCGTATCTCCTATCTTAGCTGCACCAGAATATGATAGTGGTTGCGGCAATGAGGGAAGAGAGCTTTGCTCAATCTTCTGAGCTTCAGGATTCCAAGTGAGTTGAGTAACCCCGTCATGACGTCTCTCGGCATCTCTGCCACCAATCAAAATCAGGCTATCTCCTGTGCTGACTGAGGCACCATAAGCAAGAGGTTGATTAAGTTTGAATCCGGTCAACCACTCCTTCTCCTTATTTTCAGGCGTCAATACATAGATCTCGTCATACCAGACTTTTGTTCCACCCTCCCACTCGGGCGCATCGGGTAAATTCGCCCCACCGGCGACGATCAATGCGCCGTTGCTGACTCCGGCAAACGCTCCTCCCAGACCAACGGTATTGGGGAGCTCGGGAAGTTCTTCCCAGCTGATAGCTTCCGGTTTTGGGGCTTCACTTTCACCGCAACCCGCAATGAATAAAGCACCGACTAAGGATATAAAAATGAGTGTTAGACGTTTCATTGGATCTGGGTTGACGGTGCCTTTTGATGTAAACGCTGTCCAGTTTAAAAATGTTTTCTCAATAAGCGAAAAGGAGGTAATTATTCTATGCTCATTCTCTGTAACTTTATGATTCTAAGTCATATCGATGACCTTGACCCTGTTAGAGGAATAGATTAATTCTTACCATAACGATTTATCGTTCGTATGAAAGTAGACCATGAATATTAAAAATTTTTTATCGCTGTTGATACTTTCGATAGCCCCGCCAGTTCTGCTTTTAGCACAGCCTCAAAACCTGGATAACTTTTTCGACTTTGAAAATGATGAGGGCTCGGGTGATTTTATCCTCGGCGAATCGCCCAATAGTATCCGGGTTATTGGATTTACCGCAACAGCGACGAGCAATCCGAATATTTACAGTTCGGGTACCCGGGCCTTGATTCTTGCCCCGGGACAGGAAGGTAGAATAATTTTTGAACGTGGAGTCAACATACTCCAATTCACGGCTGCGGAAACAACGGGCGCCGGAAGGATAGAGGTGCGGGACAAAACCGGTATTGAATTGCATCCCAACGGTGTCGTCGATGGACTGCCCGTAAATATTGGCCCCGACGTCATTGCCCCCTTACAAAGTTTTGTCGCTTTCAGTGGTGATAATAACGATACATCAGATTTAGATTATACGAGCGGTATCAGGGAAATCACAGTTTTGAATGTTGTAGGGCTCTTTGCCCTCGATGATCTCGGTTTCTCCTATCTTATAGGACCACCTATAAATACTGTTATCCTTGAATCTATTAAAGATAACTCCATTTATTCGGAAAATGATAACAGTAATGCCCAGGGCATAGATCTCTTTTCAGGTAGAACCCAGGGCCAGATGGGTTCGGGTATTCGCCGCGCGTTAATTCAATTTGATTTGTCGGGCAGCATTCCCAGCGACGGGGTCATTGAATCTGTGTCGCTTACTTTATTTGCCAATAAGCGAGGTGCTCCGACGACTGACTCCTCGGTAGACACTTTCTTACACCGCCTTAACCGGGATTGGGGCGAGGGAAACTCTGTGGGTGCCGGCCAGGGGGGTCCCCCGACAATTGGAGACGCCACTTGGAATTTTAACTTTTTCGAGAGTGAAAATTGGACTACCCCTGGAGGTGATTTTGAAACCACCCCCTCCGCTACCCAAACTTTATCAGAGACGGGTTTTATTACCTGGAGTTCACTTGCGATGATTGCGGACACACAAACCTGGTTGGATAACCCTGACCAGAATTTTGGATGGATTCTGATCGTCGATGATTCAATAACAGGGTCGTCGACTCAATTTGACAGTAAAGAAAGTATCACCGCGGAGAACCGACCCATGCTTTCGATCCAATTCACCGGAGAGGGCCAGGATCTTATCCTCGAAGGCTCAGGCAATGTTGTCGGGGAGAACATAATACATCCGAATGGAAATATTTTCGACCAGGTTTTGCTCACCGGTGAAAGTATTAAGCTCCAGGCAAAACCGAATCAGATCACCCGAGTATCGTTCATGGATGAAGGCGAAGATATTGTCCAGGTAGAGTTCTCGGGATCCGGAACCTTAACTGTAACTCTGGACCCAACCACCTTTTTACCCCCAGCCCTGCCACCGCGCTATAACCAGGAAGTTTCCTACGTCACGGGCAAGCCCAGCGTGGTCATCGAGGGAGCGGACTCCAGCACCTTTTTCAGTATCTTCACCGTTGGATCAATAAACGCCGTAAACCAGGCCTTGTTCCCCGAAGGTCAGGTCTATGATGCCAAGGCGGATGTGAGCTTGGTGGAAGTCATCAACTCCACGGGAATGGGTGGAATGCAATTATCGAATACCGTCTTTAGCGGGAGCACGGGTAAGGTGGGGGTGGATGCGACCGGCGTACCGATCGCGGTACGCCTGACCCTGGGCGACATCGATGTCAATGGGGATGCCGTTCCGCACCTCTTATTTGGAGAAGGTTCCTTCACAGTCAAAGCAAACAATTCCGGATTGCGAATCACAGGCGGCGATCTTCAACAGTCAAACGGAGTTTCGATAGTCGTAGCGCCGGATGGATCAACGACACCCGGGTTTGAGACACTCATAACCCAAGACAATGTAAAGTCAGATGGATCGGATCAACCCTCGCAAGGGATTGACACCACTTTCGTAAATGGGGATGGAGAGACAATAAACGTCGCGGTCGAAAAGAACATAATCATTGGAAGTATTGTCATGCATAAAACCGGAGGTATTGCGGGTATCTCAGAATTGACAACCCTTAGGGAAATTGACGGATCAATAATTTATGTATTCGTGGAAGGGTTTACCGGCGAACGATCAGAATTTGAGATCGCTGCGGAAGATTTGGACCAGCTCTGGCAAGAACTCGAATTGAATGATGTATTCACCATACCCTCGAATGGTGATCTTTTATCGACCGTCGCTGATGGATTCAATTATGAGATCACCGTCGAGCGGGGCGGAGACCATAATAATTTCAGCGTCTATGAACCCAGCATGCTCGCCAACGACGCTGAGGAACCACGCTATCTTGCAATCGTAAATGCCATTAGCGCTTTAGTGCAGTAGACATAGCAAGTCAGCAGAGGCTACGTTTCTGACATATAATATCATATCGTTAATGGCTTCTGATGATAAGCGTAATCTTCGTCTTCCTCATCGCCTTGTAGGTTACCGTGCAATGGAAAGAGGAGCTTATGAGTCCTTCCGAGAATGGGTCGATAAAACTCGTCGCAGGAAGGACTGGAAAAAGATTTCAACGGTGTCTACTGTTGAGAGTGCCAGGAACTCCCGGCACCCAATTCCGGGAACCGGGAGCAAATCGGATGAGTTCATTCATCGTCTGGAACCAGCGTTAGCCGAGTTCAAGACGAAGCCTGGGAACCTCCGATCTAACCTGGCTAATCTCAAACAATTGAAAGAGCCCGGAGTATACCACCGCGAGCTCATCTTGACAAGACCGAGATAGCCATGAATGAAAAAAAACACACCCTCATCGCCATAGACATAGCCAAAGAGACCTTGCAGGTGCAAAGCGAAAGCCACAGTTACGGTCTCAGTAACAACAACGCAGGACACAAACAACTGCTCAAAGAGCTGAGCAAGCTGGATCGACCCTTTGTCGTGTGCGAAGCCACAGGAGGTTACGAGCGGGCCCTCCTGGCAACTTTGCATGAAGCAGAGGTTGCGGTGTGCCTGATTAACCCTGCACGGGTACGGGCCTTCGCCACGAGCGATGGCATCCGTGCGAAGACCGATAAGATTGATGCGAAGGTCTTGTTGCGCTTTGCGCAGCAAAAGAACTTGAAGGCCATGGTTGCTCCCACCAAGCAGCAGCAACAGATGACGGCCTTACTGGACCGGCGCCATCACCTGAGCGAACAACTTGGCCGCGAGAAGAACCGCTTGCAGAACAGTTCGAAGATAATCCACCGCTCCATCCAGCGCATGATTCGTTTCGTTGAAAAACAAATCGAGGGCATCGACCAGCAGCTGCGAAAGCTCATCAACGAGCATGATCTCCTGCGCGCCCAAGCCCAATTGCTCACTTCAGTCAAAGGTGTCGGGGAAGTGACGACCTGGACCCTCCTCGCCTATTTGAGTGAAATGACTCATCTCAACCGCAATCGGATGGTCGCCCTTGCCGGACTCGCCCCCTATAACCGCGACAGTGGGAAGAGCCATGCAAAACGTTCGATCAAAGGGGGGCGTGCCAAAGTCAGAAAATGTCTCTATATGGCCGCCCGCACCGCCGCTCAGCACAACCCCGTGATCAGGCCTTATGTACAAAGGTTAGTCGATCGGGGGATGCCTTACAAATGTGCTCTCGTTGCCGCCATGAGAAAACTTCTTATTCATCTGCAGTCCCTTCTTAAAAAACAACAATTAGCTCTTGCTTCATGACACAATTGCTTCGTCGATAAATGATACCCTGGATATTTGCTCCGGATCTGCTGTCACTTCAACACTTAGTCCAGTCAATAAAACCTGGTCAAAGACATTACCATTGGGATGTTTGATATTAGACCCAACTTGTGATCCGTTACCATTTGATAGTACATTTTCGCTGGAGTCTGGATCATCAGAATCGACAATGCCATCCTCAGCGGTGTCGGTCTCCTCGTCATCATGAACATCTTTGTCGTTATCATTGTCACCATATTCATCATCAGGTATTTCGTCACTGTCTGAATCTTCGAAAACCAACTCACCGTTCAGCCCAATCAATGCTGAATTTTCGTTATCACCAATGTTAAGATTAAAGGCTACTGGATTGGCAGTCTCAGACAGATCAACGCCCTCTGCTGCTACTTCAAAAACCAATATAGCATCATCTGTTTCTATTATTGCAAAATTTACCTCGGCTCCATTTATCACTCCCTTAAACTCAAAAAATCCAGGTTCCACCTCGGTAAATGAACCAGCTGGAATCTCTATAACAGAGGTCCCAACAGCTAATCTTACACCCTGGTTAACGGGATCAATCCCGTCACTTGCTAGGTCGACGGGAATTTCACCTCTGACCGCGAATGCATCATTTATAGTAGGGAAAGATTCAAAATAAATCTCAATATTAGTAAGTGTAAATGCCGCTTCAGATAACCCGTCACCTTCATCTTCATTTACTTCAACGTCGTCGTCACCCTCGTGATCTCCATCAATGTCATCGTTAAATTCCTCTTCATCATCAATGTCTTCATCAAATTCCTCATGCTCATCCCCGTCCTCATCAAAATCATCATGTCCATCGATGTTGTCATGGTCATCGTCACTCAGTACATACCTCAGCTCGTTATTCAGTCGAATTACTGCCCCTCCTTCATCATTCCCTATTCTAAACTCAATCGATAATGGATTAAGCGTCTCTGTCAGATCGACACCGTCCGCTACTACATTAAATTCAAATGATCCATCATCTCTCTCTCCTATTTTCAACTCAACTTCGGCACCATTTACTTCACCATTAAACTTAATCAGCCCAAAATCTCCTTCTGTAAATGACCCCGCTTGAATTTCAATAACCGAGGTGCCGACTGCTACTCTAAAATCCTCATTAAACGGATCAATCCCTTCACTTTCCACGCCAGGTAAGAGTTCGCCGCTGATCTCGAAATAATCACTGACCGCAGGAAAAGATTCATATGCAATTACAGCTCTCGTAATTGTGAATTCTTGAAAAAGATCCCCTTTTACAAGCAAGGGAGTTACTAAACACGATAATGTTAATAACAAATGGCGAACAAACAGCGATTCAGCAAATGACTGCCAACGAACGAAGTTAGTAGGATGCCGGCGTGAATTAAGTTCAGATTTTTGATTAATTAAAGCTTTCATATATTATATATCTCCAGGTAGAAGTATGTTAATTAGCTCCACTATTCTAATCCTTGGCGCTTATAATATAATAAATTATAAGCGTACGACACAGTCGCGATTATTGATAAACCCAAATTAGCAAAACATAGCAGTAAACGAAAAACCAAGAATAACATCTCAGTTTTAAAAGACAAAACTAATGGTTATATCAGTTATAGATTTATATTTTTTTAACAGGGTAATATATTTTGAATTATGTAATTCCAAACTGCGATCAACCCGATTAATTTATTTTGAATCACCGTATGAATTTAACGACTCCACTCTAACGAAGTGTTTAAGGAATAATAATTTGAACGTTATTTTTATTCTTTATCTAGCATTTCAGAATTTTTAAATGCTCCAGATATGCACGGGTAGAATTTATAATTCATTATTTCAAATCAGCGTTTGAGAATCTTAACGACACGTATAAAATAGACTTTAACGATTGGGAGGATCCCTACGGTAAATCTGGAATTATGAGCTTCGGATAACTCCACGATGTATTCACCTCCTTTATCTGTTCTCAGTGCGTTCGGGTGTGATTGTGATCCAATACCTTTAGACATTAGCGCAAACCGAGTTTTTCGTTGCGGCGAATGCGTCCTCAAACGAATAGACAGTTATGTGGAATCTGAAGGCACCGCTAACCTGCAGGTTCAAATTTCAAGCGATGAATTTCGTATGCCGCGTCCGATTCAATCTCGTGAAGGCACCTACGTCTACGAAGGATGGACCGCCTTTGAATATCTCGATGGGAAGTTCGAACGTGGTAGATGGGTGGATGTGATTGACCTGTGTATCACCTTTCATGATGCCGTATTCAGCTTCCTTCGACCGGCTTTTCTGGACGACTACGAGAATCCATGGACCATAGCGGATCACGTTGTTTGGGATGAGCAGCCATATACACCAGATCCGAAGATTGCGTCATCCGTGGAGAAACTACAGTCCATTCTAAGGGCGATAGATCAGCCAAGTCAGTTAATCCATGGAGATTTTTCAGAAAATGTCCTTTTCTCAGAGAATCATCCACCGGTAGTCATCGATTTCTCACCGTATTGGCGACCGGCCGGCTTCGCCCTGGGTATCGTGGTTGCAGATGCATTGGTTTGGGGTGGAGCGGATGATTCGATTTTTGAGAAGATTCCGCCGCTACCTGATTTCGACCAACTGTTGGCTCGAGCAGAACTCCGTCGGATCATCGAACTTGATACAAACGCGAGAATAGGTCTGAACAACAAGCTTGATGAAATTGTCGCCCATCAGCCGACGATCGATCTAATATGTGAAAGGATTCGTCAGACGTCTTCTTGAAAGTGCTATTCGGAACTTTGTGGAGGGGATAGGCTAATTATTCACCTAGGAACATAACAGAACCGACCATGATCACCTGCACATGTAACCTTAAACGGCGTCGCGTGGCACGCTACCAGGATTACTCGACTTTTGCTTTCAGCGTGATGGACGCGGTTTGCTTGGGCGTGGTGAGGGAATTCAGAACCTCGAATTCAAGCTCGATCTTTTCGACTTTATTGCCGGTCCTGACCCGGAGTCGTTCTGTTGAATGTTGTGGAACTACGATAATGTTCGTATGATCGTTAAAGCTGTAATCGCTTTTGTTCCTTAAGTGAAAGTCTGCGTCTGAGAAGTTTGTAAGGTTGACGCTCAGGATTTCCCCGTCTCCGTAGCTGGCGCCATGCATAGATAGACATGCTTCGAGTAGCGGACCCAGTTGTTCGGCCCGTCCTATCAGCATATCTCTGAACCAGACTACGGTGCGTCGCTTAAACATGGCTTCCCTGATGGATTCCATCGTTCTTTCCTCGGCAAAAACCAGGGTCACCGGGCGGTGGCCGCCCTTGTGTGGCTCGTAATCCCAGTCGATCAGGCCGTGAATGTCGGACGTGCCGACGAGCGTCAGATTGTATTCGAGCGCGATCTGAAATGACTCCTCTGAATAACTGCCCCCATTTGCTATTTCGATCCCATGAAGCAGTCCCGCTTTCGCGTTGTTGCTGTGAAAGTCGGGCATGATGGTTATCCCGTTTGGAAAATGGGGTCTCCACCAGCTGTGGTTCCAGAATACGAATGCGCCTTGTTCATTGGCGGCTTCGACTGCTTTCTGGGCAGGCCACTCATGCGCCTTGGTGCTGAAGGTTTTTGGATCCTGCGGTTCATTTGGATCCGGAACGCTGACTAACGCGTTCGCTTCCTCAATAAAGATAGCGTTCATATGGCTCGCCGGCGCACTGCGTGTGATCTCCACTCCGGGTACGACAATAAGATCGGTTTTCTCCGCCGCACTGACGGCATCTTCAAAAGATCGATTGCGGTCAGGATGGGGAATGTCTTCGAGGTGCGGCTGGTATTCCAGGTGCTCGGTGATGGCCATTGCATCCAGTCCGTCTCGCAGAGCTTCAGCCACACGTATGCGGGGCCAGACATGACCGTCGGAGAAGACCGAGTGCGTATGAGGATCAAAAATAATCGTCAATTACTGCGTCGTGTCGGGAAAAGTGATCCTTCGGGCTTCGTCCTCGGGCGGGATACTCGCGCGACCGTGCCCGAATAACACGCTCGTCACCGTCATTAAGAATATTAGAAATATGATCGCTGTTTTCATAGTCGTCTCCTAACTGGGTTCAGATTATTTGTTTGATGCCAGGGCACTCGCGGGCCTATGAAATCAGCCACAGGCTTAAACCGCCAGCATATCACGCTGGCGTGCAAGACGGTCGTCGCGATCTTTGGCGAAAAGTTTAATCCCGGCAAAGATCGAATCGGCATCCAGATGGGCCTCGGCGATCACGTCTGCTTCGGTGCCACCAGTAAGCCACTGGTTGTCCCAGTCCGAGGTCAGCGAATATTCGTCCGTTAACGGCCCGACGTCACGTACCGGCCACATCCGTCGCGTTCCTGTGCTCACCACCATCATGTCGTATCGCGCTTCAGGCGGAAACACTGCGCTGCGGTAGTCACTGGATTGCAATTCGAAAAGTTCCTCACTTATGGCAGCAATGATTTTCAAATTGAGCCCTTCGTTCTCCAGGCGCTGCAAAACGCTAACAAGGTTAAATGTGGAGTTTGACCCCTGCACGACCACATAGCCGTGTTTGGGTTTGCCCTGATCGAAATCACGAATGACATAGAACCCTTTGGCTGCGGCTTTGAGATCAGGATGGGCAAATGTGCTGCGATCCGCCACCGGAAAATCAGGACGTGCCACTTCGATAATAATTATGTTAACCTTGGGATCTCTTGCAGCGACTTCTGCAGCAGCGAAATAGCCGGGCGCAACATCGTTGTAATCCCAGAAACTGAGATGAATCGTTTGACCGCGCGGAAAAAGTTTCCATACCTGGGGCGCAAAAATACCAAAGTGAGTACGGGCATCGGCCGCGGTCTCCGGCCCCGAATGGCCAGCCAGAATATGCAGCACGCCCATCCGGAAACAACTGTCCTGGCTTTGCTGAGCCCAAACCCGGGCAGGCGTGTACATTAGTGGGGTAAAAGAGCCATAAGTACCACTCAAAGCCCAAACCCCGGCGAACTTTTCTGGATCTAGCGACGCGCTCTGACTTATTAGTCCAACGGCGCTCGATACGTTCCCTGCTTCCTGGATAGCCGCTTTGACTCGCGTACCGGCCGGATTGTTGACCGGATTATAATGGCCCCACAAGCTGCCTTTTTCAACGTTAATGGAACCCGAAAGATCAGCCGCAAGGGTAAAAAACCTGTTGTCAGTCACATAATTCATCCATTTGATAATTTCTGAAATACACTGGCGTGTTCCGGCTATTGCTCCCGCCTTCTTGAAAAGGCTGATGTTAACTTCCTTTTCTTCGCCAGATACCGGATTCTTTATAGTAGGCGTTTGCGGTTCGATCGGGAGATTCTTCACCAGAAGGCGGTCATCCAGAAAGGGATCGCGCGTTACGTCCATCTTCAACGGTGGATCGTCCTGGACAGAATCGCCGATTTCCAAAAGACGGCCAGCCAGCCAATCCCCAAGTCCGTTTCGTTCGAGAAGCGACATGACGATGTCGATGTTGGTTTTAAACTGTATTAGACGTTCACGTGTATCAGTCACCGCTCCCTGACGAATACCTTCGAATTCTATACCATAATGCTTCTCAAATGTCTCTGCGAGGGCGACAAAATACTCCGAGTTCATTTTAAATGCATAGGGATGACTTGGGTAGCTGATCACCTGATCTCCGTAGCCAGGAATTTTTCCATCGACGGCGGTGGGCCAATAGCCCTTTACCGTGTTGCCGATCACGATCATCGGGCGGCGGTCGTTTGGATCCCAGTCCTCCATCGTTTTGAGGGCGGCAATAACCTGATCATAATCATTGCCATTCTCCAGAGCAAAGACATTCCATCCATAGGAAGTCCATTGATCCTCAATCTTGTAACGGTCAAACTTTGTATCAACCACGCCACCTATCAGTTTATCATCAATGCCCGCATTATTATAAGAAAGCAGAAGACGCAGGCGTTTGCCTACCTGGGTCGCCAAAGCCTGGGTTTTTAACTCCTGGGCATGTCCCTCGGTCATAGCAAATTCACCTTCCAGAGCGAGCACTTTAAGTGAATCGGGTGCACCCAAAATATCCCAGAATGTCGCTTTTCCCGCGGAGGTAGCAATACCAAGGCCCGATGGCCCGCCGTTGACATCGTTAGTCATATCGGTTGATTCAGCATGACCTGCTAAAGCACGGATACCGCGCAATTTTGCTTGTGCAAAGAGTGGATGGTCTTCCAGGCCGTGCTCTTTCAACAAGGTTTTTAGAGGACCTGCACCGCGTCGAAAGCCTAACGCGTCGATAGGTAAAAAGGTAACTTCCGGTGCAACATGGTAACGCGAATCACCTGTAGCCAAATGCTTGCGCGCCAGGGTCTCGCCCATAATCATCCACAGGGCATAGGCGGTAGGAATGTTGTGCCCACCGGCAAGCATGAATTTGTCGCAAAACGGATGCTTAGGCCTGCGGTAGTCGTAACGTAGACCTCCGAGCTGGGGACCGGCTAAATGGATCGCCACATTGTAAGGCGTGTACGCTAACGGCCCGCCAAAATGGCCCGTCTGAGAATAATTACAAAAAAGCACCATCGTCATACAAGTCATGTAACCGATGTCCTCTAATCGTTCACGATCATAAGCTATAGTTAGCGGCTCAACAGCCGACAATAAAGTGTCCGTATTCATGGTCATCGCAATACCTCGTCAGTTTGGTTTAGATATTAGGTTTTGGAAATTTTGAGATGCTGAGTTATTTCACTAAAGAGTGCTTCTGTCAAAATTGTTATATCCGCACTTATTGAGATACCGTTTTTCGTACCAATTTTTCAGTGAGAAAGTTACCGGGTGTTAATGGTTTTAGGATTGATGACTATGAGAGATCTTGGCGAAGTGAGGGCGTAGCACAAACACGGCCAAGTTCTGAAAGGAATCTGACAAACTCTTGTAGGCTTTTAAAGTCTAAACGACTGTGGGGATGTTTATTGTTATAGGTATGACTCCATTGTTCGATTACTATTTGCGCTTCAGCCACACTGAAAGGAACAAAAAGGATCAGGCTTCATATTTTAATTTTTCAAAATACAAAGGAATTGCAGCTTAGGGGATAGCGAACATTGACACCCCCGCCACCCTCATATGCTGAACTCGATATTGAACATAAATTTTAATCTTTAACTAACTTATCAGAATGTTTTGAATGCACCGGTTAGAATTTATAATTCATAAATTCAATCCACTGCGCCCTCCTAGCTCAATTTGGCAGAGCAGTTGACTCTTAATCAATTGGTTCGGGGTTCGAGTCCCCGGGGGGGTACCATTCGACTCCGACCTGTTGGCCGTCGCTCATGGCAGGCCATTTTCCGACTCTGCTTTGCTTGCTTCACTCATGGCAGGCAATTCGACTCCGACCTGTTGGCCGTCGCTCATGGCAGGCCATTTTCCGATTCAGCCGTACTGGCCGTCGCTCATGGCAGGCAATTCGATTCGGCCATGTTGGCCTCACTCATGACAGGCCATTTTTTCGATTCAGCTTTGCTTGCTTCACTCATGGCAGGTCATTTATTATTGATTACTTATGCATCCTGCCATGAGCGAACACGAACACTATCACTTTGATTTACGTGGCTATATTGTTATCCCCAATGCATTGTCCCCGGAGCTGATACCGATGATCGACAGGGAATGGCTCGCAGAAGAAGAACGAAAGCTGAGCAGCTAATCTCAGCGCAACCAGGAGAAGACGATGAGTAGACTGACCGACGCACATATCGAGGAGCTCGAACGCGAGGGCTTATTTATCGTCCCGGACTTTATCAGCGGCGCCCAACTCACAACCCTGCAGGCGGCACAGCGGCGAGCCCTGCCGACCTACGAGCAGGTCAAGGACGACCCCCCGCAGGACCAGGCCGGCCATAGCCTGCTGAAGTGTTTTCCTTACGAGGAGATCGAGCTCTACCGGGCCACGATGGACGAGGAGAGCATCGCCTTCGCCCGTAAATGGCTAAAGACGGATGACATTCACATGCGGGTGGGCTGCCTTATCGCCCGCTATCCCGGCCACACCACCGGCGGCACGGGTTTCGACGATTCGGGCTTGCACATCGACAATGGCAACAACTCGCTATTGCCCGTGAGCGAAGACCTACGCGAATTCGGCCAGATCGGTTTCTGGGTTCACCTCGAAGACGTGAATGAAGACCAGGCGCCGCTACGGCTAATTCCCAAGCAGCACGGCAAGGACATGACAAAATGCGTCCCGCTCGTGTGCAAGAGCGGCACCCTTTGCGTCTTCAATAACTATAGCTATCACAGCGCCAGCGCCTACACCGGTCAAGACGGCCAGCGTTTCACTTGGGGTTATGGCTTCGGCCGCGCCGACCACGTTTGGGAGGGCTTCAGGCACTATACCCAACTGGGCAAGGGCACGCCCGTATTCCAGGAGTTTATCGGTGGCCTGACCGCCGCCCAGCGCCAGCTCTGGCGCTTCCCCCCGGCGGGACACCCCTACTATACGGAACAGACCCTGGCGTTATTGGAAGAACAATACCCGGGGTGGGACTCGGACGAATACCGCCGGGCAATGCCATAGCCGCCTGTCCCTTTGGCGATCTTCAGCGTAACGCCGGCAGACAGGCAGTCCACTCCACCTAAATATATAAATAGAGCAAAGGGGTGGTACGCGCTGTCCCTAGCGCGTTAAATATTTTGATAATGAATAAAAAAGAAAGCGTGCTGGGGACCAACCGTCGCTCTACTACATAGAGCTATGGCAGGCAGGCAGCCCGCTCCACCTTGGTTGCAGAATGTATAATATATCTAATATATATTATAATGTGTGATAGCCGAAAAGCATCATTCACCAATCCGCAATCGACAATCGCATTCACTCATATCCGCTTTTACGCGTTTCCGCATCCACGCATCTCCGCTCAAACAACCTTCGGGTGGACGTCCGTGGTTGAGAGTTCGGTTACCACATTGAAAAGAGGTAAGCCGTCACGGTAATTTTTCAGGTTTCTAATAATGATCTCACCCATACGTGCGCCAAAGTTCTTAGCAAAACCGGCGATATGCGGGGTCGTAATTACATTTTCGAGATCCCAGATCGGATTATCCGCCGACATGGGTTCTTCGCGAAAGACGTCCAACCCCGCGCCCGCCAGGTGACCACTTTTCAAGGCATCGATTAAGTCAGGTTCATTAACACAGGTACCGCGCGCCGCATTGTAGAGATAGGACCCCGGCTTCATGGCATCGAGGAATTGCTTATCGACAAGGCCATCCGTATCCGGTCCACCGACGGTTGCGATAACGACGTGGTCTGCTTCACCGAGTGCAGTGTGAAGCTCATCCGTCGTATACAGCTTTTCGACGCAATCAGGCTTTTTTACACCTTCCAAATCGACACCGATAACGCGCATTTGAATACCCGCGCACACCTGTGCAACTGCGGTCCCTGAATGACCAACACCGACGACACAAACGGTCGAGCCATTCAATTCACCATAGCAATTGTTGTCGCTGTCGTAGATGGGGTTGACGAATTGATGGTTTTGTTTTTCCAGCGTATGCTGGGGTATTCTACGACTGAATCCGAGCATCATCGCGAGGGTGTTTTCGGCGATACCGATAGAAAATACACCTCTAGCGTTACAGAGGGTAAAGTTGGGCCGTGACTCTAATCCGTACCCGATGAAAGGATCAAACCCGGCACTGCCGATTTGCGCTACACGGACGGGTGTGCCTTCCAGCCAACCTGCTTTCGGATAGCCAATGACAAAGTCTGCGCGCTCGAGGTGCGGGCGATAGTCCGCTTCGGGGGTTTTTTGATTTATAATCGTTAATTCAGCCCAACCGGAAGCGACATCTTTTATCTGATTTAGTTGTTCTTCGTTTTGATACGTAAATGCGTAGAGGATATTGGCTGCCATGAAGTGTTATAGTTTAAAGATTTCTCTCATCAAACAGTGAAAAGTAACCCAATCAACCCGCGCTACGCTGAAGGTTCATCAATTATGGGATTAGTCAGGGTTCCGATCTTCTCTATTTCGATAGAAACCGAATCACCCGCCTTAAGCCAGAGGGGAGGTTTTCTCGCCATCCCGACACCATGAGGCGTACCGGTAAGAATAACCGTTCCGGGCAGCAGGGTGGTACTTCCGCTGAGAAATTCGATTAGCGTGGGAACATCAAAAATCATATCTTCGGTATTCCAATCCTGAACTGTTTCTCCATTGAGAATAGTCTTTATCTTGAGCGTATTGGGATTGGTAATTTCGTCGGTTGTGACAAAGCAGGGCCCCAATGGACCAAAGGTGTCAAATGTTTTACCCCGACACCATTGTCCACCCCCCGCTTTCTTCTGCCAATCGCGGGCGCTGACATCATTAGCGCAGGTATAACCCAGAACATAGTTGAGGGCCTTTTCGCGAGAAACATTTTTGCAGGGTTTACCAATAATAACCGCGAGCTCACACTCGTAGTCCACTTCATTACTTTTTAGCTTGGTCGGAAGTTCAATCGGTTCTCCAGGATTGAGAAGGGCGTTTGCTCCCTTAATAAAAAGAATAGGATGATCCGGTATTTTCGCGCCTCCCTCCTCGGCGTGTTTACGGTAGTTCAAGCCAATGCAGAGATAAATTCTAGGTTCGATAGGAGCCAATTGTTTTACGACTTCGACTTTATTCTCGCTTACCATATGCTCACCGAAAATATCCCCACTAATCTCATAATAGGCGTCATCTTTTTGTGCGGCATGGCCGATTATTCCATTTTGGTCCTCGTAGCGGATGATTTTCATATCTTTATAAATTCAAAAGCTGAATAGCTCGTTTAATTGGGAATTTCCTTTGACCCCCAACCCTTTCAGTTGTTAGAGGCGCCATCCAAGAGAGTGTGATTGATTCCCGCAAGTATAAATATGTATTTTGTGGCTTATAGTGTAATTAAGGTGGAGCGGGCTGTCCCTAGCACGCTTCTTATAATATTAGTCACATATAAATTTATAAATAAATAACGCGCCATAAAAGAATAAAATCGCCGACGTAATTATTTCACGATATTTTATTTAGACATTCACACTTATAGGTAGATAATCCTTTTATGGCACCGATTATTGATGCGCATATTTACCTGTATCCGCCGTCGGTTTTTAATGAGCCACGAGCCTGGGCAAAAAAGTGGGGTGAGCCCCACTGGGCGGACTGTGTAGATCCAGAGGGGAAAAAATCCCTGCAGGGCTGGGCCGACATCGACCAACTCTTGCGCGATATGGATAGTGCAGGAATTGATAAAGTGGTACTACTCGGCTGGTACTGGCAAAACGAAGAAACCTGCGAAGAGCAAAACCGCTGGTATAGCGAGTGGATAAAAAAATATCCCGACAGACTGATCGGATTCGCAAATGTTCACCCCGCGGCAGGGAAGCAGGCATTGGATGAAATTCGTAAATGCGTCGAGCAGGGGCTTGTCGGGCTGGGTGAATTTCACCCCCAGGCGCAAGGATTCGATTTACGCGATCCCGACTGGCTCAAGGTTGTAGAGTTATCGATAGAATTAAAACTGCCGATTAATATTCATGTCACAGAACCGGTGGGGCACGCCTACACGGGTCGCGTTGAGACACCTCTCGCCGATTATACTTGGCTGGCGAAAAAATACCCGGATGCAAAGTTCATTCTCGCTCACTGGGGCGGGCTTTTGCCCTTCTATGAGTTAAATCCAAGGATACGCGAGGTAATGAAAAACGTATATTACGATTGCGCCGCCTCCCCCCTGCTCTACGACCTCAGCATTTATCGCGCGGTCGTCGACATTGTCGGCCCGGAAAAAGTTGTCTGGGCAACTGACTATCCGCTTCTCATTTATCCAAATAAAGACCGTCACCCCTCATTTCAAAGAGCCCTCGATGAAATCCGGACCTCCGGTTTGCGTGACGAGGAACTGGAATTGATACTTGGAGGAAATATTCTCAGGCTGTTAAATGATAATGTGTGAATGCGGAAATGTGTGAATGCGGTAGGGTGGAGCGGGCTGCCTGACGTGCCGTAGCTCAATATTAATTGAGCGAAGGTTGTTCCCAGCACGTTTTCTTTTTTTATTACTTACAATTAACGCGCTAGGGACAGCGCGTTCCACCTTTTTACTTTATTCAATTTATTATATTAATCCAAAGTTACAGGGTGGAGCGGGCTGTCCCCAGCACGCTTTTTGTTTATCATGAATTACCAAGTAAACGCGTGGGGAAGCACGCTTCGACTGCATTCGACCTGAGCTCATGCCGAAGGGAGCTCGTCGCAGGTCGAGTTTCACTTATTTATTTCTAACTTCACGTGCGAGTTCGATTTCGACATGGGGATTTCCCCGTAAAAAAATTCGTTTTCTTAATGAATTTTCAGTGATGTTTATACGTACCTCGAGGTAACTCGGATCATGGGCTTTAAAAAAGTATTCGTTTTCATCCACCTCGACAAGCTCAAGCAACAGGGGTTCCGTGTTTCCAGCAAAGGTGGATAAAAAGCAAAGCTTAAGATTTTCTGCTTCAGGTATAAATGTCCAATGGTGCACGGAGGCGATGAGGTCGGCACTCCCTTGAACCATACCCTCAGGCGTCTGCCGGTAAGTGATATCATAGTTCACCGGTCCAATGGGCGTACGGATGGCTTTTCCCTGCCATGTGTCATTGATCATTTTTATAAAATCATCATGAATACTTATCTTCGGCGCAGTATAATGCTCAAGCATACAGGGATCGGCGGCATTCATGCTATACGCTCCCAGTGCTATAATAGACATCGCCAGCAACAGCTTAATTAAGAGCGGGAATCTAAGCTTATTCATTGTTAACTTAGAGTTTGTGAGCCATTTTGCTGCATCAATCAGTATGCATGAGCCCCTTTTTTCCAAGCTACTAATGGTGAAATAAGGTAAATGACCTGAAATTATGACTTATTAAACCAATCTATTGGAAATTATTTTTGACTTTGAAATAAAATTGGAAATTATTTCCATTAATGCAAGTTGAAGAAGTCAACGGGTCTCTGGTGCGATTAAAAGCGCTCTATCCCCAATTTACGGGTAAGGAAAAGTTGGTTGCCGACCATGTCCTCACACATGAAGACATTATACATCAAACCATAACCCAGCTGGTAAATGCGAGCGGGGCCAGCTACGGAAGCGTGGACCGATTTTGCAAGAAGATGGGCTACTCGGGTTTTCAGGATTTTAAAATACATTTAGCGGAAGACCTGGCACTGCGTAAAGCGGACCGAGAGAGTGATCAATCCGAGAACTTTTCAGGAAGGACTGCCGCGCGCGCGTTCGAAGATATAAAGAACACATTGCAACTGTCATCAGAAGCGATGATCGAGGAAGCGGCCCAAGCGATCATGTGTGCGCGCTATGTAATGATTGCCGGGTTAAGCAGTTCAGCGGGCACGGCAAGAGGGATTGAATACCGCTTGAATCGCTATGGCATACGCGCGACCTGTATTATAGATAATCACATACAACGCCACCAGGCGGCGACGCTGGGAAAGGAAGATGTGGTATTTTTAATTTCGTTTTCAGGAAGTACAAAAGAAATACTGGCGACGGGCAAAATCGCGAAAGCGTCTAAGGCAACCATAATAAGCTTAAGCAATTATATCGAATCGCCCGTTTCCGAGATCGCGAACATCTCCCTTGTCACGGGAATCGAAAGCGATCCTTTAGAAGCAGAAATCGCTTCAAAGGTCGCCGTTGAATTCGTGATCACCCTGCTTTTCGACAAAATCGCAAGCTTGATGAAAGACTCACGCCAATTCCTCACTAAGACTTTTGAAGCTACAGCGGACAGGCAATTATAACAGCAACCCTTATTAAGCATGCTCCATAAAGCACCACACGAGGGCGGCGCTCGCTCCTATAGTAAACTATCACCCTTAGATTCGGATATTGAGATAGCGCGCCGGGCAAAGCTGGAACCTGTAGATACAATCGCAATGCGGTCGGGATTAAACGCCAATGAGGTTGAGCCCTATGGTTCGCACAAAGCGAAAATAAATGCTCGGGCCTATAAGCGATTAGAAAAGTATCAGGAGGGAAAATTAATATTGGTAACGGCAATGACGCCGACGCCAGCGGGTGAAGGAAAAACTGTCACCAGTATTGGACTCTCTCAAGCGATCGAAAAATTGAAACACCGCCAAATGCTGGCATTGCGAGAACCCTCGCTCGGTCCGACTTTTGGACTTAAGGGAGGTGCCGCTGGGGGGGGACATGCCCAGGTTTTGCCGATGGAAGATATCAACATGCATTTTACGGGGGATATGCACGCGGTAACGACAGCCCATAATTTACTGGCCGCCGTTGTCGACAACCATGTATTCCATGGTAACGCGTGATGATCGATCCCGAAAAAATTGTGTGGCGACGCGTTGTCGATCTATGCGACCGCCAGTTAAGACAGTGCGATATCGGGTTGGGATCCAAGTTTGATGGATTTCCCCACCGCACAGGTTTTGACATCACGGCCTCCTCCGAAATTATGGCAACCCTTTCCCTGGCCACGGACCTGAAGGATTTGAAGAGCCGTTTGGAACGGATCGTCGTCGCTTATAATGAAGCCGATGAGCCGATTTACGCCGGTCAGCTGAACGTCGTCGGCGCGATGATGGTATTGCTCAAAGACGCGATCAACCCGAACCTCGTCCAGACAACTGAAAATACTCCGGCCCTCATTCACTGTGGGCCTTTTGGTAATATCGCTCACGGCTGCAACAGTGTTCGCGCCACTCATCTTGCTTTAAAACTGGCTGATTACGTTGTGACGGAAGCGGGATTTGCCGCGGATTTAGGAGCTGAAAAATTTATTTATATCAAATGCCGGTTGTCCGGGTTGAAACCCGCGGTTGCAGTCCTGGTGGCAACTTGCCGCGCGCTGAAAATGCATGGGGGCGTGCCCAAGGAACAAATCGACGAAGAAAACCGGAGTGCGCTCGAAGCGGGACTGCCCAATTTGCGCGTCCATTTAGAAAACTTAAAAAAATTTCATCTTCCCGTTGTTGTTGCCGTTAATCGATTTCCCAGCGACACCCCAGCTGAACTGGACGCGGTATTTGATTTTTGCGACGCGATGGAAACTCCCGCCGCGCTATCGGAAGTGACAGCATTGGGCGGGGATGGAGGATTGGAATTAGCAGAAAAAGTTCTTTCACTCATTGATAACAACGACAATGCGGACTCGCCATTACACACGCTCTATGACGTAAACTTACCGATCAAAGAAAAAATCGAAACGATCGCGCGTGAGATATACCGTGCGGACGGAGTAGACTATCATCCTTTAGCGGAGGAGAATATAAAACGGTTGGAGCGCCAGGGGCTAAATAATTTACCGGTATGCATGGCGAAAACGCAGTTTTCTATTTCCGATGACCCAAAAAAACTGGGCGCACCGACCGATTGGCGTTTAACGGTTCGTGACATCAAAATAAGTAACGCCGCCGGTTACCTCGTTGCTATTACCGGAAAGATGCTGCTTATGCCGGGAATGCCTAAACATGCGGCGATAGATAAAATTGGGATCGACGACGATGGGAACATTTATGGTCTGTCTTAGAAATCCAGCCCTTTTCATATTGAATTATAAATACGCTACTACGCATCATCTATGCCCTATCGTCTTTTACGCTTCGCGCTGAGCAAAAAATATCCTGAGCCCCGGATGTTTACGGAGCCTGATAAGCTCAAGAAGCACTACGATGTAGTCATCATCGGCGGCGGCGGTCATGGATTAGCGGCAGCTTACTACCTGGCACGCGACTACGGTATTACCAACGTGGCGGTACTGGAAAAAAACTATATAGGCAGTGGAGGCACCGGGAGAAACACCGCCATTGTCCGTTCAAATTACCTGACCGCGGAAGGTGTAAAATTTTATGATAAGAGCATTAAACTGTTTCAGGATCTTTCCGCTGAATTCAACCTGAACCTCTTTTATTCTGAACGCGGTCATTTCACCATGGCTCACACGGATTCCGCTCTCCGCACCATGCGTTGGCGCGCAGAAGTCAATAAACACATGGGAGTGGAAAGTATCCTCGTCGATCGTACATTCATTAAGGAAAAAATTCCGGAAATTGATCTCGATTGCGGACACAACATGCCGATCATGGGCGCACTCTACCACCCGCCGGGCGCAATTGCGCGACATGATGCAGTCGCCTGGGGATATGGGCGTGGGGCAAATATGCGCGGCGCGGAAATTCACCAAAATACGACCGTCACCGGTATTGATGTGAAAAATGATAAAGTCGTAGGTGTGAAAACAAACAAAGGGCCGATTGAAACGAATAAAGTTCTCTCCGCGGTCGCAGGGTACACCCCGCACATCACGCAGATGGTCGGATTGCGCACTCCGATTGTCGTCCACCCCTTACAGGCCTGTGTGACGGAGCCGATGAAACCCTGGCTGAACGCGATTGTTGTCTCCGCAAGTTTTCATCTTTACGTCAGTCAATCATCACGCGGTGAGCTGGTAATGGGTGCTTCACTTGATCCCTATGAACTTCACTCCACGCGATCCACGCTCGACTTTGCGGAAGGGCTGTCGGGACATATGCTCGAGCTATTTCCCTTTCTCTCAGAGATCAAAGTTCTGCGCCAGTGGGCTGGTCTATCGGATATGACCCCCGATTTTTCACCGATCATGGGGAAGACCTGTGTTGCGGGATTTTATATCGATGCGGGTTGGGGCACTTGGGGTTTTAAAGCGACACCAGCCAGCGGTAAGACCATGGCCTCCACCGTGGCCAATGACCGGGATGACGAAACAATTAAACCCTTTAATCTTTCACGTTTCGGACAATATGAATTGGTAGGCGAAAAGGGCGCCGCCTCAGTCGGTCATTAAAGATGAAAATACTCGAATGTCCGATTAACGGCCCGAGGCCGATCCAGGAATTTATCTTTGGAGGCGAGTACCGCCCGATGCCCGAACCGAATAAAGTCTCTGATGAAGTGTGGGCTGACTATGTGTTTAATCGAGCCGGTGAACCAGGAATCAAGCGTGAATGGTGGTATCACCTTTCCAGTGGGACCTGGTTTATCGCAGAACATGATACGGTGAAAGATATTTTTATTAAAACTTACCTGCACCAGCATATGATGAAAGATGAGTGAACGCCTGGAAAAACGATACGGTGAGTGGATCGACCGCTCAAGACCCATTCATTTTCAATTTGAAGGGGAGTCCTACACCGGATTTGCCGGTGATACAATCAGCTCCGCGCTCTGGGCGAATGGCGTACACGTATTGGGGCGCAGTTTTAAATATCATCGCCCGCGCGGAATTTTTGGGTTCGCCGACATCGACTGTAACGCGATGGTGGAATCTGATTCCTCAACTAATACGCGCGCTGATCTCACACCCATAGAAGAGGGCATGTCGGTAAGGGCGGTCAATACACAGGGTAATCTTAAAAAAGACCGCTTGCGTTTTCTGGATTACTTCGGGGCGTTTACGCCGGTCGGGTTTTATTACAAGGCATTTCATACACCTAAACGATTATTTCCTTTTTATGAAAACCAGATCAGAAAAATAGCGGGCCTGGGAAAAGTCGACACGCGGAAGCCGATGAAAACAGTGATAAAAGACTACGGCTTTTGTGATATTCTGATCATCGGTGCCGGACCAGCTGGTTTATCCGCAGCCATTGAAGCTGCGGCCTCGGGGGCGAAGGTACTCATCATCGATGAAAACCCTAACCCGGGAGGATCGCTTAGCTATCGCTATAAAAATCAAGGTCCGGAAATTGAATTATTAAATCAACTGCTGGAAAAGGTAAATGCGTGCAATAACATTCAATTACAATCCTCAACGCTGGCCTCCGGCTATTACGCCGATCACTGGGTCTGCCTGACAAACAAAGAACGCATGACTAAACTGCGTGCGCGAGCAGTGATAGTGGCGTCGGGCTGTTACGAACAACCTGCGGTTTTTCATAATAATGATTTACCCGGCGTGATGCTTGCCAGTGCCGCACTACGCTTAATAAACCACTACTCGGTTAAACCTTTTCGTAATGTCGTCATTCTCGCAGCGAACGCCGATGGATACCGTTGTGCTTTGGATTTTCACGAGGTGGGAGTCCGTGTTGTTTCACTCATCGATCTCCGTCGCGAAGGTGAACAATCGGAGCTCGACAGACAGGTCAAAGGCTTAGGGATTACTGTTTACCGCGGTCATTTCATCTACGAAGCAATCGCCGGACGGATGAAAGATTCAGTTCAAAGTGTCGTGCTACGCGAATTCGATGCCGACATTATCGCAAACCCTGGGGCGGAAATAAAGCTTTCATGTGATGGTATCGCGATGAGCGTCGGCTGGACTCCAGCGGATGGAATTCTGCGCCAGGGGAATACACGGATGGAATATAACACTAGTCTGGAACAGTTCCTCCCCGTTGAATGTGCGAAGGGGATGTTTGCCGCGGGACGGGTCAACGGCATTTACACTTTAGAAGATCAACTGGAGGATGGACGCTGCGCAGGATCTGAAGCATCCGCTTTTATCGGACTCACCGAGCCAAGTAAAAGTAAACGACCACGAAGGGAAGAATGTCCCCAAAGCCACCCCTACCCTATATCAGATCATCCCAAGGGGAAAAACTTTATTGATCTCGATGAGGACGTACAGCTCAAAGACATTGTTAATTCAATTAAAGAAGGCTATGACAGCCCTGAACTTTTAAAACGTTATTCAACGCTTGGGATGGGGCCCAGCCAGGGCAAGCATTCTAATTTGCTCGCCCTGAGGATGGTTGCCCGCATGCGCGGTGAGACGATGATGGGAAAACAGATTACTACCGCTCGTCCATTTACCTCACCCATCAGTATGGGACACCTGGCGGGCCGTATATTTACGCCTCAGCGTCGAACCGCACTGCATGATCGCCACGAAGCACTGAGGGCAAAGTTCATGCATGCAGGTAATTGGTTGCGTCCGGAATATTACACGATCGATGGGCTATCCCGCAGTCAATGTATCGAAGCGGAAGTGCAAAACGTGCGCGAACGCATTGGAATTGTCGATCAAGGCACGCTCGGTAAAATAGAAATAAGCGGTCCTGATGTCGTCACTTTATTGGAACAAGTTTATACCGGACGATTCGCCAAATTGAAAATTGGCATGACACGTTATGGATTAATGTGCGATGAAAGCGGGGTAATCATAGATGACGGGGTCATCTCCCGCCTTGCTGAAGACCGCTATTATATAAGTACGACCAGCTCTGGATCCGACCCGATTTATCAAACATTGCAGCGGCTTGTTATTGAATGGGGACTGGAGGTGACTCTTGTCAACGCGACCAGCACTTATTGTGCGATGAATCTGGCAGGGCCTCACGCGCGTAAAGTCCTACAGCCGATCACTGATGTAAACCTGGATGTAGACGCATTTCCTTATTTAGGTATTCGCGAAGGTAGCGTTGCCAATGTACCAGCCAGGTTATCGCGGGTTGGATTTGTCGGTGAACTGGGTTATGAAATCCATTTACCTGCCGATGGCGCGATAGCAGCATGGGACGCGATAATGAAAGCGGGCCAGGATTATGGTATATGTCCCTTTGGGGTGGAAGCGCAGCGGATGCTAAGATTGGAAAAAGGACACATCATTGTAAGCCAGGATACTGACGGGTTGACGCAACCTTTCGAGGCGGGAATGAAATGGGCAGTTAAAATGGATAAGCCGTTTTTTATCGGACAAAGAAGCCTAAGTATTATCGAAAAGAAGAAACGCGAACGCGTGCTCGTTGGATTTGCTCTCCCGGAAAATTACCAGTCCCCTGAGCCGAAAGAATGTAATCTCGTCATTAAGAACGGTGAGATGAAAGGACGCATTACAAGTATCGGTTTCAGCCCTACTCTGGGTCGATTAATAGGATTAGCCTATACTGACCCGGAGGACAGTAACGTGGGATCCCTACTGAGAATTAAACTGGATGATGGTTCCACCGTTGAAGGGGGTGTCGTAAAAACGCCTTTTTATGATCCAGAAAATTTAAGACAAAAAATTAGCGAATAATTACCGGAGAGACATTAAATGTATAAAAGACACAGTTCTCTTAAGAACCAATTTGAAAAACAACGACCCGAATGGGGAAAATTTCACGCGATGGAAGTTCCCTTGCATTTTGATTCCCAACAGTCAGAATCGGTCTCCATGCGTGAACTAGCCATTTGCGATGTAAGTGCTTTACCCAAGCTTGGCGTTAAAGGAAAAGGCGCTGCCGCATGGTTAAACGGAGAGGGAATCCCCATTCCTAACGGAACTTACGAACGGATGCCTCTCGATAATGGCGCTATGATCATCCGTCTCGCAACGGATGAATTTTTTCTCGAAGATAGCCTGGAAGGTGAAGCGGTCGCCAACCTATCCAGCCGCCTGGGCTACGGGTTGGACGACGTCTACCGGGTGGAACGCCAGGATACCGGTCTGCTCATCAGTGGAAGGCGCGCGCATGAAGTGCTGGCCCAAACCTGCTCCTATCCTTTCGAGGGTAATGAAGAAAAAGTCGTGATGACTCGAGTGGCCCTAGTCTCCTGTGCCATTCTTCCCCTGATACTAAAAGAAGTGCAAACATTTCGATTATGGTTCAGTTCGACATACGGTATCTACCTTTGGCAATCACTGACCGAAATTGTAGAGGACCTCGGGGGAAAGACCGTTGGTGTAGCTAATTTAATGTGAGATAATTATTTTGATTAATATTCTAAACATCAATTCTGGTGGACGCGCTCCGTCGCGTCCGCTACACATTGATAAGATTTTTTCTCATAACATAGAAATTAAAATATTAAATAGTATAATATATAAACAGGAGTAGAGCTAATGAATGCAGAAGAAGCCAAATCGTTTTTAAAAGAGAACAAGGTTAAATATATTTTGGCGCAGTTTGTGGATATTCATGGTGTAGCGAAAACCAAGGCGGTGCCGGTTGGTCATTTTGATGATATTCTTACCGATGGCGCAGGGTTCGCAGGCTTTGCCATTTGGGGCATGGGGCAGGAACCGCATGACCCTGATTTCATGGCCGTGGGCGACCCTTCTACACTAATGCTTGTCCCCTGGCAGGAGGGGTTCGCGCGGATGGTTTGTACTGGCATGGTAAATAATGAACCTTGGCACTTTGATACGCGCTATATCCTCTCCCAACAATTAAAACGTTTTGAGGAACGTGGGTGGACATTAAACACCGGGCTGGAACCGGAGTTCATGCTTCTATTAAAAAACGATGACGGTACCGTGAGGCCGGCGGATTCAAGCGATCGACTCGATAAACCCTGCTATGATTATAAAGGATTATCGAGGAGCCGGGGATTTATCGAAAAGCTTGTCGATTCTCTAATGACGGTCGGCTTTGATGTCTATCAAATCGACCACGAAGATTCCAATGGACAATTTGAAATTAATTTCACTTACACTGACGCGTTGACGACGGCCGATCGCTATATCTTTTTCCGCATGGCGGCGGGAGAAATAGCCCGTGAATTTGGCGTCATCTGTTCGTTCATGCCTAAACCCATGTCGACGCGTACGGGAAATGGGATGCACACCCATATCTCAATTAGTGACAAAGAGGGAAATCAGTTATTTGAAGACGAGTCGGACAAAAATAATCTCGGCCTCTCTCAACTGGCCTATCATTTCATGGGTGGTCTATTTGAGCACGCCCGCGCGCTTGCCGCGTTAGTCGCGCCATCAGTCAATTCTTATAAACGATTAGTCGTCGGGCGGGCGCTCTCCGGAGCAACCTGGGCACCGGCTTATATTTCCTATGGCGATAATAACCGCACCAGTATGGTTCGCGTGCCACACGGGCGACTGGAACTAAGGCTCAGTGATTCCAGCTGTAATCCTTATCTCTCGACGGCGGCAATCATTGTCGCGGGACTTGATGGGATTGAACGCAAACTCGATCCAGGTGATCCGCATAACATTAATCATTACAACTACTCACTTGAAGAAATTCAGGCGATGGGGATCAAGGTTCTGCCCCAGACATTGAAAGATGCAATAGACGCACTCGAAAAAGATACCTTGTTCAGCGAGCAGCTGGGGAGCGATTTCATAAAGGAATTTATAATGGTAAAAGATATGGAATGGGTAGAGTACTCACGCCATGTTTCCGATTGGGAAATCGATCGCTATCTTGAATATTATTAATCTGTTGGAACCCAGTACATGTGCGGCATCGTAGGACTTTTTGCCAAAAATTCAGAGATGAGAGCATCTCTGGGCAGTTATGTTGTACCGATGATTGTATGTATGGGTGATCGCGGTCAGGATTCAGCGGGTCTCGCCGTGTTCTCCGAGCAAAATTCAAAAAATAGTCGTCGCATTAATTTATTCTCCAAGGATAATACTTTTCCCTGGGACACATTATCGGAGAAACTATCCCAGGAGTTGAAATGTGATTTCAATGCAATTGATAACCACGCCGTGGTCATTGCATCGGAGGACCCACAGCATGTCATCAATTGGCTGAATGAACATTATTCTGAAATTTTCGTTCTCTCGATTGGACAAACGATCGACGTTTATAAAGATACCGGGCACCCGCGGGAGATTGCAGATAAATATCGGTTTAACAAATTAAAGGGTACCCACTGTGTGGGACATACCCGGATGGCAACGGAATCTGCCGTTACGCCCTATCACTCTCATCCCTTTATTGCGGGTGAAGATTTATGTCTCGTGCATAACGGGTCGCTTTCCAATCACCACAATTTACGCCGTATGCTTGAAAAGCGGGGTATTCCTTTTGAGACCGACAATGACACCGAAGCTGTCTGTCGCTACATCCAATGGCGTCTGCAGGAAGGCGATTCAATTGAAGAAGCACTGCAAAAGACCTTCGAGGAGGTGGATGGATTTTACACGCTCCTTATTGGCACCGCTGACAGGATAGTGCTTGTCCGCGATGCTTTTGCCTGTAAGCCGGCAGTAATAGCGGAAACGGACGATTATGTGGCTATCGGTTCAGAATTCCGAACGATGGCGCATCTTCCCGAAATTGAAAACGCACAATTATACGAGCCCAAACCCGAAGAGATTTACTCATGGAAAGTTTAGATTTGGCCGCTCAAAGCGTGCGAGAAATCAACCAGTTTTTTCACGACCTCAATTCCTCGGACACAGGCGAATTTGAGATTCACCACCCAAACGGCGCACACAATATCGCTGTCGGACTCGATGCTCCGGTCAAGGTCCACATCCGCGGTCATGCCGGTTATTTTATCGCCGGTATGAACAAACAAGCAGAAGTTACCATTCACGGTAATGTGGGTTGGAGCGTTGGAGAAAATATGATGTCAGGTGTGGTCAGAGTAAATGGATTTGCTTCTGAATGCGCAGGTTCATCCGGGCATGGCGGACTCCTGATTATTGACGGCGATGCCTCATCCCGTTGTGGCATTTCGATGAAAGGCTCCTCTATCCTAGTCGGCGGAAATGTAGGCCATATGTCCGCCTTCATGGCTCAGGCCGGGTATTTGCTCATATGCGGGGATGCAGATCACGGATTAGGCGATTCCCTCTATGAAGCGGTCATCTATGTAAGAGGTAAAATCCACGGCCTTGGAGCGGATGCGAGGGAAGAACCGATGGAAGAATCCGATTACACCAAAGTAAAAGAACTTTTGGAAATGGCGAAGTTCAACCATGATCCAAAAGAATTTAAACGGGTCGCTTCGGCGAAGACTCTTTATCACTGGTCTCCTAATTCCAAACAGTTTGCTGTGCTATGAATTCCAATCAAAGCCGAGAAGAAAGTTTTTCCTACAACCAGAAGATATTGAATTATATCTATCAGGCGGCCGAAACAGGCGTCTACGATATACGTGGGTTGGGGGCGAAACGCCATTTACCGACATTCGATGATCTCGTTTTTCTCACCGCCTCGATGTCGAGATACCCCTTGGAAGGTTATCGAGAAAAATGTGAAACCAAAACGGTACTGGGAACGCGTCACGCAAAGAAGCCGATCGAACTGGATATTCCCATTACCATTGCCGGAATGAGTTTTGGCGCCTTGTCCGCCAATGTTAAGGAAGCCATCGGACGCGCGGCGACTGCGTTGGGAACCTCAACAACGACGGGGGACGGGGGAATGACGCAGGAAGAGCGTCAATCTTCCAAAACCCTCGTTTATCAGGTTTTACCCTCAAGATATGGATTTAATCCCGACGATTTGCGCAAAGCCGATGCGATTGAAATCGTGGTTGGCCAAGGGGCTAAACCCGGTGGCGGGGGTATGTTACTCGGATTGAAAGTCGGGGAGAGAGTCGCAGAAATGAGAACCCTGCCCGAGGGAATTGATCAGCGTTCGGCTTGCCGGCATCCCGACTGGACGGGCCCCGATGATCTCGCGATTAAAATTCTTGAGCTGCGCGAAATTACAGACTGGGAAGTACCCATCTATGTGAAGATTGGTGCCACACGCGTGAAAGATGACGTCAAACTGGCGGTGAAATCGGGCGCTGATGTCGTCGTCATAGACGGTATGCAGGGGGGGACAGCGGCCACCCAGGAAACATTTATCGAACACGCGGGCATACCCACCTTGCCCGCCATTCGCCTCGCAGTTGAGGCACTCCAGGAAATCGATATGTATGGCAAAGTGCAGCTCATACTTTCGGGAGGTATACGCACCGGTGCAGATGCAGCCAAGGCTTTAGCCCTCGGGGCAGATGCTGTTTCTCTAGGACAGGCAGTCCTCATGGCGCTGGGTTGCAACAGCCCTCACTACGTACTCGGAGATGAGAATGTAGACGTCACCAGCGAGTACCAAGCACTGGGAACAAGTCCCGGATATTGTCATCACTGTCACACCGGTCGCTGCCCGGTAGGTGTGACGACACAGCTACCCGACCTTGAGAAACGCATGCAACCGGAATGGGGTGCCCACCGTTTAACAAATTATCTGCAGACCGTTACGATGGAAATGACGACCCTGGCACGCGCTTGCGGAAACTCCAATGTTCACCATCTCGAACGGGAGGACCTTGTCGCACTCACAATCGAGGCGGCCGCAATGGCTAAATTGCCACTTGCGGGCACCGATTGGATCCCGGGAGAAGAAAAACTTTGATCACCCACTACCCTACGCTAGACCTATTCAATAATATTTTTTCCAAAAAAAAGATCTTGTGATTCTTATGCATCTTGTGGCTATCTAAAACCTATGGCAGACCAAATCGTTAATAAATTAAATATTGCAGTGACTACGCCGATTCTCCCTGACGGAAATGTTTCGGAAGAACAATTTAAAGCTCATATTAGAAATTTGAGGGAGAAGGGATTTGATGGAGAACCGATCATCGATGGAATTGTAACCGCCGCTTTAAACGGTGAAGCCAAATTCCTCAATCAAAAGCAGCGGGAACAACTGATCCAGTATACCGGAGAATACCGGGAAGAGGATCCCGATATTAACTTAATGGTCGCCACACTCAGAGCTACCGAGGAGGAGCTGGACAAAGATTTCAAGACCCTGGATAGCAAAAATTTTACCGCCCTCGTGATTGCGCCCCCGATGAATGACCCCGATCTCACTGATGAAAAGATGGCAGATATCATGGAGAAGGGATTTCAAGTTACCGGACTGCCCATTTTGCTATACAACACACAACAGGCTATCTTTACCTGCCGATTAAGTACCGTGCAAGCGGCTTATAAACGGATCGGAAAGAACCTGCTGGGAATTAAAGACACGCAAAACACCGATGTCATGACTCGCGATTATTCCAAACTGGTAAGAAGGGAAGGCAGTAGTGACGTGCTGCCGATCATTATAGCCCAGGGTATGGATAAGCTCTTGGCCCCGGTGTGGGAAGAACAGAGCGTATTAAGAGATCAGGGGCTTTATAACTATGAACCGACTAATATATCCGGTTCATCTAATATAAAGGACCTGGCAATTTTAACCGGCTACATGAAACATTATATCAAAAAAGGAAGTTGGGATATAGTTTTCGAAATTCAAAATTGTCTTAATACTGAATTTATGACGCTTCTGTTATGGAATGTTGTCGCCCTGGGAGGAGAACAGGGGACCTGGAAATCGACGGTTAATTTTGAAATTCCAGATTATCCAATAACCACGGTTGAAAATCCTCTAAGCCCAATTAAGACCCTCACGCCTGAACAGGTAGCGCAGAAGCACGCAACTTGCCGTTACATTAAAGAACGCATAAAAGCATTTGCGCCGAATTAAAGCGAAAATGCGAAAATGCGTGTATGAGCGAATGAGGCTGGTATTCGTAAACACAATGAATATTCGCCTGGAGTGGAAGATGTCACTTCGCTCGGCAGCTTCGTCCCGCTCCCGCGCTCCTCGCAATGACAAAGGGGATTTAATTAGTAAAGTGGTATTGGGTTACAAAGGCTCAGCAATATGCTGATTTTTCCCCATTGTCATTGCGAGGCGCAACGCGACGCGGCTACCGAGCGTAGCGACATCTTCCACTCCAGGGAAATGTCTGTTGCTAAATACAGGCTTTGGGTGTTAGGGCTTACACTCAGCGGCCATCCGCATTTTTAAAAGTAAAGCTGTAACCAATAAGAGAATTCCCGCTCCGAGGGTGATAATCGAAAAGCTTCATTGGAATCCATTGATTATCAGAACGGGAGCGAGGGTAACGAGTAATACTTCGAGCGGACCAATAGCAAAGTAGGCGATGGTAAAGTCACTGAGAACATTAGCTTTATTTTTTACGTCGACGATTCGCAAAAGCGCAATGGCTATCGCCATAATTCCCGTGATCCACCCCCAGGTGTATAGAGACTTTTCAAACCAGTTCTCCCGAAATATGATCGGCCCAAGATAACGAAAAAGCGCCCAACAGAAAAGGATCCCGACAATAAAAAGGCCAATCAGAGGAAAAGCATATTTAATAAGAACAGGTATTTGAATGGAGATAATACCAAATACGACAAGTAAATCGGTAAATGACCCGCAAAGACGTAGAGAAATTTTCTGATCAATGTATTGATACCCGCGAAACGTTTTCAATCCCCACTTAAGTAAAATTGCGACTAAGAAGGCTAAAGAAAAAGTTGGAATGCGGTAGCCGCTCATTATAGCGAAACTCCATATTCCAATATAATAACCGATCACCGCGGCTGAAGCGATGATCGCGAAATGAAATATTATAGGATCAATGGTAAGGGGGGACACTGTCTCACTCCCCAGTGATTCACGTTTATTTTCTGGAACCAGGCCGGTGCGCAACTCATCCGGTAAATCCTTAAATGGAGTAATAAAATTAGTGGCTCCACTTTGCGATCCCCACCTGATCCATAGCAGACCACCAACAATTGAACATAAAATTCCAGCGGTAGCGGAAATCATGGCGAGCGATTGCGCCTCATCCCAACCGCGATCAATAAAAGTACTCCCTATTGCCGCGGCAGTGCCGTGGCCACCCACAAATCCAGCCGCTAAAAGGGTTCCAAACGCGGGGTGTAGCTCAGGCCAGATAAGACTAAGGACGGCTAAGGCAAAGAGCGTTCCCAGTCCCCACTGACAGAGTACAGCAATGCTAGAGTATGCCCCTATTTCACCTGCCCTCTGGCCACCGGTTTTCAGGACAAAATCTTTAGAAGAGAATGGAAGTGAAGCAAAAATAAACGCGATCAAGATACCGGGGTAATTCACAATGAAATCAGAAAATGGCAGCCACTCAAAACCGTTAGGTCCCAGGATGAGCCCCAAAAATCCCGCGATTATACTCGCGGGTAAAAACAACTTTTGAAGAATGACGATCCTGCTGCGCATCCACTGTCCTAGGAGAAGAAGAATCGCGACCAAGCCAATGTCGACAAATATACTCCATGCTGTATTATCCACGCCCCTACTTAATAATATTTAATACACCGATGAAATGAAATAATGTGGCAAAATGCTTTTACTCATAAACGATGCGCTACTCAATACATCTCGTTTGATCACAATCTCGTCATACATCTTCACTGACTTTTGAATCTTAGAACACGGTTAAAACTCTCTCCCCCTAATGACCTCACCGACAGTATCACCGCAAGATCCCCCACCCCTAAACACAGCTGTCATCTTAGCCACGGGAATGGGCGTGCTCAGCGAATCACACCCCATTCACCTGCATAAGGTCGAAGATTTAATCTGGTGTGAGATAGATGATGATTATCTCTATGAGCGAGGGATAACCATCTACCCGGGTAAATTAAGTGAGATTAATACCTTTCGCATTGCCAATATAGGCGATCTCTATCCCGAGGACATGCGAATATTCAGCAGTAAGCTTGAGACATACGTAAATGAAAGTAAGATAATTGTTCAACCTGACTGAATTCACGGAAGAGGCATTAATAAGTGAGATACTTAAACGCTAAGCTCGGAATTACACTAACCCCGATTCTCTTTGGTTTAGCACTGCTTGTCGTGTTAATTATAGGTTGGGGGTATTACCACTCCAAGGGAAAGCAAAGCCAGAGCGAAGATGAAAAAGTCCGTCTCGTCCTTGCAATTAATGTTAGTCATAGAGAACGGCCATTCTTTGTAGAGACGGTCGATGCATTTATGAAAGAACACCCAAACATTGAGGTGGAAATTCGGAACATAGCCGGGGTCAGGTATTATCAAAAAATACTCATCATGATGGCGGGTAAAGTGGCGCCCGATTTAATGTGGATGGGACAGAGCTTTGCAGAATTTGCTTATAAAGGGGCGTTTCTCGACATCACTGATCGCCTGAAAGATATCCCGACCGATGAGTTTTTACCCCAGGCCCTGAGCTGGTATCGCATGAATGGGCGGCAGTACGGGGTGCCCTATGCCATTCATATGCGTATCTTCGCTTATAATAAAAAACTTTTTGATGAAGCCGGTATTACCTACCCCTCAGATGACTGGGACTTCGATGAGTTTTTGGAAATAACTAAAAAATTGACGTTGGATAAGGATGGCGATGGGCAAATAGATCAATATGGGTTCCGTGGCGGTTTACACCGTGCAACGTTTGGCGCGGAAATATTTTCTGATGATGGACAGTTAGCGCTTTGTAATACACCTGAAATGCTTAACTTTTTTCAGACAAGACTGGACTTGGCCTTTAAATATAAAGTTCAACCCACAATGGAACTGAGAAATCAGGAAGGAAGAAATTCACCCATTGAAATGTATGCCCCTTTTGCCCAGGGAAGATACGCGATAATCGATGGAGGAAATGGGGATCGTGTCGTCATGCTGGAAAAATGTGCCGATATAGACTGGGATTACGTCCTCTGTCCCAAAGTAAAACGGCAAGCGCAGTGGGCATCAAGCGCGGCGATAGTTATTTCTGCCGATACGCGACATCCCGATGAATCATGGGAACTATGTAAAGTATTCATCGGTGATAAATTCCAGAAATCAATGGCCCTTTCCGGAATGCCGACTAATATTAATGTAGCGGAAGAAGTCATTGCCGAACACCGGGGTACGCCCTCAAATCTAAAAGCAGTACTAAAAGCATACGATTTCCTCTACCCTACTCCGCGCGTTCCCAACTTAAAGGAGCTGGAAGCGATATATGTCGATGCGGAAGAAAAAATAATGTTGCGTATGGCGACACCCAGAGACGCGTTGGACGATGCACAAAGAAAGATGACCCTCGCGATCAAGAAATTAAACGAGAGAAACCGATGAAAAGAGAACAAGATATTACAGCGTTCGTTTTTCTCTCACCCAATATATTTGGATTCCTGGTATTTACCCTTTTCCCAGTCCTAGCCGCATTTGCCTTGAGTTTATTTCGCTGGGATATTTTTCACGCTCCTAAATTTATAGGTCTTCAAAATTATTTCGATCTTCTGGGCTGGGTTTTTGAGGATAAATCTTTCCAATGGATCGATCCCGACTTTTGGAAATTTCTTGGCAATACGGTATTTTATCTATTCGCGATACCCTTAAGCATGGCGGCCTCTTTATTCCTCGCGATTATTTTAAATCAAAAACTCCGGTGTCGAATTTTCTTTCGCACCGTGTTCTTTCTTCCCACTATCTCAGCGAGTGTAGGTTTGTTGATTCTTTGGAAGTATCTTTACAACGGTGATTATGGCTTATTCAACTTCCTCTTATCCAATATCGGTATCGACGGCCCGGGCTGGCTTACCGATTATCACTGGGCGAAACCTTCGATAATGATGATGATGATCTGGGGCGGTATGGGAGGAGTTGCCATGGTCATCTACCTCGCCGGTCTCCAGAACATCCCTCGCGAACTCTATGAAGCCGCGGAACTTGATGGCGCTAACGGCTGGAATCAATTTTGCCATATCACCTGGCCGATGTTGGCCCCGACTACTTTCTTCATTTTCGTTACATCGATAATCGCCGGTTTTCAAAGCGGTTTTGATGCCGCTTATATATTGACTCAAGGAGGACCGGCAGGCGCTACAACGACCCTTGATTATTACATATATAATCACGCTTTTGTCTATTTCAATATGGGTTACGCGGCAACGATCGCGGTTGTTTTATTCTTTATCGTCTTCTGCGTCACAATGATAAATTGGCGATTTGGAGGGAGGAAAGTTCATTATGGGTAAGATTGTATTAACCCGCTCGAGACGACGGCAGATAGTACACGCGTTCAGCTATACTTTTTTAATTACCGTTGGTGTGACGATGTTATTTCCTTTTTTCTGGATGCTCATTACTTCGGTAAAGTCACGCTATGCAGATCCACTGGATTTAAACAAACTGCTCCCGGAAACAGTCTGGCAAATTTCCGCCAATGATATCCGCAACTGGACAGAAATCTTCAATAAACTCAATCGGGCAGACAGATTGATGGATTCTTCTGCGCTAAAAACTATCTGGACTGCAATGGATCCCAATGAACAACGCAAGATCGGCAGTGTGGTAACGCGAGGAAAATACGGGGAAGAGGATAAAAAAATGTTAGTTACTGGATTGAATCAAATACTGCTCAACGAGAAACTATGGAAAAATGAAGAGGTAGCGGCGGTCCTCAGGCCAGAGGAAAGAGCCGTTATCACAAATAGTAGTCCACTGGGAAAAGAAAATAGAATTAAAATAAACCGTATGATTATCGATGCGCTCTTTCCCGAAGAAATACAAAAAGCGCACCGCTACCATTGGCGAAATTATCGAACAGTGTTTGTGGAAATTAATTTCTATCGCGCGATATTAAACAGTTTCTTTGTCACTCTGATGATTACGGTAGGCCAGGTATTTACCAGTTCACTCGCGGCCTACGCTTTTGCCCGCCTGAATTTTTTTGCTCGCGACCACATTTTTCTCGGGTACCTGGCTACGCTAATGGTTCCCGGCACAGTTACGATGATACCCGTGTTTATTATCTTACGTGAACTCGGGTGGATTAATACCTATTACGCCCTCATCATTCCGCCATTATTCAGCGCTTACGGCACGTTTATGCTTCGCCAGTTCTTCCTGTCCCTACCCCGCGCGGTGGAAGAAGCAGCGATCCTCGACGGGTGTAATGCCTTCAGAGTTTACTGGCATGTTATTTTACCGCTTTCCAAACCGGGTTTATCCGCTTTGGCCATACTGACCTTTATTGGTTCCTGGCGCAGTTTCATGTGGCCATTGATTGTATCTCACAGCGATAATATGTATACACTGCCCATTGCCTTATCCCTCTTCCAATCCTTTTACGAAATTGAATGGACGCTTTTGATGGCGGGCTCGATCATTATGATCGCCCCCATGCTCCTTGTATTCATTATCGGTCAGCGCTACTTTATTGAAGGGATTCAGTTGGGCGCAGTGAATGGCTGACAATTGCTTTTTTCGTCCCGACCTGGCGGATAATCGCGCCCACGTTTACACCTATTTATCGATGGCACACCGAGTCGAGCGAGGCACTCAATTTATTTATCAACCCGCACTGATCGTTTCTTGATACTAAAAAGAAAGAGGATAATACCCAATCCTACACTCAGAGCACCGATGATACCAAAGGTGGCGGCAATGCCATAACGGGATGTAAATGGTTGAGCGATTATCGGCGAAAAAAACATTCCAAAATAAGTGCAGGTCGCCAAACCACCTATTGCTCGACCGCGATATTGGAAGGGTGTCACCGTATTTACCCATAGATTGGCATTAGGCCAGAACCAACCTAAGCCCAGAGATGTGATGATGAGCCCGAATAATGTAACTTTAATTCCCGCTGAAAAAAATATTATTATAAAACCCAACCCGAGAAATAAAAATGAACTGAATGCAATTTCTAAAAAGGTGAAGTGGGTTTTTATTTTTCCATAAGTCAAAGAAATACACGCGGCCAACAAATTCATTCCCGCGAGAATAAGACCAATGTGAGTACTGCTGGTATACGATAAGTTTTGCAAAAAAAAGGGTATTAACACAGGGACAAGATAAAAGGCTGAAATATGAATGAAGATAAGCGTATAGATTGAAGTGATGATCAAATAGGGAAGTTTCACCTCCTCAATTTTCGACCTTTGAGTCTCTTGTTTTTTTATGCGTTGCGGCTCCGTGATAAAAAAAATACAGGCAGGCAATATAATGACCGCAATTGCGTAGGAGATAAATGTAGCCCGCCAATGTATATCCCCCAGGACCCCTCCTAAACTCAGAAAGACAACGGCACCAAAGCCCATGAAGGATGTCTGTAACCCCATCATCCTCTGCCTTTCTTCCCTTTCGTAATAATCTGCAGTTAAGGCAATACAGGTAGTTAGGATGCCACCAATTGATATTCCCAGCAGTGCACGCCCGATAATCAGGGTAAAAAGCGAGTTGAGATATAAACCAGAAGTACCCGCTATGGCAAAGAGGGTGAGCGAAGATAGGAGTATTAACTTTCGTCCTAATCGGTCGACGACATACCCGGCAAGCGGAGCCGTGATCGCGGTGAATAAAAATGGGGTAGTGAGGAAAAGACGGACTAACAATTCAGCATTCGGTACTCCTTGAAAATAGTCGGAGACTTTCGACATCGCTGCAACTACCGTGGTACCCGACATCACAGTCATGCTGCTAGTCATTAACAAGGTGGCCAGGCGTAAGGAATCTTTCTTCACTTTTGGGGTAATCGATGAGTCATAGATACACTATCTATTGATTCACTGGGAATTTTACACGCAGAATCGGCTTAAGAGGGAATGGGATGCCAGAAGTGTGAACACCGCGCTTTCATTATAACGAGGAATGTTGTTTTTAGCCAAAGTACGCTGAACTGCTAATTTTAGCGTGTTTTCGTAAAAACCACGTAAAAAGCGTCTTTTTCAACAAAATATAGGGGTTATTACCTAGACATATTAGAAAGCATACCCTAATATTATCTCACAATAACATTACCAATAGTTATGAAGAGCACGACCACCATAAGTAAAACTATCAATATCGTCTTCCTGATAAGCATTCTGGGAAGTGCAACGGCATTAGCGCGCGTCGGGGAAAGCTTTGAAGGGATCACCGCCCGCCTGGGTGAGCCGGGTATTGAGCAAGTAAACAAGGACACCTTTGGATGGTCGCTGGATAATCGCGATAGCCATTATCTAGTAGCAGTCTTTAATGGCAAAGGCAGATCCGTAGCTGAACAGGTAAAAAGTCTGGATGGGCCACTCGAAAAAGAACAAATCATGAAATTCTTTCACTCGGTTAATAGTCAATTAACGGAGAAAGATTTTATTTCAAACCGCCCCGTAATTTTTGCCAGCTTCAGATTAGATTTTGGGAGAACTGCTCACACCTATTTGGATGAGGTTAATGAATTACTTTACGTTTGGGAAAGAGGGACCAACCCCTCAGCCAGTATTTACAATAAAAAAGGCATCTGGATCAGCCAACAGAACAGAGACATGTATAACAGGCGGTCCTGGAAAAGAACGGCTAAGTTAGCAAATAGAACCAGGAATTATTCACTGAATAAATCGACTAAAGTAGCCTCAAAATAATCGTCGCTATAATTTCGCCCCAAGCGCGTCGAGATTTTCCACCATTCCCCGAATACGCGGCCGTTTACACTTGAGAAAATTCTGGTGGGGTCGAAAAACTGCGCCGCTCGTGTAGAATTTTGACTTGGTATGATTAAGGGCATTAAGTTGTCGCTCTGTAGTAGGCATGGCAGCAAACTTTAAGGCGATGATGCGTCGTCCATCCCATCCTCCGTATATGCTGTGAAAGAGGCAGTGATTAAATAATACGACGTCACCCGGTTCTGATTCCAAAGGATGACAGGGTAGATCTTCTCCCAGTGCGCCAAATGGCTGAGATTGAGCATCCTTTTCTTGGGCTCCCAGTTCCTGATGAAAAGGCATACGGTGTGAACCCGGAATAATGCGCAGGCATCCGGTATCTTTTGTAACCGGGTCGAGGTAGAGCATGATTTTTATGCGACGATAAGTTATGTCTTCTTCATCCTCTTTTCGCCAGCACTTACGGTCTGAATGCCATCTATGGTCTGCATTTTTTGTTACATTTCCCTCGGATCCCACCCAGACAAAATCAGAGCCCAGCAATTGCTCAACTGAATGAAAAATACGGTCATCGTCTACCAGCTCAGTCAATAGTGGACTCCTCTCTACGAATGCATCCATGCTAATTCCATTTTTACTCACAGCTTCACTGCGACGATTTTCCTCCCAAAGTATTTCAGCTTCGAGCGTAATCTTCTCGATCTCCTCAGAGCTGAAAACCTGCCGCATAAAAAGAAACCCAAAGGTTTCGAAATGTGCAATTTGCTCCGGAGTCAACATAGTATTTTCTCGGATGACCCAAATCATTTATTTGAAAATTATATGCTAGTCAACCGCCATTCAATTGAGGACCAGGGTGAACGTGAGCACTAGGCGGGTACGCAGTTAATGTTTAAAAATAGAGTAGGGTGATTGAATTTTTATTAGTTGAACATTCTACGAGACGATCGCGAAATGCCCGCCGTCGCTCTTCGAGCTATGGCGCGCAGCCTTCGCCGTGTAAGGGTAAATTTGAAGCCCTCTTGTTATACGATGTCTGTTGGCTGGCCTGCCCTTCGACAAGCTCAGGACTTTGCCCTTCGACAAGCTCAGGACTTTGCCAGTCCCGCCACTGTGGAAGCGAATTGAAACGCTGATGAGTAAATGAGAATAGCCCAATGCGCGAGACGATCGCGAAATGCCCGCCGTCGCTTTTCAAGCTATGGCGCGCAGCCTTCGCCGTGTAAGGGTAAATTTGAAGCCCTCATGTTATACGATGTCTGTTTGGCTGGCCTGCCAGCCGTAGCCCATCGGGCGAAGGCTGGTGCACCCACCGGGACTCGAACCCAGATCTTTGATTCCGGAGACCAATGTTCTATCCATTGAACTATGGGTGCTCACAGAAAAACACCTAATCTGCTTAGTTTGTCAGTAGTCAATGGCAAAGCATCATACAGGGAATTAAATCATCACTCCGAGTTTATTCTCCCTTGATCTCTCTATTGAATCACCTGATAGCCTATTTCCGTCTTGATCATGAGACTAAATCTCATAGCAATGGGGGAATGATAAGCTATAAGCGAATCCCTGCGACTGTAGTAATAGGCATTATTGCAGTTGGATTCATCGCCAACTCCCACTTATGTGCAAGTGAAATTAAGGGGAGTTTATCGCTGAAAAAATTAGTTGTCGCCTTGAAGCCGGACAAGAATCCAGACCAAATGCTCGTTGAAAAAAGAAACCTAAGTAATTGTTTAAAGGAATATCTAAAGCGGGAAATCGAAGTGATGACCCCATTGAGCTCGGCAGTCATTATCGAGGGGTTAGCTAATGGCACGATTGATATTGGCTATCTCAGTTCAACCGGGGCGAGTAAAGCAATCGAGAGGGGTGTCGCCGATGTTCTTCTAGCCGGTGAGATCGACGGGAAACCTTATTATATGAGTTACTGGGTTGCCCTCAAAGACAGCCTTTACACTCGCGTAGAAGATCTTCGCAGTAAGCCAATCGCTTTTTCCAGCCGAACCAGCACCTCGGGTTTTATCATCCCCACTTGGGATTTATACAAAAAAGGACTTATTGAACTGACAGGACATCCGGAAAATTTTTTTGGCAAAGGCAACATCTACTACGGTGTCGGCTACGTATCGGCAGTAATCCGAGTACTCGAAGGTCAATCTGAAGCTGCCGCTGTTAGTTATTATGTCTTAGATAAAGATAAGCACCTTTCGGTGGATGAACGCGCCCGTCTAAAAATGGTCGCCAGCCAGGGACCCGTTCCCTCTCATATCATTGCCATTCGAAAATCCATCATTTCTGAAGATCGCTCACTAATAAAACACGCGTTGTTAGCTATGAATACTGATTACCCTGATCTGCGTGATCGGGTATTCTCAAGTAAGCTTATCGAAGTCGATGCTGACGCGCATCTCGCCCCCATACGCGAAGCATTAAATTTCGTCTCGCGCATGAATCATTAAGCGGAAAATCTGAGATACCGGCATGGTTGCCGATTCATTATCCAACGAGCATCAATCTTCAACACCGACCCTGGTATTGAAAGATCTTGGGTGTGTTCAGAATAGCCGTTGGCTATTTAAAAATATGGACCTCGAGGTGCCACCGGGCAGTTTTGTTGCGGTCTTGGGCGCATCAGGTGCGGGTAAAACGAGTTTTCTCTCTACCTTGTGCGGGTTATTGAAACCCGCAGAGGGTGAAGTCAGTTTTCACGATAATGAAACCCGTCTTTTTTCTCCAATCATGTTACGCGGGCGGATAGGTATTATTCCGCAGGGCTTTCATCTAACAGAAAATACGACGGTCCTGAATAATGTACTCTGCGGACGTTTAAATCGCTACTCATTCTTTCAGACACTTTTTGGGTTTCCCTCCTCTTCTAAAGATGAGGCTTATCGTATCATTCATGATCTTGGCATTTCTGAATATACATATCGATGGGTAGCTGAATTATCGGGCGGAGAAAAACAGCGGGTCGTCATCGCTCGCGCACTTTTCCAAAAACCGGATATTTACCTAGCTGATGAACCCGTATCGCAATTGGACGTTTATTTAACAGGGAGAGTACTTGGCATTCTTAAACTCGAGACGACGCAACATGGTAAGACCGTTTTCTGTGTTATGCACAACCCGGACCTGGTCGATCGATTTGCCGATTATGCACTCAGTCTTAACCGAGAAAACCCAGACAAATGGCAACTGAGAAAAATCAGCAAGTAAATAATCCACCTTCGACCGAAGCCATCAGTATACCACAAGTGCATTGGTATGAGCGACTGAACGTACTCAATGTCACCTGTATTATTTTTATCCTCGCCGTTATATATTCAGGCTCAGCTTTACACGGCTCAGACCGCGATCTCGATTATTTCAGCAACCTGCTGCGATTTGCGAAACAATTTATCCCCCCCGATTTTACTGTTCTCAATCAGACTTTAGTCTCGCTCCTGGAAACAGTTGAAATTGCCGTTGTCGCGACATTTTTTTCTCTGCTTATTTCTTTTATTTTTGCTCTCGCCGCCGCCCAGAATATTTCGCCCCGATGGCTCGTAGGTATTACGCGGATGATCCTTAACGCGATCAGAACCATTCCCAGTTTAATCTGGGCGCTGATTGCCGTTGCCATTGTGGGCGCTAATCCACTCGCGGGAGTAATTGCACTTACCTTTTACAGTATTGGCTACCTCGGGAAATTTTTCAGTGAGGCTTTTGAGTCCAGCGATATTGAAAATGCTAAAACTCTGCGTTCCCTGGGGGCCGATCCCATACAGGCTTTCCAGTATGGTCTCTGGCCCCACGCCAAACCGCTAATCTGGAGTTATTCTATTTGGATGCTGGAGTATAACATTCGATCCGCCTCTATAATCGGCTACGTCGGTGCGGGCGGAATTGGTCTTCAACTCTATACCTACCAGGAATTTCACCAGTGGGATAAATTTGCCACCGTTTTAATTTGTATTCTCATCGTAGTTTCGATCCTGGATTTGCTGGGAGAGGGTATTCGCCGCAAAATTGCTAAAAAAGCCAGCCGCCAGCCACTCGCGGATTGATCAATAAATGAATAATCTGCCGCCAATGGCCATCAGCCTTACCCCTGTCTAGTGACTAGGAAAAGGTTGAATTATCTTTAATTACCCTTGACTTGAGACCTAGTCTCATATTTTTATCCGGATACTGAGACTTAGTATCATGTATATTTGAATGAATATTCTGGATGTCAGTCCAAAAGCTTAGGAGCGCTGAATAGAGAAATGGTCGTTAACCACCGCCTGACAACGCTTATACTTCTCGTATGGCTATCGGCATGCCCTTTACATCTATGGGGTGATGCAAATGAAAACAATTCAGCCGAAGTAAAAAATCAAAAGCGAATCGTATCTCTTCAAGAATTTGAAGTCATTGGTTCAAAAGATAATGCTTTTTCATTACAGGGTTCAGGAGTTTACCTTGAAGCTGATGACTTACTTCCCTTACACCAGGATGATGTTAATCGCATGCTGCGCCAAGTCCCGGGAGTTTATATACGTGAAGAAGACGGACATGGGCTTTTCCCCAATATAAGTTTACGCGGTGTCGACACAACACGCAGTGGCAAGCTGACCATTATGGAAGACGGGGTACTCACTTCCCCCGCCACTTATTCTGCCCCGTCTGCCTATTATACGCCAACCGCGGGAAGGATGTCCGGAATAGAAGTTTTAAAAGGTTCAAGTCAGATAAGTTATGGGCCACATACAACGGGCGGAGTCATTAATTATCTTTCAACGCCCATTCCCGAACATGAGGAAAAAGGTAATCTGTTAAATATCGTTTATGGGAGCGATTCAGAATTTCGCGCTAATGGTCACATAGGTGATACCTTATCAACAAAGGCTGGTGAATTTGGCTATCTCTTAGAAATGTTTCACCGCCGAACCGATGGCTTTAAGTCTATTGACGGAGCCGGTGATTATTCTGGTTCAGATGACACGGGTTTTAAACGAACCGACTATATGTTTAAAGGGAGCTGGGAACCTGAAACCGATAGGTATAATCACTTTGAATTTAAAATCGGTTATATGGACCTTGAAGCCAATGAAACTTACCTGGGACTTGCGACAGATGACTTTATGATTGATCCTTATCGTCGCTATGCAGCTTCGCGTAATGACGTTATCAACACCAATCATACACAGCTGCATTTAAGGCATATCGTCGAGTTAAGTCATGAAGCTAAACTGACCACGACTGCGTACTATAATAAATTCCATCGCAACTGGTTCAAGCTCCACGATATTCGTGACATTGATACAGACGGTAACGGTGTAACAGAAGGAGATGAGGATAGCTTTACTGCAAGTGCTGTCAGTTCTTCCCTATCCCATGCACTCGCTGGAAATATCGACGGTCAAGCCCTGGAGGTATTAAAAGGTGAACGAGCGGGAAAATTACGCATCCGTAATAATAATCGAGATTATTACATGGCGGGCATACAAACAAAACTAGATTATGATTTTAGCACGGGTATGCTGCATCACAATCTTGAACTCGGTTTTCGCTTTCACCAGGATCGTATCCGAAGATTCGAGTGGCATAATCTAATTCTACAAGACAGCGATGGAAACTTTATTGGTGATACACGCAGTGCCAATGGATCGGATGGCAATCGCCGCCAGGAAACCCAGGCTCTAGCCTTCTACTTGAACGATAAAATATCAAAGGGAGCATGGTCATTTACCCCCGGAATCCGTTACGAAACGCTCGATTACGCATACACCGATTTTACCACCGACGGAACTAACATCCCCAGCACAAGCGGCTCCAGCACCTTGGATATAGTTGCTCCCGGTTTTGGTATTACATTCGAGAAAAGCGAAAATTTAATATTCTTTGGTAATTACCATCGCGGATTCTCAGTCCCCTCACCGAGAAGTCATGCGAGAAGTGGCAGAGTAGAGGAGACATCAGATGCATTTGAGTTGGGGACTAGATTCAACAGCGAAAAAGGGGTTTACGGTGAAATCGTTTTTTCCCATACCCAGTTTGATGATCTTCTTGTTATTGATAATATTGGGGGTGCAGGCACGGGAGAATCTGAAAACGTCGGTAACGTCAAATATTCAGGGATAGAAGCGCTCGTAGGTTTTGATCCCGGGATTACACATGGTTGGGGATTTCGCAATCCCTACAGCATTGCATTCACATACACCGATGCCACGCTTGATGGCGATGCGAATTCCAGCGATGCAGAGTCAATATTTGCCGGTGGTCGTGACGGCAACGAAGTACCTTATATACCCGATTTCCTCATATCCTTTACCGCGGGTTTGGAGACAAATAAATTCCGGGCGTATCTCAACGCCTCCTTCGCCGATGAAACATTTACCTCGGCAACAAATTCTTCTTTAGAGATAAATCCCAACACAGGAAATGGCGATTCCCGTTTTGGTAAGACCGATAGTTATTTCGTTGTCGATATCGGCGTTCATTATGAATTGTTCGAAAATGTAGAAATCTTCGGTACCGTTAACAATTTATTCGAGGATCAATATATTTCCTCTCGTCATCCTCATGGTCCCCGCCCGGGAGCACCACGTCTGGCCTGGGTCGGTCTTCAGTATAAGTTCTGACTCTTCTCATAGAGCACACTGAACGGCAATCTTAAAAGATTGTCCTCAATGATTAAATCAAATCAACGTGGACTAATCTTAACTTAATCTGATTTAGATTTTCTAAATATGTATTGCCTCGCCCAAAGCGGCTGCCGCAGCTTCTCCAAGGGCCTCACTCATAGTAGGGTGGGCGTGAATACTGGAATGAATTTCCTCTGCGGTAATTTCCGCGTTCATAGCGAGAACGTACTCGGTGATTAGTTCGGTGGCGTCGACTCCAATGATATGCGCGCCCAAAATTTCCCCATATTTTTCGTCGATGATTAGTTTGACAAAACCTTCGGGGTGATCGATGGCCACCGCTTTTCCTGCCGCGGTGAATGGAAACTTACCCACACGATATTTAATCCCTTTTTCTTTTACCTCTCGCTCAGTCATGCCAACGCTTGCCACCTGGGGTTGGCAATAAGTGCAGCCAGGAAAAATTTTAACTCGCTTGGGTTGGCTGTGATCAAACATACCATTGACCGCCTGAACGGCCTCAAATGTACCGACATGAGCAAGCCAGGGTGGTCCAATTACATCGCCGGCAGCGTAAATTCCTTTTACACTCGACTGGTAGTTGTCATCGACTTTGATATAGCCGCGGTCCATCACGGGTTTGACCTTTGCTGAAAATAATCCCTTAAGGTTCGCCTCAACACCAACCGCAAGGAGAAGGCTTTCAACTTCAAGAGGGCTGCAACTGTCACCCTTTACAAGCTCCAGCTTTACTGTTTTTTTTCCCACTTTTATATTTTCTACCTTCGTCTCTACATGAATAGCGATACCCTGTTTTTTGAAAGCGCGGCTCAACAGGCGAGATGTTTCTTCATCTTCGACCGGCAGCACTTGAGGGAGCATTTCAATTAATGTAACCTCAGTCCCGAAGGCGTTAAAAAAATAGGCGAACTCAACCCCGATCGCACCAGCACCGACAATGGCGATGCTTTGAGGTAACTTTTTTAACGCCAAAGCTTCGCGCGAAGTCAAGATGCGTTCACCCTCTATTTCAACACCGGGTAGAGAACGTGCATAGCATCCTGTGCTTATTAAAATATTTTCCGTGGAAAAGAATTGATTACTATCTTTTCCCTCCGTGATCTCGACAATACCAGGGACGGAAATACGACCCCGTCCTAAATAATAATCGATCTTGTTTTTCTTGAGGAGATATTCGACTCCACGAGCCATCTGGTCAGAAACGTCGCGAGAATGGCCCATCACTTTGGCAAAATCTACAACTATTTCTTTTGCTGTTAAACCGAATACTTCGGCATGCTGCATGGTTTCGTATAGTTCGGCAGATTTTAAAAGTGCCTTTGAAGGAATGCAGCCCCAGTTGAGGCAAGTTCCCCCAGCCCGCTCTAATTCAATACAAGCGACTCTCTTACCTAGTTGCGCAGCGCGTATCGCGCCCGCATAACCTGCGGGCCCACCACCAATTACAAGTAAATCATACTTATCGTTTCCTGCCATCAAATCAGATAATTGATAAATCAGTTAAGTATTATCCGGAATCCTTAATCTTGATGGGATAAAAGAGAAGGCGTGAGGTATGACAATAAAATAGTAATTAAATATCGATGATCTCATCATCGTCATCAGAAGTTTTGGTAAAACCGTGGGAAGAAGACCGTTTAATTTTCACATTCGTACTTAGAAAGATATTGGTAATAAGCGATGTCATGCTGACGACGAGGGAACCCCAAAGAGCAGAGAGAAAGGAATCAACATAGAATCCAGGCACAAGTTCGCTTACGAGGAGCAACAAGAGGGCGTTTATTATCCACAGGCCAAAACCCAAAGTGAAAATGATAAAAGGAAGCGTAAATAATACGAGAAGAGGTTTAAGGATGAGGTTAAATAAACTTAAAAGAAAAACGACGAGAATGAGGGTGGTAGCACTGTCAAAATCGATACCCGAAGAGGTAAAGGCCGCAAGGAGCACACCCAGCGCGATTAATGTCCAACGAAGAAGAAGTGTTTTAAAATTTTTTATGTGACTATTGATTTATTTACGGAGTAATAATAGGGAAGTTCAATTGCTCTGCATTAAATAATTTAACGCTATTTTCTCTTAGCGGCTTGCAACCAACAGCGCGGTAAAGAGTTGAACTATTGTGTGAACTGGGTACGAGAGAAAACCAGATTATTATCAGAATTACTTTCATCCAGGAAGACGAGGCGCACCCAGAAACGATACGGGGGATGGTTACGTCTTTTACTGGTAAGATAACGACCGTCTTCCGATAATTTCAATGAAAGTGAATATTCATGCGTTTTATTTCTTACCAATTCTACATCAAGACGTGCCTTCTTATAAACGGGACTGACTATATTTTGATCTTTATCTACAAAATAAATGCGGAAATTACCTTCCACAACGCGGAGGTTCACTGTTCCTACTGTTTCGTTTTTATAATAATGGCCGAGTTCCGGCAGCTTATCGCCCTCGGTAGGTGGTGTTTGAGCCGATAAAATAGTGGGCAGAACGAAAAGCAGCGTGCTCCACGCCATAAAACTTAAAGTCACGAGGAGGTTGCTATACTGTTTATCGAATTGAGTCATGGTGAGAATGAATTCCTCTGTGCAATTATCGATTAAGAATAAAGTAAACCCCTATCGGGAAATCACAATTATATTTTGTAACAAGATAAGGACACGCTTCAATAGAATTAAGTCGTCTCATTTTCTTTTAAGTGATTTCCAGCGTTCGAGACGTTTTGCGATCGCCTCCTCAGCTCCCGCGGTCTGAGGTTGATAAAAGCTCAGTGGATTTTCCATGTATTCCTGGCCGGAAATCGCCTCACCGTATTCATGACTATACCGGTAGTCACGCGCATGACCCAACGCGCGGTTAGTTTTAGTACTGCCGTCACGCAACCAGAGAGGAACTGGTTGAACAGGTTCTTCCCTGATAGCTTTTTTTGCTTTGCCCAATGCGAGGCACGCGGAATTACTTTTTGGCGCGGTCGCAAGATAGATCACCACATGGGCGAGATTGAGCTCACACTCCGGTAACCCGATGAATTCACAAGCTTGAAAAGCCGCTATGGCAAGTGACAGAGCTCCAGAGTCAGCCAACCCCACATCTTCCGATGCGAGGATCACCAGCCGCCTGGCGATATAACGTGGATCCTCTCCACCAGCCAGCATTTTTGCCATCCAATACAGGGCTGCGTCGGGATTTCCACCACGTATACTTTTGATGAAGGCTGATATCGTGTCGTAATGTTCATCTTCGTTAGCATCGTAACGTATCTGGCGTTCACTGGCGAAAACTTTCAACTCATTTTCCGTAATCGTAGAACCTTCAGTCTGGCTCATGACCAAAGTTTCAAGGGCATTCAAAGCACGCCGGAGGTCCCCATCACATAGCAGGGTGATCCCTTCGAGCACGCGATCTTGCACCTGACAGCGTCGATCACCAAGTCCATTTTCACTGTCCGAAAGCGCCTCCTTAAGGACCTTTATCACTGCATCCTTTGACAGGGGATTGAGGCGGAAAAGGTGGCTGCGGCTGAGAAGGGGTGCGTTAACGTAAAAGCCTGGATTGTGGGTAGTAGCTCCGATTAAACGTATAGCGCCTGATTCGACATCGGGTAGAAGTAAATCCTGTTGGGCTTTATTAAAGCGATGGATTTCGTCGATCGACACAATCGTTCGATCTTCGGGACGGCTTCTCGCCAGACGTAAAATATCACGTAATTCAGCCACATTCGACAGTACCGCATTAACACGAATAAAACGGCTGCTTGTTTCATGAGCAATAACTTCAGCGAGCGTCGTTTTACCGCACCCGGGAGGACCGTAGAGTATGATACTACCGAACGAATCTGATTGGATAAGCTTTGGCAATAGGCTCTCTTTACCCAGGATATGATCCTGCCCTATAACTCCCGAAAGCTTTTTAGGGCGAATACGTACTGCTAATGGTATGGCTGCTGAGGACCCCTTTTCCTTTAACTCCAATGAAGCCGGGTCACCTTTATCTTCTCTATTCGAACCCTGAAAAAGCATCGTTTGTTCAGAATCGTCCATCAATTGAATATGGGCATATCTAAGCTTGCTTGCAAGGGGTGAATGATTAAAGTCAATCAGTCTATGAAGACTGAAGCTGAAGTCCGGTCTTCGCCTATCCAACCACTTCCCATAGCGATGACCGTGGCGGGCTCTGATAGCGGAGGGGGAGCCGGAATCCAGGCAGATCTTCTTACTTTTTGCGGCCTCAAAGTCTTTGGAACCTCGGCGATCACCTGCCTGACTGCACAAAATCCAGACGGGGTAACAGCAGTTGAAGTGATGAGCCCCGCCTTTGTCCTCGAGCAAATAAAGCAGGTTATAAAATATTTTCCCCTTAATGCCCTAAAGACGGGCATGTTATTTGACGTAGATATAATTATGGCTGTTGCCAGTTTTCTTCAGGAACACCGAAAAATTGCCGCGGTTATCGACCCGGTGATGGTGGCTACGAGTGGTGCCGAGCTTTTACGCCCGGACGCAGTGCAGGCCATAAAAGATAAGCTTTTGCCTCTAGCCACTGTAACTACACCCAACCTCGATGAAGTGAATGTACTACTTGGAAAGCGACCTACCGATAGGAAAAGCATGATTCAAGCGGCCGAAGAACTGGTTAATGAATATCAGTCTGCTGCTCTGGTTAAAGGCGGCCATATGGAGGGTGAGGAGATCATTGACATTCTCTATGAAACGGATGGCACGGTGACTGAGATAAATTGCAAACGAATAAAAGGAATCAACACGCATGGCAGTGGCTGCACATTATCAGCAGCTATTGCGGCCGAACTCGCGAAAGGAAATCAATTGAAGCAAGCGGTTGAGGCTGCGCATGCCTATCTGCAAAGGGGTATGCGCTCACCGCGGTGTCTTCAAGATCAGTCTTTTATCGGGCATGGGGGCTGACCTCCTTGTCAAATGCAGGGCGCCATTGGTCTGGCTTCTAGCGCCGATCATTTTGGGGTACATTTTAGGAAGGTATACAGCCAGGTATGAAGCCTCGCTGTTCCTATGCATTTCGGGAACGGTGCTGGCCCTGATAGGCCTCTGGCTGGCCTACACGGAGAAGAAGAACCTCCATCTCCTATGGGCAATCTTTTTTCTTACCGCCGGAACTTTCATTTCATGGAGCTATTTCAATCACCGCCTCGAGCGATTCTCATCAGCTTGGCTCCAGCTCCCTATTCGTGAGGCAAAATTGACGCTGTCTGGAGAACGCATCTACCATGACTCCGATCGCTTTGGCCAGATATCAGGACTCGCACGTGTCATTCATGCCCCAAAACATTTAAGCGACCTCGAAGGACAGAGAATTTATTTTCAGCTCCGTGCCAAAGATAAGAATAGCCCTCTAATACGAAGTTCTATTTTTCGCAGCCGGGGTATACTTAGCTTCATCAATGAAGAATCGCTGAACAGTGAATTTGAAGAATACCTTCATCGAATCGGTGTCTTTTTCATTCTAAAACGAGGTCGCATTACCGAGGTATTAGACAGTGGAAATCCCTTTTATCGCCTGTGCTTAAATGCAAGTCACTTTTTTCAATCCATTTTGGAGGAGGGCAGCTCACCTCAATCGGAAATGGCAAGCGTGTACACCGCTATGCTCCTCGGTAAAAAAGATGTTTTAACGCGCGATCAAAAGAATCGATTTCAAATCAGCGGAACGATGCATTTCTTTGCCGTAAGCGGATTACATGTCGGCGTCATTGCATTAACCTTGAACTACATTTTGATTTTCTTGCGTCTAAACTATCATACGCGAGTTGTGATCGGACTACTCATCCTTTTTTTATATGTAGAAATTACCGGAGCATCACCATCAGCAGTAAGAGCCTTTATCATGGTTGCTCTATTCTGGAGCTCCCAACTGCTCTTCCGGCAACCCTCACCCTTTGCTTCACTTCTCGCTTCAGGGCTGATAGTTTTAATCATCAATCCGTGGCAACTCTGGAGTGCGGGATTTCAGTTTTCCTATGCCGTCGTAGCGGGGATATTGCTCTATGGTCTACCCCTAATGGAACGCATAAATCGCCGCCTTGTCTTATTCACGGGACTACCTGAAATGAGCCACCGTTGGTATCACCGCCTGTCTAATCAAGTTCTCCATTCATTATCAGGCCTATTTGCGATCAGCTTATCCGCAAGCCTGATCAGTAGTCCATTAACGATCTACTACTTTAACCTATTCAACCCCGGCGCTATAATATTAAACATGTTCCTCGTCACAATTGCCACGTTGATTATCATTAATGGCGTGATTTCACTCATCTTCGGGTTACTCCAATTGACCGCAATCAGTGCATTTTTCAATCATGGCACCTGGCTACTAATCTGGTTAATAAATAAATCGATCGAATTCTCGGTTCAAATTCCCGGATTTTATGGACGCATAATGTTTCGAGAAGATTTTTGGGGGCCTGTTACTTTGCTTATCCTCCTCGCCATCCTTTTAATTACCCACTCTAAAAAGTATATTAATTCCCGTATTGCCTATTGGCTGCCACCGGCTATTCTACTATTAATTATTTTCTTTGGGACGATTCCTATTAATTAATAACGAAGTGTCATGAAAAGCGCCTATGAACTCGCGATGGAACGGCTAAACGCCTCTGACCCCGATGCCGTTAAACCGCTGACAGAAAAACAGAAAAAAGAACTTTCTGAGATTGACCAGCGCTATAAGGCCAAGAAGGCCGAGCGTGAAATATTCTTAAACAAGCAGCTCGAAGAAGCTCTGCTGAAAGGCGAAATTGAAGAAGCCGAAAATATCACTAAGCAGATTAGCAACGAAAGACTCCGACTTGAAGACGAGAGAGAAGAGGAGAAGAATAAGATACGTAACTCGGAGAATTAATTAAAGCTCGAGTTCAGCAACGAGAACATTGTGATCTGAAGCTTTGGTATTGCTAACGGTACTGGAGATCAGCTTTATTTTTTCATTATAAAATATGTGATCCGTGGTATAGGACATACGCTTCCAGGTGGTGGATTCATTCTGCGAAGTGCGAAAACCTAATGCTTTTATCTGCTTTACGGTTGATTCTCCGGGAGCAATGTTAAAATCACCACCAATCACAGTCGGTAACTTTGAATTCTTTAATTGATTGATGACTATTTCACGCTGCTGGGGATAGTCCTCGCTTGAATAACCAATCATAAAATAAGCCTGTAAATGCGTATTGTATAATTGAATATCCTTACCAAAACATGAAGTTTTTGCCCCGATAATAAGTCGATCTGTGGGTGAAGTCGCCTTCCCATGAAAACTGAAATTTATATCCGGGGCAGGTAAATCAATGGATACGGTCTCCACTAATTCAGTTTTTGATAATATTGCCAGGCCAAATCCGAATGGGAGTTCGCGTTCATCTGCAGGCGGATAACAAAAGTAAGAATCAAACTCCGGCAATGCTTCCTTGATGCGGGTAAAGTGGGGAGGGGGATTGATTTGACTTTTCTCCCGCTCCACTTTTTCCACTTCTTGCAAGAGGATAAAATCAACATCATGTTTTTTGAGTTCTTTTATCGTACCTGCAATATCGACCGGCGGGTCCTGTACTTTTGTATCCCAAGGCTGTCCGAACTGCATATTAAAGGTTAGTACTCTAATTGTCGCCATGTGCAGAATTTAATGAAGTTATCCAGATGACTTTAACGTTACTGGGTGTTGTGTGCACTTCTTCCTAAATTTTGTACCGGTAGGCCAGGCTCCAAGGCATGCGATTGCCTGAAGCTGTAACGATTAATGGTTTGAAGCGAAATTCCATCCAGATTCTCGATTAAATTGGCCTTTCGGGTATCCGGGGTAACAACTGCCATGCAATCGTCTTTCGAAAAAGCCCTCCTTCTCAATAATCGAGCATTTCTTTTTATACTCGCTTTATTATTCGTCTTAAACGCATTGAGAAAATAAATTTTGGGATAATTTAAGATTTTCTTCTTATTCGCTTTTCCTCGATGAGCTGCATTCCTGTTAAAATGAACCAATTGAGTCGAATTAAAAAGGGACCTATTGAGTTGACGCTCAGGTCGGTGTTTAATGTTAAAAACTTCCGCCTGGGCAATTTGTTTACGAATCGTCACCCCTTGAAATCGCATCGGGCCAATCCGTGATTCTTTTAGAGAGTAATCGATAACATTTAATTGCCCGAAAGAGATCGAAGAAAATATCAAAGCTTGGGCTAAGAGGATGTTATACTTCATTGCCCTGCCCATTGTAATTACCGGATAACAGATAGGTATACCTAGGCAAGTCTTATTTCCAAAGGGCAAAACGAACCTACGCAAAATTAGGAAAAGGATGCCATTGACTTGATTAAATGGTTTATGAATATTATTAAAATAATGCGGCAATATCACGACTTACTTAAGTGGGTACTGAGTAAAGGAAAGCTTCGAAAAGATCGAACCGGTGTTGGAACATACTCCGTATTTGGTGCTCAATCCCGTTATGATATAGCTGAAGGGTTTCCTCTTCTCACGACGAAAAAAGTACATTTTAAATCCGTCGTTCACGAACTACTTTGGTTTCTCAAAGGGGAGAGCAATCTTAAATACCTACACGACAATAAGGTTAGAATTTGGGACGAATGGGCTGACGAAAATGGTGATTTGGGTCGCGTCTATGGCGTTCAGTGGACTGCCTGGCGCAAGCCTGATGGCGGTTCAATAAATCAGATCGAGAGCATCATTGAACAGATTAAATCCGATCCTACGAGTCGGCGTCATATAGTCAGCGCTTGGAATGTAGGTGAACTCGATCAGATGGCTTTATTACCCTGCCACGCTTTTTTTCAATTTTATGTCGACACCGATGATCGAACCTTAAGTTGTCATCTCTACCAACGCAGTGCCGATTTATTTCTCGGTGTTCCATTCAACATTGCATCCTATTCACTGCTCACGATGATGATCGCACAACTCTGTGATCTCAAACCGGGAGAATTCATCCATTCTTTTGGCGACCTGCATATTTACACCAACCATGTCGAGCAGGTGGAACTACAGCTCTCACGCGATTTCCGCCCATTACCTGAAGTGATGCTCAATTCTGCAATTAAAAATATACGTGATTTTAAATTTGAGGATATTGAACTTCATAACTACAATCCTCATCCCCTGATTAAAGCACCGATTGCGGTATGAAACCGTATAAAGCGATCGCCGCGATGTCGCTTAATCGAGTAATTGGATGCGGCAATAAGATACCGTGGCATATTCCTGAGGACTTTAAGTGGGTGAAGGAAAACACACTGGGCCATGTTATCGTGATGGGCCGTAAAACATTTGAATCCATTGGTCGACCGCTTCCCCGCCGCGAAAACATCGTTCTCAGTCAACAGACCTTAAAAATCCCGGGAGTAACTATAATTCACAATCTCAACGAACTGGAGGGCATAGAATCAGAAAAAGAGATCTGGATTTTAGGAGGCGCGGAAATATACCGTCAGACTCTACCGCACTGTTCCGATCTCTATCTCTCGGTGATTAAGCGTGAAGTTGAAGGGGATACATTTTTTCCCCCATTTGAAGATACTTTTGACCTCAAAGAAATTATACGTGAGGAATTGGATTTCCGTATTGAGCATTATGTAAATTCGTCACTGCAGCATTAGGAGACCCTTGATTTACGATTTAGATGATGTCGGACTTCGTCCTCGGTACGATTGCAGATCGTGCCTGGGGATATCATATAGAAGCGATAGCGATATGTAAAATGGAGGGCCACGCTCCGTCGTGGCCGCGCCTTTATCTTAGCGACATTACTTTTTTCCCCTTACGACTTCTACCCAGTGTTTGGGTGTGAAGCCAAAGGCATCGAGAACTTGGTGACGACAGCTGAAACCGCAGGCAACAACCGTAGTCTCTTCATCGCGATCGCGTATCGCGGGGTAAAGCCTGTCTCCACCGATCTTTTGTGAAAGATCATAATGCTTCTTTTCATAACCGAAGGCCCCCGCCATCCCACAACAACCGGAATTAATTTCGTTAACCTTCAGTCCATTGACATGCCCGAGAACATCTTTCATCGCGGAAGTGCTAAAGACAGCTTTTTGATGACAGTGCCCATGAATCAGGATGTCTTTACTGGGAGATTTGAAATCTGGAGAAATATTTCCCGCTTTAATTTCGCGCGCGATAAAGACATCAATCATTGTAACATGCTCTTTTATTCGCTTTCCGAGTTCTTCGTCATCAATAAGGTCGGGAAGGTCATCAATCAACGCCGTCGCACAACTCGGTTCGCATACGACAACATCCAATCCCTCTTTTATAAATTTATCGAGCGAGCGCAGGGTATTGAGTCCGTCTCGTTTAGCCAGTTCAAGCAGACCATGAGAAATTCTTGGTCGCTGGCAACAACCGGCCTGGGCAAGGATCACTTCGTAGCCACAAGATTCGAGCAGTTCGGTAGCCGCGCGCCCAATATGGGGTTCGTGATAATTGATATAGGTATCATTAAAAAGGACGACGCGTTTCGTTTTATTTCCCTTTCCATTATTTTGGCTATGCTTTTGAAACCATTTGGGAAAGGGTTCACTGGTAAATTCAGGGAGTTTACGCCGGGCATCAATACCCGTCAGCCATTCGAGGATTTTTCGAAAAATGAAAGTACCCTGTACCGCGTTAACGAGTGGAGCAAGCAGTCCGGAATTAAATTTCGCTGCCTTGGATGAGGCGGCAATCAAACGATCGATCAGTTTCAATCCATGCTTATCATAATATCCCTGCAAAAATTCGCTCTTAAGCTTGGCCATATCGACATTACTCGGGCATTCGGATTTACAGGCTTTGCACGAGAGGCAAAGGTCGAGAACATCATGCAGCCGCTCGCTCGTCATCCCGTCGGGGCCTAGTTGCCCACTCATCGCGAGACGCAAGGCGTTAGCCCGGCCACGGGTAGTATGTTCCTCGTCGAGGGTCGCCATATAGCTGGGGCACATGGTGCCGACATTTTTCTTCCGACAGGCACCCACGCCGTTACACATGTGCACGGCTTCAAAGAAATTGCCATCTTCGCGGAATTTAAAATGACCCTTGTGCTCGCTGGGTTTATAACTCGTGCCAAATCTAAGGTGATGATCCATGGGCAATGCATCGACAATATTACCCGGGTTCATCAGCCCTTGGGGGTCAAAGAGATTTTTAATCTCTTTAAATTGCTGAAAAATTTGAGAGCCAAAAAAGCGTTCCAGATAGGCACTGCGAACGCGTCCGTCGCCGTGCTCGCCGCTCCAGGAACCTCCATAAAATTTAACGAGCTCAAATGTATCGTCTGCGATGCCTTTCATACGGTCAATATCCTCTTGTTTTCGTAAATCGAGGATAGGGCGTACGTGGATAAGCCCGACACTGGCATGCGCATACATGATAACCGGCGTTTCATGTTTTTCACATATTTTAAGCACCTTTTCGATATACTCAGGCAACACCTCAACCGGGACAGCAGCATCTTCAATAAAGGGTAAAGGTTTGCGGTCGCCTTTCATCCCAAGCATACAACCGAGTCCATTTTTCCGAACTGTCCAGATGCGATCCTGATCGCCGGCATCAGAAAATATCGGGTAGTCGTACCCTAGACCCCGACCGGTAAGGTCCTTTACCATCGCTTCGGCACGCTGGGATAACTCATCCCTATCGTCGCCAAAGAATTCAACAATAAGGACCGCTGCAGGGTTCCCCTCTATGAAGGAACACAAGGGAGCCAAATCATGGTTCTCACGAGCGAGCTTTATTACTCCTCCATCGAGTATTTCCACCGCGGAGGGTTGATGCTTGACGATCCAAGGCACCGCTTTAATCGATTCAATTAAATCCGCGTAGTGGGCGACACATAAAATTTTCTCTTTTGGAACCGGTTGTACTTTAACTTTTGCTTCAAGCAAAGTAATCAGCGTTCCTTCACTGCCCGTAATCAGTTTAGCCAGGTTCCAGCGCTTGGATTGATGAAACTCATCGAGATTATAACCCTGAACACGGCGCAATATTTTTGGATAGCGCTTTTCTATCTCCTCACGATTTTCCTCCACAATCTTTTGGAACTCCGTGTAAATAAGTGCTTCGCGTGTATCGCCGCTTTTTTTCTCTTCATATTCCTCGGGAGAAAGTTCCTTGTATTCCATGACTTCACCATTTGCGAGCAGCACTTTAGCTTCCAGCACCTGGTCCACCATTTTACCGTAAATTATACTCTTGGTCCCGGAGGAATTGTTCCCAATCATGCCACCGACATTAGCCCGGTTAGCGGTGGCGGGGTCGATAGAGAGATGCAGGCCGTGCTCGGCGAGCATCACATTTAATTCGTCACGCACCATGCCCGGTTGAACGCGAACCCAACTCTCTTCCAGATTAAGCTCAAGCAGCTTATTCATGTATTTTGAGAAGTCCACAACAAGCGCCGCGCCTACTGTCTGACCACCGAGGCTTGTCCCTCCTCCCCGTGGTAAAATAGGAATCCCATGTTCAAATGCGGTCTTCACCGCTGCTTTAACATCCACCTCGTCCAGAGGTAGAAATACCGCAACGGGAAACATTTGGTAAATACTCGCATCAGTCGCGTATAGACCTCGTGACATTTCATCTGTAAGGAGATCACCTCTGACCCTTTTTCTTAAATCCTTCTCAAAAGCTTCCACTTTTGAATCTAATGGTCTTGTCTCTAGATTTTTTAGCATCTCATTTAGTCTTTATTAGATTTTCCAAAGCAGCCAGTAACAAATTTACATGATTTTCAGAACTGCTGCAACCCATAATGCCGATACGCCAGACCTTACCTGCAAAATCGCCCAGGCCACCTCCAATTTCGATATTGTATTCATTGAGTAAGCGACGCCGGGTCGCGAGGTCATCTAATCCAAGTGGGATTCTTACAGCATTGAGATGGGGAATCCGATATTCAGGTGCGACGATAAACTCGAACCCAAGTTTTTCTAATCCGTCACGCAGATACTCGTGATTTTTCTGGTGTCTAGCAAAACAGGCATCCAAACCCTCTTCAAGGACAATTCTTAACGCTTCATATAATGCATAAAAGGATGAGATCGGTGCCGTGTGATGATACATTCGTTCTTCGCCCCAATATTTTTTCAACAAATTTAAATCAAGAAACCAGCTATTCACTTTGCTCTTGCGACCTTCAATTACAGCGAGCGCTTTCGAACTAAACGAGACAGGGGACAATCCAGGTGGGGCGCTTAGACATTTCTGAGAACAGCTGTAAATGGCGTCGATTCCTCTCTCGTCGACTCGCACATCGACTCCACCGAGCGAGGTTACCGCGTCGACGAGAAAGAGTGCACCGGCCTCATGGACTATTTGACTGATCTCATCAAGCGGTTGCAGAACGCCGGTCGATGTTTCGGCATGAACGATAGCGACCAGTTTAGCTTTACAATTTTCAAGCGCCTTTCGGACTTGATCCGGTTCGATGGTAGAGCCCCAAGGCGCATCGACTCGCAGCAAATTGCCACCACAGCGCTCGACGATGTCACTCATCCGGTTACCGAAAAAACCGTTTACACAAATAATAACATCATCACCCGGTTCAATGAGATTTACTAAACCAGCTTCCATCCCCGCGGTGGCAGGTGCCGGGAGGGCGAAAGTGAGTTCGTTTTCGGTACGGAATACTAGTCTAAGCATGGCCATGACTTCATCCATAATACCGAGATACTCTGGATCCAAGTGCCCGATCAATGGGGTAGCCATGGCACGTAAAACCCGGGGGTGAACATCACTGGGCCCAGGGCCCATTAGAATGCGTGGGGTAGGTGTAAGTTCTTTGATTTTACTCATTAAGCGACTGTAATTAAGGTGAAAATACTGGCTAAATTATTGGATGAATGCAGAATGACAAGCTGGATTTGTTCAAGCAAATGTGAGGAAAGCGAACAGGGGAAAGGAATTAGGGCAAATTGCTATCTAAGGTTGTTCTTTATCCTTTACCCTAGAATTTCTCGTCGGTATAAGAACCTTTAATTTGTGTTCATTTGACCTAATGTGACCACGCTTTAGGTTATATTTTAAGTCTATTTTAAGCGTAATATGATCACCTCTACATCCTCCAGCGCCAGAAACGGTATTGTCGAACGCTGTATCAATGACGACCAGACGCGACTGCGGTTAAAATACAATCCTTATTATCTGCCATTTGACAAACAGATTGGTTCTCACGTATGGCTTGATGGAAAAGAGTTAATCATGCTCAGCAGCAATGATTACCTGGGATTGAGCGATCACCCGAAAGTTATCGAAGCGGGTAAAAAGGCATTGGAAGATTGGGGAGGCGGAACAACTGGATCACGCTTCGCCAATGGCAGTCGGTATTTCCATGAAAAACTTGAGGCGGATTTGGCAAATTTTCTCGGGAAAGAAGCCTGCCATGTAAGCGTAGCAGGCTATATCTCTTGCATGTCTTCTATTGAATCCTTCGCCCGTAAAGGAGATCTGATTATTGTCGATCGCAATATTCACTCCAGTCTCTGGGCGGGAATTGCAAATACCGGAGCTCGTCTGGAAAGGTTCGGCCACAATAATACCGATAGTTTGAAGAAAGTTCTGGAAAAGGAATCACCTGAAATTGCAAAAATGCTGGTTGTCGAAGGGATCTTTTCAATGGAAGGCCACATTGCAAATCTCCTCGACTATTTAACCGTCATCCAAAACCAAAATTGTTTCTTTGTCGTAGACGATGCTCATGGTTTCGGGGTCCTGGGTGAGCAGGGCAGGGGAACGGTAGATCATTTCGGTGCAACCGATCAAGTGGACGTCATTGCGGGAAGCATGTCTAAATCCATGGGAAGTACCGGCGGGTTTGTCGCCGGTTCTAACGAAATCATTGAATATCTCAGGACCCACTCTAAACAAACAATATTTAGCGCGGCCTTAAGTCCCTGCCAGACCGCTTGCGCCCAAGCTGCTTTAGATGTAATACAGACAGAACCGGAACATTTACAACGCCTCTGGGATAATACACGCTATTATCATAAGCTTCTTATAGACTTAGATCTCGACATCTGGGGATCAGAGACGCCGGCGACCCCTATCGTCCTGGGAAAAATAGAACGCGCTTATTACTTTTGGAAAAAACTGATGAAAAAAGGGATATTTACGAATATAATTCCCCCACCCGCTGTCTTGCCAAATAAAATTCTTATTCGAACCGCGATTTCAGCGCGACATACAAAAGAGGATATGGAAAAAATTGGCGAGGCTATGGCATTCGCTGCAAAGGGTCTTTGAAGTCGAAAATCTCTCAACAAGCAGTCAGGTCTTTCAAGCGCCTGCTGCTATCCCGCCCAGATCGCATTGGCGATGTGGTAATCACGACTTCGTGTCTTAAAGTAATCCATGATGTTTATCCTGACCTTGAAATTTACTTCCTCGTTAATGAACCCTTGATTCCATTGCTCAGTGATCATCCCTTGCTTTCAGGAATAATTTCCCTGCCGGATCGCAGTGAGAACCCCAATCATTCAATCCCATTTTTAAGAGATAAGATACTGAATTTAAATCCAGATTGTATCATTCACTTTAATCATGACCCAATAGTAGCTGCTGCTGCCTATAAAGCGAATATACCCTATCGATTGGGTCACCGGCAAAAAAAACATAATGCCTGGCTCACCCACACTATCCCCGATCGAAGAAAGGAAGGACTGCAACATGAGGCCGAATATAATTTAGATTTGCTCAACCCTCTTCACATTTCCCCACCTCATAAACTCGAACCCTGGCTATCCCCGGAACCCATAAATGACGCGCGCCTGCTTGAGCTTTTACCCTGGTGGAGATCCAATTGTCCTTTTGCCGTATTTCATATAAGCGCACACGCATCCAAAGCCCGGATCCCGGCAAACATTTTCGCGGGGCTTACCCCCTGGCTTATTGATGAGTTAGATTATCATCTCGTTCTCATTGGATCTGAGAGCGATGATCCAGCAAAAAAATCATTTTTAAAATTAATTGGTAATCGCTTGAGTGAAAAGGTTAGTGATTTGACAGGTATCACTCATTTAGGGGAGACCGCTCGTGTTTTAAACGAAGCTCGTTTTCTGCTTTCTCGAGACAGTGGACCAGCACATCTTGCCACCGCGGTAAATTGCCCAGCGGTAACGCTTATCGGACCACTCGGGAGAAAACTGGCCTCGACTCGCTGGCGTCCACTCGGATCATCGGCCAAGATATTTGAGAAGCCCCTCTCCCCGCGACTTTGGGAAACTACCCGCGCTTATCATCAGCGCTATTTCAACGCATTTTCGGTTGAAGAAATCAAAAATGAATTAACGGCCGTTATTAACGGGGCTGAGGATAAGAGTTAAATTTTAGACGAATAATTTGCTTTTAAGCATTAACGGCGTTTTTAAACTTTTGATAGAGACGGGTAGTATTTTTTTGAGCATCTGCATTTTCTTCTACCCAGTGACGTCCATTCATTCGGATTTTATTGTATAATTCAAAATTATTAATGAGGCCTGAAATAGCTTCACTCCAAGCTTCACTCTCCGATTGCTCGATAATCAATCCATTTTCCTCAGAGGTGATAACTTCGGATATTCCGGGATGGACGGCAGCAACAACCGGCAAACCCGCAGCCATCGCCTCTAGAATCACATTAGGGGTTCCATCGCGATTACCGTCAGAAGCGATTCTTGTCGTATAGAGAAAAATATCCGCCCAATGATACTGCTCAAACACTGCCTCGTTATCAATATAGCCCATGAGTTCCACGTAAGTCAGAAGATCAAGTTCTTTAATTCTCGCGCGCAATGTAGCTTCCATCGGCCCAGACCCCACTATTCTGGCTTTGAAAGAAATCCCCTTTTTTAACAGTTCAGCATAGATCTCAATTTGTCGTAATTGATCTTTTTTTTCTACAAGTCTTCCAACACTTAGAATTCTTAAGGGATATCTGATAGTATGCTCTGTTTTTAACTCTGGATAGTAGTCCAGACCACGCCTTATGACCACGATGTCATTTTTATCAGCACCCTTTTCAATTAAATAGCGTTCGGCCGCTTCAGTCGTTGTATGAACAAAAGTGGACTCCGATAGTTTTTCAGGCAATAACCAGTCGCCACCATTCGCATAGATATCGAAAGCATGAGCCCCCATAGAAAATGGTATTCCTGTCAGTTTAGATAAAAGCATGGCGGCGGTCGCAGGCATTGTCGCCCATGGAGCATGAAAGATTGAAGGTCGTTGACGGCTGAATCTTCGAGCATAAAGAATGGCAAAACTTAATCCGATAAAAATTTCCCCCGCGTTGCGGAGCGATGGCATGCTTCGTTGCCTTAAACCTGAGAAAATATCGCGAAATGCTTTGGGGTTCCTTCCCAACCAATAAGGAAAAAGTAAAATCAGTAAGATCAGCTTCCATTTGGCGAACCGAAACACTTTTAGCCCTTTATATGATTTATCTCCTCCCCATAATGAAAACAATTCAAGTTCCACCGGAAGTTTAATCATTGCCCGGACTTCCCTTTGCAAAAAGGTTTCTGTCGCGATCGGGAAAGTCGTAAATAAGTAAGTGATTTTAAGGGGCTTTGTCATAAGCCAACACAGGTCTCTCTACTTACACCGAAAATTAAATTTGTCCCGAATCCAAGAAATCAGTGATTGGGATCACTAAAAATTAAAGAGACATTCGCACCGCCAAATCCACTGCTGTTACTCATCGCATGCTTGGGGCCCCCCTCTTGCGTTTTATTTATAATATTTAAACCTTTTGCTTCTGGATCGAGGGTCTCAATGTGAGCTGAACCCGGCGTAAAGTCTTCTTTTATCGCCAGGACAGAAAAGGATGCTTCCATTATGCTTGCGAGTGATAAAGCATGGCCGGTCAGTGCTTTTGTACTGCTTATCGCCGGTTTACAATTATTTTGATTAAAGACTTTTTTTAAAGCGCGCATTTCCGACAAATCACCAGCGAGGGTGGATGGGGCGTGAGCGTTGATGTAATCGATATCTTTGAGACCAAGTTTCACCGATTCCAATGCCCGCTTCATCGATTGAATCAGCCCATTCCCCTCGGGGTGTGAGAGGGCGACATGGTAGCCATCAGAGGCTTGCCCCCAGCCCTTGAATTCTGCGTATATATCCGCTTTTCGCTTCCGCGCGATCGTTTCCTCTTCCAAAACCATTACTACCGCGCCTCCGGTACCTACGAATCCATCCCTGTTTTTATCAAAAGGTCGTGAAGCCCGATCTGGATCGAGCGATAAAGTTAAAACACGCATACCAGCAAAGGGCATAATACTAAGAAAGTTGCCGTCTTCACCGCCGACAACAAACATGCGGTCGTGACGCCCGAGGGCAATTTCGTCATAGGCATACCCTAACGCGTGACCAGAGGAAGAACATGCCGAGGCAAAACCACAGGACGCACCTTTTATTTTAAATGCGGCAACGAGATTAAAATTCAAAGTCCCGACAATAGATGAAATAATTCCCTGAGGTGACGCCCTCAAAATACCAACTTTAAACATGCGATTGATGTGATTATAAATCATAAATGCAGACCCGGATGAGGCGGTAAATAAACCAGTCTTTGGATTTGAAATCTCATCTTCAGACAATCCGGCATCTTGGATCGCCTGAACCATGGCACAATAGGCATATAATCCATGAGGTGATAAGCCGCGCAGGGTGTCTAACCGCAATTTATACTGACTGGGGTAGGCCCAGTCTTCAGAATCCATGGATTCGGTATTAAATTCCTTAATCGGCGCGGCTAATTTAACCGGAACATCATCTTTTTGGAAGGGCGGGTAAAGTTCGATCCCATGTTTCAAATGACAAAGACTGTCGAGGACGGAAGCTTTGTCATTGCCAATGCTTGTTACAAAGCCCAAACCGGTGACTACTACCTTGCGCATCTTTCCTGAGTCGAAGGGCTTGCCTTTAAAAGGACTTCCCGGTTAAGAGTGAATGATTACTTAAAAGGCGATAACCTTAACTTTCATAGTCAAAGGCCAAAGTTATATCTTCCGCGAATACAGCTTTTTCATCACCCACCGTAATGGTACCCTCAAATGTTACTAAAGGATAGCGTATCCTTTTCAATTTAACTTTTAGGTTAAGAATTTCTCCCGGACGGCAAACCCGATGACAGCGAACGCCATCGCATGAAGCAAACATCACTTTACTGGTGTCAATCGGGTGTTCGAATTCCGGTTTTTCGTTTCGGATGAGATAGAGTACTGCCAACTGCCCCAATGCTTCAATGAGAATAGAGGCTGGAAAAACGGGGTTGTTTTTAAAATGTCCCTCGAGAAAAAATTCTTCTCCCGTGATCGAGTAAATGGATTCAGCCTCGTTAAGACTAATTTTAGATTCTCTGATAAAGAGAAAGGGGGCCTGGTGTGGCATCACAGAAGCAATCTCTTCAACCGTGAGACGTTTGTTCTGTTGTGGAATAGGAATGCCTTTAACTTTGTAATCGAGGTAAGTTTTGATATCACCTACGCTCCTGATATCTCTTAATTCGTCGTTGGCAATAGAGATGTCGAGAGTTTCCTCTACGAGAATAATAATCTCAACCATCAACAGGGAATCTACACCGAGGTCTTCGAATAAACGGGTATCATCGTTGCCTTCTCTAAGTAAGTGTCGAACATCAGGTTCAAGGAACCTCTCGATAATACCTAATACAATTACCGGAATATCGTCAAAATTTCCGTACTGCCGGAAGCCAAGAGCGGCTTCTACGGTTTCCGGTGAACAGCGCTTTAAGGATTCCCTCAATTCATCTTCAAGATGCGAGGTAAAGGCAGGACTCTTCTTCAGCTCCATATTTTCAGGTATTCTTAAAAGATGAATTTACAATAGCAAGCAATTTTACCGTGCATGCCTTTTCCTAAGAATATAGTTGTAAATCATTTACCTATATTTGGTCTTATTATTTTCAGCTTTTATAACCTACCTCATAAAAACTTCAATTCATTGCATATACGCCAATCTCTACTTGGCAAGGAGATATTTTGCGATTATATGAGAAAGGTCGGTATATAACATGTAATGTCCTCTTTACGTATGAGATTTTTTATTTTTATTAAAGAATACATGCATTTTATAATTTAAGTTATGAACGCTGTCTCCCTCGCTGAGGGATTGGAAGATTCAATATCAATAGAATAATAATGTAGGGTCTTGATCACGTGGGCTATATCTATCACTCCTCTATACTTAAAACCAGTAATATCCTCCTTCTCTGTCTGTTGTGGGGGGATCTGTTTTTAACCTTAAGCTTGGAGTGGTCACTTAATGAACAGTATCAATTCGGCTATCTCGTTCCCTGGATTGGAGCCTATTTAATTTTCCTGCGTTGGCAAGATAGACCCTCTCCCGAGGTGGCACGATTTAATAAACTGACCACTCTTTTATTGTTTATTGCTTTGGTCAGTCTTTTCCCGACAAAAATCATTCTCGAATCCAATCCCGATTGGCGTCTCATGCATTGGACCCAGTCCATGATTGTTTTTGGGGCAACTTTAGCGATCCTTTATCAATGGGGGGGGGCACCCTGGCTAAAACATTTTTCCCTTCCATTTTTAATCCTCTTGTTCAGCGTTCCTTGGCCAACGCAATTTGAACAGCCACTCATTCAAGGTTTGATGCGCATGGTGGCAGCAATAACGGTAGATACTTTTAATCTTCTGGGGATTTATGCTCTGCAAAAAGGAAACGTCATTATGCTGACCAACGGACTGGTGGGTGTAGAAGAAGCTTGCAGTGGGGTGCGCTCTTTTCAATCCACACTGATGTTAGGATACTTTCTCGGCGAACTCTTTCGTTTCAACATTAATTGGCGTGTTTCTCTCCTAGGTTTTGGCGTTGTCGCTTCGATCGTACTCAATATCATACGAACCTTAACACTTACTTTTGCAACCCATATGATTGGGCCGAAGTTTATGGAACATTGGCATGATCCGGTTGGCTACTTCGTTTCACTTTTTGCATTTGTGCTTCTTCTGTTTCTGTCATTTTTCGTGAAAAAAAATAAGCGTAGCAGAAAGCAGGTAGACCATAATGATCAGCTCTTCTTTTCGATAAATTGGTTGAACAAGATAACTGTTTATCCAGCACTTATTTTATTAATCGGAAGCGCCCCATTCGTTGAAGCCTGGTATCAATTACAGGAACCAGCCAGGCAAGATCGTGCCATTGCAACGATCGATTGGACGCAAGCCGCATCTGATATAATATTCGAAGATATCCCCGGAAGGATACGTTCTGTTTTACGTTATTCAGAAGGTAAAAAAGCACGGTGGAATATCGGCCAAAGAGAACATTGGATCACCTATTACTTTAACTGGGAAGAAGGAAACATCTCATCATTTTCCGATGTGCATCGCCCCGAAGTTTGCCTTCCAGCCGCTGGTTATACCGAAATTATTCATGCGGATGATTTCAATTGGTCGAGAAATGGATTAGATTTAGAGATAAATACATATATATTATATGACAACAATTCGCCGATCTTTGTTTTCTTCTCAGTTTGGAATGACTTATCTGGTGAGACGGTCCCTTCTGCCCGCAGTAAATGGGACCGGCTGGATAATGCAATGAAGGCCAAGCGGCTGAGCGGTCGACGCTCATTGGAAATTATAGTCTCTGGATTGGAATATGAAGAGGAAGCAAGAATGAAAGTCCTCGCATTTCTTGATCGTTCAGTAAACGTAGACGCTCAATAAAAGATTCAATAGGGTTAAGACACTGCTAACGGTAATACCCGATTATTGTTCGACTCTCTTGAGATAGATTGCCAAACTAGACCAGCTCTCTGCTAATTTTTCCTGGTCAAAATAAATCTTGGCTTCCCAGTAGTAAACGTAACTAGGAATGTCAGGTTGATTCTTAAATTTTCCGATTGTTCGTAACACTCTGTTCCAGTCGCGAAGTTCTATTTGATGCTTTAATAATGCGGCCCCGTAAACCGGATCGTGTTGATTGGCGATATACAGGCGCTCCAACTGAAACACTGGAATATCTTCCCCTATGGCTGGAAGATCCGGTTTTGAGAGGTGCTGGAAAACAGTTGTGCAAGCCGACAAATAGTCACCTCCTGCCGCATCAGCACGCGCCTTGCTAACCCATAGTTCATCGGCGAGGGCTGGGTATTCATCGAAATATTCTGCCACACCTATCACATCTCCCGAATCGATCCATTTTTTAAAAAGAATCTTCTTTTGCTGTAGAGAATAATTTTCCAGTAAGGGATTGTTTTCTGCGACAAAATGGAATTCTTCTTTAAACTCATTTCCATATAACGAATTTAACATGAAAAATTGATGGGCGGGATCAACGACGGATAGAGCACGTACTTGAGCATATAGCGGATCAATTTTATTGGAGTGACGCAGCATCATACGATAGAGATCGCGCGGAAATTCAGTTTTACGTGCTAGTGCTTCACGCCAGGCGCTAAGGGTATAAGCCTGATTGTGCGGTATCCACGCCAGTCCTTCATAGAAGGCTACATCTGCAGTTATCGGTTCCAGGTATCGGGCACGTCTAAAGTCCATCCTCGCGGCTTGAGCATTTTCTCGAAAATGAATTAAACCACGCGCTCGATCAAAATAGGGCCTCATACTAAGCGGAGACCACATCAAGGAGTCATTAACTGCCTCTTCAAATAAATTTTTGTCCCTTCTCTCTAAAGCTTGTTCGATTCTATCCTCATTAATTTTTTGTGCGACAGAGGAATTCCACGCTTGTGGTAATGCCCAAGCCAATCCCCAGATAAGTCCCACGAGAAGAATGGATACTCCACTCCATCGCCAAAAGTATAGTGGGGGGAATAAATCATCGGAGGCCGAATGGTGAGGTCGGGCTAAGACAGACAAATAGATGGCCGCAAAGACTGTCCCCAAGCGATGCCCTGATACATCGACCACGGTGTGCGCGAGAAATATGATCATAGCCGTGGCGGCGACAGCACGGTAATGTGTTTGTTTTCCCGAACTAAAAGGGAAAATTCCCGCAAACATCGCTCCACAAACAAACAGAAGAAAAACAATCCCCAATGTTCCTAACTCGGCCCACACCCAAAACCAGTCACTCTCAGGGTGGATTATTGCATGAAAAGTGGCAGAATTCTCCCGATATTGTGGAAATACTGCTTCAAAATTTCCCAGTCCGATACCCAACACTGGCTGATCAGCAATCAAACGAGCCGTGTCCTGGTAAATTTGCCAGCGAAACCCTTTTTCATTAATCACCCCTTGATCGAATAACTGGACGACTCGTTCCAGGGTCCACCCACCGTAGATCATGAATACACTGGCGAGGATAATTATAACGGGTACTGCGAAGCGGGCATAACGAATCATTGATCGCTTCTGTTGGGTGCTGAAAAGCCAGATAATGCACCCGATAAAAAATAATAGGATTCCCGCCTTAGAGAGACTATAGATGAGAGCAAAAAGAATAACGATCGTGATAAACAGTCCGCATAACACCTGTATATAACGACGGGAACTCATCGCTATCATTGATAGGGTGAAGGCGACAACACCACCCATCGCAAGCAAAATACTAGTCTGGTTACGATTGGGAAAATAACTGAAACTATGTGCTTCCCGACCAAATGGGTAATTTAAATTCTTATGTGTTCCGATGACAATACCGATAGCGAGAATGAAAATGCCGAGTGAGAAACACCAAAGGAGGGTTTTGCGCCGCGTATGAAAAAGCTCCATCCCACTGAGCGTGTAAAACCAGGCGATAACGGTTATTAATAACACTACCGCTTCGAGCGTATGTAACGGTTGCGATGATAAAGTAAGCGGGAGGTTTAATCCGAAATCCTGTGTGGCTTCAATCCATCAGCGCGGCCGCAAAAATAATGGAATGGGAAGAAATCCCAGCAGTGCTGTAGCAATCAACCCTAATGCTGCGATATTAATATATTTTCCAGGTGACTTTCGGGGTGGAAAACATATGAGAAAAATACCCGTTGTCACTAAACAGAGTGCTTGTGACCAGGTATTTGTTCCTCCCCCAAGCAGGATAAAAACAAAAATGAAGCAGAGACTTAAGTAGTGGCCTATGGACGAAGCCATGCGAAGATTATTTTCTTTGAACCTTAAGATGCGTGAATGTCAGCCCATCTGATTAAGCTAGCGACACATCGTTAAATTACCGACTGGAAAGCTTCAACTCGCCAAAGAATCTGCCGTGTAATAATAGGAATACTTTTTATAATAATAGTAGTCGGGATTCTGAGTATCAACAAAATTGAGGATAAATCCCAAAACTGTAGTGCCTCGTAAATGAAGCCGCTCCATTGAAGCTTTTACTTGTCGCGCTTGAGTCTTAGATGAACGCACGGCAAAAAGAACCCCATCCGTTTTAGCGGCAAAACTTGATGTATCATCCGTGGCAAGTATTGGCGCGGTATCGAAAATTATATAATCATAGCGTTCTTTAAGTTCGCGTAGTATCTGCTCCATATGCTCACTAAGGAGCAATTCCCCTGGGCGGTCCGGGTAAACTCCACAAGGAATAAAATCAAAGTTTTCAATCTCTGTTTTTTGTATCACGTCATCGAGTTCTACTCCGTTATTGATCACCTCGTGCAAACCGTCTTTTCGCGTCGTGCCAAATACTTTATATAATTGCCCCCGTCTTAAATCGAGATCGACAAGTATCGTACGCGATGCAGCCAGCGCTAAAGTTATAGATAGATTAGTGGATATCATCGATTTACCCTCGGAGGGTACAGCGCTTGTAACAATAATACATTGTGGTTTCGATCCCTGATCTTCCATAAATAGAAGAGAGGAGCGCAGTGCGCGACAGGCTTCAGCAAATAAGTGCCGATCATCTTTAGGTTTAATAGGTTCCAATTGCCCACTATCAGTTATTTTTTCGAGTGGTATAATTCCTAATACGGGTGGTTCAAAGCGAAGACTGATATCTTCTGCAGATACTATTCGATTGTCGATGACACCAATGAGGAAAATCAGCCCTGCGCCAATCATAAGTCCAGCAAGCCCTCCCTGGGCCAATTTTTTGCTAACCGAACCCCTGACCATTCGAGCCGCAGTCGCATTTTCCAGGATGGCGAGCGTCTCCTGATCGACATTAAGGTTGAGATCGATGGACTGAATAGAGCCAAGAAGCCTTTGATAAAGTGTTCTTGAACGCTCCAATCGCGAGTTTAGCCGGTCAAATTCCGCCATGCGTCGGCTATTGTCGAGAGCGGTATGCTCCCATTCCGCGATTACCTTATCCAAGTTGTCAATCCTTGCACGTAAGATACTCTTCTGCTCGCTGATCTTTTCAATTCCCTGGCGCCGATAAATTTCCAACATGTTCTCGGTCCGTTCAATTTCCTGTTTTAAGCCGATGATTTTAGGATGACCGGGTTTCATATAAATGGAAAACTCATCTATTTCTGCTTTTAGCTGCTCAACTTGATTTTTCACCTCCTTGTAATTCTGGCTCATATCGAGCGCACTGAGGGTCAGGAATTCATCCGTCTGTTCACCTTCGGAACCTCCATTCATTTGCTGCTCCAGACTCAACGATTCCAGGAGGCTTGATTGAGTTCTCAAATCTGCCATCTGGTTCTTGAGCTTTGAGAGATAGGAACCAGCGGTAGATACTTGCTCCTGAGTAAAGACAATATTATTTATTTTCTGAAAATCCACAATCGCGTTTTCACCCTGCTCTATTTCTTCTTCCAGCCGTAATAATTCTTCAGTTATAGCAAGCAGCGTACTCTCAGAGGTCTGCGAACGCATTTCCCTTCGAAAATTAATGTACTCCTGCAGGCAGGCATCGAGAAATGACTGTGTATACTCCGGCTCTATGCCTTCAGCGCTCAACATGAATATCGAAGTCTCCGGGATGCGGGACGGCCGGAGAAATACAGGGACAGCTTTAAGGTCAGGTTTTAAGGCAGTGATGCGGTCACGCGCTCGTTTTTGTACCTGTGGGCTTTGCATGAGCTGAATCTGGGTACCGAAAAAATGACTTAATTCTTCACTGTAAACACCCCCGTCGGGTAATGCGATACGCCCACTGACAATCATCCGCGCATAAGAGACGTAACGTGGTTCACGCTTTAATTCATTAAAGGCCTGGTAGCCAACACCGATACTCAAGGTCAGGAGAAGTATCCACCAGAATTTCCTCAGGAGAAACCTTCCACGGAATACCCAGGAGTAAATCGTTTCCGCCCATTCAAGCTGCTTTTCGGATTCGTCTCCGACGGGATTTTGTTTTAGAAAAGAATCCATTTCTCCTTAACACGTATAATATCATCGGGTTTGACCAGAGGATCAAAATCCCTGATCCCTTTTTCAAGTATATCCGCGACATTGACTTCGACCGTCTGCTCATTATCCGCCAGGGAAGCATCAGCCCGAATAAGCTTAACCTTTTTCTTATCTGCATATTCTGAGAATCCACCGGCTCGCAAGATGGCCTTACTGACCGTAAAGTCGCGCACTGAGGGAAGATCATAGAGCCCTGGCGCATTAACAGCTCCGACTACGGAAAATTGTCCTCCAGCTTGTTCCAGGCGCGGGATAAGAATTAGGTCATTGCGTTCCACCGCTATATCCTTTTCAAATTGGCCGGTTTCAAATATGGTACCAATATCGATTTCGGTTCTTATTTCCGATTCACTGTTATGAGGATCCTTGCGGATAACTGCTACTTTTTCCTTATCAGCATTAGGTAAAAATCCTCCGGCCCGCAAAATCGTGTCACTCACCATGAGCACTTCATCAACTGGTATCAAATAAGGACCAGGACTGCGTACTTCACCAAGAAGTATGACTCGCCCTCGACTATTACTTTCTGTCTGATGACTTAATAATACTGTTGCCTGGTAGTAATAATCGACTTTGAGTTCCTCTTTAATTATGAATGCAAGTTCCTGGCAAGTCTTGCTCTCGGCGCGAATAAATCCAAGCAGAGGGACATTAATCTCCCCGCGGTCATTGACGAAGAGAATGTGCAACGGGTCCCGGTCCTCGATCACGGTGTAGCTTAACCTATCACCCACTTTCAGTGTCTCTTTATTATCGAGCAGTGACATTTGACTCAGGGTTAAAGTATCTTCAGCCCAACCCAGGCTCCAACCAATCACCAGAGTCAGCGTTAATGCCAATATTGTAAGAGAGCTATGAATAGCTGTAAATTGTTTACTCTTAAAAATTATAGCTAAACACAAAATTGAATCTATTCTGATCATAGATGCGATCCACAATAAGAGACTCTTTACTTACTAAGTAATAACTAAAATGCCCATTTAAGCTAGGAGTAAATTTATATCTAAAGCTGGTCTCCATAATGAAGCGATCAGATGATTCAGGACTCAATCCGCCAGAATCCTCTGAATTTTCAAATGAAAACTGTCCTAACAACTTCACATTGCGTATGGCATCTAACACAAAGGAATAAGTAATGTTTTCAACCGTTGTCGTATTAGAAATAAATCCAAGAAATGTCGTTCGCGATAAATTAAAAGAATGGGAATAGTGCCTATTAAATACGTGATTCAGACCAAGGTTAAAATTGAACGTTGAGCTGTCGGAACTATCGCTATTGTCACCGGTATTATCGAAATCTATATTGTCCCAATATGAGTGGAAGGCAAGACTTATGAAGCGCGAGATCTGCCAGTTAACAAAAGGTCCGATCGTATAGCCTTCGCTCCCGTTTTGAAACTCATCCTTGTATTCGGTAATTGTATAAGTGCCTTCGACACCAACCATTAAATTTGCTGCATACTGCACGCTTCCACCTAACGCTATCGTATTTTGGGTGCGATCCGTAAATTCAAATTCTATGTCCTGTGGGATGATGTCATTTCTATTTAATCCAAAAGTAATTTTCAGTGGTTTAAGATCCCATTCAGCATCGATCCCTAATCTATTTTCAAACCGATTGTAACTTAATATATCGTAGGAAACTTCACCCGTTTCTGGATCTACTAATACCGAGTCGGTCGGGTCGGTGGAAAAATTTAACTTATCATAGATACGAAATTCTATTCCTTTAACCAAAATCGTGAAAGCCATCTCCGTATCCGGTGAGAGAATGAGAAAGTTTTGATCAGAACTCAACTCGGGATGTTCAAAGTATTTACGGTATTCTGCACCCAAATTGAATGACATACTATTTATGCGTGAAATATCCCAATTACCGGCCAAATCCATACCCGCAAATAATATAAAATCATTTAATCCATTTGTGCCCGATGCATTGATGTTGTCATTGTATTCAAGGGATACCCTCGCGGTCAGGTCCATGGTGATGGGACCAGCTTTAACATTCTTACCCTGAGCGCTTAGATTGTTCGGCAAAATGAGAGTTAGCCAAAGCAGGAGTATAACCACTTCCGCAACTCGACGCCATGGGGCAATGAGTGCTTCTAACCGGGTGGTTAAAGAGGTTTTTATTATGGGGTAAAAGTGAAACATTTATGCGATTAATTTTATAAAGTCTCAATACCTCATATTGCTGTAAATAATTTATTAAAAAGGAATTAACGCCCTTTTAATATTGCAATATCATAACTAACGCCTTATAAAAGCGAGTGTTGTCGGCTGTCTTCTCTAGGAGAGGTAAAATTGGTGCATTTTACTATTTAATATATTATATGGATTAGAGCTTGTTAATAAAGCACTAAGTTAAGCGCTAATTTTAGCTCAAAGAAATTCATGCTGAATCTGAAAATAAAGAAGCCCGTCATTTCTATGCCCTTATGCCGGCAATTTGTATTTCGCACAGTTCTGGCTAGTTTCATTTTCATCGGGGTGGGAATCTGTCCTACTATCGGACAAGAAGGCATTAATTTAATCGAAATTGCACCTGCAACTAAAGCGGACTTATCGCTAACACCAAAAAATTTGGCGCGGTGGCATATGGATACCAGTCTCCTCGTCAGCGAGGGAGACGGATTACTCAAGACAATATCACTGGAAAATGAGCAGGACTTTGAAGAGTCTGCACTCCTTGGTGACGATGAATCTATCACTTACCGTATAGCAGAGGGAGAAAAGGCTTTTACCTTGGACTTGGGAGATTATTTTAACCTCAATCGTTTTTTCTTTGATAGTCATTCCGCTCAAGGCCAGGTTGAAATAAAAGTTTCTAACACCCTCCGCTACAAGGATAGTAATCGCTGGATCGCCATTACCGAACCGATCGATTTTAAATCCGGAGAATCGGTGAACATTGTGTTTCCCATGATTGAAGGGCGATTTGTCAGAATTAATTTTTCCATTATCAATGAAGGTGAAATCAGCAGTTTCGGGCTATTTGGAGAAACGACAGTTGCCGAAACGGAAATACGTAAAAGCGATGAGGGAATTTCTGAAAGAAATGTTGTCGAGGGTGTAGAAACAATCACACAGGATTTTGCTTCACTCCATTCCGGATCAAACATCACGCACGTTAGTTCAGGCGATCTTGTAGATGTCAACAGTATGATTGATGACGATGTGCTCACCTCTTATGACTTCGCCGGGGGGGAGAAAGAGTCGGTTCTCGTGCTGGATATCGATAAACAATCAGATGTCGATCGTATCTCGCTAATCCTCGATGCTGGTCGCGGTAAAATGGATTTTTATTTTCTTGATGAACTACCAATTACCAGCCTTTCCCGATCGGCTGCTGCGATTGAAGAGCCATCGATTTCGCCTGAGGGAACTCGCGCCCCGCAAAACCAAGCTTTAATAATCATTACCAACATAAAAGGGGATGTCACCTATCGAGTCAGCGCGAATGCTCCTGCTCAGATCGGACAAAATGGTGTAAGATTAACTGAGGGAACAATAGTAGAAACAGGGTCTGGAAGCTCTTCTGTTCTCCTTTTTTCCAACGGGTCGACGGTTACATTATCAGAAAATACAAGTATTAACATCGATCAATTTTCACAGGATCCGTTCAACGCAGAGGCGGAAAGTTTTGCCAATGCAGTTGAAGAACCCAGTATTTCCAGAACAAAGCTAAGACTTAACGTCGGGGAATTAGTAGGGGAGGTAAAAAAATTAAATCCCGGATCCAGTTATGAAATCGATACTCCAGTAGGCATTGGAGGCATTCGTGGCACGCGTTATATCGTCCAAGTGATCGAGGCGATCGATGGCTCTTTCAGTGCCCTCTTTGGCGTTAAAAATGGATTGTTAGAAGTATTACCACTAAACCAGAGCGGCATCAATATTCCTTCAGAAAAACAAATCATAATTAATTTATCTCAAGATGCGGATACAGGAAAAACCTCATTTATTTCGACCGGTCTTCAAGATCTCGCCACCGAGATCGCGACAAAGATCGAACAATTCGCCACTGACGCTTCAGATTTATTTAAAGAAAACGCCGGTGGAATTCTTCTAATCGACAGTTCGGAACTTACGGGTGGTGCAGATGGCATTGTAGATAGTGAAGACTTTGCCGTCGTCTTGCTTTCTGAGGAATTTTTTAATCAAGCTACTCCAACTTCGTCTCAAACGGTCGATGATAAAGATCAACGTATTCGCATGAATTTCGAGGAGATCACAGGGCGCTATTTAGTCCTGCGTTGGCGGCCCGAAGATACTGACTCCCAAGGTCTGCGTATATATGAAATCAGTGTGTTGGGAGAAGTGCCGATTAAAGATGTTGTATTAGCTGTAGTCCCCTTATTCGAATTTGGTCCAACTGAAACAGAAGTAGTAACTGACATTGATGACGACACAGGAGATGTCGGGATTATCATAGAAACACCAACCGAAATCATAATCCCCGATCCCATTACACCCCCAGATCCACCCCCGGATCCGCCGCCAGCGAGTCCTTAATCACGGCATTGGCGGCCTACATTGCGAGAGGAGTAAAAACTTACATTAACTCCTGTAATAATTCTTTTTCCTGGGGTAATAGTTTCTCCGGATCAATGCCGGTAATAATTTGCTGTGCAACGTCGAGATGCCCATTAACCCGATAGACAGCGGCGGCAACGACTCGCCAACGGGCTTCAACACTTCTCCAATTCACAGGTAAACCCTCGAGTAGGCGCAAAGCTTCATTTTTTTCCCCAATACGAAGGAAACCCAGCGCCAAAGTGATACGATGAGCAAGATAGCGAGGGTTTTCGATGACCATCGTTCTGGCTTTTTCAATCGATACAGAGACGCGGTCACCGAGCAGTAAATTCAAGTAGGCAATATCATTTAGTACCGCGGGTTCATTAGGATAAACTTTCCCCATACCTACGAGAAGATCGCGCAATTCTACAGTCCGACCAGTTTCTTGTTCAATACGCACTAAAGATTCGTATGCTCGACGCATACTTGAAGGAATTTCCGTCAATTTATGAAGAGCGGCACGGGCATAAATTATCAGATTTAATCTTAATGAATAATCGACTACATACCACAGTTTCTGAGTGTCGCGCGATACAGTGAGCAATACTTTATCCCATTCGAGATTGGCATAACGGACTTGATCAGCTTCCAGATAGACCCGCATCTTGAATAGATTTCTTACATAGGATTCGACTGGAACATTGGGCAGGTCCAGGTATACCCCAATTTCTTCCCACTGGTTCATCATTGCCATTGCATCGATGCGGATAAGGTATAAGTCTCGTCGCTCAAGAGCCCTCTCCTGACTAATTAAGAGCATGGTTTTTGCATAAAGTTTTTGTGTGTTTAGCCAACGGCCTAACTCGACTAACTCCCCTACTTGTTGGGTATCAAAATACTCCTTTGCTTCTTCGAGGACATCGTCGGGATCTGTAGTGGGTAATCGCAATAAAAGCTCAAGTCTAAGTAAATCTTCTGCTCTACCTGCTTGTGGATGGCTCTTCAACCTGCGAGCAATCTCATACAGATCAACGGTGAGGACACCCGAAGCGCGGGCCAGATTGCGTAATGCAGACAAACCCAGCAAATCTTGCTGATCTGCTAATTCCCATAAGTAACGCAAGCCCTCCTCACGCAATTCGGATCGTTTAGAAAGTTGAGTCAGTTGAACATAAAAAAAATGCGCGTCTTCAGGAATGGTGCTGAGTGATACGAGTTCACGAGCGACTTCAACCGCTTGATCGATCTTACTTTGATTCGCGAACAAGCGAGCTTTAAAAAATAAAAACTCTGGATCATCTACTTTTTGTTGAGATAAATAGCCTACCTGTTGTTCAGCAATTTCCAGAAAACCGACGGCAAGCGCCGCTTTTCCCAGCCCGAGTCGATCTTCATAGGCCCCATCACTTAAAGTTATCGTTTCCTCCCAAAAAGGAAGTGCTTTATAGGGATCAGCTTTACTATATATACGGGCCACGGTGCGCACAACTTCAGTAACCTGTGGAGCCAAATTGTAGGCCGCTCGCGCTGATTCCCAAGCTTCCGTTGACAATTCATCCTCTTCAAATATCTGCCTTGCTTTTTCCGACAATTGACGCGCGCGCCACTCTTTGATTTCCCGGTAAATAGGCTTTGCTAAAAACAAGCCGGAGAGACCGATGAGACATAAGCCCAAGCTCATAAGAATGATCGCCTTCTTAAGTGTAATTTTCATAGAAACGTAACTTTCGATCGGCGACTATCACTTAAAATAGCTTAAGTCTTTTTTTCTTTTTTAAGTTCATAGAACTTAGCTTCGTTTAAAAATTCATAATACCCGTGTAAACGGGCAAAATAATAACCTTCTCTTCCATCAAGAAATCCCCTTTGAAAAATAAAAACATATAAAAAACGGAGCCAAGGCCGAAAGGGTAATTTTGCGGACCATCGTTTCAAGCTGCGACGAAAATTTACTTCAGAATTTTGTAAGGAAGAATCACTTGCAATGAGACCATTCTTTTCAAGAGCAACTCTCGCTTCCCAGTTTGAATAACGATTGTGCTTTTCTACAAATGAGGCGACGGAGGGAAAGGCGTAGTGATCCATCTCTGTTTTTAGACGATCCGTTTCACCCTGAATAATAACATGTTCATGCACCTCATTATCGCCACTATCTGTTGCTGAATTGGTCAATTTTTCAAATCGACCCAATCGGTGCTTAAAAAGACGTAAATTCCAATTCGGGTAATAGGCATGTTTGAGCCATTTACCCATAAAATGAAACCTACGATTTAGCCAATAGCCGACTACTGATCTATCCTCATTCTCCACTACCTCGCGAAATTCCTCTTCCGCCATTGGTGGGAGCGCTTCATCAGCGTCCATGATAAAAACCCATTCGTGCTTGAACGGCAGGTTCTCGAGTGCCCAGTTTTTCTTTTTCGGCCAGATCCCGCTAAAATTAAATTGTACAACTTTAGCATTAAATTTTGTCGCAATCTCTTGAGTTCCATCCGTACTTTGGGAATCAACAACAAAGATTTCATCCGCCCAATTGATAGATTGGAGACAGCGTTCCAAATTCAGATATTCATTTTTTACCGGAATTAAAACGGAGAGGGGAACCTTATTTGAATGACCCATATTACCATTTAAAACATGTGTAAAAATAGACTGCAATGTTTTTACCCTGAGGTAAAATCTGAAGGTTCTTAATTTATGAGTCCCGCTTTATTTAGATGCTCAACCAGTTGATTGAGCCCCGTTTCTATGTTGATCGCCGGTTCATATCCTAGATCACGGCGCGCGGCATTGATATTAAAAAAATGGTTTTTTGCGAGCTCCACTGCGAGAAACCGTGTCATCGGGGGGTCTGAGCTAAGGCCTGATATTTTATATATACCCTCAAACCCCATACCTAAAACATACGCTTTTTTTAGGCTGATTCTTTTTTCTACGGGTCGAATATTCAGACGAGTGAGCAATTCATTTATCCATTCCCACAGAACCACAGGTTGATCTTGAGAAATGAAATAAGCCCTACCACCGGCATTTCCATTCTCCAAAGCATCGAAAGCTAAAAGGTGTGCATGGGCAGCATTGTCAACATGCGTGATGTCAACGCGATTGCGGCCATTACCGATGATGCGTAATTTCCCCGCGCGCGCGCGCGCAACGACACGGGGAATTAAGTGCGGGTCACCAATCCCCCATAACAGATGCGGACGCAAAGCTATGGTGCGCAATCCCCCATCGTTGTTAGCGGCGAGCATTTCAGCCTCGGCGATTGCTTTCGTATGCGCGTAGTGAGATAGCCAATTACACCCATAGGGCAGCGATTCATCCGCCCCTTCAAAGGAGTTGCCATTGAATACTACACTTGGGGTGCTGGTGTAAATTAGCCGTGTGACCCCCTGCTCTTTACAGGCATTGACCACATTTCTCGTTCCAATGACGTTAGGTTGAAAAAAACTTTTCCAGCTCCCCCAGATACCTGCTTTAGCCGCGATATGAAATACTACATCGCAACCCTGACAAGCATCCTTAACACTATTAAAATTTTCAATTTCACCCTGATAAACCTTAACTCCATGAGCTTCAATCGCGGGTTGTGGTGATCGACCCAGGATAGCAACCTCAGCCCCACGCTCACACAATTTTTTAACGACATAGCGTCCTAGAAATCCTCCCCCACCTGTTACCAATGCTTTCATCCTTTAGAAAGAAATTTATATTGGAGAAGATAAATTATATTTCCGCGCCAAGGTAAGGCGATGAATTTTTGCATTATGTCGTATATCAACCGGTAAACTTTTTTGGATAAAAAACCGATCAATACCTCGTGTCATCTGGTAATCTTCACCTAGTGCTTTAAGTTCGGTTATTAATCTTTTACGATGGTAAACACTATTAGGGAAGTTACCTTTTTCGGGTTCGACTACAATGGCAGGTATTAATTCGTGAGATTCACCTAAGCCAATTAATGCAGTCCTGAAAACTTCAGGATGTTGATTATAAATGGACTCGCAACAGTCTGTATAAAGCTCCCCCTGAGCCGTAGGTACACGTTCAACCTTGCGTCCACAAAACCAGAGCCGGCCTTCATTATCAATATATCCTAAATCTCCAGTCCGATGCCAAATAGAGTTACTCTCATTGATCTTTGCCAATTCTGTATGTTCTTTTAGTGCATCGTATTCTTTGGTTACGACTGAACCTTTGACAATGATTTCTCCTATTGATCCCTGGGGCAGTTCAAGACAATCATCCCAAACACCAATCGAATCATCATGGATTTTAATAACACGCACGATGATCCCTGGAAGGGGTCGCCCTACACAAGTCCCCTTTCCCTGAAGCGTAAGGCGCGAAGTCTCCTTTATTATTTCGGCGCTGCCGATTGAGGTTATAGGTAAGCATTCTGTAGCGCCATAGGGTGTGTAAATAGCGCCACAGGGAAGGCATTTACTTAAATTTTCGATAAGCTGTAGCGGGACTGGAGCACCGGCAATAAGGATCCGTTTCATCGTCGCTAAGTTGATTTTACTCCCATTGCAATACCGAGCAACTCTTGACCAAATCGCAGGTGAACCAAAACTATTCGTAACCTCGCATTGATTAATCGCTTCTACCACCTTTCGAGGATCTACTGTTGCCGGTCGACTGGGATTCATTTCTGGAACGATCGTCGTCATTCCCAGTGCTGGATTAAAAAGCGCGAAAATGGGTAGCATGGGAAAATCGATCTCGCCGCGTTTGATACCATAGTGCTCGCGAATTAGATTTACTTGAGATTCAAATACACCGTGTTCGTAAGAAACTCCCTTCGGTGGTCCCGTAGACCCTGAAGTAAACAGAATAGCCGCAAGTTCTTCACTCCCCGTTGGTGCAATATCGAAATTGTCGTTCTCATCTTCGCTTGAAAGCAATTTGTCAACAGCTTGCACAAACTTATAACTCTCGACATTTATTCTCACCCGGAGATTACGGAAATAAGGAAAGAAAATACGGCTAAACCATTGCGCTTTGGGGATCCCGATCAGCCCTTCGGGCTGCGAATTAAGCACACTGTTTAAGAAATTTTTGAGCCCCATACCTGGATCAATAAAAATAGGTACCGCACCAATCTTAAAAAGGGCAAAGCTTATGAATAAAAAATTTAATCCTGGTTTCAGTAATAGTAGCACGCGGGTACCACGCCCTATTTTACATTCGCTTATATAACGTGAAACTGCATCACAGTATTTATTCAATTCAAGAAATGTAAGTTCATTATAAATAATAGTTCCATTAGGTTCGCGATGATGCGGATCCTTAATCGCACATAGAAAGGGATCCTCCCTCGCCATCACAGAAAGATAACGCGCTACATTGGAAAATTCCTCCCTCATAATAACTTAATTCAAAAATATTTAATTGCGCTTTCTCAAATAATAACGCGGATCTGAATAAAGATAATTCAAGACTTATCTGAGGAATTGCTTGATTGAAAATTGCGATCTTGTTTCACACATGGAGAAATAAAGTTTAGATGAAAAATAACTTCATCGGGGCCAGGGCCCTGAAGTTCTACCCAGGGCTTCGAATATATTTTCAGCTTTTCCCAAAGCTGTTTTAATAGATTCATCGAGAACACAGTAATGCCCCATTTTACGCCCGGCTCGCGGCGATCCCTTATCATAGAGATGCAGTTTTACGGTTGGATCACGCAGAAGAATATTCCATTCGGGTATATCTGGATTCCATAATTCACCGAGTAAGTTAACCATTACGACAGGAGAAAGTAATGTTGTAGCTCCCAGTGGAAGCCCGCAAACCGCTCTTACATGCTGCTCGAATTGATTGGTTAAGCAGGCGTCAAAACTATAATGTCCGGAATTGTGCGGGCGAGGAGCAAGTTCATTTACCAGCCATTCATTATCTTGAGTTAAAAATAATTCAACCGCCAACAGGCCTACTAAATCGAGCGCTTTAGCTATCTTCATTGCGAGGTCCTCTGCTTCACGTTGCTTATCTGCTTCGATTCGAGCAGGCACTATCGATGTATGTAAGATGTGGTCTCGATGGATGTTTTCAGACATGGGGAAGGTATTTCCCTCTCCCAGTTCATTCATCGCGCAGATGACGGAATATTCACCACGAAAAGAAATCCATTTTTCGACGATCCCGACATCACTGCCAAAATCATGCCATATCGCTTCGAAATCCTGATCAGTAGAATCTATCTTTCTCTGTCCTTTGCCATCGTACCCAAACGAAGCTGTTTTAAGAACACAAGGTAACCCCATCCGTATTACCGCGGCGGCAAGTTCCTGAGAGGATTTAACTACTTCAAAAGGAACACAAGGGAATCCCGATTGACTTAAAAAATCTTTTTCTCGCTGACGATGCTGACAAATGTGCAAAACTTGTCCCGAGGGATGTAGGGGCACTCGCTCTGCAATGACTTCTACTGCCGAAAGAGGAATATTTTCAAACTCAAGGGTGACGACGTCAACCTGCGAAGCAAAATTACGCAAGCTATGCAAATCATTATAGGGAGCGTTCACCTCGAGATCCGCGACCATGCCGGCAGCACACCCCACGTTGGGTTCAAAAATATTAAACCGATATCCCATTCTCCTGCCAGCGAGAACGGTCATGCGACCGAGCTGTCCCCCCCCGAGGATCCCGATCGTGCTACCGGGTGGAATCATGAGCCAGGTAATTTTGTCTTGAGCACCTTAGCAGTCTGCGCCTCACGCAATTTTTTTAGCCGATTACGAAGGCTCTTGTTCTCAAGGGAGAGAATAGAGGCCGCACTAAGTGCTGCATTGATGGCGCCTGCTTTTCCAATCGCGAAAGTCGGGACAGGGATACCGGCCGGCATCTGTACTATAGATAAAAGAGAATCCAACCCGCTGAGCGCCCGTGACTGAACGGGTACCCCGAGAACTGGTAACTCGGTCAATGAAGCTGTCATTCCTGGTAAATGCGCAGCTCCACCTGCCCCCGCAATGATTACTTTCAGCCCCCGTTCCGACGCTTCACGGGCATATTTGTATAGTAATTCGGGTGTGCGATGGGCACTGACAATTTTTTTCTCATAAGACACTTTCAGTGCATCGAGGCTAACGGCTGCATGCCGCATAGTATCCCAATCGGATGAGCTGCCCATAATAATTCCAACGAGCGGTTTAGACCTGCTTTTAGCTATTTTTGCCATGACTTTATGTCTATTCCAAATAACCTTAAGCGCTCTTTTTCATCAATTCAATCACTAAGCGTTAACAACTACGCACAGCACAAGAGAATTACCCGTTTAATAAACGATATTAAATCCCACAACAATTTGAAATAACGAAGAAATAAGCCACTGAGTGTCTCCTGTTTTTTAAAGTATTACAAAAAATAATCTTTCATTGTTGAGCGATTCTTTTACAATATTAAGTAAAGTTTGAATTGAATTACCTTCACTTAAGGTAAGAATCGATACCTTTTCTATCCTTATTATCATCGTCTCAACGTTCGGTTTATAAGGACTATCTTTTTTATCTCACTGCATTATATTTAATAGGCTATGAAAATAGTAATTGTCGGAGCCGGAGAGGTTGGCAGCTACTTATGTGGGATGTTGAGTGGACATGCACATGAAGTTACGCTCATCGAATCTGCAGGGAAAATCGTAAGTCGTGCCGATGAGCAATATGACGTTCGTGTTTTGGAAGGGAACGGCAGTTCGGCAGAAACGCTTAAAAAAGCCGAAGTCGATGATTGCGATTTCTTCCTCGCGATGACAAGTGACGATAAGACGAACTTAATCTCAAGCTCATTAGCCAAAGCATTAGGGGCAGGGACGACCATCGCCCGTGTTCACGATCAGACTTATACTGACAATTCCTATCTTAATTACCAACTTCATTTTGGTATAGATATGCTCCTCAACCCCGAAGCACTTTGCGCGGTTGAGCTGGCTAAAACGATTCGCAATCCGGGAAGGGTCGCAGTGGAAAATTTTGCCCGCGGTCAGATTGAGGTCCAACAAGTGCAATTAGCTAAAAAATCCAAGCTAACGGGGAAGACGCTGGCGGAATTAAAAATAAATCCTAAGATGAGGATCGGGGCGATCCAGCGTGCTGACAAAATAGAACTGCCAACGGGTGATTCAATATTAGAAGCGGGTGACTGGGTAACGCTATTCGGCCCTCCCGATGTAATGATGGAATCCCGCGTTAATTTCAATCCTGATAATACCGCGAATATAGTCCGCGTTGTTCTTTTTGGGGGAAGTGAGATTTCAATTGCCCTAGTTCGATTGCTTGCTAATCCCCGATTTAAAATTCGCATCATCGATAGTGATCGTGAGAAATGTGACTTTCTAGCAGAAAAATTTCCTCATGTCACAGTTATCAATGGTGATGCTACACGGTTACGCCTGTTAGAAGAAGAACAGATAGGTAGTACCGATTATTTCATAGCCTGTACAAAAAATGATGAAAATAACATAATGACCGGGTTACAGTCATCGAAACTGGGTGCTGCCCATGTTCAAATTGTTATCAATAAGACAGATTATGAAGAAGTCCTCGAACGGATGAAAATTACTTTAGGTATTGAATTGTCTGTCTCACCGCGCATCGCCACGGTTAACGAAGTTATGCGCTACCTCTCACCTGCACCTTATACTGAGCTAGCCGACTTACCGAACAAGGCGGGGAAAATTCTGGAAATCAGGATTAGTGGTAAAAGTTCGCAAACAGGTCGATTGATTAAAGATATCCCTTTACCGCCAGGCACGGTTTTCGTCGCCCTTTTGCATAAATTTCAAGCGGTGGTTCCCGGCGCTGAAGATATCATTCTTGAAGGTGATCGAGTCGTTGTTATAACTAAAGAAGATAACATAAAAGAATTACTTAAATTGTTCACTTAATAGGGATCCCAATCATCTTATATTGATGGACGCCTTATTTGACACCCCTCATCCTGTTTATTATTGAATTCTGTCTTTTTGCAGCTGAAAGCTGATTTAAGATGAATTATGTAGTTATCTTCAAGCTGTTAAGTGTAATCATGGCAGCTATCGGATTTGCCTTATCGGTAAGTCTTGGCGCGGGTTATTTAGCGGGGGACCGCTTAATCGAAGCTCAGGCATTACACGGTTTTGGAATAAGTATATGCATTGCTTTTGGTCTGGCTGTCGCATTGTATATACTCGGCCCACGCGGCGATTTCAAAATGTTACGCAAGGAAGCACTCTGCGTGATTGGGCTGGGGTGGATTTTCTCCTGTATGACGGGCGCCTTGCCCTATTTTTTAGTCATCCCAGGTTGCAGTTTAGCGGACGCTGTTTTTGAATCCGTTTCAGGTCTCACCACAACCGGTGCTACGGTCTTTACCGACCTTGAACAGTTTCCACGCAGCCTCATGTTTTGGCGGCAGATCAGTCAGTGGATAGGTGGCCTTGGCGTAGTTGTTTTTTTTGTCGCCGTTTTATCCTTTCTCGGAGCGGGGGCAAAAATACTTTACTCTCGAGAGTCTTCCGCTGAGTCAACGGAGCTGGAATCCTCTAGAGTCCAAAGCGGGGTTCTCCGTATTCTTTATTTATATTTGGCGATATCAGTTGTGTGCACCCTGGTTTATCATGTATGCGGAATGTCCTGGTATGATGCCATCTGCCATATGTTTACCACTATAGCCACAGGGGGATTCAGTACTTACAGTAATAGTATCGCAGCCTTTCAAAGCCCGCTTATTGAATGGATGTTTATTCTTTTTATGATCGTAGGCGGGACCAGTTTTCTCGTCATCCTACGTAGCCTCCGCGGACAGTGGAAGGACGTCCTTACTAATACAGAAATCCGTGTCTTTTATGCTATACTGGTTATTTCCACCGTAATAATCACGCTGCTATTGCTCTCCAATGGTATAATTGATACACCTCTCGATGCCTTGCGAGCAAGTGCCTTTCATGTCGTTTCTATCGCGACGACTTCAGGTTTCACTACCGCTGATTTCGATGCCTGGATACCGGCGACGCACGCTTTTTTTCTAGCCCTAATGGTTATTGGTGGCAGCTCTGGTTCCACAGCAGGTGGTCTTAAGGTAATACGCGTGGTAATAGGAATTAAAATTTGCCTCGTCAATATTGAGAAAGCTTTTCGTAGTCATGTCGTCCGACCGATAAAAGTTAATGGGCGAAATATATCAGCCACGGCACAAGAAAATATTGTCATCTATATCGTGCTTATCACGGTAATCATTTTTATAAGCGAATGCGTAGTCGCATTACTGGAAAACAATTTAACTTTAGAAGGGACTTATTCTACAGTGATCTCCTGCTTTTACAACATTGGGCCAGGGTTTTCCGAGATCGGACCCACACACACTTATGCTTTTTTTCATGACAGCACGAAATATTACCTCTCTCTCTTGATGATTATGGGTCGCTTGGAACTCTATGCTATTCTCGTGCTCTTTGTCCCCTCATTTTGGAGGCGTTTTTCCTGATACTAATAAATTTTGATATGAACCCTATTCACATTTATGATGGAAATGCATCAACCGACACATTCTTATTTATCAATGATATTAAAAGGATAATGGTGAAAGGGGATTACAATTTAGAACTGTTCTAACTCCCTATCAATCCGCCTGGTCACCGTTTTCGCCAATCGCTTCTACCGGACACCCCTCAAGCGCTTCCATGCATTCGGCGATTTGATCCCCTGTCTCCGGTTGATTAAAGACATAGGAGTAACCGCCATCGTCATTACGAGTAAAAAAGTCAGGGGCTGTTTCTCGACAGAGATCGCAATCAATGCATTGCTCATCGACAAAGAATTTCCCGCTTACATTTTCGGCCCATTTATCCGATTTATCAGCCATTTGTGCGCTTAAAGTTATTAAAAGGCTAAAATAGTCAATTATTATCAGTTTTTTACAGAAGAATATGAAACTATTGACGCCTTGTCCTTTCCTAAAATAAGACGCAACAATTAATTGATTTGAACCTAATTTTTAGGGCCGATTTTTATAATCGGAAAAATTTGTAATGAATAGCATTTTAAGCTTAAACTTAATACTCAGTCACAAGTCGATCCTTTGGCGGAAATTGAATAATCCTCAAGAGATAAACTACGTGTTGATTTTAGCTCTAAAATTTACCCAGGCATTTTACGCTTTAAAAACTCATGCTCTATGATCGCCCCTATATGCGCAACGAAGGCGCATCTCGCCGCTTCCCTGTTTTAAAGTGGATTCTCATCATTAACTTTGGGCTATTTGTAATACAAAGCGTATTCCGCTGGTGGTTTAACAGCGATTTTCCGGAACGTTATTTTGGCCTGAACAGTTCCAATTTATTGCACGGTTTTGTTTGGACGCCCCTTACTTACAGTCTCCTGCACGACACTGCCGGGTCATTTCCATGGCATCTTATTTTTAACATGCTAGCCATTTTTATTTTCGGGAGAATAGTAGAGCAGGATATCGGTCCTCATAAACTTCTAGACCTTTACATTCTTTCGGCCTTTGCGGGCGGATTGATATGGGTGATTTTCAATTTCCAAAGTCAGTACCCCCTCATCGGTGCATCCGCTGCGGCGATGGGTTTACTGACTGTATATTGTATCATGCATGCAGATGAACGGGTTACTTTCCTGCTCTTCTTTATTATTCCTGTGAATATTAAACCGAGATACTTAGGCTGGGGCATCTTTGGTATCGAATTATTCGGATTTCTATTCAGTGAAATGATACCGGGAAGCATGAATCGAATTGCGCACTCAGCTCACATTGGAGGTATGTTGGGAGGACTTTTCTATTTCCGTTTTCTCATTAATCATGAATCGATAATAAAAAAAGGTAAAACTTCGATTGAATTGCCCTTTTGGTTAAAGAAGAAATCTTCATCCCGCAGCAGCAAGAGAAATTTTAAAATAAATATTGGTAACCGTAGAGACGTTCAAAATGAAGTTGATCGAATACTGGATAAAATAAACAGTCAGGGCTTTGGCGCCCTAAGCGAAGAAGAAAAACAAACTTTAGATCGAGCCAAAGACATTCTCAGCCGATAAAACATTCTCTTTACTTATTAGTGCACAAATTTTTTAAAATGAATTGTCTGTGAAGTGACATTCACTGTTGGATTGAACAAATATCCATATTTCATGTCAAAAATGCAGTCTATACCTGTTTCGTGTTTTTTTCGTCAGGCCGGGTGACACCCAAGAGGAACTTTTTTGTCAGATACAACTAAATGAGGATATTTAAAATTCTTCCTAATAAATATAAATAAAATTAGACATCATAGGGACGATATCTATAGACTATTATAATTATGATACCGAAAATTTTATAATGCTTTTTCGCTTCTATAAGATTCACCTCACATGAATAGATTGATATATTTCACCAGCATCTTTTTTCTTACCGTTCTTTCATTTACCAAAGGGGTAGCTGAGGATACTTTTAGTCTCAGTATTGCCAGTAGCGAGCAGATGAAGAAAGAGACGGTACTAGCGATAGATTCGATTCAAAGTTACCATTTTACCAAAAAGCCACTTTCCAAAATTGATACGGAAAAGCTCCTGCATAATTTTATGGAGGAATTAGACTACCACCGTTTATTTTTACTCAAAAAAGATGTAGAAGCCCTTACCTTAAGATTTCAGGATTCTCTGATTAATGTTTGGCTCGCGAGTGGAGATCTCTACCCCGCTTTTCAGGTTTTTGAAAATTACCGTGACCGCGCACTTAATCGCCTCGATTGGATATTTGAACGCATCAATGGTGATTTTAACTTTGAGGATGATGAAACATTTATTCCCGATCGTTCCGAAGCGGAATGGCCAGCCACTACCGCCGAAGCCGATGACCTCTGGAATAAAAGATTAAAGTATGATCTCTTGCAGGAACTGCTGAGAGATGAATCATTGGAGCGCGCAAAAGAAAAAGTAAAACGACGCTATCGTCGAACAAAGAAAAATATTAATGAGATTGAAGCTAATGACATACAGGAGTTGTTTCTTAGCGCTTTAGCTCAATTGTACGATCCACATTCAATATACTATTCATCAGATTCACTTGAGGAATTTGCGATTACGATGCGCAACTCTTTAGTAGGTATTGGTGCCCTTTTGCGTGACGAAGATGGCTACTGTGTTATTCAGAATCTAATCCCCGGCGGCCCCGCTGAAATGAGCGGCCAACTTCACCCGGGAGATATCATCGTGGAAGTCGCACAGAAAGATGATGAACCTATCGATGTCATCGATATGAAATTACGCAGTATCGTAAAAATGATACGCGGAGTTAAAGGGACTGAAGTGCGACTGAGTATTAGACCTGCAGTTGCTGCTGATTCGTCGGAACGTAAAATTGTTACCTTGATTCGCGATGAGATTCAGCTAACAGCCAATCTCGCCCGCGCGGATGTATATGAAGTTCCTATCGAGGAGGGGAAATTTATCACGATTGGTGTAATCGACTTACCGAGTTTTTACGGTTCTGGCATTGGCGGAAAACCCGCAGAGTCAAGCACGACTGAAGACGTCGAGCAACTTATTGAAAAACTGAATGACATTGGCATCTCCGGTCTCGTTCTTGATTTACGCCGCAATGGCGGTGGTCTGCTCAGTGAAGCCATATCCCTGACTGGTTTATTCATTTCTAAGGGCCCTGTAGTACAGATAAAAGACACCTCAGGGCGCATCCGCAAAGACTGGGACCGCGATCCTAAAATAGTATACAGCGGTCCCCTTGCGGTACTCGTTTCCCGGCGTAGCGCATCCGCAAGTGAAATCGTCGCGGGCGCGCTACAAAATCATCATCGGGCAATTATTATTGGTGATGCATCCACTCACGGGAAAGGTACTGTTCAAGCTATTTTCGAACTCGAGCGAGGATTGCGTATCGGCGTATTTTCCAAACCCCAAAAATTAGGCGCGACGAGAATTACTATTCAAAAATTTTATCTGCCCAATGGAGATTCGACTCAGAAAGAGGGCGTGAAATCAGACATTATTATTCCTTCGGTAAATGAATTTCTACCGATCGGGGAATCCGACCTTCCCAATGCACTCGCCTGGGACACGATTGAACCACTCGATTGGCTGTCCAGTAATAAGCACCTGAATGACCATTTTGTCACCACCGATACCTTACTGAATACGTTACGCAATCTAAGCGAAGAACGAATGCAGACGCTCGATGAGTTTACTTACCTCAAAGAAAACATTAGCTGGTTTCAAAAGAAACAAGATGAAAAGGAAGTTTCTTTGAATTTCGATCAAAGACGTAAGCAAAAAGATGTTGATACGATATTTAAGGAATCAATGGATAAACGGTTGGATGAGTTGAGTGCGCTGGACTTTCCTTCGACTGATGTCCTGCTTGATCTTTCTATCGAGAAAGAGAATCAACATCAGGAAAAGCTGCATAAATCAATATTACCCAACGGCAAACCAAAGAAAAATCAATATTATCAGAAGGTATATTACTACGCTTCAGATGATAGTGATGAGATCAAGGAAGTCTTTGTCGAAAGAATCGATTTTGAGAAAATGATTAAATACGCAGATGATATCAGCGCATTTCTTTCAGAAGAGATAAATACTCAACTGGAATCTCAAGCGATTGAGGATATCATGAATCAATTTAAAAACGCCGATCGGAGTGAAGATTTTCTTGTAGAAAAAGCGTTTAAAAAGTATTTCAGTGATAAACTTGAAGAAGACGAAATTAGCACCCTTCTCCCTTTATTCTTCGATAAGCTAATTGAAATCGACCCGCACATTCTAGAGGATAAACCTGTTCTCGATATACCTTTACGTGAGAGCTTTCGTGTCGTGGTGGATTGGTTTATATTCAATAAAGATAAAGAACACTCTATTCCCGTTACCGCAGAAAACGCGAGCTCGAGATAGTTTTCGAAATCCCAGGATATTCATTTCCAGGCAAGAAAATAGCGATTACGGAGACTAAAATCTACCCGTGAATCCCAACGTTTAAATTCTGTTTTTATAGCTATCTCTTTTAATGCTGGATGATGGTCAATGCCTGTCTCCATCGCGACCAGACCACCCGTGTTTAAATAGGTTGAGGAATGAGAGAGAATATGCTTCAGCGCATTCAACCCATGGTCCTCTGCCACTAGCGCTTCTCGCGGTTCATATTTATTAATTTCCGGTTGGGATTCATCCCATTCAAGCTCAGAGAGGTAAGGAGGGTTGGCCACAATCAAATCAAATTTTCCTTCAATATTATTAAACCAATCGGATTTTTGGATCTCAACGCGACTGTTTAACCCGGATCGTTTTATATTATCCCGCGCAAGAGACAAGGCATCATCACTGGTGTCAACTGCCAGCACGCGTGATTCAGGATATTGCATAGCCAAGGCTAAAGCTATAGCACCGCTACCAGTGCCAAGATCCACAACTTTATCAGGGGCACGATCCTTTTCCTTAACGATAAGATCAATGAGCTCCTCCGTCTCTGGCCTCGGAATGAGTGCGCGACGGTCGGCCTTCAACTTGAGGTTAAAGAAATCCACTTCACCAATTATATACTGCCACGGTTCATGTTTCCCTCTCCGCTTTGCGAGATCGCGGATCTGATCCAAGTTCTCTGAATCCAGGGGCCGGTCGAATTGCAGATAGAGTTCCAGCCGATTTAGATTCAGTGCTTTCGCGATAATAATTTCCGCATTCAAGCGGGCATTCTCTATTCTTTTAGCTGAAAAGAATACCGTCGTCTTTTGAATTGCATCGATAAGGGTAATCATACCCGTAAGGGAACTAACGCGGACTAGCGATAGGTGACAAAGATAAATGAAGCGATAATTGGCTGTGACCTAAAATACAATCTTTAATTGTTATCAGGAGACAGCAATTCATCTATTTTCAGTTTATGATCAGTTTCTTGAAGAGAATGAATCACTTCATCCAGATTGCCCTCCATAATATCGGAAAGGTTATATAAAGTAAGACCAATGCGGTGATCGGTAAGACGGCTTTGAGGGAAATTATAAGTCCTAATACGCTCACTACGATCTCCGCTTCCGATTTGACTGCGCCGATTCTGGGCATAGCGCGCCCTTTCCTCTTCTTCTTTTTTATGCAATAGCCGGGCCCGTAATACTTTCAACCCTTTTTGTTTATTCTTCAATTGCGAACGTTCATCTGCACAACTAACGATTAACCCGGTGGGTTTGTGAAGGATCTGTACTGCAGAATCGGTTGTATTAACACCTTGACCCCCGGGTCCACTCGCCCGACATACTGAAAATTCAAGCTCCGCCGGGTCTAGGTGAACATCGACCTCTTCAGCTTCTGGAAGCACTGCCACGGTGGAAGTAGAGGTATGGATACGCCCATTGGTCTCGGTTACCGGTATACGTTGAACGCGGTGGACACCACTTTCAAACTTGAGGTATTTATATACTTCATCACCGCGTAAGTTGAAAACTACCTCTTTAAATCCGCCCGCTTCCGAGGTGCTAGTACCTAGCTGCTCCACTTTCCAACCATGTTTTTCGGCATAGCGAATATACATTCGATAAAGATCGGCCGCAAAAAGTGAGGCTTCGTTTCCACCGGCACCAGCCCGGATTTCAACAATCGTGTTTCGAGAATCGCTTTTATCAGGTGGAAGCATAGAAACGAGGACGCCATTATGTAAAGCTTCCGCTTGTTGTCGTAACACAGAAATTTCATCCTCTGCCATTTGTTTAATCTCCAGATCACTTTCGGGATCATCGACTATTGATTGATTTTCCTTAATCTGTTGATTCTTTTTTTCTAACTCACTGCGAAGCGCAAGTAATTTACTCAGGTGCTGATGTTCGCGTGTCACATCCACTGCCCGCCGTGCGTTCTGATAAAAGTCAGGTGTCGCCATCTGCGCATCGATATCTTCGAAACGCTTGCGAAATGGTTTAATATCAGGTAAGGATGTCATGGAATTGATGAAAGCAGTAATAGATACTATAACGAAAAGTAGCTTATTTTACACACCTTCGCTTAGATTAAAGAGGCGTTCCCATCGCGATGGCTGAAAACAACCTTCATAGCCGAAACATTGTCGCCTGCATCTGGGATTTCGACAAGACTTTAATTCCAGGTTATATGCAAACGCCACTATTTGAGCGATATAAAGTTGATGAAAAAACCTTTTGGGAAGAGGTCAGCCGTCTGCCGCAAATTTACAAAGAAATAGGAATTAATGTAAGCAAAGATACCGTTTATCTGAATCACTTGCTAAGTTATGTACGTATGGGGACGATGAAAGGTCTGAATAACGCCATTTTAAGAGCATTAGGTAGTGAGCTTCAATATTACCCCGGTTTACCTGAGATTTTCCATGAATTGAAAGAACTTGTTCGTAATAATAATGAAACTGGGACTCACGATATCACTCTCGAACACTACATTATCAGCACCGGGTTAGCTGAAATTATTCGAGGAAGTTCTATCGCCACTCATGTCGACGGTATCTACGGCTGTGAGTTCGTGGAAAGCCCTCTACCCCCCGGTTTTCTAAACCAAGAGGAGTTCCCGTTCGAAACAAGTCGAGAGATAAGTCAAATTGGAACGATGGTGGATAATACTATCAAGACACGATTTATTTTCGAAATAAATAAAGGTTCAAACAAAGATTCAGAAATCGATGTTAACGCTGTCATTAGCAATGAGGATCGGCGAATCCCGATTAATAACATGATTTATATTGCCGACGGCCCCAGCGACGTACCGGTATTTTCTGTTGTAAAAAAGAATGGTGGAAAAACCTACGCTGTTTACAATCCCGATCACCCAGAAGAGTTTGCACAAAACGATCACCTTCTTCAAGTGAATCGCATTCATGCCTACGGTCCTGCCGATTACAGCATTTCAAGCAGTACTTCAAAATGGATCAAAATGCATGTGATCCAGATTTGTAAGCGGATTGCAAAAGAGCGGACCCAGATCATCGCTGATCGTGTGAGCGATCCACCACGTCACCTGCACGATGAAAAGCTAAATCTAAGTGAATCAGACACTCCTCAGCAAAAAGCTCTTTTTGATGAGGACGGGAGTTCTTGAACTGAAAATATCAAATACTGATTTTAAGCTCTAAGACGTTGTCTTGACTTAAAGGTTCTACCTAACTGCGTTAATAACCGATGATTAAGATAGGTGTAATTAATATTTCTGATCGTGCTAGCGCCGGTGAATATGAGGATTTACCAGGTAAAGAAGTGCTTAGCTTATTAAATGGGTACTTAAAATCAGAATGGGAAAAAGAATACGCAATTATCCCAGACGAACAGCATTTGATTGAAAAGAAGATGATCGAGTTCGCCGATGATCAAGGTTGCTGTCTGATAATCACCACCGGTGGGACAGGCCCCGCGCTTCGCGATGTCACACCTGAGGCTACTGAATCGGTCTCCGAAAAAATGATGCCGGGTTTCGGCGAATTGATGCGAACTACCTCTCTTCAATATGTCCCTACAGCTATTCTCTCACGACAAACTGCTGGAATTCGCGGGAAGTGCTTAATTGTAAATCTTCCCGGTAAACCCAAGGCCATAGGCGAATGTCTTGAGGTGATATTTCCAGCCATTCCTTATTGTATTGACTTAATTGGCGGCCCCTACATGGAATGCAATGAAAGCGTGATCAAAGTATTTCGGCCTAAGAGCTGAATCATTATTGGGCCACAGGACACCTCGTTTATTGTTATAAATTAATTATTTACTAATTTTCTCCCCTCACAATGATCATCGTATAATATTGTAAATCCCACACCTTATAAATAACGCAATCTTTTTATAATTCTAAACTTATTCGATCGATGAACATACTTATTGCTGAAGACGACTTAATATCGCGCAAGCTACTCCAGACAAACCTTGAGCAAATGGGTTACCTGGTAACAGCTTCTACCGATGGTCAAGAGGCTTGGGATATTTTCGACCGCGTTCCCTACCGAATTATCGTGAGTGACTGGCTTATGCCTTCGGTCAATGGATTAGAATTATGTAAAAAAATAAGGCAGCGCCCCGATACTGACTATACTTACTTTATTTTACTCACGGCAAATGTGGGTGAGGAAAAAAATTACTTTGATGCAATGGAGAGTGGCGTGGATGATTTTTTAAGCAAACCACTTGATCGCCAGCAATTGGCTATTCGCCTGCGTGTAGCAAAACGTATCCTCAAAGACACCTCACGTATAAAGTCATTGGAAAATATAGTCACAATGTGTGCCTACACGAAGAAGATAAAAATGGAAGAGGAAAGCTGGCAAAATATAGAAGAATTTATCGAGAAGTATCTGGGAATTAAATTATCACACGGCATTCACCCCGATTATTACGAGCAGGTCATTGTACCCGAAATTGAAAAGCTGAAAAAAGATTCAGCTGTAGATTAAAACCCTCCTCTTAACAAGCAATGCCTAACCCCATTGCTTGAGGTTAGGCACAACTCTGTTAAATTGAACTGGTGGAGATTTAAAACCCCCACTTAAGCAGATATTTATCCGCCCCCTTGTTGATCACCCTTTTTACCGAATAAGAAAAACTTTTTCTCCTTTTTATCTTCGGGTGGAGTAAGGGTTCCCGTTTCATCCTCTTCACGCTCGCGTTTTTTAGAGGATTTCACACTCGGCGTTAATTTATTAAGATGCTTTTGTAGGTCGGCTTCTCTTTTAATCCGATTCGCGACTTCCGTGGCTTCACGGATCTGCGCATGCAATTGAAGCTCTGAATCGGGAATTTCATAACCCGGGACATCACTTGGTGTTATGTTCAAATCACGGAGTGCGCGAGGACTAAAGATATCCTCATAGGTACTACCATCAGGATTCAGCGTTTTCGCAGTGATGAATATGATCAAGTTACTCCTATCCGTAATATCTGTTCTACTGCGGAAAAGTCTCCCAATAATGGGAATATCGCCAAATACAGGTACTTTATTTGATTCATTGCGAACTTCTTTCTCGATTAACCCACCAATTGCCAGGGTAAACCCGTCCTTAATCGTGATTACACTCTCTGTCCGGCGAGATGCAATTCTTGGGATTTCCGCACCACCTGCTCCGCCAAAACTAACCGTGCCTAAGAGGCTACTTACTTCCGGTTGGATATCGAGAGTAATGAATCCAGCACTATTAACCTGAGGGGTTACAGTCAAATTAATCCCAATGTCTTCATAGTCAAAACCACTCACTTCAAAGGTTCCTCGTTCATCATTATAGTTGTACTCAGGAACCGGGAACCGCTCGCCTACAGCGATAAGCGCCGGGGTATTATTAACCGTCACGACGGTGGGATTGGATACCACTTCAGTCTCAGACAAGTCATTCAAAAAACTCAACACGATATTAAAGGCAGCCGCGTTGAATACTGCTGTATCTATCCGGCCTTGCGCCGCGCTATTCAACACATTAAGCGTTTGATCGATAATATTTGCTGTGGTGACATTGGTGCTTAAATCATCGGTTACGGTACTGAGACCATCGGTAACCGATCGCGTGAGGTTACTCGTATCAGAAGCAGAAGAATTGAGCGAATCCGATCGTGAATCTCCTCCTGTCTGATTATTGCTCTCATTCCACGACCTTTGAAATGGTCCGGCGCCGAGATTATAGCCACTGAGCGATTGCCAATCAACTCCCTGATTCACGGTATTGACATCAGTTATCTCGATGAATTTAGATTCTATCATCACCTGGGCATTTGGACGATCGAGACGGTCAATGATCGTCTGAATATTGTTGAACCGCGAGGGGCGTTCGGTAATGACCAAAGAGTTGCTGCGTGTGTCCACTTGGATCCGTCCACCGGAAGCAGAGTCAACAAGGGGAGAAATGGACGCTTGCATTTCTCCCGCTGTCGCAAAATTAATTACAAAGACACGTGTTTCCACGGGCTCCTGTAAAAGTTCTTCCTGGCTTTTGATCTTGATTATATTTCGGTCCCGAATCCAGGTAAAGCCCAGGGGTTCAAGAACGACATCGAACACTTGCTGCCAGGATACGTTACGCAGTTTTAAAGTAGTACTGCCAACCAGCGTATCGGGTATAACTACATTCAATTCGAAAAGATCCGCCACATTGCTGATAATGGTGCGAACTTCTTCATCTGGAAATTCGACTGTAATCGTATCTTCCTCAAGGGAGAGCGCCGCCTCAGAAACGTCCTGCCCTGGGAATTCCAAGGTGACATCTACATCCTCTGCCATCTCTATATCAGAGGGTAATTCAGACAGCGCGTCCTCATCGTCCATGGGCTCCTCGAGCATGATTTCCATATCATCATCAAAGAATGTCTCTGGATCAGCAGACATTTCAAATGGCATCTCGTCGATCTCTTCCGCTATGGGTTCTTCCATAGGCATTTCGTCGATTTCTTCTGCCATCGGCTCTTCCATGGGCATTTCGTAAATTTCATCATCGAAAAATGTCTCCATTTCGCTTTCCATGTCTGCCGGTTCATCCGGCATTTCAAATGGCATTTCGTCGATCTCTTCTACTACCGGTTCTTCACTCGACGCCTCTTCAATGATCTCATCATCGAAAAATGTCTCCATCTCGCTTTCCATATCCGCTGGTTCATCCAGCATTTCCATTTCCATATCCGGAAATTCGGAATCGACGGATGAGGCATCGCTATCAGCTGTCTCAAGATCTGATATTTCAGCATCATCAGCATCAGGTTCGTCATCGATCATCTCCCAGCCGTTCTCGGCTAGAATTTCGGAGACGTCTTCGGTCTCTGTATCTTCCTGACTCCATGCAGGGAAGCCAAAGCAGAAGAAAAGCAAAGTTATAAGGAATATTCGGGAATTCATAATAATTACCTGGTTCTAGTTATCTCGTAGCTGTGGGAGAGGTAAGGTATACGCATTTAATTTCTGGCTTTATTTAGGGTTACCTTCCCCTTTGAGCTAGCTCTACTAAAGCCGCTCGTTAGTTTGGTTTGATTCAGGCTAAGGCTAAAATTGCGATTGGTTATTTCAGTGATTTGGATTTTATGTGTAATTCCACCTACCCTCGCGGGAATAATATCACCTTCACGTAGCTTTTTCCGATCTTCTAAAATTAATATTTTATTCTCCCCCAGGATAAGACTACCCTTGGGTTTTAAAATACTAACAACTTGCATTAGGATTAACTTTTCATTTATTTGCTTCGGTTGTGTCTTTGTAACCGGCTCTGGATCAGGTTCTATAGTTGGCTCAACGTACGGTTCGAATGGATTCCTTACTTCTTCGAATCGTTTTAACTGTTCCGGGTCTCCCGGATTGAGTAATTTATCTGATGTAGACAGGAGTCCCTCCCGTTTATCTTTCATCGACACACGTTTATCCTGCGCTTCAAGATTAACTTGAAATCCGAGACTGATGGATACGTTTAACATGATGATTATTAAGATGGTGAATAAATTATGCTTTTTCATTTTACCCCCAAAACTGCAATTTTTAAATCAATTTGCACAAGATTGGGCTCTAATTCTCCTACAGCATTAAAGTTGAATCTATCTATACGCGTGAAGAATTTCCCATTTTGAAGCTCATAGACTAAATTTAGAATTTGTTTATAAGTTCCAGATGCTGATATATCAAAATTAACGGTCTTAAAGTTATCGCCCACATCATTGTCCGTCGAATCTTTCTGTTGTAAATTATCCAAACGGACCCCAAATTTTGGTTCTAACTGGAAGATGTACTGATAATTAATTGCTTTTTCTTCTGGATCCAATAAGCGCGCTTCAATTTCTTCAGTCGCTGCGCTAATGGTATCGAGATGGACCTGCATATCAATTGCTCGGAGATCGTTGTTCTGTATAACATCCCAAGTCGTTTCCATTTGTTCCAACTCAGCTTCCAGAGACGGGAGACGGCCACTGCGCATATAAATGACTAGAATTAAAACCAGCGCAATCCCCACGCTGGCAACGGCCAGTGGGTATTGTTTAATTTTTGCTAGAAGTAACTCCTTGTTCATTCTTCAAGTTTAAGTTGAATGATAGTGGAGAAATTAAAAAGACCGAGTGCATCATCTCGCACCATCGAGTCCAGTTCAGTGTTATATAGGATAGCCTCAAACATTTCCAGGTTCTCCAACTTATTAATAAAGTCATATACCGTTTGCGTTGCTGTCTCCGCGCTCCCGTGAGCTGCACCCCGGATATTAATAATGAAAAGAACAAACGTTTTTTTACCCTCGGTAAATTCCCGATCGTAATAAGATATGGACGTGAGGAGCATTTCATGGGGTATCGCTTCTCCCAAAAAGGTGAGAAACTCCGTGGTATCAATCGGTGATTCTACAAATTGTTCAAGTTCGACAATTTTCTTTGAAAAGTTATCAAACTTTGAACTGAAACTCAGGTTTTTATTATTTTCAGTATTTTTAGAAGTTATTTTGTTATCTAATTCGGATATCTGCGATCCGATCGCTATTCCGTTATATTCATGATATCCAAGATAAAAAATCGAAGCTAACGCGATCGTAACGGTTAAAATATTCACAAAGAAGTCAGTCCGGATAACCTTAATATCCGGAAGGGCATCGACATTACGAAAGTCAGGATGCCAGTTAGTTTGGACAACCTTTTTAGATTTAGTTAGCGCCATCTTCTGAGTTACTGTAATTACCCATTAAACTGAAAAGGCTGAGCCAACGGCTATCGAGTCCCTCTAGCTGAACATCTTCACTAACACTAATGTTCTGCGACTGCAACCAGCTTGGGTAATCTAGGTGCAGAACTTCCACTCCTAATGAGCGTGATAAAGTCTGGTGAATCCAATTAAGATTTTTTGGTAATAGGGTAAGAAAAATCTGTCCTATAGTCTGACCTGTTTGCACTTCATAAAACCCCGTGGATGATTGAAGTTCTTTCAACATTTTATTTAGCAGAGCCGAGCCCATCTCGGTAAAGTCAAAAGTATCTGAATAAAAAAGCTTTTTAGTCGACTCCTCATCTTTAAGATCAAGTTCTTTTTGAATTACAGGAAACATCCCGTCCAACCCAAATGGTATCGGCCGCGTCACATCGATCTTTTCATTGTTAATGATAAAAACATTCGAATTTGAAGATGTTATCTCAAGAACCAGAGTGGGCATCGTAATGGATTTAAAATTGGCGTAATTTATTAAACCACCCAAACTACTTAAAGTGCCTAACTCCATTCGTTCAGGATATACACCGTAATCGACAATCATTTCTTGTTGTTCGCTCACCTCGGTACTTTGAGCACCACATAGCACAAGTTCTTTTTGATTCTGTACACCTTTCTCCAAATCGAAGTCACTACCATCATAAGCATTAACGATGGTTGTAAGGTACTTGCTTGGATCAATACGAAATTGATCATTTAATAGATCGGTAAAATAAGTCGGTTCCTTGGCTTTGTTCGGTGAGTCAAGAGTCGTGCGTCGAACAAATCGACTCTTGGGATAAATTCCGCAATGCGCATGGATATAACCACGCGATTTATCATCGCTTAAGCCGGCAACAAAATCCCGGACTTTATCCGCATTATCATCATGGGGACTTTCCTGTAAACTTTCTACAGTGAATGGTGCATCTAAACCCGAAGTAATTGCCGCGAGCACAGAAAATTCACTGACTTCAAAAAAGAGGCCTTTGGATTTTTTCGTAAGCATAGGATTTCCTTAGAGACGAAAAAAAATTAGCAAACACTGACTGTGTGTTCTGCTAAATTATTCAGAAATCAAATTTTATATATTCCTATAATAGATTATTATAGGGAACTTTTGGGGGTATTTTCAAGTAAAATAAGTTTAAAATATAATAAGTATATCTAAATGATATTTCTTATTAATTCACTAGAGTATGAGAAAAATAAGCCGAAGGAGACAAATATAAATTATTTTTCATACTAAACACAAGTTTATTCCATTCATGAATCTACAAATAAACACATGGAAATGATGAAATTTATCCGCTTTTCATTTATCTTTATAATCGTAGCAATCATCGGAGTCTAATTTTTAAAAAAGAATTTATTTATATTATTTGATGAAAGTATCACTCCCGAATATATATTTTATGTTCACACCTTGTTTACGAATAAGAATTATATTATTTATATACAACTAAGCGCTAATTAATCCTTTCACGTAATATTATAAATGTTTTTACCATAAGCGGTAAATTAAACTGTAATTTGCATAAATCCATGGGAGTATAAACCGCTTTCATTAAATATTTGATCACGCGAAAACTTGCGTTCATCATCTGATTTAAATCATTAACCAGATAGTCTTATCTAAATACAAAATGCGAATCACCCGCATTTCATTTCAATCCGTTATTGGATTTTATCTTCGAGATAGCGCGATAAGATAGAGGAGGTTGCCCAGGGACGCGATAAATGCAGCGACATAGGTAAATCCTGCAGCATCCAAAGTTTTACTTACTCCGGGAATTTCAGATTGATCAATAATACCGAGACCAGGTAATTGGGCTTTAGCGCGTTTGCTCGCGTCAAACTCTACGGGCAGCGTAACTAATTGAAAGACGGTCAATACGAGATACACCATGATGCCCAGTTTAATGAGACCAAGAATGCCGAAGAATAATCCTCCAATAATAACGAACGGCAGTAATTGTGAAGAAATGTTAGTTATTGGAATCAGAGCCATCCGCAATTTAAGCGCTTTGTATCCTACATTGTGTTGTATAGCATGACCGGCCTCATGTGCCGCAACGCCCAACGCTGCCAGACTGGTACCTCTGTAATTCTCTTCACTCAGTGCCAGTCGTTTGTGAGTGGGATCGTAATGATCAGTTAAATGCCCGCGAATAGCCACGATACTAACATCATTAACTCCAGCACTTCGCATCACGTAGTCGGCGGCCTCGCGACCGGTTACACGACCTCGCGATTGCACTTGAGAATACTTTTTATAGGTTCTCGCTACTTTCGATTGTGCCCACATTCCAATTATTATTGGAATAATAATGAATATGAGAAAATTCATCTTTTATTAATTTTATAAATTAACATTGGATTTTAATACAATCTGATCACCATTTCCTGCAAGTCAAGTCGAAGATTCTATGGGTAAAAAGAATTGAAGGGTAACTTCCCTCACGCTAAATCATCTCTTATAAGGAGGGCACTAAGTTCGGGATCACGTCCCATAAAATCTTTAAACAGTTTGGATGGATTTTCCGCATTTCCTTTACTGAGGATTTTTTCTTTAAACTCATGACCCACCTTCGGATTGAGGACACCTTCTTTTTTAAAGCGCGTAAAGGCATCCGCATCGAGCACTTCGGCCCATTTATAAGAATAATATCCAGAGGCATACCCTAGACTGCTCGCAAATAAATGCGTGAATCTCCTGATGATAGAAGGCGGTGTCGTTTTACTTGGTGGATTATAATCGACAAGCATCTCGTTGAGAATGGCATCGAGGTCGCCACCGAAAAATTTTGAATAGTTCATGTGCAGTTCTAAATCCATTTTGCCAAATGACAATTGGCGCATCATTTGACGCGCTGCTTGAAAGTTTCGCGCCCGTTTCATTTTTTCAAAAAGCTCATCAGGTATTTTCTCTTCAGTTACATAATGTTGCGCAAAGAAATCGAGACTTTCGCGTTCCCAACACCAGTTTTCCATTATTTGTGATGGTAATTCGACAAAATCCCATGCGACATTAGTCCCATTCATTGATTTGATTTCCACCTCACCCAGGGTATGATGTAAGAGGTGACCAAATTCATGAAAGATAGTACTTACTTCGTCATGAGTTAGAAGCGCAGGTTTATCGCCGACCGAAGGAGTAAGGTTTCCGCAGATGAGTCCGAGATGCGGATCGCGTCTATTATCGCTCTTATTAATTTGACCTGTGATAAATGAATTCATCCAGGCACCGCTTCGCTTTGGTTCACGCGGGTGCCAGTCTGCATAAAAAGATCCTAGATGTCGTTTATCCTGGTCGAAGACGTCATAATATTTTACTTCAGGATGCCAAACTTCTATTGGTTTTCCCCATGGAGGAAAAGTATCAGGATTAATATTTTTATTATTATCGCTCCCTTCAACATATATAACCTCTCGTTCACTAATTTTTATCCCAAAAATTTTTTCAGCGATTGAAAACATTCCGTTAATAACAGGGTCGATAGAAAAATAAGGCCGGAGATCTTCCTCATCAAAATCATATCTTTCTCTTCTTAGTTTTTCCGACCAATAGGCAACCTCCCAGGGCTCGAGATGCTCCTGTGATCTTCCAGTTTTTTGCGCTTTAAATATTTCCAGCTCTTCACACTCTTTGTCAAAAGCAACTTTTATTCGACGATGTAAATCATCTACAAAGCCAAGCGCGGTAGCACCATTTTTAGTCATTCGCCGCTCGAGGACTAAATCAGCAAAGTAATTTTTCCCCAGGAGCTTCGCTTTTTCCTCTCGCAGTTCCAGACATTTCCAAATGAGATCATCGTTTTTATAGGGTGAGGAATTGCCAATTCCTGTTGACGCTTCCCAGAGTTTTTTTCGGATACTATCATTTTCCAAATACTTCAATGCGGGGAGAAACGAAGGATAGTGTAATGTGAACCTCCATCGAGGTTCTTCTTCAGAGCCGAAACCTTTTTTCAACGCATCGAGGCGCGCTGCTTCTTTTGCTGTGGGAGGCAATCCTTCAAGCAATAACTCATCATCTAATACGAGCTCATAGGCGTTTGTAGAGTCTAGGACATTTTCCGAATACTTTTGCGTAATTTGCGCCAGCTCTTTTTCCAAATCTTCGAAACGATTCTTTAAATCAATATAAAGATCCGCTCCCTGTTCGCGAAATTCTGCCAGCGTCTCTTCAAGAAAACGTTTTTCTACGTCTGTTAATTTATTAACTTCATTGCTTTGAGATAAATTTTTAAGAATCGACCACAATTCGGCATTGAGAGGAATTCTCGCATAGAATTCAGATACTTGAGGTAATAGTTCATTATATACCTCTCTGAGTTCTGGTGAATTACACACCGCATCCAGATGGTTCACAACCCCCCAAGCCAGGTCAACCCCTTCAGTGGCTTTTTCGAGCGCAAGAAAACTGCTTCCAAAAGTTACCTGCTCATTATCCTGGCTGCTAATGTCATCTATATTCTTTTGCGCCTCCATTAAGGCCTCTTCAATTCCAGACTTCACAAAATCTGTTTTTAATAGTGACCAATGAATATCAAACGTTATGTCGAGAAATGGGTTTTTCATATTTTAATTAAAAAATTTTTATCCGATTTGAGAACCGTCTACCTTTAAGATTCATTTTAATCTTATTTGCCATTTAAATACACCCCACTCAGTCTACCATGCACTCGTCAGATTCAATAAAGTTTCTGGATTTCCTTAATGAATCAGGGGTGTTGCCCGCTTCACGTAGTTTTCTTAAACTGAGAGCATCATGACGTTTTGCCAACCTTTCACCACGATCATCACAGAGCAAAGGGCAATGATAATAAGCGGGTGGCGACCAATTCAAGGCACGGTAGAGCAAAAGCTGACGTGCAGTGGAGAGCAATAAATCTTCACCTCTTACGACTTCTGTAATACCCATATTTTGATCATCAGCCACAACGGCCATTTCATAGGATGGGAATCCATCTTTTCGCCAGACAATAAAATCCCCGAAATCTTTTCCGGCGGTAAATCTCACATTTCCGACGCGATAATCAATAAAATTGACCGAATTACCATCGGGGACCCGGAAACGCCAATTGGTCTTTCCCGGACCTGAGATAGATTTTACTGATATTTCGGGCGGCCGCAGCTGGGGTGGATAAACCGGTTCAGTTTCACCTGCGTGAGGCGCACTAAGGGCGTTAAGAACGTCTTTGCGAGAGTGGGAACACGGATAAATTACCCCAAGTTTATAGAGTTTTTCCCAAACGTTTAAATAATGAGGAATTCGCTGACTTTGAATATAGGGTATATGTTTACCGCCAATATCAGGTCCTTCATCCCATTTAAACCCAAACCATCGCAAATCTTCGATCATCGCATTGACATATTCTGGTTTGCAACGCGCGTAGTCTATATCTTCATTTCGAAAAATGAGAGCCCCCTGTGACTTACGAGCGCGCATCTGGGCCATCCAAAAAGTTCGCGCATGTCCCAAATGAAGATAACCAGATGGAGTAGGTGCGATTCTCCCTCGGTATGTATCTCTTTGCGGTATGGTCACAATCGTTTAATTTTTTAATCAAGTTATCTGAATAGAAAAACGCAATTCCCCCATTTTGTTAAAAACTTGCCCTTGATAAATAAAATATTATAACAAAGTCTAATATTGGTATTTCGCAGCCTTTAATGCAAAGGCTGAATCACGATAACAAAAAGCAGTAGAACACCCTTATACTGTAATTGTTAATAATACCATTCATCGAATAGACTACCCGATTATTTAATTTATGGATTCAAATACGAGTGTAACAGGACCCTCTAAAAGTGTCACTCAATTTTCCGAACTGGGATTATGTGAAACTGCTCTGAAGGGAGTTGACTCCCAGGGCTACACCGAACCTACCGCGGTACAGGCTCAAGCTATTCCCTTAATTCTCAAGGGAAAAGATTTAATTGCTGGTTCACATACCGGGACGGGCAAGACCGCTGCATTTGCACTGCCTATACTCTCCCTATTAAAAAAGCATGGCGCCTGTCGATGCCTGGTGCTCGAACCCACTCGTGAACTCGCTGCTCAAGTTAGAGATGCATTCGTCGCCTATGGGAAATTTTTTGATATCGAAGTCTCCCTCATCCATGGGGGTGTTGGTTATGGACGTCAACTGGATGAACTTAAAAGCGGTGTCGATATTATTGTCGCAACGCCGGGCAGGCTTCTCGACCACCTTGAACAAAAAGCAGTTAATTTAAAAAAAATAGATTTTCTCGTCCTCGATGAGGTCGATCGAATGCTTGATATGGGATTTTTACCAGATGTCCGTCGAATAATCAGGCACTGTTCCCTCAAAAGACAAAGTCTTCTTTTTTCGGCAACCGTACCATCGGAGATAAAACGTCTTGCGAAATGGGTATTGCATGAACCTGAGCATGTTAATATCGGGGGTGGTTTTTCCACTGCCGAAACAATTAACCACACCCTTTACCCGGTGGATGATCGACAAAAATTTGATCTTTTATTGGCGTTATTAGAGAAGACCGATTTTCATAGTGTCCTTATTTTCAGCCGGACTAAAGCGGGAGCGGAAATAATCGCGCGATGGTTAAACGCGGCAAATCATTCTGTGGTATCGCTTCACTCAGATCGCTCACAGAAAGAACGCGACAACGCTTTACAGGGTTTCAAGTCCGGAAAATACGAAGTATTAGTGGCAACCGACATTGTTGCCCGCGGTATTGATATCAGTACCGTCAGCCATGTGATAAACTATGATATCCCGCAAAATCCAGAAGATTATGTCCACCGCATTGGTCGTACTGGCCGAGCAAATAATGAAGGTGATGCGATGACAATTTACTGTCCTGGCGAGCAAGATTTCCTTCGCGCGATTGAACGTTTTATTGAACAAGAGATACCGAAAGTAAAGATTGAGGGATTTGATTATAATTATATCCCGTTTCTCGAAGAAAAGAAGAATTTACCCAAACGACGTAATCGCGGATATAATTCCACAAAAAAGATCCCGGGTAACCGGCGCCGCTAATCGATTATATTGGATGAGTTAATATAACTCAGCCTTCTTCAAATTTACGGTTAAAAAGTTCTTCGATTTCTTGAAGCAACTTAGTGGCATCAACACCATTAGCTGTAAAACGCAGTTTAGAGTTTTGACCGGCTGCTAACATCATTAAGCCCATGATGCTTTTACCGTTAACCTGTTCATCTTCTTTTTCCACATTAACATTGGCATCATATTTATTCGCGATGCGCACGATCATCGCCGCTGGACGGGCATGAATACCTAATTCATTCTGAACGATGAGAATTCGCTCGTGAGTATCGGCGTCAGGTTGGGATTTTTCTTTATCCATTCAATTTCAGATAAGCTTATACAGTTTCAGGAATCAAATCCTGTTGTGCGCGCCATAACTGGGCATATTGGCCATCCTGTTCCAAAAGTTTAGTATGATTACCGCGTTCAATAATTCTTCCATGATCAAGGACAACGATATGATCTGCTCGTCTCACCGTTGAAAGACGATGGGCAATGATGAGAACGGTGCGATTTTCAATGAGCAGATCCAATGCTTCTTGAATCGCTTGCTCGGTAATGCTGTCTACACTTGACGTGGCTTCATCGAGAATAATCAAGGGGGGATTTTTTAAAAGCACACGAGCAATTGTTAGCCGCTGTTTTTCACCCATGCTCAGTCGAATACCGCGTTCCCCAATTGCCGTATTGATGCCATGGGGTAAACGAGATACAAACTCCCAACAGCGGGCACCTTTTAAAGCAGCTATGATTTCATCTTCTGTCGCATCCTCCCGTGCAAGACTTAAATTGTCTTTAACTGTGCCGTCAAAAAGAAAGGGGTCTTGGGCAACAAATCCAATGTTACTGCGTAGCTCAGTAAGATTAATTGAGCGCACATCTACCCCGTTTATTTCTACCGACCCTTCATTTATATCATAGTAGCGCAAAAGTAAGTTCGCAACGGTACTTTTACCCGCTCCCGTATGCCCAACTAATGCCGTTACTTTACCCGCAGGTAAAATGAGATTGAGATCCTCGATAATTTCCTCGCGTTCTGGATAGGAAAAACAAGCGTCCTTGAAGCAAACCTCAAGCAATCCCTCGGGAAATGGTTTAGGGTGTTTTGGATCCTGAATAATCAAAGGTTGGTCTAGAATATCGAATACACGGTCACCTGAAGCCTTTGCTGCACTGAGCATATGGTTGAGACCATTAAGGCGATTAACAGGTTCATAGAGCATGGAACAATACGCAAAAAAAGCGAGAAACTGGCCGAAACTAAAACCCGAATCTTGCATAAGCATGTAACCTCCCATCCCCACTACGGCAACAGTACCCAGACTGGAAAGGTAACTGGATAAAGGACTGTAGATTGACCAGCGAAACATGGCGCGCAGACTATGCACACGTAAGTCTTCAGCTTGTGCGATAAATCGCTCATGTTCTCGCCCTCTCAGGGCAAAGGAATGAATGAGCCGATTCCCTTGTATATCTTCAATGAGAATGCTATTTAACTCGCCGGCGGATTCCCTTACTTTTTTCCAGTTTCGCCTTGTTGCTTTAGCATGTTGCCAGGCAAGGAAAAGCAGCACCGGGACAGGTGCCATGACGAAAACTGCGAGTTTGGGTTCCATCAGAAAAAGCATCGCGGTAATGCCCACTATAGTGAGAATCGCTACACTCCCTTGTTCCGTCCCATCGAGCAGTCCTCTTTCAAGGATCTGTACATCTTCGATTACACGTGAAGCAACCTCACCACTTTTTCGACGGTCGTAAAAGGAGACGGGTAAATCCAATAATTTGGCGTGAAGATCGCGTCGTAGATCGAGCAGAACTTTTTGTTCTACGGTATTATTAACTCGAATGCGCAGGCAATTTAGTAACTCACGGCCAAAGTAGCATACTACCACGAGCAACACCCCGTACCATAGATATTCAACCCGCCCAGATTTAATAATGTCGTCAAAGACCCATTGGATAATTCGCGGGACCGCAAGCAGGAAAAGCATACTTCCCAAAGCAAGACCGAGCGTTAGTCCAAAGAGGAACTTATAACGGAATAGATAGGCTGAAACACGCCAGATAATATTCATAGATTTAATGACAAATTAAACTTGATAGATTTTGGCTTGGCATACCTTAGATGTGCAACACATTATTTTATTAGCAATGACAAAACCAGATACCGGTGAAGTCCTCTACGATCTACCCTCTCCTTATGTGCCCCATGCATGTGGACTCCTTCATTTACCTAGATTCATTGCCAAAATCCGCAAGCATCTAATAAATGAGTTACCCCCTTCCTATCAAAGAAATTTTAAGCGTGGATTCGATGGCTTTCTTTGCCTTCATCTTGGAGTTGATCCCGAAGATATTGTCGAGGCTGTGCGGACAAGCAGGGATAACATCGAACTTGATGCCAAGTTAAAAGAGATACTCCCGGAAGATCTTCAGGTTTATAAGTGGAACCGGGAATTAATCCAAAAAGGCACGCGTGGCATGGGAAAAGAAAAACTCGAAGAAGTTAAAGCCGCTATGGGTATCCCGGACCGCGAGGATCTTCACTCATTCGCCGACATGATCGAGTTCGATGAAGACAGGATAGACTAATCGTGGTCATCTCACCTATGATTTAATTATTATTGGAAGAGGCATATACTCCGCTTGAACTTTTAGCGGGCTCTGAAACCTGGTTCAGGATTGGTCTTTTCGCTCCAGGCGATTATGCGTTTCTCTCAGCGAGAATTGCTATTTTTGAATTTCCCACTTCGATACCGCGCTACTGATAATGCCGCATAATTACCGATGTCGTCCCCTAATTCTGAAGATACCACGCTACAGTGCGAAATTGACTCAGGTAAACATTCTCTATTAACAGACGCCTCCATTGAAGGGCGTATCAGCTCTTCACATCTCGCGAAGACACTACCAATAACGATTTTCTGAGGATTAAGGATATCAATAAGAATCGCTAACCCCCGGCCTAAGTATTCGCCGAATTGCTGAAAAAGCTTCAGCGCTTCAGGATCACCTTTTAAGGCTGCTTCGGCTACAATTTTAGTCGTAATTAAATTCTCATTACCGGAATCAAATGAAGCTTCACCTTTCAATTCAACCGCCCTTTCTTTCGCCGCTTGTGCTAAACCACCCCCGCTGCACCAGCCTTCAAAGGAACCCGCCTTGCGATAACCGATAGGGCCTTTATTACTAAGTCGCATGTGTCCCACTTCGCCGGCAAGACCCGAAGTGCCCTCATAGAGCCGATTATCGAGAATTAAACCCGCGCCCATTCCTGTCCCACAGGTTAAAAATATCATATTGGAGGTACCGCGGCCCGCACCATAGATCCACTCCGCCAATGCACCGGCATTGGCATCATTCATGAGATAAGCTGGCACGCGACACCGTTCGCTTAATTCTTTCACAATGGGAACATCGATCCATCCCGGAAGATTTGGCGGCTCTTGAATTAATCCCCGTTCTATATCCAGTGGTCCTCCGCACGCTATGCCAATAATTGTATCTTTTTCCTTAGCTAGCGTCCCTACCTTTTGATATATTTTACCCAACGTTTCATCCACACCTGTCGTTTTAAATTCATCCACATGATTCAAATGTCCATCCCCATCAGCAAAACAGACCGTTGATTTGGTGCCTCCTATATCAACTCCGATAATTGGCATATTATTTGAGTATTATTTACATTTATTAAACACCCATGAATGCAGAGCAACCTTATATGAATTTAATTTTTCAAAAACTGTGAATATTCTTGGAATCTCAACTCAATACTTCTAAGCCCTTAAATTATATTTTTCTTTCGAATTGAAAGCATTTAAATCCCAGTCTTAAAACCGAAATACATGATGCCCCTTATTGTAATATAACTTGGAGATATAAATCATCCCTGCAATGCATCCACTAAATTTACCACCACCCTCGGTTAGAAATTTATACCCATTAACCAATTACCGTAAAAGAGGTAGCACTAAAGGGACCGGTTAACGATGGAGAGTGCAGAGAAAAGTGGTGGTCGTAAATCAATAAACCGCCCCATTATCGCCACCCTGATACTGGGATTTGCTGCATTTTTTTTACTCGCTGGTTATGAATGTGCCCGCAGCGCATCAGTCTCGCTATACCTGGAAATTTATGGCGCTCATCTATTACCCGTTGTCCTGGTTCTTGGTCCCTTTGGAACATTAGTTATGCTTTACGGTTATGGCTGGCTGCTTTCTCGTTTTGGTGCCAAGCGCACCCTTTTATTTACCTCTCTCTTCTCTGGATTGGGTATTCTTGTTTGCTACCTCGCTATAATCTCTGGCAATAGACTGGCGGTAGGTGGGATTTATGTATTTCGCGAGGCCTATATTGTTCTTTTGATCGAACAATATTGGTCGTTCATCAATAGCACCCTTAAATCTGATCAAGCGAAAAGATTTAACGGACTGATCTGTGGTATTGCTTCAATTGGCGCGATTCTCGGCGGATTGTTTGTCGGTCGGGCAGGCAACTGGCTAAGCACAGAGCATCTTCTTCTTTTCGCTGCTTTTTCCCTTCTCCCAGCTGCCCTCCTATCACTTCTCGCATACAAGCTGGGTGGAGAACCCATGCCATCTTCGCTCGAACAGCAAAAGGGACAAGAGGTTCTTGCCCTCAATCTTTTTCGACGTAACCGGGATATCCTCTATATTGCTATGCTTGTCACTTTGACACAGGTAATAGCTACCGTTCTGGAATTACGATTTAATGGTATACTTGAAACGGAAATTCCGGTGATGGATACAAGAACTGCATACCTGGGGAATTTTTATGCCCTCCTCAACAGTGTAGCATTTACATTTCAATTTATATTCACCCCCATATTGCTTCGCTATTTTTCACTGCGTCATGTACATTTTGCGATTCCACTTCTACACTTAACGACATGCGTCATTCTGTTTTTCCATCCCTCCCTCCTTGCAGGTGCTGGCGCCTATCTACTTTTTAAAGCCATAGATTATTCAGTATTCCGAGCGGGTAAAGAAATACTCTATATTCCATTGCCTTTCGATGCCCGATTCCGGGCCAAGGAGTTAATAGACGCGTTTATCTATCGAGCTTCAAAGGGGGTAACTTCTGGTTTAATCGCCTCGGCCACCCTCCTGTTTGGAAGGTTACCGGGTGCTATCTACCCTTCCATTGCCATAGTCTCAGCCACGGTCTGGCTTTATTTTATTCACCTTTTGACCCGAAATCGAAAATAGGTGAAATAATTTCGGATCCTCTGTTCAAAAAGATCACTCTAATATCTGAGGGCAATCTGAATTTAGTATTCTGAATACAATATGACCTATCTTATTTTCGCTGAGAGTATTCTTTTAATTCATTTTGTTTTTATAATCTTCGCGGTCCTCGGCGGCATCTTAGTTTTAAAGTGGAAAAAGATCGCCTGGTTGCACCTGCCAACTGTCATCTGGGCGACCCTAATCGAATTCACTGGTTGGATTTGTCCGCTGACACCACTGGAGAATTGGCTTCGCTTTCAGGGAGGGGAATCCGGCTATAGCTCTGGATTTATCGAATATTACATCCACCCTTTGCTCTACCCCGAAATGCTTACGCGAAATTGGCAGCTCCTACTCGGAACATTGCTCTTAGGTTTAAATTTATTTATTTATCTACGGGCCTTCTACCGTCGCAGTGAAGATCGGGTTCAGTAAGTCTAAACGATAAATATCGTTTATCCACTGTTTTAATTTTCCAGTGACATAACTTGAGCGCGCACATCAGCTGGGCTAACCTCTCCCGCTTTTAGCACATCGAGATCTATAAGTTGTCCAATTTGTTTCTCAACTCTCTCAATGCCGAGAATCCCGTAATTCTCTCCCCATAATTTATTACCTTTTGCCAAATTGTCGCGGATAATGATTTTTCGTGAAAAATCCAAAAATTCATCCTCCACTTCTCTTGATATCTTTCTATTGGCCTCCTTCATCGCTTCACGTGCAGGGATAGAATCTCCCTCCAGATATTCCGACCAGCCTTTAATAAATGCGCGCATAAACCGATCTACGGCTACTGAATGGGTCTCGATAAAATCTGTATTCGCGGCCAGGACAAGAGAATTCATATACCCGCTATCCCAGAGATTGAGTACTTTTGGTTTCACTCCCTCTTTTTCAATAAAATAAAATTCGGCAATATAGAACCCCTCCTGGATAAAATTTTTATCAGATATAAATTGTCCCAAACCAAAATTCTGTGGAATTACATTAAATGTGATTCCGTATTTCTTTTTCAAATACGGAATGTAAAGCGCTTCGGTGCGTGCCATTATCGTTTTTCCATCCAGCTCTTCGAATCGATTTATAGGATTACTTGCGTGGAGCATGAGCCCTGAGGGCGAGTTGTGAAATACAGCTCCAATGATTTTCACGGGAAGGCCTCTAGCGGCTGCGAGAATTATTTTTGTACTATCCGACTGCCCTATTTGTGCACGTCCCGAAGCCAGCATCTGGGTGACAAGGATGTTATTGCCACCGCTGATTAAAGTGACATCGAGCCCTTCATCCAAAAAATAATTTTTTGCTAACGCCTGATAAAGGCCCCCATGTTCGGGCTCTGGAAACCAGTCAAGCTGAACTGAAATCGGGAGTAATTTATCTTTTGAAGAAACGGTTGATGTATTCTTCTTAGAGCAACCGTTCGCGATTAAGATCGAGAAAAGGATTATGACAAAACAAAGACTGCGGTTCATATAATATTTCATCCTTTATCCAACCCAAGATATTTATACCCGGGCATGTAATATCTTCTTAAAGCATATATTGTTAAGCTCGCATCTTTTGCTATCCACACTATAAAAGAGAGTAAGCTAATAATGAAATCACCTATACCAGATAAAATTATTATTCGCGAATATTCTGTCCATACAAAAATCGGCTATACAGCTGAAGAACGGACCAACACTCAACGCATTATTGTTGATCTTGAAATCGGCATTGATCCATGGCAAGCCGGCTCCAAGGAAGGAGATCTTAGTACAACTATTTGCTATGCTACGGTGAAAAACCGGATTGAAGAAAATATTAAAAATAAATCCTGGGTATTGTTGGAAGAACTAGCTTTAGACACTTGCTCACTTATTTTTAATGAATTCACGCGCGCGACAGAGATTAAAATCCAATTAAGAAAATTTGTTGTCCCCGATACAAAATGGGTAGGATTAGAATTTTATCGCAAACGTAATTGTCCCGAGGGTGAAAACTGAGATCTCGCAAGTCAATCATGAAAGGCACAGCCACATGATATCACCACTTAAAACTCTTTGTAATCCCAGCTTATTCAGCTGGTATTTCATCCAATAATTTCTATGTCTTCTGGAGAATTTAACTTTTCCTATTGGAAAGAAAATATCGCTAGAGATCCGGTTAATGCAGCACATCAATTTTTAGCCCGGATAAATTCCATTCCACCAGCTGAGAGAACAGCTACCCTCAGTTGCCTCGTCGATGAAAAGACATTAATCAGCAGTTTCATTAATGCGGGTGAATTATTAGACCAACCTCTCGGTGGCATCCCCTACCTCCTTAAAGACCTCTTTGATGTCCAAGGTTACCCCACTCACTGTAGCTCTAACTTACTTCAAAAAGTAAGACCAGCCCCCGATAAATCATGCAGTCTTTTCGAAGTAATGACTCATAAAGGGGCTGTATTCTGCGGTAAAACCCAGATGAATGAATTTGCCTATGGTTTGGATGGGCTTAATAAGCACTTCGGCGATTGTCCACACCCTAAATTCCCGGACCGGTTAAGCGGGGGCTCAAGTAGTGGATCGGCATGGGCGGTTGGTAAAGGATTAATCCCACTAGCCTTTGGTACAGATACCGGGGGTTCAATTCGGGTGCCCGCGTCCTTCTGTGGGATTTACGGTCTGAGACTATGCCCCCACCAGAGTTGGGTAGAGAATGGCTGTTTTCCTCTTGCACCCTCTTATGACACCGCGGGGTGGTTTACGTCGAATGCTGAAGATATGAAGACTTGTATACAAACTCTGCTTTCACCTGAATGTGAAATTAATCAATCCCGAGGTCTATATTTCGAAGAGAGTGGAATACCCATTGATGAAGAGCTGAAAAAACATTACCATCGAATGGCAAATTTTCTATGTCTTGAAAAAAGTGAAATGGCACAAATCGACTTGTCCACAATCATCAATCATAGTGAAACCCACTACGCGGTACTGCAAAGTCAAGAGGCTTACGCAGTACATCGCCAATGGCTGGATGATTACCGTGACCAATATGATCCAGCTGTCTGGCTGCGCATCGATCGGGGTCGGCGTTGGAATAAAGAGGAAATTCAACATTCAGAGAATCAGCAGGAAAAAATCAGGTGCCATCTAAATAAAGTATTTACCGACTTTGATTACCTGGTGATGCCGGCAGTACCTTGCCCCGCGGTTCATAAAAACACTTTGACCCAGGAATTTCGTGAGGGCTTATTAAGGTTGAATACACTGGGGAGCATGTCCGGCTTTCCGGTCTTAACCATCCCTGTTTATTTACCCAATGGATTGAGCGGAGGTTTGCAAATAATTTACCCTACCCAAAAAAGCCAAGTACCACTCAATGTCCTCAATCAGCTAATAGCCACGTAAAGAATGGATATTTTCCAAAATAAAAAGCCGCCCGGTGATCTCGGGCGGCTTTTTATTACCAAACTACAAAAAAACAATGAAAATATTATCTTACTCTGCCGAATATAATATTCGATTAATTACTTTGACGTGTTTTCGGTAAAAACGTTCAAAATAACATTATAAATATTATTCAAGGCCCAGTTGAGGGTCTTTATCTTGCATATTATGCAACTAATAGCGCCCGAAAGAGGTAACCGGTACGGATCTCAACAAAACGTTCGAGTTATCCCTCTTAATTCATCCTTTGTATCTTTTGATTCTGGGCCTTCTCATAGGAAGGGGAAACAACCTTGCATGCACAAAGCTTATTCTATTGGGTAAATATTAGAAAAGTTATTCGAAGCAGGAGAAACTGCACCCCCAGGATATTATCTATTTAGCGGCCGGGTGCCGTCGACGAAGATGATCCCTTTTATAGATTTAAAAGCCCAGTATCATAGTATTAAAGACGAGATTGATGAAGCCATCGGAAGGGTCTTGGAAAGTTGCCAATTTGCCTTGGGGGAAGAAGTTCTCACATTTGAAGCTGAATTTGCTTCTCAATGTGGAACCACTCATGCGATCGCTGTTAATTCGGGCACCAGCGCTTTACACCTTGCACTTCTTGCGGCAGGTATTGGGCCGGGTGACGAAGTAATCACTGTTCCCTATACCTTCGTCGGCACCGTCGCGGCAATTTGCTACACCGGGGCGACTCCGGTGCTCGTGGATATTGAACCGCGAAGCTACACCATTGACGTCAACCAGATTGAGGAAGCAATTACGGACAAAACCAAAGCGATCCTCCCGGTACATCTTTATGGACAGGCGGCCGATATGGATCCAATCATGGAAATAGCCAAGCGCCACCACCTCATCGTGATTGAGGACGCCTGTCAGGCCTATGGGGCTGAGTATAAGGGGAAGCGCGTTGGCGGAATAGGTGACCTAGCGTGTTTCAGTTTCTATCCCGGCAAAAATCTGGGCGCTTACGGAGAAGGGGGCATTACACTCACCAATAATGCCGCTTATGCACGCACTATTCGTATGCTGCGGCAATGGGGTCAGGAGGAGAGAAATATCCATCTACTGAGAGGGTATAACTATCGAATGGATGGCATTCAGGGCGCAGTGCTGAGAGTAAAACTGCAGCACATCGAAGCCTGGACTGAAGCCCGCCGCCGACACGCACAAAAATACAATGCTCTCCTGAGCGAAACAAATTTTGTCATCCCCTATGAAGCTCCGCACAACCGGCACGTTTATTACTTATACACACTCCGCACTCCCAACAGGGACGCCTTAACCAAAGCACTTAAGGCAGAAAATATTGAAACCCTCATCCATTATCCGATCCCTGTCCATCTTCAACCCGCTTATCTTGATCTGGGTTATGCTGCCGGTGCTTTTCCCTGCTCGGAAAAAGTGGCAAAAGAGGTAATATGTCTGCCCCTATATTCTGAAATGAAGGATTCAGCGCTAAAGACCGTATCCGATGTGATAATTAATTCAGTGTCTCAATCGATTCATTAAATGACCGTTGGCGTCTATTGTTACTGCCGGTCAAAGGGAACGTGAGAATTCAATTAAGGATTCATTTTGATCGCATGAAGCAGGAATTCTAACTCCTCTTCAAATCCTGTCGGTTTCTCCCATGTTTCCCCGGCCTTCTCAAGCAGTTCAATTTCTTTTTCGACTTCGGCCTCATCGACCCCAACGACACGACTTATGCGAGAGAAGATGTGAGGTCGCACCCTGAATTCCTTAATCGTTTCCAGTTTTATTCCTTTATGAAGGATACCACGTATATGACCTTCTCTACCCAATGGAATTTCTTCCAAGGTTTCGTGTTTTATTTTAAACCTCTGCAAAACAATTACCTCCTGATAAATTCGATGTTCTAAAATAAATTGCAGGTGCCGTAACCGTTTATTTAATAAATACATGGGTGTACTTGCCCGCATATGACAAATAATGGGCACCGACGATTCAGCAATGACTAGTGTATCTTCTGTAGTCTCTGAACGAATATACTCTGAAGCCCAGTCTATTTCTCGGCTCGATACATAGCCATCAGTAATTTCATGTTCCGCATTAGCGGGGACTACAAAACCAATAATGTAAACTATGATTAGCAGAACGAAAATGTTGGGTAAGCGCCGATTTTTAAAAAACTCTTTTAATACTCTAATTATGCTGAGGATAAAAAACAGGTGTAAGGGTAACGATAATCGCCAAACCATCGGGTCATCAAGTTGTCCCCAATGATAGGTCATCAGGAGCGTGAGATTGATGGTCATGACTAACAGGGTGGAGTAAAAAACAAGATGGAATCCGGGCTTCGAAAACATTTCACGGAAATGACCCCCCGCGTAAACGAACATAAAAACCAATCCAATAATTCCAAGAGTTGAGATGAGAAAGGAGTTTGTCCATACCTCCTCATAATTGAACAGATATAATAATGCTTTGTGTATGTTGGGGACAAAATACTCAAAACCGAATGCGGTACTCTCGGGATCACTTAATTGCCAAAATCCACGATTAGAAAGAATTACCTGATTGGTTAACAAAGGGGGGAATAAAAGAAAGGGGGAACAGGCAGAGAACCAATTCATACTGACTTCGCGACGCGATATCCATTTGACAAGAACGATAAAAGCTAAAGCGAGGAGATAAAGAATTGATTCGTATCGCGTCTGTGCCAATAAAACGGCCGTTGAAATAAAAAAATTCAAACCCTTATCATCATTTTGTTTCAAGTAATAGGATGCCGCGGTCATGAAAAGAAGAAGCATAGAAGCATTCATAATTTCAAATCCCCCGCCCGTTGCATTTTGTGCAACGAGTGGAATCGCGATAAGCAGTAATACCCCCAGGCAACCATAACGAACACCTCCAATCTGCCAACACAACGCATACATAAGCGTGGTTAAAATTACCGTAAAAATCCCATTCAAGATAAAGGCATTAGCCGGTCGATATCCACTAAGATCATGGACCATTGAAAGCACGAAAGAGAAAAAATAGGGTCTCTTATCAACAAACCCCTGTTGTAATTGTAGATGAGAATTAATATAGTGAGCCCTACCGGTTACAAAGACTTCACGGTGGGTGTGCATTCTCAACGAATTTGATAAAAGGACATATTCATCAAAGAGTATCTTAAATCGATACGGTTCATGCAGGTGTAAAAATACTGAACAGATTATTATTGTTATCAATCCCCGCCGATGACTGCTAAAGGAAAAGCCGTCTCGCCATTCTTTTCTCACTATTTGAATAAAGAACCAGCCAAAAGCTGCAGTGGTAGCAAAAACCATCCAATATCCCCCATTCTTAGTCCACCATGTCACCTGTTCGTGGCTTATGAGGACAAAAGAGACGTACAGGGTAATGATGGAAGTAAGACTGAGGATCGCTAATTTTAGAAATGCTGGCCTGACCATCTAAAAAAAAGCCACCTCATAAAAATACGAGGTGGCTTTTGTTAAGATTTAATTCAATTTATTGAGAGAAGGTAACTACAGTAGCGTCAGCCTTGCTAACCGATAGTTCGGTAAACCCAGCTGCGATCGGGAATAAGGTTGAATAGGCTTCGCCGGCCACTGCCTTGGGCATCCCCTTTATATACAGGTTTGTTCCAATGATATCTGACGTCACCGCTTGGGTCATCCCTTCTTCAATGAAGTACTGGTCTGCCGCTGAGGCTACCTGTCTTAAGTTATTCGTAATCGTTTTGTCCTGCGAGGTCTGCCGGACTTTATTGAAGGCCGGTATCGCCATCGCTGCTAACAGCCCGATGATCACGACCACAATCATAATTTCTACAAGGGTAAATCCCTTATTAGTTGTTTTATTAATCATTATATTCTCCATGTGTTTTTTAGTTAACTCCCTATTACATTCTTAAAACTAGGGACGAATAGAATAGAGGACAATAGGGTACTTGCCAAGTCATTTTTTCGACTATCAAAAAATGACCCAGATTACAAATGGCCCTACACCTCGGCATAATTACCTTATATCACTGTCACATCCACATTATAACCCATTTAAGGTTAAAGGATAATAGATAAATTATACCGTTTCAACTGGGCCCAAAGCCTTGGCAAAAATCATCTTACCACCTGCCGAGGGCAGGATACTTTGAACTTCAATACGAACCGCCTGCCCGATGAGATCATTCCCGTCATTAACAACGACCATAGAGCCGTCATTTAAGAATCCGACGGCTTGCCCGGGCTCTTTTCCCTCTTTGACGAGCTCTACATCGAAGATTTCCCCAATATTAAAATCGGGATTGAGAGATTTTGCTAAGGCGTTAATATTTAGCCAATCTATGGTGTGAAACTCCGCCATTTGAGCGAGATTGAAATCGGTAGTCATGATTTTAGCTTTCATCGACTGGGCGAGAAAAACGAGCTTTGCATCGACATTCTGTCGTTTACTCACATCGCTCTCATGAATCCGCAGGTCAAGATGCTTCAATTTTCTCAGTTGATTTAGCACTTCCAGCCCTTTACGACCTTTTGTTTGGCGCTGAATGTCCGATGAGTCGGCAATACGTTGCAACTCATCGAGGACAAAGCGTGGAATAACAAGCGCATAACCCATAAATTTGCTCTCGCAGATACCGATAATACGCCCATCGATAAGGATACTGGTATCTAATACAACAAGCGGCACATCCACTCCATGTGGCTCGAATCTAACATAGGGAATGACCAGATTAAATTCATCGCGACCACGCAGGGCAATCACCGACCCTAGATACATCAATATAACAAAAAGCGCGAGACGAACTAAGAAAAGTATCTGCGGATCTCCATTTTCGAAGAGAGGTGAGTTTGAGATGAATATCGCGAATAACCAGCCGACAAATAGCCCGAAAGTCAGGGCAGTCAAACCGCGAAGAGAAAATCCTTTTAAGAAAACATCAATGAGAATGACCAAAACACCAATGCTTGCTCCGATGAAAACTGCGAGCGTCCTATACTGATCCCAGTCCGGTATGGAGTAACAAACAAGGTAACTTCCAGTAACGCATATGAGGAAAAAGAAAATGCGTATGATGACGATCGTTTTATACATCGATATAATTGTAAACCTGAAGCATTAATAAAATGAAATGCGCCATTTTTTGTCAATTGTTGGTTTACGACTAATGTTAGGCGGCGGGAACAGAATTCAATAAAAATTAATATTTTATCATATAAAGAATTAGTGGTAAAAGCATTCCCAGTAAAATCAGGAAATAAAGGATGCGGAGATGCCAGCGAGTTCGCTCTTGTTCCTTTTCCTTAGGCGACCGTGACATTAATTATTGAAGAAAACAATAGGAGAAACTCGGTTCATCTTTAAACAGTTTAACTCTTCAGCTTTTATTTACCTCAATAAATAATAAATGCTGAAATAATGTGTTCGCTCAATCGTTTACCCGATTAAATAAATAATTAAAATAATATTCAATAATACCTTAAAGTAGGATATTGATTTAAATTACGATAATTAAAGTTAATATCAAGACAACAAACGATTCAATAAATATTCAACTAAGATTGTGTTCGAACAAATAACCATATTAGCTCCCGGACTCATCGGCGCATCGGTCGCCATGGCTTCGAAGGAAAAATTACTGGCACGTCGTATTACCGTGTGGTCGCGCCGCGCTGAGACCCGCGTGGCGTGTTCTCATCAGCCATGGTGTGACAAGGTATTTGAACACCCTGGGCAAGCAGTTGCGGGTTCTGATTTCATCCTCGTTTGCAGTCCAGTAGAATCGATCTACCCTCTCGTAAGCAAGATCACCGGTGATCTAAAAAAAGGCGCGATTGTAACTGATGTCGGGAGCACGAAAAGTCTCATTTGCCGTTTCTGCAGTGCGGTCATTTCCTCGAGTAATACATTTATCGGCTCTCATCCCATGGCCGGTTCTGAAAAGACAGGGATGGCTCATGCCAGGGCTGACCTATTTGTGCATAAACCCTGCTTTGTCACGCCTCTCGTGGATTCCGACGTTCAAGCGTTGGATAAAGTCGTAAATTTCTGGAAAGAACTCGAGATGGAAGTCGCGACCGTGTCACCGGAAAAACATGACGAAATCGTAGCTAATATCAGTCATCTCCCGCATATTCTTGCTTCTATATTGTGCAGTTACCTGGCATCTAAGGATCATACTTGGCGTAGTTTAGCAGGCACTGGATTGCGAGATACGACCCGCATCGCCTCTGGCGATCCAAATCTCTGGAAATCGATCATCGAGCAAAACCGCGATGAGATAATACGTGCAATAAATGATTTTGAGGAGGAATTGCATGTCATGAAAACTGCCATCGCTAATGATCAGCATTTCGAAGTCATTAATCTACTTGAGAGGGGTAAAAAATATCGCGACCGGCTTCGTCTCTCCAATGGCAATTCTGATAATAAAGAATAAAAATTGATCAGCTGAAATCCCACTGATATTTAATTAATAAAATCTTTGTAATAATGCGTCCCACGCTAATTACATATCAGTAACGCAATTATGATTGAGTTACCTATAGAACCGTTTACTCGACCTGCGGCGGGATCGGTTACGCTACCCGGTTCTAAGAGTATTACCAACCGCGCTCTTATTTTAGCTGCTCTCAGCGATGGCGCAGTGACGCTTCGCAATGCGTTATTCAGTGATGACACATTAATCATGCTCACGGCATTACGGAAACTGGGATTTAATATTACAGCAGACGAGAATGCAAATGAGATTAATATTGTCGGACTTAACGGTGACATTCCCTGTGGAGAAACAAGACTCCATGTAGGTAATGCAGGTACGGCAGCACGATTTCTCACCGCATTAATCTGTCTTAAGGAAAAGGGAAGTTATTATTTAGACAGCGACGATGAGATGAAAATACGGCCGATGGAGGATTTAATCAATGCCCTCGTATCCCAGGGCGTGGAAGTTGAATTTGAATGTAAAAATGGCTATTTCCCCTTTAAGCTTAAGACTCACCGTTTAAAAGGTGGGCGAATCGAAGTCGACGCCAGCGCAAGCAGTCAATTCCTCTCTGCACTTCTTATGGTTGCGCCCTTTGCTATTAATGATACGACGATTGAAACCAAAGCTACCAGTGTCAGGAGACCTTATGTTTATCTAACCGACAGGATGATGAATCACTGGGGACAGAGCATATCAAGCGATAACGATTACCAGGAAACGAGAATAAAGTCGCAGGCAAATTACCATTATGGCAAAGGACATTATGATGTCGAACCGGATACGACGGCAGCGAGTTATTTCATTGTGTTGCCCCTGCTCACAGAGGGCGAAGTAAAAATTAAAGGATTTAATTGTGATGATAATTCGAAGGGCTCATTGATTTCACAATTATTCCTGCAGGGAGATACACGATTTATTGATGCATTGGAGAACGCAAATTTGATATCTCATACGTCGAGTGGTGACATAAGTTTTCAACCTGGCTCTTCAAAAAAGGGAATTGAGCAGGATTTTAATGAATTTTCTGATACCTTCCTTACCCTTGCGGCTATTGCACCGCTTCTGGAAGGTAAAACCCGTATTACCGGCATTGGGCATACTCGGCATCAAGAGACAGATCGCATAGCCGCAATGGCAGCCGAACTGCGTAAGCTAGGCCAGAAAGTAATCGATGACAACGATACATTGGAAATACATCCCAATCGTAATTCCTTAATTGAAAAAGCACGAGAGGGAGTGACGATCGAAACCTACAAAGACCATCGCATCGCCATGAGCTTCGCTATTCTCGGATGCGCAGATTTGCTCGGATCCGGTAAATCATGGCTACGCATAAAAGATCCTTATTGTTGTGCAAAAACATTTCCTCACTTTTTCGATGTTCTTGAAAAATTACGCATAGACTCTTTGCAATAAGACGCTACGTGGGGATAGATTTTACTCCCTATTTATTATGCCCAGAAAAAAATTCACTCTGATCGCGATCGACGGAGGCGCAGCATCCGGAAAATCTTCAACCGCCAGAGCGATAGCCAAACGTTTTAATTATTTATATGTCGATACAGGGTCGCATTACCGGGCAGTAACCTATCTCATGATCACAAAGGGAATAAATCCGGAAGACCCAGAAGCTGTCGTTAGATGCCTCAAAGAAATACCATTCGAGACCAAAATTATGGATCAAAGGGCGCTCGTTTACCTCAATTCAAATCATCCTAAAGAAAGTGATCTGCGTAGCCAGAAAGTGAACGATCAGGTATCCCGCTTCGCCGCCATGCCCGGTGTACGTAAATTTCTTTTAACTTATCAACGCAATCTCGCCTCGGTAGCGCGCAAGCAAAACTTTGATGGATTGATCATGGAAGGAAGAGATATTGGTTCAATTATTTTTCCCCATGCCGACTATAAGTTTTTCTTGATCGCAGATCCAAATACACGTATCGAGCGCCGCGCCCTCGAAGGTCATGAAGATTCCATTGAACAGCGTGACCGATTAGACTCTACACGACATACAGCCCCACTTACGTGTCCACAAGGAGCGGTAAAGATTGATACATCACGACTGACACTCGATGCGGTCATTGAAAAAATAAGCGCGATTATTGAAGGTCGTAATATATAACTTCATGGAAAAAGAAACTTTTGTCTACAAACTGGCCCGGGTTTTATCCTGGATGCTATATCGGGGACTATACAGAGTAAAACTGACTGGACTGGAAAATATCCCTGAAAATGACGCGTTTATCCTAGCGACGAACCATGCAAGTTTTCTCGATCCCTCACTGGTTGGTTATGCCCTCACCAGACCAATCTACTATTTTGCACGTAAAACACTCTTTCGGTTTTGGATTGGCGCCTGGTTTCTAGCCCGTTTGAACACAATCCCGGTTGATCGTGATGGTCCATCTGATATTGCCGCTTTTAAGCAGGTCCTCTCTATTCTAGGTCAAGGGCATGGCATGTTAATATTTCCTGAAGGAACACGTTCTCGCGATGGAAAATTGCAAGAGGCTAAATCAGGTATAGGTCTCCTGGCTTGTCGATCTCAAGCGATCGTTGTTCCGACTCGCATTTTCGGTAGTTATGAAGCATTAAGTCGCCATCATAAGTTACCTCGTATTAAGGGACGACTTCACGTCGTATATGATAAACCGATGTTGCCTTCTGAATACGATCCCCAAGGACCCTCCAAGGTGCGTTATGCCGAAGCTTCCAATCGGATTATGAATCGCATACGTGATTTGAGGATTCCGTAAATTGAATTTCATTATCCTTTCATGATAGGTTAGGACTTAAAACGCGGTTAGCGGTAAGTAAAACCATCGAGAGCTTGAGCCAATGCTCAGGCTTTTCACACTTGACTTTGGTCTTCACTGTCAAATCGTCTAAGCCCATGAATATGGTCTGCCTAGACCTCGAAGGCGTTTTATTACCGGAAATCTGGATCGCATTTGCCGAAGCTTCAGGTTTGACCGAACTTAAACGTACCACCCGCGATGAACCTGACTATGACAAGCTCATGCGTTTCAGGTTAAATGTTCTGGAGAAGAACAAAATCAAAATAGACAACATTAGAAAGATTATTAATACTCTCGATCCACTCCCGGGTGCAGTTGAATTTACGAGTAAACTAATGGCTCGAACGCGAACCATTATTCTCTCCGACACCTTCGAAGAATTTGCCGAACCATTAATGGGTAAGCTCGGTCACCCCACCTTATTTTGCCATAATTTAGAAGTCAGTAAAGACGGAGATATTACAGGATACCGATTGCGCCAGGAAGATCAAAAGCGCCATGCAGTGGAAGCTTTTAAAAAACTGAATTTTACCGTTATTGCGGCAGGTGACTCTTACAATGATCTCACGATGATCCGAGCCGCAGATCATGGTATACTATTCAGACCCACCGACAAAATGCGAAGTGAGAATTCTGATTTACCTGTCGCTACCGATCATGATGCACTCTACGCATGTATTGAAGAAGTTCTCTAATGCGATGGACCGATGTCTTTTTTTCTTTTACCTACCAAGAATGCCAGAGTGTGAAATATGACAGATCCGAAACAAGACGAAATCCTAAGTATCTTTAAAGAGACGGGGGCATTAATGACCGGTCACTTCATCCTGCGATCGGGACTCCACAGTGGTCATTATTTTCAATGTGCTCGTGCTTGTGAATACCTGAACCGTGTCGAACGACTTGCCGAGTTATTGCTCGATAAATTACCTCCTTCAGAATTTGAAACGATTGTATCGCCGGCCATGGGTGGACTGGTGATTGGACAAGAGGTGGCAAGGCTGGCGGGCAAAAGATTTATATTCGTGGAAAAGGTTGCTGATATTCTCGCTCTAAGACGTGGTTTTGTGATGAGCCCGGGAGAGAAAATGCTTGTGGTGGAAGACGTATTTACCCGTGGAGGTCGGATTCATGAAACCCTGGAGATCATTAAATCCCAGGGAGCTGATCCAATCGGGGTTGCGGTGCTCGTCGATCGGAGCGAAGGCAAGACACAATTCGAAGTCCCGGTAACTTCGCTTTTAGAACTAAGTTTTCCCACCTATGAGGCGGATGCGCTACCCGATGATTTAAAGAAAATCACGCCTCATAAACCGGGTAGCTAAGATTCGGATCACTACCGACGAATGGCAAGATAGCCAAAGCTGCCTCGATCATATACCCAAAGCTTGTTGATACCCCTGCGCAATATCTCCTTGGCGTCATCCACTTTACTGACCTGCCGATCATTGATTTCGACAATTACAATTCCCTCTCGAATGGTGTTTAAATAGGGTGATTTAATGTCGACTTCAGATACAGCCAACCCCTCTACTTCATCCGGTACCTCATATCTTTCCCTAATCTCATCATTGAGCTGTCTAACAATGACACCTTTTAAGAGTTCACTTCCTGAAACGTCGGCATTTTCTACCAAGCCAGTCTCCAAATTACCCAGGATAACATTGAATTTTCGTTTTTTCCCCTCACGCATTACGGTAACACTTACACCACTGCCGGGCTCCATTGATCCTATCTTCAATCGAAGGTCGGTACTGTTTTTAATTTCGTGATCATCGACATTCACGATTACATCCCCACGTTGAATTCCAGCATTCGCCGCGGGCAGACCCTCTTGCACTTGAACGACAAGAGCGCCCTTGGAACTAGTGAGGTTAAAGGCTTCGGCAATATCTGTCGTTATATCATCGATTCCCACACCAAGATAGCCACGCTGAACCGTGCCGGTTTCGAGAAGCTTGACCAGGACCGAGCGCGCCAGGTTGGTGGGGATGGCAAATCCGATCCCGATATTACCTCCAGTTCGGGAATAGATAGCAGTATTAATACCTACAAGGCGTCCTTCGGCATCAACGAGTGCACCGCCTGAATTGCCCGGGTTGATGGAAGCATCTGTCTGGATAAAATTTTCGTAACCTTGATTACCTAACCCGAGTATTTCTAAATCTGTCCGTCCAGTCGCAGAAACGATACCCTGGGTCACCGTTGTCCCAACTCTCAGTGGGTTACCAATCGCGAATAGGATGTCGCCAACACGTAAATTATCACTGTTTGCCATATTTATAAAGGGCAGGTCTTCCTCATCAACTTTGAGGACAGCGATGTCAGTCCTTTTATCTGATCCGACAATTTTGGCCAGAAATTCCTTGCCTTCACTTATTAGACTCACACGGATTTCATCGACATCGTCACCACGCTCATCGGTAACGACATGACGGTTTGTAAGAATATATCCGTCCGATGAAATGATCACTCCAGACCCCATACCATAGGGCAATTTCCGCTCCTGCCCGTTACTTTCTTTATCCCCATTATCTTGTCGATCTCGCGGCACTGGGACGCCATAGAACCGCCTTAACATTTCTTCCAAAGGATCGACTTGACGCTCTCGCATGACGCGAATAATTCGCGAAGCATAAACACTGACCACCGCCGGTGTAACGTCATCGAGAACATCAGCATAACTTACTACACGCCCGTGTTTCCCCTCTTCGAGAGGATTATTATCTATAGGAAAATGTTCATCCGCATTGGTAAGACGTAGAACCTCGGATTCACTAGCGTCCGATTTTGCCAGTAATTCATGTATCGCGTAACTTGCCGTAGCGGCAAAAATGACAAGTAATAAAAATTTATTCCGCATATTAAGTGGTAATGACATGGCAATTTAATTTCGTGTTCCGTAAATGATCAATACAAGCGACAATCAAACCCTAACCCTTTACATCTGCGTATAGATGAATAGCGAGTGACCTTAAAAATAAGTTATCTTTGCCTCAAAATCCTTTGATTTTAAATAAACTGGTCACACTCTCATGGTTGTTTATTCTGAGGATTGCCTGGGCTAAAAGGGGCGCGACACTTAATACTTTTATCGGCAACCCACGCGTATCAATAGGGACCGTATTCGTGGTAATAAGCTCATCGATCGGCCCATCTGTGAGACGCTCATAACCAATTTCGTTGAGCATCGTGTGGCTGACAGCGGCGCGAATTTGGGTTGCACCTTTATCTTTAAGAAGATTTGCTGCGGCACAGAGCGTACCTGTAGTTTCAGTCATATCATCAATAATGAGAACCTCACGCCCTTGAACCTCACCCACTAGATTAAAGGCCTCAACCGTAGTGGCACTGGTACGGCGTTTGGCAACAAACCCGAGGGCACAACCAAACATATCGGCATAGGCGGCAGCCATTTTCACGCCTCCCACATCAGGTGCAAAAATGACCATTTTCGCGCTATCTATCTGCTTTAAATAATCAAAGAAAATCGGTGAAGCATAGAGATGATCAACCGGGATATCGAAAAATCCCTGGATCTGCTGGGCATGGAGATCGATCGTCAATATACGGTTAGCCCCCGCGGTAACGAGTAGATTCGCAATGAGTTTAGCGGTGATGGGAACGCGCGGTTGATCCTTACGATCTTGCCGGGCATAGCCGAAAAAAGGTATGACTGCGGTGATGCGCTGTGCCGAGGCACGGCGCGCAGCATCAATCATAATTAATAACTCCATGATATTATTATTCGCAGGGGTGCATGAAGATTGAACGATAAAAACATCCTTCCCACGGATGTTTTCGGTTATTTTTACACTGGTCTCACCGTCGGGGAAATTGCCGACATCACAACCACCTACAGTCGTACCAATCAGGTTACATATCTCCTCGACAAGAGCGGGATTCGATTGCCCGGATAGAACTTTTAATTCCCCTACCTGCATATAATCATTCAGTTTTTATTAACTGACTTCTTCTCTAATATTTTTTCGAGATTAGCAACTTTTTTGAATAATTCTGGTAGCTTGCGTAAAAGAACGTCTATCTTCCTCGCTTGAAGAAGAGGCATCACGGGCGTACCGGTGCTCGTGCTTCCGGGTTCTATATCACGATTAACACCTCCCTGAGCGCCGATCACCGCACCTCGCCCAATCGTTATATGTCCTGCGACTCCAACTTGGCCAGCCAGGGTAACGTCGTCTTCGAGTGTCGTGCTTCCTGAGATTCCTGACTGTGCAGCAATAATGCAATTTTTCCCGATATTAACGTTATGCGCTACTTGAACCAGGTTATCAATCTTAGTTCCCTTTTGAATCCGTGTTACATCAAATCGCGCGCGATCGATAGTGGTATTCGCTCCAATTTCTACATCATCCTCGATAATAACATAGCCAATCTGTGGATTTCTATAATGTGCTCCCTCGCTTAAATCATAACCAAAACCATCGGATCCTACAACAACACCTGCCTGCAACCGGACACGATCACCTATTTTGCAATAGGAAGCTAAAACAACCTGTGGCTTAAATTGACAATCTTTGCCTACCTGAGAATTCCTTCCAATAAATACTCTGGCTTCTAGTATCGTTCCTTTACCAATCACTGCTCCCGCTTCAATCACACATTGAGGTCCAACATAAGCCTCGGGGTCAATCGTCGCGGTTGGATCAATCACCGCAGATGAATCAACACCGGGAACTGCACTTGGGTTCAGTCGATTCTCGATATGTTCACAGACCCTACTAAGTGACAGAGAAGGGTTAGGCACGCGCAAGTACAACTGGTTCTCACCGGGTTTACCTTTATAATCCTCGGGGAGAAGTATAATAGAAGCGCTGGAGCGCGGCACTTGCTTACGATACTTATTGTTTCCCAAAAATGAGAGCTCACCTGACCCGGCCATATCGAGGGCGGCTATTCCCTTTATTGTGACATTAGTGCTCCCTTCTTTTATCCCTTCCCCGATGATATCGAGAATTTCACCAGTCGATAAAGAAATGTCCATGATTAGAGCTTACTAAGATGCCCGCCAATACACAATAACAGGAAATAATAATTTCACCAAGTTCAATTACTCTCGGTCAGGAATCTTCCGGATAAGAAGCAATGGTGGTGGTGACTAATTATAAAAACGCTCGAAAATACCGGGGAACTTAAATCCCGCCTCAATTTCTCTTATCGAGAAAATTGAAGCTGAAAAAATATTATTCACTCGGGGCACTCTCGTTTATTTTAGCCAAAACATCATCTGTAATATCCCAACGCGGGTTAGAGTAGAGCACATTTGGAATGCCAAGAGCAGATGTCCCAGCAGTATCAAATACAAGGGTTGCACCCCGTTTCTCGGCCATTATTAAAACTACTCTTTTTATTTCGTCTAACATCAGGTCGCGGTGAGTCCGCTGACGCTGCTGGAGAGACCGCTCGGTATTTGCCTGATACTGTTGTATCTCACGTTCCTTATCTTGAATTTCCTTCAACTTTTCCTGGGCTTCCAGTTTTGCTTTATTGCGAAATTCGTCAGTGAGCGCGGGATTGTTAATTCTCTCCCGAAGAATGTTAAACTCTTCTGCAAGTGATCGCCCTTCCCCGAGAAGCTCCTCCGCTTGAGTTTGAGCTTGGTCAATGCTCCCCTTGAGTTTTTCATTTGCTTCCTTGGTTTTATAATAACCGCTGTAGAGCGTGCCCATATCAACAGTTATTATCTTTATCTCTTGAGCAAAAGAGGCGACGGCGAACGTGCTCGATAAGATTAGAGTGACGATTAGTTTATTCATTATTAATGGTTTTAAGTTGTTCATTCATATTAAAGTTTATTCTTAATTAAAATCTCGGCCCAAAGGTGAAATGGAATTGACTGCCGTCATCATTATATCGGTCGGTGGTGATTGGTATGCCAAAATCCATGCGCATCGGCGCGCCAAGAACTTGAACCCTGATGCCAAAACCATAGTTGGAATTGTATCTCTTAAAACTAAAATCTCCTTCATCGGGATTGACAAAGCCTAAATCATAAAAAACCGCAAATCTCATACCCTCTGATAATTTAAAAGTATATTCGACACTAAAAAACCCGAATGAGTTCCCGCCGATACTATCAATCGAGGTGATGACCCCACTAGGACTCCTTTGAACGTCCTTGGGACCAACCTGACGAAATTCAAATCCTCGAACATCATCTGGACCACCCAGGAAAAAGCGATCAAAAAAGGGTACCCCCTTGCTACCTACATTAAAAAAGGATCCCGCACGAGCGTAGAGGCTTAGCGTCTGATCCAAATAATCGTGCGTGGGAAAGAACTGGGATGCTCGCCCTTCTATTTTAAAATAATCAGTATCGCCACCCAATCCGGCAAATGAAGTTTTTAACTGCACACGATTACCGCGTCTACTGTAGATGATTCTATCTCGAAAATCCCTGATTATATCGATTTCAATCTTAGAGACGCTTCGTTCACCCTCCTCCGCTTTGATTATAGGCGAGGCGAAAGGGGAAACATCAAAAATATCGACTATTTCATAACTGTATGTAAGCCGTCCATCGATATTGTTAAAAAGGCGCTTACGAAGCGATGTTCGGACACCGGATCGCAGTTCATTAAAGCTGACGCTAACGAAATCAGTTTCGAGGCGGAACAAATCTACTTCGAATGCTAAGCGTTGATCAAAGAGCCAGGGTTCAACAAAAGTTATCCCATACTCTTCGGAATTTGATCCGATTTCTGCATAAATACGCATCTTCTGTCCGTCACCTTGAAAAAATGAACGGAAGTTGAATAAGTCAAAATTACCCTGGCTTACCTCTGCGGAGAAAAGCCCTTTTTTCAGTGAACTGAAACCCGCGCCGAAGGTGAGGTTACCTGTTCGTCCCTCTTTCAGCGATATTTTCATATTCCTGCGACCGGGAATATTTGTTTTTTCAGGAGAAATAAATACGTTATCGAAATACTGCGTATTAATAAGTCGAGACTCACTGGATTTCATGCGCACTCGATCAAACACATCACCTGGGGATAAGGAAATTTCCCGAAGGATAACTACACTTTTAGTTTTGGTGTTTCCTTCGATATTGATCGATTCGACAAGGATTTCTTCACTCTCTCTAATATTATAATGTATATCTATATCACCGGTTACCAGATTTGGCCTTCGCTCTGCGCGAACGCTGGTATCAAGGTAACCAATTTGTCCAAATGCATCGCGCACTTTATTGCGATCTTCGTCAAGAAGTGAAGGTGAGAAAACATCACCCGGTTGAAGCTTTAATGGACGCATCAATTCTACGTCGCTATAGAGTGTATTTCCTTCGAAGGTAACATTTCCTACTCTGTATTGGCGCCCTTCATTAATATCTATCGTAACGCCAATCTTATTGGATGACGGGTAATCTAAAGTTACACTGGCATCTGATATATCAACATCAAGGTATCCTTTTTGTTTATATAGAGCTAACAGCTTATCTATATCTTCTTGAAGGATTTCATCCTTAAACCGACCTTTGCCAAAAAATGAGTTTACGATTGAAAAATTTTTGGTGTCTAAAGTTTTTTTCAATTTTCGGTCACTAATCGCCTTGTTATTGGTAAATTTAACATAGGCTATCTTCAACTTTTGTCCTTCATCGATGCGGAAAACCACATCGCCATAACCGCTATTTGAGTCTTTGGTAATTTCGTAATCAACGGAAACCTGGGAGAAACCTTTGTCCTGATAGTATTCAAGTATTTTATCACTGTCGTCATTAATCCGTCGCTCATCGAGGACACCATTCTCGCGGGAAATAATTTCTTCTTGTAGGCGCGTATTTTTTATTTTGCGATTTCCATCAAAATATATATCATGAATTCTATACTTTGCCTGAACAAGAAATATAAGTTTTGATTTCCCATCTGGCATCACTTCGGTTTTGACTTCGATAAAGTCAAGAAATCCGGTGTTGTAAAGTGATCGTATGGATCGATCGATAAGACTCTGATTATATTCCATCCCCACGCGTATCTGAATGCGCGCACGAATTGCCTCTTCACTGATATTTTTTATATCTTTAAACTTAATCTCGATCTGCCCCACAACAGGTTGCACCAAAGCTTCATCTTGCGCAGTTAACAGAGAGGAGTTAACAACACAAAAAAAGAACAGAATCCATCTAAATGTGTGTGTGCGCATACAGATTAAATGGATTTATCAGAGTAATTCTCGTAACGAGTAAATTCCGGTCTAAACGTTAATGGAACCTTACCGACAGGACCGTTGCGTTGTTTAGCTATGATTAAATCAATCACCTCTCCTGATGAAGGCACAGTATTGCCATTTCCTCCCTCCTCTCGTTTATCCCCCCTTTTCGCAAGGAGAAAGACGACATCAGCATCCTGTTCAATGGATCCCGACTCGCGTAAGTCCGAGAGCCGAGGCTGTCTTTTTTCTCTTTCAGATTCACGGTTCAGTTGACTTAAGACAAGCACTGGCACTTCCAGTTCCTTTGCCATTGCTTTGATCCCACGAGAAATTTCAGAGATCTGCTGCTCTCTTGCCACCCGGCTATCAGTGCCTGAGATGAGCTGCAAATAATCGACAACAATCAGGCCCAGCTTGTGTTTTGCGTGCATGCGCCGTGCTTTGGCGCGCATTTCAAGGATCGTTAACTGCCCGGATTCGTCAATCCAGAGTGGAGCTTCTTTCAATGCCTTTGCATCGCGACTCAGACGATTTTGATCCTCCCGGGCTACCATCCCGTCTTTAACTCTCTGCATGTTCACCTTTGAATGGCTGCAAAGGAGACGAAACGCGAGCTGGCTCGCGCTCATCTCCAAATTAAAGAACAGCGTCGGCACGGGCTTGCGCTGCTTATCACTGGGAAAAGTCGCGGCATCGGCAATATTCAGGGCGAGAGATGTTTTTCCCACCGACGGGCGAGCGGCAAGAACAATCATCTCTGACTTATGAAAACCAAAAGTCATACGGTCGAGATCGATAAATCCGCTCGAAACTCCACTTAATTCACCCTTACTTTGAAGAAGCGTATTGATCAATTTTACCGCTGAGTCGATGGAATCCTTTATTGGGATAGCAGATTCCGTGACACGATCTTGACTGATTTCAAAAATCTTCTGTTCTGCTGCCTCGAGAAAATTATCTAACCCATCCTGCGAATGATAACAGTCGTCTACGATTTGAGTTGCCGATTTTATAAGCCGTCGTAAAAGACATTTTTCTCGCACGATTTCCATCCAGTACTGTGCGTGAGCGGTTGTCTCGATGCGGTTGGTGAGGTGAGTAATCGCACTAAACCCACCAATTTCTTCAAGCCTATCTTGAGTTCCGAGGTGCTCTACAAGAATAATTTCATCGACGACCGATCCTTTTTCATAGAGATCAAGAAGGGCTTGGAAGATCACCTGATGCGCAGGTTTATAGAAATAATCAGGCGATAATCTAGCTTCAAGACAGAGCGTAATTGTCTCCTGCCCGCCATCCATGATACATGATGCGATGAGGCCCTCCTCCGCATCGATATTATGTGGGGCAATACGATCAAGCGGATCCGCCGCTCCCGCTCTTTCGCGGGCGCTTATTGAGGCGCGATCTTCACCGCTGCGCCCAACTCCATATGTTAGTCCTTTCTTCGAAGGCATGACCCATGGTCCGGTATCTACCGGAGGTTAAGATTCTTTGTCGATTGGATTTTCGGAAACCACTTCGAATTCTAAATCTACTGAGAGTTCGGCGTGCACCTTAATCTTGGCAATATGTTTACCTAAAGATTTTACTGGGCTGTTAAGTGCAATTTGCTTGCGATCAATTTTCACATCGTGGGCCGTTAGTTGCTCATGCAAATGCTGTGCCGTTACGGAACCAAATAATTTGCCGCCCGGACCTGTTTTCATGGCGATAGCAATATGTAAATTCTCGATCTTCTTAGCAATTTCCTGAGCTGTTGAAAGTTCGTTCGTCAATCTATCCTCACGCCTTTTGACCAGTGCTTCAATCTGCTTTCGATTGGCATGATTAACTGGAACGGCCATCATTTTCGGGAAAAGATAATTACGTGCGAATCCCGCTTTCACTTGAACATGATCGCCTTCATTACCTAATTTTTCAATAGGTTTGAGAAGTAATATATCAGTTGTAGCCATTGTTTTATTTTATTAAAAATGTTTAAACGATAAAGTTTAAATTAGAAGATTAAAAAGGAACATCATCATCGATATCCGGTTCATCTACACTTCCGGATGATGCGCCGGCGTTACCCATATCAGATTTTCGTGATGGCGGGGATACATTTTCATAACTTGAATCTCCTCCATCGCTTTTACTACCTACAAATTGAAATCCTTCCAGGATAACTTTTAACTTATTGCGCTTTTCTCCCGTTTTGCTTTCCCATGAGTCTAATTGAAGACGCCCCTCCACGAGTATTGGTCGTCCTTTATTCATGTACTTTGCCAGGACTTCAGCCTGTTTACCAAACGCATCAACATCAACGAAGGTAACATCTTCACGGTTATTCCCATCACTATCACGATAAGTACGATTAACCGCCAATCCAATCTGACAAACAGAAGTTCCTTTTGGCGTGACCCGAAGTTCGGGGTCACGCGTCAAATTGCCCATCAGGATTACTTTATTGTAGGATGCCATTTCGCTTTGAAGGTATTATTATACGGATTGTATAATGATGCGTTTAATCGTCTTTTCAAGGCGCAAGTTTTCCTGCAATTGACGAGGGGCATCAGGTGGACCGTTAAAAGCGATGTTTAAATAAAAATCTGCGAGATGTTTTTTATCTGTGACACGTATAAAATCAAAACGCCCGAGATTATTCACATCACCCACTTCACCTCCCACCTCTTCAATTGCTTTTTTCAATTGTTCAATAAGGGCATCAATTGTCTCTTCAACGCCACGCGTATCGAGAATGATGGAGGCATTATAATTACGACTAGTTAAAGTTTGATTCATCAGTAGTTTTATTTCGTTTGTTAATTTGATTCATGGCAAGGTTTGGTCCTCTGTCAATAAGGAGCTGAAGATTGGTCAAATAATCGCTCATTTTGTTATTCACAACCTCCTGCTCTTGGGCATTAAATTTACTAAGAACGAAAACTTTCAGTTCGATTTCAGGTGGCACTTTTGGACCAATGCCAATACGAAAACGGGAAAACCCATCACCCAGGTGTTGGATGACACTATCAATGCCATTATGGCCGCCGGCGCTTCCGTTTGTTGTGATTTTCATTTCCCCCAAATTAATTTGTACTTCATCAGCTACAATGATCAAATTCTCAACTGCTATTTTATAATAGTCGCAAAGTGGATTTAGAGAACGACCGCTTTCATTCATGTAGGTGAGTGGTTTAACCAACAATAAGGATTTTTTATCCAGGGTCAGACGAGCGACTTCTGCCTCAAATCTGTTCTCAGATTTCCATTTTCCGCCATTCTGTTTATTCAAACTATCAACAATTTCAAATCCTATATTATGTCGCGTGTGACGATATTCATCTCCAGGGTTTCCCAATCCCGCAATAACCAATATGGACATGACTAAAATTAAAAATTTTAATAAGGGGTAAAGTCTAAAACGACTTTATCTCTAAGCTGAGCTTTTTAAGAATCGGAATCAGATTTACCCGTCTCACCCTTATCCTCACTTTTTGATGTGGGTGCTTCGCCTTCTGACGGTTCTTTACCCTCTTCCAATTCCTCCTCACCAACTTCCTCTTCATCTACTACAACCGGTTCTTCTTGAACCGCTGGTGCTACGCAAGCAACGACAAGCAATTCCGGGTCGGCAATAAATTCGACCCCCGCGATTTCTGTAAGATCTTTAATGTGGATTGAATCGCCAGTGTGAAGCTCAGAAACTTCAATATCAACTGTTGAAGGTAAGTCACCTGGTAAACAGCGTATCTCCAGATCATGTGCGAAAATTTCCATGAGGGCACCTTCGTTCTTCACCCCGATAGCTTCACCGATAATATGAACAGCTACATTCGTATGCATCCTTTCAGTGCTTGATACTTCATGAAAGTCAATATGGAGGAATTGATCCGTACGCGCATCGCGTTGTACTTCCTTTATAATCGTTAACGCCGGTTTATCCCCCTCAACGTCAACTTGAATTAATGTAGTAACACCAGATATTGCTTTCCAGAGAACGCGGAAGTCGGTTTGCTCAATGATTAGTGGCTGACTTCCTTTTTTACCATAAATGACCGCGGGTATTTTTCCTGACGCGCGTAAGCGGCGATTTGACCCTCGGCCGGTCTCTTCTCTGGGAATAACTTTTAATTCTAGTTGTTTCATAATATTATCATCAACGGGATTAGCTTACTCCCATCAGAAAAAGCTTAAAATTCATAAACTTATGATTCTAAAAAGCAATCAAAAGTTTAAATTTCTTTCTTCCCCGCATTATTACTTAGGAACTGTAATAATTAGGCCGGTTTTGCGTCAAAGTGACTATAAAATCTTAGACAAGTAATACCTTGCGATTGTTTTCTTTTGCCAGAACTCCGGTTATGCTCCCCTCCTCAATTTTCTTCCAGGTTAGTAGACTTATTACCGGGGACGAGATAAGTATTCTCTCTATCGCTTTGAAGGACTTGATCTAACTTCTCCCGCAACTGATGAAACATGAATGGCTTGAATAGCCGCACGGCCGGAAACTTCAATTTTCTGCTATAGGATTCCGTTTTACCGAGCGAATTTATAATAATTAATGGCAAATGATAGTCGTTGACCAAATCAATAATTTTATCCGCTATTCCATCAACTTGTGACATCGACCACTGGGCATCGATAAAAACAACCCCAAAGTCATTAATATCATACTCTAACAGGCTCAGGGCTTTATCCACGGTATGCGCAAATACTGTCGGAACTTCTAATCGTTTTAATTTCGCGGCAAGACCACTAAAAGTCATGGGGTTTTCGATAACGAGTGCATGTTTTTCTTTATTCCAATCTATTAATGGAACGGGTGCCAATGAGAAAGAATTTACCTTTACGGTAAAAGTGAAGGTAGAACCTTTTCCTAATTCACTTTTAACTGTAAGATCGCCCCCCATCATTTTCGCCAGGTGTTTTGTAATCGTAAGACCAAGACCCGTACCTCCAAAATTGCGCGCGGTTGAATGACTACCTTGATTAAAAGCGTCAAATATGTAATCCAGTTTATCTTCAGATATCCCTAACCCTGTATCGAGAATAGAAAATTTGAGTTCCGCTGAACCGTCAGAAAACTGTTCTGCTAATGAAACTGAAACGACAATTTCACCACTCATCGTGAATTTAACGGCGTTGCTTAGAAGATTGATCAAAATTTGCCGCAATCGATTGGGATCGGATTCAATGATCAGAGGAAGATTTTCATCCTCGTCACAAATGAACTCCAACTGTTTGGCATATATTTTGGAAGAGAACAGAGCCAAAGTCTCTTGCAGCCATTGATGAAGATTAAACGATACGGAATCGATTTCGAGTTTGTTCGCTTCGATCTTCGAAAGATCCAGAATATCATTGAGCAAATTTAGAAGATTTCTCCCTGAATTCTTAATCGTAATCAAATATTCCAACTGCTCTTCATCAAGGGAAGTTTCATGAAGTAATTCGCACATCCCCATAAGCGCATTCATCGGTGTGCGAATTTCATGACTCATATTCGCGAGAAACAATGATTTCACTCGATTAGCAGACTCTGCTCTTTTACAGGCCGCATCCAGCCTTTCTTCCAATCGCTTATTTGATGCTACACTTTGAGTTATATTTTCGACTACGCCCAATACTTGAATGATCTCATTATCAGATTTGAACTGATAAGCGGTAAACGTAATTTTTAAAATCAGATGACGCCCGGCGCGGTCTTGCATGCGAGCGGCACAACTGAAACGTTCGTTGGGTTTCAATTTATCAAGCTCTAACAAGCACGAAGGTGAATTATTATCGTTTTTTTGCTGATTTAAGGCGTGAAAAAAATCAATTCCTTTTGTCTGAATCTCCTGAGAGGAGTAGCCCGATAAATTTTCCAGCTCACCATTGGTATAAACAATTCTCTTCTCAATTAGATCGTAAATAAAGATCGGGAATGGGAATAATTCTGCAGAAATATTTGGAGAATTTGTGTTACTCACAGAACAGATTCAGGCAATTTATAATTAAAGTATTAAAAAACCTAATTAAATATTAAATTATAGGGTATGAAAAAAAGAATCTTTACCCTCCGACTCCTTGTCAAATAAATCTATCTTTGAACACTAAATTTTTCTAATTAATTTGATATGCCATGTGATTTTTTTATTATTAGATATCGATAATTTCAGCATCTTGAGACGTTGCTAATCAGACGTCCCCATAGTTCAATGGATAGAACCGCGGTTTCCTAAACCGTTAATCCGAGTTCGACTCTCGGTGGGGGCACCAGCCTTCGCCCGTTGGGCTACGGCTGGCAGGCCAGCTATCAGCTGTTGAGTACGTAAAAAAACATTAAAAGGTCTATTGCTTGGCGAAGGCTGCGCGCTATAGCTCGAAGAGCGACGGCGGGCATTTCGTGCAAATGCTAGGGAAATGGTTTTCTCTCTATATTTGTAAATATAAAACTTCGCCCGTTGGGCTACGGCTGGCAGGCCAGCTATCAAATTTCGTACCCCCTCCCTCTAACCTATGATCGCTCAATTTCCTGGCGAAGGCTGCGCGCTATAGCTCGAAGAGCGACGGCGGGCATTTCGTGCAAATACGAGGGAAATGGTTTTCTCTCTTTATTCATAAATATAAAACTTCGCCCGTTGGGCTACGGCTGGCAGGCCAGCTATCAAATTTCGTACCCCCTCCCTCTAACCTATGATCGCTCAATTTCCTGGCGAAGGCTGCGCGCTATAGCTCGAAGAGCGACGGCGGGCATTTCGTGCAAATACGAGGGAAATGGTTTTCTCTCTTTATTTGTAAATATAAAACTTCGCTCCCGCAGTAGCGGGACTGGCAGGACCAGCTATCAATTTTCGTACCCCCTCCCTCTAACCTGTGATCGCTCAATTTCCCGGTGTTAAATATCCTTACTCTCCCAGCCAATTGGGGACTTTGGCCACCCACCCATTCAGCTCTACAAATTGTTTTTCCAGTACTCCAAGCTTTTGGTAAACATGAGAGGGAAATCTTCGCTCCAAGAAGTATGTAAAATCCGTGAGTAATGTCGGTTCATTTCCCATCAATTGACTGAGGTAGGAAAGCTCAGACACGATTAAAGTAGCAAGATAATGGTTATCGTTGAGTTGTAATATATCTATTCTATCTGAATCTATATTTATTTCTTCCAGTTTAAGTATCTTAACCCCGGAACGCTCAGCGATATCCTGTAAAATACCATAACAGCGAACCAGTCTGTAATAAATATCTACTGGTACTTTACCACGCTCGAAGTGGGGTGTGGCAGGTAGTGATTCTGCGTCGGGAAAAAACAATAATAATCTGGATGCGTGTTCAATCGCTGTTGTCACTTCCAGGTAGACATCAGTCGGTGTTACTTGCCTATCAAGAAGAATATTTAATTGACGTTGAGCATTGATTATCGAGCGATAAACATCGGATGGGGTCATTCTGGGATCTCTAGGTAACTCCTGAATCTGCTCAATTATATTATATTTAAGTTTCACAATGCCTATTTGATTCAAGGCAGCATTCACTAAATCAAAAACATGAGTGGGCATTATTTTCCCTTCATGCCTGTCTGGTGGTTTTGCCAGTTCTTGCGTATGTTCGTAGCAAAACCGATTAGCCAGTTCAAAAAGTGCAATCGCCTGGGCGTATACTTCGCGGGGCACCGCACCGGCTACTTTGATTCCAGATCGTAACTTTTTGGTTTCCCCATCTCATAGCTCAATAACTCGAGTTCTCCGGGTAACAGGGCTATCCGGGTAAAAACATCCGCGGGTTCAATCTCCCTGGCTTCAACTTGGTAGGGTATTAAAGTAAAAATAAATGAGATCAATATCATCCCCACATTAGCCATGGCAGATTTGATGATCATATTAATACATTTACTACTAATATCATCAGCTTATCAAGCACGATGAATTCAACGCTATTCGCTAATAATATTATGTAAGTTGGGACTTTATCTTTAGACATAAAAAAGCCGCCTCATATTACTATGAGGCGGCTTTTATTAAGATTTAATTCAATTTATTGAGAGAAGGTAACTACAGTAGCGTCAGCCTTGCTAACCGATAGTTCGGTAAACCCAGCTGCGATCGGGAATAAGGTTGAATAGGCTTCGCCGGCCACTGCCTTGGGCATCCCCTTTATATACAGGTTTGTTCCAATGATATCTGACGTCACCGCTTGGGTCATCCCTTCTTCAATGAAGTACTGGTCTGCCGCTGAGGCTACCTGTCTTAAGTTATTCGTAATCGTTTTGTCCTGCGAGGTCTGCCGGACTTTATTGAAGGCCGGTATCGCCATCGCTGCTAACAGCCCGATGATCACGACCACAATCATAATTTCTACAAGGGTAAATCCCTTATTAGTTGTTTTATTAATCATTATATTCTCCATGTGTTGATAGTATTAACAATAAGTATCCTTCAATTATTTAAAGGATAGAGATAATTTACTGTATGATTAATATTATGGCGATAAAAAAGCATTGATTTTACCTATTTATACAATTTTTAATTAATTTTTTACAACTGATGAGACCGTTTACGAATAATCCCATCCCTGGCAAATGACGGGCGATTAAATCAATCCGGCTCGGGTAACTTCATTACTTCTTTAAATGTCAGGGGTGGTTTATCCACTGCTTTTTTTGGGATTATCAAACTCGCGAAATAACCGACAATTAAAGTTGCTGATATTCCGAGCGGTGAGGGCCAAACCCAGCTGAATTCGCTGAAAAATGCTACATATATACTGGTAGTTAGTCCGGCAAGAGCTCCTATCACTACGCCGATGCTATGTGATTTACTACTGAACATCCCCAAAACAAAGATCCCGAAGAGTGGACCAAAAAAGGATCCGATAATTCTATTTGCAGCGGCGTATAGCTCTCCCATGCGCCCTACGTTACTCGCCACTAAGATCATGACACACCCTATACACAGGGTTGCAATTCGGGCAACAAGGATTTGCTTACGTTCTTCCTCAGCAGTGAGATTTTCAGCGGGACGAACTTTTCCTAAGTACAGTCGATTGTAGTAATCTACAACGATAACCGAGGTTGTAGAATTTATCGCGGCATCAATGCTGGACAATGAAGCGGCAAAAATAGCAGCGATGACCAATCCCGTTAGACCAGCGGGAAAATGATTCGCCATAAAATATGGCAGGATGTGATCATTCTGAATGCCTTGGGGGTATTCAGCATGTTGATAATAAGCGAATAATGCCAACCCGACAAAGCCGAGTAATACCATCCAAACCGTATCCGAAACGGCATTAATAAGATAAGACTTTCTCGCTTCTTTTATGGAACGCATCGCCTGGAAACGAAGAATGGCAATCTGGTCAGCGGTAAAAGCTGCACATCGACCAATAGTCACCACGAGAACGACACCAACTAATGTCAGTTCTTCGGTCAGATAAAACCTGATTTTCTCCATCATTGATGCGCCCTGCATTTCAGGAATGTCGGCGATTAAATCAATTCTCCCCGACTCTTGAGCCAGCCTGTAGACTTCACTCACGCCACCCGGTGTATTGGAAATAATAAAATAAAGGGTGGCAAATAAACCGGCAAACATAACGAAGAATTGCGTCACATCCGTCCAGATAACCGCCTTCATCCCCCCCAGCATCGTGTAGGTGGTGACCAAGGACCCCAACAGGATAATCATCCATAAGATATCTAATTGCCCCCCTGTCGCCGCTTTGACTGCGAGACATGGAACATATAAAGCGGCCCCCATCCAACCAATTCGCCATAGAATGAATATTCCCGAACCCACAACACGCACCGCCAGATCAAAACGGAGTTCCAGATATTCGTAGGCAGAAAATACGTCTAACCGTCGATAAATGGGAATCGTAACTCTTGTCACCCAGGGATATAGCGGTATCCAACTTATAAAAGACATGACTGTGATCATTCCAATCCCAAAAACGACCGCCGGCGTATTAATATAATCGAGGCCGCTGTTAAGCGCCGCCATCAATGATATGCCCACACTTAACCATCCCAGCTGCTTGCCGCTTTTAAAATAGTCGTCGAGTGTTTTCTGTTTTCTGGAAAAATAGAACCCGATCCCCATAAGCGTACCGAGATAGACAAAGATAATCAGCCCATCAATTAAACTGAATCCGCTGCTATTTAGACTGTTCAATATTAGATTACCTCTATCTATACCGATTAATCGCGCTGAAAAACAGCTCATAATAGATTCCCAATACCTGCCCAATGAGCAAGGATTATCTCACCTGGCAGGGATATTTCACGCGTAGACTTTCAAGCATCCGCAGATGGGATATTATGGATTAATTCATATTTATTGTAATCAGTAAGCTACCCTGCTTGACACGGGCAATTTTCTTAATTTATCTTTTTCGGTGCAGTAGATAAATTCGTATTAAATAAGTAAAAGATTAAGGGAATCTAAAGAATGAAAAATTTTGAGTACACCGCGCCCAATAGCTTACGTAAGGCAATTTCCATGCTTGCCGAAAAAAACGGAAATTCGCGCATCTTAGCTGGTGGCACCGATTTGATAGTGCAACTCAGGGGAAATCGATTTCAGGCCGAACGTGTCATCGATGTAAAAAATATACCCGAGCTGAATGAACTTTCTTACGGGTCAAAGAAAGGTCTCACGATTGGCGCAGCCGTCCCCTGTCACCGGATATACCAGGATGCGGATTGCATTGAGAGTTATCCCGGTTTGATAGACTCCGCTGCCATAATCGGCGGTATCCAAATCCAGGGAAGAGCCAGTTTTGGGGGTAATGTCTGCAATTCATCTCCGAGCGCAGATACGATACCTGTTCTCATTGCTTATGGGAGTAATTGTGAAATTGCTGGCCCCAATGGAAAACGACGGGTCCCAATTGAAGATTTCTGTACCGGGCCAGGGAAGAACATTTTGCAACCCGGTGAATTACTGGTCTCCATTCGGATTCCAACGATCAAAAATGCTTCCGGGGCACATTATTTACGTTTTATACCACGAAATGAAATGGATATCGCGGTTGTCGGCGCTGGTGCCTATGTAGAGCTTGGCAATCGCAAGAAGACATTTAAAAAGGTTCGTATCGGGTTGGCTGCGGTAGCTCCTACCCCTCTTTTTGCCCGTGAAGCCAGTGAGCTAATTGTCGGACGCGAGGTAAACGACGAGACGATAGAAGAAGCAGCAGAAGCGGCTAAAGCTAGCGCCAAGCCCATATCGGACATGCGCGGAACGGCGGAATATCGAACTCATTTGATCGGCGTTATGACCAAGCGCGCACTGCAAGGGGCGGTTAAAAGGGCTCGCGGTGAATTCGTTCCCAATGCGGTTCAGGAAAACTAACCCTTATAAAGATTTATAACTAACTCAATTTGGGTATTAAACAATCCTTTGAAAATAAAACTTCACTCAATCGAAAGTCTAATCTGATGAATAAAATTCACATTCAATCTAAGATAAATGGCGAGAATATTGAATTTCTCTGCGAACCGCGGCAAAGCTTACTCGAAGTACTGCGCGAGGACCTCGGTTTTACCGGGAGTAAGGAAGGCTGCAACGACGGAAACTGCGGAGCCTGTAGTGTAATCATGAATGGCATCCTCGTTGATTCCTGCCTTGTATTGGCCGTTGAAATTCAGGGGAAAGAAATAACTACGGTTGAGGGTCTGGCCACGGTAGATGGTTTGCATCCCCTGCAACAAAAGTTTCTCGAAAACGCGAGTCTACAATGCGGGATCTGCACTCCCGGATTTCTCGTTGCCGCTAAAGCATTGCTCGATCAAAACCCAAATCCGACCGAACATGAAATCCGCCATTGGCTAGCCGGCAATCTATGTCGATGCACAGGATATGATAAGATAATCCGCGCGGTTCAAGATGCCAGTGCGGTCATGAGTAAAAGTGCCTGAAAAAAAACTTGAATAAGGAGAATAAGCTGATGTCAAACAACTCAGGAAATGGTAAATATAAAATAATCGGTACGCGCCCCATCCGCCACGATGGTACAGAAAAAGTCATCGGCAAGGCTATCTATGGGGCCGATGTCCGTCTTTCCGGCATGCTGCATGGGCAGGTCCTTCGAAGTCCTCATGCCCACGCGCGAATAAAATCTATTGATACGAGCAAGGCTGAAGCCCTGGAGGGGGTACGAGCGGTCGTTACATCCGATGATCTGCCCAAAACCAATGAAGACGACATGATCGATTTGGGTGAGGGGATGACACGTTTGAAGTATATACGTGATAATATCCTAGCCAGCGATAAGGTACTTTACCGAGGACATGCCGTTGTCGGTGTAGCCGCGAATAACCAGCAAATTGCTGACGAAGCACTCTCACTGATCGAAGTTGAATACGAGGTATTGCCACCCGTCGTCACGGTTCTCGATGCGATGAAGGACGATGCTCCTTTACTTCACGACACCCTTACAACAGATGAGTTAGGCGAGCAGACAGATAAAAAAAGCAATATTGCCGCGCACCTCCAGCACAAGCTTGGTGACCCGGAGAAAGGTTTTAAAGATGCCGATATTGTAATCGAGCATGAATTCCACACAGCCACTGTTCACCAGGGTTACATCGAACCCCACAACGGAACAGCGGTGTGGAATCCCGATGGACAACTCACAATTTGGACCAGCACTCAAGGTGCCTTTGTCGTGCAAAAGCAAGCAGCGGCTGTCCTTGACCATCCCATTTCCAAAGTAAAAGTGGTCCCTACAGAAATCGGCGGTGGGTTTGGTGGTAAAATTCCAATTTATTTAGAACCGGTCGCAGCCCTACTCTCTCGTAAAACCGGCCATCCGGTAAAATTGCTGATGACCCGTGCAGGCGTTTTTGAGGGTACTGGCCCCACGCCGGGTTCCTATGTCCGCTTGAAATTAGGCGCGGATAAATCCGGTAAATTAGTTGCCGGTGATTGCTACCTCGCTTTCGAGGCAGGTGCCTACCCGGGTTCACCCATGTTTTGTGGGTGTATGTGCGTATTTGCCTGCTATGAGATTCCTAACGCGATAGTAAATGGCTATGATGTCGTCGTTAATAAGCCAAAATCAGCCCCTTACCGGGCGCCTGGTTCGACTCAGGTAGCCTTTGCGATCGAAACGATGCTCGATGAAATTGCCGAAAAATTGGGCATGGATGCCTTTGAAATTCGTCTTTTGAATGCCGCAAAAGAGGGAACGCGCCGCGTCGATGATCTCGTTTACCCACGGATAGGCTGTGTTGAAACGATGGAAGCGGGAAAGGCCTCTGACCATTATAATACACCCTTGGAAGGACCTTACCGGGGCCGTGGAGTAGCCACCGGATACTGGTTTAATATCGGATTTAAATCCTGTGTAACAGCCAGTGTTAATGAAGATGGTACCGTCAACCTGATGGAAGGTTCGACGGATATCGGGGGCAGCCGCACCTCGATCGCCATGCAATTCGCTGAAGTGCTCGCATTGCCCGTTGAAGATGTTAATCCCCGGGTCGGAGACACGGGTGAAATCGGCTATAATGATGTCACCGGTGGCAGCCGCACGACCTATGCTACGGGTTATGCAGCCTATAATGCCGCTCAAGATGTTAAAGAACAAATGATAGAACGCGCCGCCAATCACTGGGAACTAAAAGCTGATGACGTGGAATTTGCAGATGAAGTTTTTAAGAATAAGAAGGACTCGTCAAAGCAACTGACTTTTAAGGAATTGGCAAAAATAGCCAGTGCCGATGACAGTCCCGTTATTGGTAAGGGCTCGGTCAATCTGGGTTTTAATATCGGTGGTTCATTCGCGACGAACATAGTCGATGTAGAGGTTGATCCCGAGACTGGCAAAGTGACAATACTTCGTTTCACCGCTATCCAGGACGCCGGTAAAGCCATACATCCCAGTTACGTGGAGGGCCAGATGCAAGGAGGCTCAGTTCAGGGTATAGGATGGGCATTGAATGAAGAGTACTTCTACAATGCAGACGGTAAAATGGAAAATTCGACTTTTCTGGATTACCGTATTCCTACCGCTCTGGATATACCGATGATAGAAACTATCATTGTGGAGGTTCCCAATCCGAGTCATCCCTATGGGGTGCGCGGTGTGGGTGAAGCTAATATCGCACCCCCTCCTGCCGCTATTACCAATGCAATATACAATGCGCTCGGCGTTCGCTTCCGCGAATTACCGATGCGGCCCGACCGGATCATAGCCGCTCTTGCCGCAAAGCGGGAAGCCGAACCGCTGGAAGCAGTAGCGGGATCTTAGTTTGTGCCGAGGGTTTCGATACCTCCCCTCATGCAGAAGCTGACCAACGGAACTTCCGTGGTCATGGTGGAGGGTAAGACTGTACGTGAAGTTATTGATAACCTGGATAAGAAGTATCCGGGAACCAAGAACCGACTTTGCGAAAATGATCGCATCCGCCCCAATTTTGCCGTGGCGGTGAACAGTGAAATTATAGCCACTGGCCTGCGCCAACAGGTGGACCCCGATAGCGAAGTACATTTCCTCCCTGCCGTCAGCGGGGGGTGAACATTTTTCTTTGTAAAATGGTGGAGCGGGCTGCTTGACGGCCATAGCCTTGGCGACGGCTGTTCCCCAGCGCGCTTCTTCTTACAATTATTAAACGCGCTGGGGACAGCACGTTCCACCTCTTTCATAATCAAAAGACGCTCACTTTTTCTCCAGCTCTTTAATCTTTCCTCTCAACTCATCGCGTTCGATTAAGCAATTTTGCAGGCGATAGGCCGCCTCGTGCAAAACCTGGAGTCGACTCCAACTCTCCCAGGATCCGATAACGGTATTCTGCTGCATTTTCTTCCTCAGCTTCTCGGATATCTCCACTTTTTCATCAAGGGGTGGAGAGACTTCAACCTGCAGGGGAGTGAAATTCGATTTATCTATAACCGCTTCCACCGCCGCAGTAACGGATTGAAGCGGGATATCCTTAACACAGGCGCGATAATCAAATTGGCAGAACCATTGGCAGCCCCGACAGGGAATGGCGCTGTGTACTACTTTGACTCTGCCCCGCTGCGGGAAGAAACGCGTCTCTTGTCCAGCACCATATATGGCAACCGTTGGCCGGTTTAATGCAGCCGACAAGTGCGCGTAAGCGGTATCATTACAAACGACGAGTGAAGCATTCTTAATCAAGTCGCTCAAGGTTGTTAAATTCTGAGCTGATAAAGTCTGGTGTTCAGCTTTAAACTTTTCAGGGAAATCTTTAAATGTGGGCCCATCATCCGGCCCTTCAATCCACACCAGCCGAAAGCCCTTCCCTCTTAGCACCTCCCCCAACTGAAGAAAATTTTCGAGCGGCCACGCACGTTTGATATTCTCCCCCACTCCGGGTGCGATAAGGGCCACTTTTTCATCGTCAGTATCTGCCGCTGTCTTTACATCGAGATTGATGTCCGGTAACAGGTCACCTTTTTCTTTCATGAGAAGAGCAAACAAGCGCTCCATCTGTGTATATTCCGATTCTTCAAGCGACGAGGAAATTTCATCCGTAAAGAAGGGTTCCTCAAGCTCGAGCATTTGCGCAACATGGCCGGTAAACAGCTGATAAGTTTCATTCTTTTTGAAGCCGATGCGCTTTGGGGCCCCGCTTAAAGCGACTGTCAAGTCGCTTAACCAGCTGCGGTTCACCATCGGTGAAATCGCGATATCCCATGAAAGGGCTTCGATCAGGGTCTTCCACCAGAGGACGCGATCGGTAGTATCTTCAGTCCAGTCATTGAGTGGATGAAGAGGATAGGAGAGAAAATGGATATGTCCCGGTGGCAGGAGACTCAACCGCCGCGCTTCCACGACGGGATCATCCTGAAGATTAAGCTTAAAGCAGCTCGCCTCAGGTAAAAGATCGGCCACGACTTCCATACCTGAGCGGACATGCCAGATGATGCGTGATTCAGGAAATGCTTCCAGGAATTGTTGTACGTAACCAGCAGTGATCAACTGGTCGCCCAGTGAATCCGGTTTGGAAATTAAAATATTCATGATTGCCGGATATGCTCTAGCTAGCCCACTCTCTATTTGATAGCAAGATTAACTGGGAATGGACACCTAGTTTATGATGGATAAAATAACGTCATTTTAGACTGGAATAGGTTGTTTTCTTCCCAGCTAATTTTAATCAATAAAGAATCATAAATCTTGCACTCATAGGTGGAGCGGGCTGTCCCTAGCGCGCTTCTTCAATTACGACTCAATAAAACCCGCTGGGGACAGCGCGTTCCACCTTGAAATTATAGTAAATAACTGGAGGGACCATGATGAAGGTTTTCTAAAACACATAATTTACTAGATCTATGCAACACGTGTGGTGCAACAGCTGTAGCTCTTCAAGATAGTTGTAAGAATATTTTGTGTTCCACGTGAAACAATAGCGGGACAGAATTCGATCGTAGAATGACCACTTCCCATAAATGAGAAGATTTGCTATAGAAGTACCTATTAATCTATAAATACGCGTGCTAAAAATTCGTATTCCTTCGCAGTCAATCAATCCCAAAACGCGCCATTCACAATCAATATCAGTGCCCACCCGCGGTCAATATCAGTGCCCATCCGCGACATCCGCGGTCAATATCAGTTCCCATCCGCGTCATCCGCGGTCAAAATTGATCCTCATCCGCGGTCAATATCAGTCCCCATCCGTGTCATCCGCGGTCGTGATTCTCTAAAATGAATTGGTCGGTCATCATACCCATGGGGAGGCCCGATCGGGCGGGAATTACACTGCGTTCTCTGGTAGAACAGAATTACTTTCCCCCGTCCTGGGAAATCCTCCTCGTCGGAGTGAAAGCAGAGGAAGTTGCCGACAAGTACGCGGAACTGCCGATAATTGCCATTCCGCTTGAGAAAAATGAGCTGCCGCCGAAGACACGGCTTATCGGTTCGGACCGGGCTGCAGGTGATTGGTTTATCTTCGTTGATGACGACATGGAACTCGCCCCCGATTATTTTAAGCGCTTGCACGTCATCATTAACCCCGTAGACGCCAACCGAGAAAAAGTTCCTGACGCGATAGGTGCGCGGCTTCCGGGTGTGATAAACAATTTCTGCGATCGTCTTACTAACCTGTCAAATTTCTGGGCGCAACAGGGTAGCCGACCGGGGCCCAGGCCCTGGCTCTACAGCGCGGCGATTGCCATCCGCGCCGAGGCTTACAATAAAGTAGGCGGCTTTAACCCCCACCTGCCCAATGGCGAAGACATCGACCTGACGCAAAAACTGGTGCAAGCCAACTACCACTTGCATTATGAACCGACCCTCGTTGCCTTACACAATCATGGCCGCACCACGCTCGCTAATATGCTGGCTTATTTCTGGAAAAATGGTAACACCGCGATCTTTTTCAACCAGGACTCGCCAGCGACGCGCTGCTTTAGCCTAAAAACTGTTATCTACCACGCCTGGAATGACTTACGTAAAAATAGAAGGCTGAATTCCCCTCAAATCAAAGGATTTTATCGCTTTCTACCCTTTATCTTTATCAATTATCTACTCTTTCAATCCTCGATTGAGTGGCATTATCAAAAATATCTCTGGGAAAACAGCCAGTTCCGTAATCTCCCTCTTCCCCAGTCCGGGGATCACCGCTCCTTTCAGGCATTCGTCCGCTTTAAAAAGAATCATCCTATTCATGGCACACTCCTCTACAGCTGGGCCATGCTTGAAGATTTCCACCACCCGGTGCGACGGTAGGGTAAGGTGAATGCTAGAAGAATAGCGGTGGAGCGGGCTGTCCCTAGCACGCTTCTTAAAATATTTATTTATAAATAAACGTGCTGCCCGCCCGCCATAGCCTTGGCGACGGTTGGTCCCCAGCGCGCTTCTTAATATATTTATTTATAAATAAACGCGCTCGGGACAGCGCTTTTAACGATAAACATTTATTAGAAGGAAGAAGCGTGCTGGGGACAGCCCGCTCCACCTCGTGTTAACCATTTATGGATTAACTACTTGTCCACTTTATCCACATTTCCCGGTAGGCGCTCTCGAGACCTTTTGTAAAACCTACCTCGTCCATCAAAGGGCTTTTCTCCATGCGCGATCGAAGGGTTTTTCGCAGATCCGCCAGCGCCCCCAAGTCTGATGCCAGGGAACAGGCAATCGTGACATAATCCTCTTCATTTTTCGCAATTAAATGTTGCAGCTCTACCTGACTTAAAAGACTCACTCCCACGCGAGATCGATGAGCTTCCCCCTCCAGGGTAATGACCGGCACACCCATATAAAGTGCTTCGCAGGTTGTCGTTGTCCCGTGATAGGGAAAGGGATCGAGTGCAATGTCTATCTCTTGATAATGCTCCAAATGGCGATTGTAGGAGGGTTCATAGGACATCAATGTAATCCGCTCCTGGCTTATTCCAATCGACTTAAAGCATTCGCATACGCGCTTGCGCACACCGGCGTCTCCCAGGCTTTTAGTTTTAAGCACGAGCTGCGAATCGGCTACCTGTATTAAGATTTTTCCCCAAAGAAGGTAGACCTTTTCATTAAGCTTAGGGAAGGTATTAAAGGAACCGAAAGTGATGAACCCTTTATTTCGAGCAGGTAGATCCGATAGCGGAGGAGGGGAACCAAAAGGACGATAATTCCAGGCGGTGGGCTCGAGACGGATAAGTTGCTCCGTATACCATTTTTCTGTTTTACCTGGTGGATCAGCATAGTTATCTGTCAGTCGGTAATCCATAGCGGATAATCCTGTGGTATCAGGGTAGCCAAGATAGCTTACTTGCACTGGAGCCGGTTTTTGGGCAAAGACCAAAAGGTAGTTCTTACCGGTATGGCCAACGAGATCAATCAGTATATCAATCTCATCATTTCTGATTTGAGAAATAATTTGATTGATGGATAGCCCTAACACCGATTTCCAGTGATGCGACATGGCCTTTAATCGGTTCGTCGTCTCATCGGGTCTCATAACTGCGGAATAGCAAAATATCTCAAAACGCTCTCTATCGTGATGAGCGAAAATGGGCTCGAGAAAATAAGCTATGGAGTGGCTTCTGAAATCCGGAGAGAGGTATCCGATTCTCAGACGTTTTTCGGGCTCTTTGTTATTCGTAAAATCAGGATTATTTTCGGAATCCAACCTAAATTTCTTAGCCCAGGCGAGGTGTTCTTCAAATATGGATTTACTGTCGTATTCCGTACTGTAATGAAGTGTCAGCAGGAGATTAGAGTAAGCATTGGCATAGTCTGGCTTGAGGGCCAGGGTACGCCGGTAACTAGCGATTGCCTCCTCAAGCTTTCCCTGTTGTTTAAGCGCATTGCCTAAATTGCAGTAAGACTCAGCATAGTCAGGCTTAACCTTGAGTGCGCGCTTTAAGCTGGTCACCGCCTCCTCAAGCTCACCCCGCTCACAAAGCGCACAGGCTATGTTATTACTGGCCTGCGCAAAATTGGGCACAAGGGAAATTGCACGTTTATAACATTGAATGGCATCCTCAAGCTTTCCTTGAGCATGATAGGCTATACCCAGCTTGTTATGCGCCTCTGCATTATCAGGCTTAAGGGCAAGCATCTGCTGGTAACTGGCGACAGCTTCAACAAAGTTCCCCTGGGCGTAGGGGGCATTTCCGAGATTATTGTGTGCCTCGAGGTAATCCTGTTTGAGGGTGAGGGCTTGACGAAAACATAATATAGCATCTTCTGTTTTTCCTTTAGCCCTCAGTGCGCCGCCCAGGCTGTTAACGGCTTGAGCGCTTTCCGGTTTCAGGACCAGTGAGCGTTTTATTAAGTCAATCGCACTATCGTAATTACCCGTCTGGTAAGCAATGACACCCCAATGCTGCAATGCGTCGGCATGATCGGGTTTTATTGCTAAAATCTTTTTATAACAGGTTTCAGCCTGGGATAAACGGCCGGACCGGTGATGCTTAAGCGCAAGCGCAAACACCTGCTCGATGGTCAATGATTTTTCGTCAGAATTTTGGTTCTTATTCACGCTTTTTTATATACCGCGGATTACGCGGATGGCACTGACTTATTTTATGTATTGTATTATCACGGATAACACTAATTTATTCTATAGAGTGGTTAAGAAGGTCAAGCAGATGCACAATCCATGATACAGGTTAGATAAAGCAGCGTGGACTTCGATGAGCGGTTCGGCTGCATTCAGCCCTGAAACTTCGGCGTGGTAAACGGCGGGACGATGACTGATCGTGGCCGCGAAGTAACATGAGTAATTTTCTGTATAATGTAGATCGGCAATCGTTCTACTGAGTGAAGTTTAGCATCCAGGGACTGTGATTACGCAAGAGTCATCCCCCTTGAATGGAAGATGTGGTCCCGCAGCCACGAGACACGGTAACCTCGGTCGGCTGATAGGCCTCCCTCCAGCCTTCGCTCGTTGAGCTATGGCCGACAGGTGCAATGAAAATAGAAGTATTAGCAATAAAGAAATATTTAGAACTCGCTGCCTGTTCATTCCTTTGTCATTTCGAATCCCGCGGCTGCGGGACGAGATCAGCAATCAAACGATATAAACCAGCACTTCACCGGGTTCCAGTTCTGTATCTGCAGCACCGTTTTCACCGACCAACACTCCCTCTTTTGAGGCATCGAGACCATTTCCCACGACGCCGTTAACCGTACCAATATCGGTCGCAGCTACGATTGCAGCATGGGCGTTACCAGCCATATCAATGGTTAAAGGAGCACTGTTTACGGCGGCTATTGCGGCAGTGTCCAGTTGGATCGCGTTATTGCCAATTATAACATCCCCAATCGTCCCCGCAAGATCAGGGTCATTTCGGACTAACAATTCGTCCGCATCAGCCAGATCAGAATTCCCACCATCATCATCGACGGCATTAGCTAAAGTAGCAATATTTCCGTTGACACCCACTAATATATTCAATCCAACATAACCATCAGCATCGGTACCAGAACCTCTAGCTAAATCTATAGTATTGAGCTCGCCTGTTATGTTAGCTCCCTGGATAAAAACATCACCGACGCTTACGGTGCCGCCCGTTATGTCGGAATAGTTTTCTATCGTTGAGACGATTCCGTCAAAATCAATAGTCGGCGCGTTCGAGGGATCACCCGAAGTATCACCCACATAGAACAAGAGTTGATCATCACTAGCAAATAAAAGACGTGTCTGTAACGATTGGCTACCCCCACCCATAAGCGTGATGTCACCGATTGCGCCCAGGGCAATAAAGCTGTTATCACTGCCAAATAAAGCCGTGTTTAAGATACCGAAACCTTGGGACGTGGAAATGTTAATATTGCCAATTGAATAATCACCCAGATTGCTGCCATTCTTTTCGACGGTTTCTTCAGCAGCGCCCACTCCGAGGTTAGGTGCGACAAAAACATTCAAATCATCAATCAAAGCATCCCCACTAACTGAAAGTGGCCCCGAGATGGTAAAATCGCCTATTGCACTGGCCTGGATGTCCACTTGTCCATTGGGATTGCCGAGAACCGAACCATTGATAACGATTCCTCCGATGATATCCAGCTCGCTTGTTCCATCGTCAGCGAGAATAGCCGGACCCGCACCCGCATTTATAAGAAGAGGGTCAAAATCGACACTGTCGCCAAAGGTGAGGGTACCCGAATCGGCCACTTTGATATTAGGATTTCCACTGGTTGTATTGAAGACCGTGGCACCGGTAATTTCTAATGAATCCAGATTCACCGTGGATCGAAATCCCACTCCATTTCCAAATGTGGTCGCCCCATCTATCCTGATGGAACTGAATGTTGCAGCATTGAAATTACCGTTAATTGCCGTCGTCCCAGTGATATTAATAGGTCCGGCATTGTTGGCATTAAAAACAGTACCTCCACCATTATTCAGGTCAACCGTGGCACCGGTAATTTGTATCGAGCCCGTATCTCCGTCACCGCTGTCAGCGTCGATAAACGCTGCGTCGACATCCACCACGCTGTCGCTCACACCTGCATTCAGTTCAACAGTCCCAACGTCACTACGTCACTACCTGAATCGATAAAGCTATTCAGGTCGATAAGCGTGTTATCTGTCGAGGTAGGCGTGTTTGTGGTATAGGAGACATTACCGACAGAAGATCCAATAATAATGGAGTTCTGTTCGATCGTCTGAAATGCGCTGACCGTAATGTCATTGACAATTGCATTATTGCCGCCGATAGGCCCAGTGATTCTTAAGTCGGTGTCAGCTGTTCCTGGTCCCGTAATGTTGACAGTTCCCAAGGTCCCCGCATTTATATTAATCCCCAGGAGTTCGACATCACTTGATTTTTCAGTGATGGTGAGTGTGCCAGTCGTGTCACTGCCACCCAGGGTACCTCCAGTATCAATATCCCCTATGGTAAGGAAATTACCCGAAGTATCGCCGAGTGCGCCGCCTCCTATGATTCTGATATTACCGAAGTTTCCATTTTGGTTTATATCAATGAGCTTATCGGCATTATCCCCCTGGTCGACGTCACCATTCACGGTCAGGGTACCGATGTTAGCGAGAAAAGCGTCTCCGGGCCCGCCACTGGAAGTGTAAAAAGCAGTTGCTCCGGTGGAATTCGTGGTGGTGAGGTTCCCTCCGATCGAGATGTCACCGATGCCGAGAATTCCCACGGTACTTCCTGAATAATTACCCGTGACATTGAGATTGCCAAGAGCGCCTTCACCTTCATTGAAAAAATCATTCGATAAGAGTGCATCGGTCGAGAATTCACCGGAGAAGTCGCCATAGACCCAAATATTACCGGTTGAAGTTGCGGAAAAATTACCGCTGTAGTTTACGGCATCCACCCCACTCGCAGCACCGAAGGTGAGATCTCCCCCCAGGGCGTCACCTAAGGATATATTTGAGGAAACCGTTATATCATTGGCTCCGGGATTTCCAGACTCTGAGACAGCGCCTTGAAAAATTAAATCGCCGACAATGCCATTAGTAATATTGACTGTACCTTGAAAAATACCAGTACTGTCCCCTGTCTCCCTGAAAGTCAGGCTCCCGAGAAATTCATTGGCTTGGATAGTATTTTCCAGGAGAAAATCACCTTCAATGATGATGTCATTGGTAAAGGTGCGCCCCTGGAAAATTGAATCGAGTTCAGCCTGAGTCAGTCCCGTGATGTCGATAGGGTCTACCCTATCGTCAATGCTTGAGGCAACGGGTGTCCCGTCGATCCAACCCGGCGAGCTATCCGTCTGTGCAGGTAATAGGTTACCTTGAGAATCCGTGCCCGCAGTGAAGTTAGTGGAATCTACACCGGAATTTACACCGCCAAAAATTCTAATATTATTGGGTTGTAGGAGGTCTCCGCCGGCGACCTGCAAGGTGCCAAACTGGGAATCGTTACTAAATTTCAGGGTGGGTAATCCCGTGTCCGAGGCTTCAAGATCACCGATGATCACCACATCCTGAACACGAATATCGGAAGCGCTAATACCAACGGTTCCGGTATTACCCGATAAAAGGGAATTGGCCATGCGAATGCCGCCAAACACACTGCCCCCCGGATCTAGAGGATTGGCAATGATCGTTAAACGTTGCGCATCCGCGATGCCATCATATGTAACTCCTTCAATGACCAGGGTGTCCCAAATCGGGGAGGTAACCGGGCCCACCGTATGGAGCGAAAAGTTGCTACTCGCATCGCTATTCTGGATGGTGAAGTTGGCAGTTCCGGTAACGTATTGGACACCAGGTTGATTGATATTCGTAGGATCCGCCGGGCCGGTAAAGTCTGTGAGGGAGATACTCAACTGCCCAGCACCGGAAAATTCCGTCTGGAGTATATCAAAATCCAAATCCTGATAAGATACGCGGACAATTTGTCCCGGGTCGGCCTCGACAGTGACCGATATGCCGGTCATCAGTATTTGGTCATAGATATTGTCTTGAAAGGGAATATCCGAGCCGATCTCTTCACCTTCACCGGAAACAATCGTCGCAAGCAATTGCCGGCTTTCCAGTTTTTCCAACTGTAGTGAAGGTTTACCGTTTCGAATAAAATGAGAATTACGATTAGCCATAACGTTAATTTTACTTTTACCTTATTATGAACGATTTGCCGGCTTTCGTCAATAAAGCATAGCTACCATGATACATATCAAAATAGAGCTAAATAATTAAATAGCCACAAGAGGTACAAGAAGCACAGATTCTAGTAAATAATAGACTGGAATGAGGTGCTCTGTCGAGTACGCAATTTTTATTATGATAATTAGATACTGCTGGTAATTTCTTAACCCCTAACGATCCCGGTAGAGCGTGCTGTCTGAGCACACTTCCTTTTTATTACTCAATTTAACCATGATTGTATTATTCAATTATATCATTTTATTTAAAGTTGTTTAGGTGGAGCGGGCTGTCCCAGCACGCTTCTTCTATATTGATTACACGAATAACGCGGTAGGGACACCGCGTTCCACCTTTATTGTAATTAATCATTTATATTGTTGTCGTTAAAGTTGTTAAGGTGGAGCGAGCTGCGATTCGGCTGAGCTCACCGAAGTCCTGACCGCCATAGCCTTGGCGACGGCTGGTTCACCAGCACGCTTCTTTTCAGCATTAAATAAAAATTAACTTAATTTGTACCTACCCATACCGCTTTCACTGTATAGAGTGAAACGGTATCCCAAACGCCTTTATCATGAGACTCCATCGTGGGTTAAATCTGGTTCTGTCTTCCATATTCGCATCCGGTGCCATAGGGAGAATAAGATTCCTTTAACTGATACTTCTCTAGGAAGCCAAGTAATCGAATCCGTTATTCATTATCAGAAAAAGGGCATTTGGCATTGTCGACTTTTCGTATTAATGCCTGATCACCTTCATGCGTTATTGTCTTTTAATCCGGAGAAACGTATGAGCGAAGTGATAGGTATGTGGAAAAAATATCATCATCGTAAAAATTGTATAAAATGGCAGGATAACTATTTTGATCACCGTATTCGAAATGACAAAGAGCTAAGCGAAAAAAGTATTTATATTCGGCAGAATCCAGTGGTAAAAGGATTATGTAGCCGACCAGAAATATGGCCTTGGTCAATTGAATCGTAAGGGTATGATTTATCAGAACATCTCTAATTAATTTTAACTTATAAAAACGCGCTAGGGACAGCGCGTTCCACCCATATCGCACTAATCAATTAATTTATTCTTGTTTAAACTATTTAGGTGGAGCGGGCTGCCTGACCGCCATAGCCTTGGCGACGGCTGGTTCCCCAGCACGCTTCTTTTTATTACTAATATTAACGCGGTAGGGACACCGCGTTCCACCTTTATTGTAATTAATCATTTATATTGTTGTCGTTAAAGTTGTTAAGGTGGAGCGAGCTGCGATTCGGCTGAGCTCATCGAAGTCCTGACGCGCCGTAGTCCCGCCACCGCGGAACGAAGGTTGTTCTCAGCACGTTTCTTTTTAATTACTTATTTTAAACGCGGTAGGGACCAACCGTCGCTCTACTCCATAGAGCTATGGCTGGCAGGTATCCCGTTCCACCTTAATCTTATGGTTTATCCGCTTATACCAAAAACTGCTGTTTCATACAATCATGACAATAACCTCGTCTGCGCCGAGCTCGCTTGCGGCCTCCGTATTATCGTTTCCAATGAGTATGCCTTCACCGGCTTGATCAAGATTGGTGCCATGATCGACTCCCTGAACCGTTCCAATAGAACTATTCGCAAAGATGCCTCCTGAATTGGCAATCCCCTCCAAGGTAACAGGAGTACTGGTAGTTGCAAAAGTCAGCTGCTGACTCAAGTTAGCTAAGAGGATGTCTCCGATGGTCCCGCTCAAATTAGCATCGACCGGTTGTACACTTGAGGCTGGATCGTTAGGGCTAGCACTATCGACAACACCATCAAAGGCGCGATCGCCGGGCGGTGACTCTACAGCGCTGAGGATCAGCAACTGGGTAGCGTCATCAACCGTATCAATATTATTAGAGGCTTTAAATGCTGCGCTAATGGTGACATCACCTATGGAGACGGACCCGCCAGTAAAGTTGGCAGAAAATTCATCTGCAACAGTAATATTGGTATCGTTACTAACGATTCCAACTGCTCCATTACCATCAAAATCAATTCCCGCATCTGAAGTTTTACCGAACCTGCCATTTCCCACTACAAAGTTTAATTTAGCATTACTGTCTGCAAATAGAGCTGACTGTACCGACGTGCTGCCGCCGCTACTCAATGTGATATTGTCAATACCACCCAAGGCCTGAAATGAGGAGACTCCATCAAATAACGCAGTATTAGGTACGCCAAAGGTATTGGTAATCGTAATCGTAACATTTCCAATAGTATATTCAGACAGGTTTGAGCCATCAACGGCGACAGTTTCAGCGTTAATACCCAAACCCCCGTTATTTATCGCTGCAATACCCAGATGATCTACGAGAACCTCTCCATCTACAAGATTACTGGAGATAGAGATGTCACCTATAGCACTGGCAATGATATCAACATTGAAAGAGCCGGCAACTTTACCTTCGATAACGATTCCTTCAATAACATCCGTTTCACTCGTGCCATCATCAGCAACAATAGACGGACCAATTTGGCCAAAAGTCACATCACCGCGAAAGGTCATAACTCCGGAATCGGCAACCTGAATCCCGACTTTATCAAACGTGGCATCACCGGTAACTTCCAAAGACTCTAATCTGTTAGTTGATATCAGCGCTCCGCCACTACTAAAAGTAAGATCACCCTTAATTATTACCGCTCCAAAGGTACTCGCTGTGATCTCATCGCTGATGTTGGTCATCCCGGTAATGGTAATATCTCCTACATTAACGGCGTTAATTTGACCTAAATTGACCGTTTCGCCCACGATATCGATCGTGCCGATGTCACCACTCGAATCGATGAAGGCATCGAGATCGATCAGCGTATTGTCTGTCGAATTGGGGGAATTCGTGGTATAGGAGACATTCCCCACCGCTGAAGCAGAGATATTGGCATTCTGATCAATCGTCTGAAATCTTGTGATTGTAATTTCGCCTACTGCTGCTTCAGAGCCCCCAATAGCACCTGTTATCAACAGATTGGTGTCGGCTGTGCCCGGACCCGTAATTGTAATGTTCCCTAGGGTGCCGGAGTTTATATTAACGCCGAGTAATTCAAGGTCACTTCTATCTTCAACAATGGTTATGCTGCCCATAGTATCGCCATCTATCGCGCCTTTGGTACTGATTTCTCCGATTGTGAGGAAATCAGTGTTGTCGGTTTCGCCGAGAGATCCTTCACCCATTATAAATATGTCGCCGAAGCTCCCATTTCCCTTCACGTAAATGAGCTGGTCACTTGCATTACCCTGATCGACATCTCCTTCGACAATAAGAGTACCCATGCTGGCAAACAAAGCTTCGCCGTCAGTTCCACTATCAGTTAAGAAGGCTGTCGCTCCACCATCCGCTGTAGTCGTCAGGTCACCTCCGATCCAAACATCACCGATGCCAAGGATTCCCACGGCACTTCCTGAATAATTTCTCAAAACATTGATCTCATTCAGAGAGCCTTCACCAGTATCGTAAGCACCATCATTATCCAGATCTGTTGTTAATTCACCGGAAAAATTACCATATATCCATATGGCAGCATCGACAGATGGTGCGGTAAAAGTGCCACGGTAATTGACTATATCGACATTTTCTTCTGCTCCAAAAATAAGCTGTCCCATAAGGGAACGCCCAAGCGTAATGTCTGAGGTGATATCCCGATCGCCCGCGCCTGGATTATCGCTATCTGTTGAAACTCCCTTAAATATAAGATCTCCACCAATGCCATTGTTCACATAAATGGGCCCAATTATTTCCCCATCAAAGGTTACATTACCACGGAATTCGGCCACATTGATGCTGTTTTGAAGCGATAGATCGCCCTCAATGATGATGTCATTGACAAAATCACGTCCCAGAAAGATGGCATCGAGTTCAGGCTGAATCAGGCCCGTTATATCAATGGGATCAACCGTAGAATCATCAAGGACTGTTACTAAAGGAGAAAAAGCTCCAGTCCACTCACCCATGAATAATTTAGCGGGGATAAATTCACCCTGAGATGTCGTTCCGTTAATAAAACTTGCCTTATCAAAATTATCGCCAGTAACCGCAAGAGTATTAGTTTGAGCTAAATCCCCACCGGCAACGACTAAAGTATCGAATTGGGAATCGTTGCCAAATCTCAATATGGGGACGCCTGTATCTCTTGCGTTAATATCTCCAATAACGACAGTAGTCTTTACATGAACATTGGGGGCTGAAATTCCAACAAGCCCCAGGTTGCCGCTGAGCAAACTGTTACCCATCCTTATACCACCAAATGCGGAACCCTCCGAAGTGGTGGTATCAGCAACAATCGTGAGTCTCGCCGCATCTGCTACACCGTCGTATTCCACTCCTTCCACTGCAAGTGAATCCCAGACCGGTGATGTTACTAGACCCACCGTGTGGAGAGAGAAGTTAGTTGTCTCATCGCTCCCTTCGATGGTGAAACTGGCTTGTCCGGTTACATATTCAATACCGGGCTGATTATATTTCTCGGCATCCGCCGGAGGAATAAAGTCTATTAAAAAAATATTTAATGTTCCGGCTCCAAAAAACTCCGCTTGCACGATATCACCGTTTCCATCGAGGAATGAGGTGCGTACAATTTGATCTGTATCTGATTCGACCGTCACACTTTGACCGGTCATCAACACCTGGTCATAAATATTACCTTGAAAGGCTATGTCTAAGCCGACTTCTTCGCCACCCCCACTTATTGTAGCCAGCAACTGTCGTCTTTCCAATACCTCAAGTTGCAATAAAGTTTGCTCGAATCCTCGCATCGCTTGGTTTCTCTCTTCCCTATGTTTATGTAACCGCGAATAACACTGATTAAACTAATTATTTTATAGAGTATTTAAAAGTGGCAGCTCCAATTCACCCTCGTCCTCTTTATCATATTCCAATTAATAGCTAAGATGTGTAATATTGTGGTTTTGATTAAAAAAACTTTTTCGGACGCGAGGGAGCACGTCCCTCTAATAAGTATTCTGCATCTTGGATCATGCATCCTCTTATCGCTTACAGCTTAGAGCTTATACCTTATCCACTTAACGCCTAGACGAAAACAACGATGACCTCATCATCAGCAGGATTACCGATATTACCGGTAACAGTATCGTCACCCAGGATAATTCCGTCTCCACTGGCATCTAAATCTGTACCCTGGTTTAATCCCTGTATCGTGCCGAAGCCGTCATTAGCGAAAATTCCGCCGACTTTACTGCCAGTAGCATCTGTCATCGTGAAAGTCGTAGTTCCTGCTGTCGGCGTCAGCTGTTGACTGTTATTCGAGACTCGTACGTCCCCGATGGTACCGTTGAGACTGGAATCGATGGGTTGTGTGCTTGTCGCTGGATCGTTAGCACTTGCCGCATCAACAGCCCCGTCAAAAGCAGTATTACCAGAGGGTGATTCTACTCCACTGAGAATCAACAGATTACTCCCGTCAAGGAGGCTGTCCAAATTGGTGCCCGATACTCTGCTAGCAATGACATCGACATTGCCAATGGAAACTTTACCCCCGCTATAGTTAGCGTCGTTTTCATCCGCGGCAGTAATACTGCTATCGTGTGGGGTTGTCCCAATCGTTCCATCACCATCGAAATCGACACCCGCATCGTCGGTGTTCCCGGCATTACCGCTTCCCGCCATGATGTTGAGCTCGGAGCCACCGGCGAAGAGACCGGACTGCACGGCAGGGCTTCCCCCTGCCGTCAAAGAGATATTGCCGATTGATCCCAGAGCCTGTATGAACGTAGTGCCATCAAATAAAAAGGTGTTATTGACACCTATGGGGTTCGTGCTCTCAATTTTAACATCGCCGATTGTGTAGTCGGAGAGATTTGATCCGTTAAGTGCTACGGTTTCCGCATTAGCTGCTGATCCGTCACCATTATTGACGGCAAGTATTTGCAGATCAGTAACCAGCCGCTCCCCTTGAATTAACGGCCCGCGAATTGTGATATTGCCAATCGCGCTTGCCCGGATGTCGACTACTCCAGCTTCACCATCTACCATTCCATTGATGACAATACTTCCAATCTCATCCGGACTACTCGTGCCATCATCGGCAAGGATAGCTGTTCCTCCCCCATTGGTATCGAAGTCAACACTGCCAAAGGTCAGTGTCCCGGAATTGGCGAGGAGGATGTTGGGGCCACTTGTTGTATTAAAGATGGCGCTGCCGGAGATTAGCAAAGAGTCCAAATTGGAGGATGACTTAATTCCGGTGCCGTCGCCAAAAGCGACCGAACCGTTAATTATAATGGCTGCGAAATTGGCTGCGTTGATATCATCATTAATCGAAGTATTGCCGGTTATTTCTATTAATCCTATCTCGTCTGCATGAATAACATTTCCACCGGCATTACTAAACGAAATCGTCTCGCCAATGATGGTAATTGATTCGACATCATCATTGCCACCATTGGAATCAATGCTGGAGTTAAAATTAATGTTACTATTACTTAAACCGGCATCCAGGATAACATTGCCCACGGCACCGTTCGAATCAATGAAGGCATCTAAATCAATAAATGTATTATTGTTTGAAGTAGGATCAATCGTGATGTAAGAAACATTACCTACAGAGGATCCATCGATATCGGCTTCCTGTTCGATGGTTTGGAATCCTGTGATTGAAATATCGCTTACCACTGCATCCTCTCCCCCTATCGAGCCGGAGATCAATAAATCGGTATCGAAGATTCCAGGCCCTGTGATCGTTAAGTCACCCAGAGTTCCGGAATTGATCGCAATGCCGAGTAATTCGACATCGCTGGCATCATCAAAAATTGTGATGCTTCCCGTTGAACTGCTGCCTAAATTTCCATCGGCATCGATATCACCCACAGAGATAAAGTCGGTATTGTCTATTGAACCAAAATTCCCCCCACCCAGAATTTTAATATCTCCGAAGTTACCATTATTATTAATGTGAAGCAGCTTGTCGTTAGCAGCTTCCTGATCGACATCGCCTTCAATCGTAAGCGTCCCTATATTGGCAAAAAAGGTATCTCCTGTCGTTCCGCTGGAAGTAAAGAAAGCAGTTTTACCAGAACCTGCCGTCGTCGTCAGGTCACCTCCAATCCAAATATCTCCAATTCCCAGAATTCCTTCGGTCGTCCCTGAATAGTCCCCTCTAACGTTGATGTCGCTCAGCGCACCTTCATTAGTATCAGGAGTGAAGGCATTATCATCGGAGAGATCGGTGGTAAAACTTCCGGAAAAATTGTCATAGACCCAGATAGGACCGTTGACAGAAGCTGCTTTAAAAATGCCGCTGTAATTGACTGCATCAAATCCGTTTTCACTCCCGAATGTAAGGCTGCCTTCTAGTGGTCCTTCTAGAGTAATGTCAGCCGTGATTTCTCGATCATTAGCTCCAGGATTATCTGGATCCTCCGCTACCGCTGTGAAGACAATATCTCCACCTACACTATTGGTAATATTAACATCGCCATCAATCACTCCATCAAAGATTACATTGTTGCGAAATCCCGCTGCATTGATCGTATTTTGATTCGATAGGTCGCCAACAATCATCAAATCACTGATAAAGGTCTTTCCGAGGAATATTTCATCGAGCTCGGCCTGGTTTAGATTATCGATATTTATCGTATCAATAATATTTAATGTTTCAGTATTGTAACCGCCGTTGACAAATTCACCTTCGAAGATGCCCGCCTCTATCAGGACACCTTGCGATGTCGTTCCGTCTATAAAATTCAGCGATTCATAGGCGTCACCGATTCCATCATTGTTGCCATCAAAGTCATTAATCGGTTGTTCGTTTGATTGAGCGAGATTACCACCTGCAACCTGGATGGTTCCAAACTGGGAGTTGCCGCCAAATAAAAGGGTCGGAACTCCCGTGTTGCTCGCATCGAAATCTCCGATTATCACCACACTCTGCACATTGATGTTCGCCGCAGTGATACCAACGATGCCACTATTGGCGGTTAGTAAACTGTTGGCCATTCTTATGCCCCCAAAAGTAGATCCCCCCGGTTGAGTGGGATCAGAGACAATTATCAGCCGTGCCGCGTCTGCCACACCATCGTAGATCACGCCATCGACTCTCAAACTGTCGAAAATGGGAGAGGTCACTGGACCTACGGTGGATAGCGAAAAATTCGTTGTCGCATCGCTGCCTTCGATCGTGAAGCTTGCGTGTCCGGAGACATATTCTACACCTGGCTGATTATATTTCACTGCTTCGGCAGGTGGCTCAAAATCATCAAGGGAAATACTCAAACTTCCCGAACCTGAAAACTCACCCTGGAGGATGTCGCCATTGCCATCGATCCAGGAGACACGAACTATTTGCCCCGGATCTGCTTCCACCGTTACGGTAGAGCCCGTCATCAAGATCTGATCATAAACATTGCCCTGAAAGGGTATATCCGAACCGACTTCTTCTCCACCACCTGACACGGTCGCCAACAATTGACGGCTCTCCAAATACTCCAACTGCAGCGCTGATCGTCGACCCCGGTTTATAGTAGAGAAATGATTAGCCATAGTTTTTTTCTGAATACATTAAACCCTCTCGGCTTTTCAACCAGATGGGGTGGTTAAATAAACCCCATAGGGTCATTTTAAACATCAATCAGATGAATGATTTATATAATGACTTTGATACTTTTATAAATTTATAAGGCACTATATACAAGTAAAATCCGTTTTTGTAGACCCCGCTGAGTAAAGAAAGAAATGGGCTTGTTTTTATACTGTTCAACACGCAAATAGCTATCTGATTAGCTTTTTACTGAATTAATTAAACCGGGTCGCAACAGATTGTGCCCATTGAAAAGAGTAAATAAGTATAATCTGCATCGGTAATTCCTAACGGTCTTTTTAATACCATTTATCTCAAATTACCTGTAACTCTCAAACCTTGATTAATCAATAGGTTAAAGTGTAGTAAAGTTAACCTTGAGATGTCGTGAGAATGGGTGCTGGGTTAATTTCGAATAATAAATGTAAAGTTCACTAAACCGGAACGCGGCTAAATAATCGATAATTCAAGCTACTTAATAACTCCAGTTAAAGCTAGTAATGTCTTAGGAATAAGCAATCCGCCTAGGATTGCATGTGATCGCATGTAGTTCCGTGCAAACCGACAAAGATAGCTTAAAGATATCAAATTTAAAATCGCCTGGAAGCTACTTCGATTGCTCGATCCGTATAATGGACCATGCATCAAGCTGTGAACGCGGTAAATAAGCGGAATATTCAAGTGTATTTGCATGACTGTTACCATAGAAGTAGCTTAAAAACTTTACCGCTTTGTGAGCTCACCGATAAGCGCAGATATGAAAACTCCAGAAGGTATAGGCAAACTGACTAAAGGAGATTGGGTCTATAGGACAATTCGTGGCGGACTGTCTGCGATTCCTATTGCAAGTGAACCATTAGCTGAGATTTTCGCATCGATTCTGGAAGAGCTGATTCATAAACGTCGGCTTGAGTGGATAAGAGAATTATCAAAAAGATTATCGGATTTAGAAAAAAATCTGAATCATTCTCTATATTTGACTGTGATGATGATGATGATGACCTGTCCCCGTAAAACTGGCTCTGGTACAGTAAACGGGAGCAGGTCACCAGAAAGCAATGAAAAACAAAACCTCAATAATTAATTTGCAAAAAACTTACACTCAATGTGATTACTAAAAGTTGATAATCTGAGATTAAGACTCAGCAGTAATGGAGATCCAATAAAAGAAACAACTGAATTAGGAAATTCCTTTTTGAAATTTATAACTGATCCAGTTGAGGACTAATAATGGGCGAAACAAAGTTACAATATAACCGTGGAAGGTGAACCCAGTATATATTATATGTTAGATTATTTTGTAGTTAGTGTTTTAGATTTAAACTAACAATCAGATCATTTCGTCAGTATTCATGATTTTTATTTGTTATATTTATTTATTTTTTACTCCATCTTATTCATTTTCACTCTTTCTTCCTTCCCTTTATATACCAAAGCATTACCTATACTTAATACTTACGACGCAATTCTAAGCCAACTTTGCAGACAAATAATCAAATACAGTTAGCACAACAGCATCACCAGGCCGGGCGCCTGCAAGAGGCCGAGCAGATTTATCGTCAAATCCTTACCACTGACCCAAATAACGCAGATGCCTATTATTTTCTTGGTGTTATTGCGCTTCAGGTTGGAAAAAATGATATTGCCGTTCAGTTTATCAAGAAGGCAATTCAGATCATCCCTAATATTCCAGTTAGTTATAGCAACCTGGGCAACGCCCTCAAAGGTCTGGGTCGACTGGATGAAGCAATTGCGAGCTATAAAAAAGCCATCTCTATCAACCCGGACTTTGCAGAAGCACATAACAACCTGGGCATTGCCTTCAAAGACCTGGGTCGATTAGATGAAGCAGTTGCGAGCTATAAAAAAGCTATCTCCGTCAACCCGGACTTTGAACAAGCTCACTGCAACCTTGGCAATGCGCTTAGAGAATTAGGTCGACTGGATGAGACCATTGCCAGTTACCATAAAGCCATCTCAATAAAGCCGGATTTTGCGCAAGCTCATAGCAACCTTGGCGATGCCCTCAGAGACCTGGGGCGACTGGATGAGGCTGTTGCCTGTTGCAAAAAAGCCATCTCTATCCAACCGGATTTTGCTGAAGCTCACTGCAACCTTGGTAATGCACTTAAAGAGTCAGGACGACTGGATGAGGCCATTGCCAGTTACAATAAGGCTATCTCCATCATTCCGGACTATGCAAAAGCTTATAACAACCTTGGCGATGCCCTCAGAGAGCTGGGGCGATTGGATGAAGCCATCGCCTGTTGCAAAAAAGCCATCTCCATCATTCCGGATTTTGCTGAAGCTTACTGTAACCTTGGTAATGCGTTCAATAAGCTAGGTCGACTGGACGAGGCAGTTGCCAGTTACAATAAGGCCATCTCCATCAAACCAGACTATGCAGAAGCTTACAGCAACCTCGGCATAGCACTCAATGATGTGGGGCGACTGGAAGAGGCCATTGCCAATTACAAAAAGGCCATCTCCATCAAACCAGACTTTGCAAAAGCACATCTTTTTTTGTCAAACACAAGAAAACATCATGAATATGACGACGCGATACGAGCGATGGAGACTTTCTACGCTCGGGAAGGCATATCATCTGAACAAAAAATAAAATTCGCATTTGGGTTGGGTAAAGCTTTTGAAGATTTAAACGAGCATAACAAATCATTTGACCATATTTTAGAAGGTAACAGGTTGAAACGAACGTCTTATCAATACCTGATTGAGAAAGATATAGAACGCTTTGATAAGATAAAAAAAGCGTTCTCTCCCACCTTTTTTTCTGATCATCCTCATGCAGGAAATCCCGACGAAACACCCATTTTCATATTAGGAATGCCAAGATCGGGAACGACACTCGTGGAACAGATCCTGGCCAGTCACTCACTGGTATTTGGCGCAGGTGAACTGAATGATTTGTCTTCTATGGCCAACACCATTCGCTCCAAGAGGACAGGGAAGAAATTTCTCGAATGCGTATCAGATCTCAATGAAGAAGAGCTTTTTGCCTTAGGATCAAGCTATTTAGAAAGATTACGAAAACACTCTGATATTCAAAGATACATAACGGACAAAATGCCTCATAATTTTCAACTGATTGGACTCATCAAAGTAATTTTGCCTGAGGCAAAAGTTATTCATTGTTTGAGAGATCCCATGGATAATTGCTATTCTATTTTTAAAAAAACTTTGCGGAAGAACATAAATATGCATATGATTTGAAGGAGCTTGGACGGTATTACAACCTCTATCTGGATTTAATGGATCACTGGCGAAAAATGTTACCTGATTTCATATATGATATCTGGTATGAGGAATTGGTATCCAACCAGGAAGATCAAACAAGAAAGCTTCTTACCTATTGCAAGCTGCCCTGGGAAGAATCCTGTCTCTCATTCTACAAAACAAAAAGGAGAGTAGAAACAGCGAGCGCTAACCAAGTCCGTCGCCCTATATATAGCGACTCCGTTCAACTCTGGAAAAAATATGAGACACAACTTGAGCCATTGCGTAAGGCATTATATGATTAAATAATATTGCATTAGATAAATTAGTATTTTTATTAGTCACGCGCAGAAGAAGAGTTAATCCAAATATACATTGGAGGATCTCTGGAGCTACTCCCTGTCAGATTTTATAGTTTAGAGTAGCAATACCCGCTAGGATAGCTTAGCTGGTAGAGCGACGCATTCGTAATTCCTAACAGTCTTATTATCACCAGTTACCCCGAATAACCTGTAGTAATCAAACTACTTACTGCCAGTATTTTAAAGTAAAGATTGGATAATCTCGAGTTATCCTGTGAAGTCTCGAATTTTAGTAGAGGGTTACATTTTCAGGTTACTTTCAAATAATAAACGAAAAGTTCAACGAAGTTTGCTTCAGTGAATTGTGCAAATGAATTATCTAATTTAATTCGAATAACCGCTTCTTCCAGATCATAACAGTATTTATTCTTTGTCATGTGAAAAAAGTACAAGTTTATACTGGAGAAATTACTAGAATCGAAATCCTGAAGCTATATATTATATCTGTTATTATTTTACTGCTCTGATATAATTTGTTTGTATAAATAAAATGAAAACTCGCTTATTAGTATTCTTATTTATGTATCCCTCAGCCTAATTTCTAAGACTCGAACCTAGCTATTATGCAAACTGTTACTCCTATCCAGTTAGCACTTCAGCATCACCAGGCCGGGCGCCTGCAAGAGGCCGAGCAGATTTATCGTCAAATTCTTTCCGCTGACCCAAATAACGCAGATGCGAACCATTTTCTTGGTATCATTGCTCATCAAATTGGGAAAAATGATATTGCCCTACAGTATTTCAAAAAGGCAATTCAAGCTAAACCAGATAATCCAGAACCCTACAGCAATCTTGGCAATGCACTTCGTGAGCTAGGTCGACTTAAGGAATCAGTTGCCAGTTGTCGAAAATCCATTTCCATCAAACCGGATTTTGCAGAAGCGCACTGCAACCTTGGCTGTGCACTCATTGAGCTAGGTCGAATGGATGAGGCCATTGCAAGTTACCATAAAGCCATCTCCATCAAACCAGACTTTGCAGCAGCTCAACACAACCTTGGCAATGCACTCAAAAAGTCAGGACAATTGGATGAGGCCATTGCAAGTTACCATAAAGCCATTTCCATCAGACCGGACTTTGCAGAAGCTCACAACAACCTCGGCAATGCACTTAAATATTCAGGACGACTGGATGATGCCATTGCAAGTTATAATAAGGCCATTTCCATCAAACCAGACTTTGCACTAGCTCATCTTAATTTGTCCAACGCAAAAAATCATCAAGAATATGACGACGCCATCAGTGCGATGGAGACTTTCTACGCTCGAGATGACATATCATCCGAACAGAGAAGACATTTAGCATTGGGGTTGGGTAAAGCTTTTGAAGATTTAAACGAGCACAAATTATCATTTGATTTTATATTAGAGGCGAACAGGTTAAAGCGAGCGACTTATCAATACAAGATTGAGGAAGACAAAAAGGTTTTTGATAAGATAAAAGAGGTGTTCTCTCCCACCTTTTTTTTTGGTCATTCTCATGCAGGAAACCCTGACGAAACAGCCATTTTCATATTAGGGATGCCAAGATCAGGGAAGACACTCGTGGAGCAGATCCTCGCTAGTCATTCCCAGGTATTTGGCGCCGGTGAACTGAAAGATTTAGCTAATACAGTCAACACCATCCGCTCTATGAGGACGGGGAAGAAATTCCTTGATTGTGTATCGGGTCTTAATGAAGAAGAGCTTTTTGTGTTAGGATCAAGCTATATTGAAAGAATACGAAAACACTCTGGTATTGAAAAATGTATAACGAACACAATGCCCTATAATTTTAAACGGATTGGACTCATCAAAGTAATTTTACCTAAGGCAAAAGTTATTCATTGTTTGAGAGATCCCATGGATAATTGCTTTTCTATTTTTAAGCAAAATTTTGCGGAAGAACATAAATATACATATGAAATGAAGGAGCTTGGGCAGTATTACAACCTCTATCTGGATTTGATGAATCACTGGCGAAGAATTATTCCTGATTTCATATATGATTTCAGCTATGAGGAATTAGTTGCCAATCAGGAAGAACAAACGAGAAAACTACTTGCCTATTGCGGGTTACCTTGGGAAGAATCCTGTCTTTCATTCCACAAAACGAAAAGGAGAGTAGAAACTGCAAGTGCCATCCAAGTAGTCCGCTCTTTGAATAGTGATTCAATTCAACTCTGGAAAAAATATGAGAAACAACTCGAGCCATTGCGAAAGGCATTATATGATTAAATTATATTGCATTAGATAAATTAGTATTTTTATTATTCACGCGCAGAAGAAGAGTTAATCCAAACATACACAGGAGGATCTCTGGAGCTACACCCTCTCAAATATATTAGTTTAGAGTAGCAATACCCGCCGGGATAGCTCAGCTGGTAGAGCGAGGCATTCATAAATCACTACCGAAGGCGAAGCCCAATGCCCATTCACTACTCCCACACACAGTCCTTACGCTTACCGCTTAACCTCTTATACCTTAACTGCTTATCCAGTTACTCCACATCTCCCGGTAGGCTGCCTCAAGACGCTTGGTGAAGCCAGTCTCGTCCATCAATGGGCTTTTCTGCATACGAAAACGAATATTTTTTCGTAATTCTGCCAGTGCATCTAAATCATTAGCCAAGGTAGAGGCGATACGGACATACTCCTCTGGGGTTTTGGCAATTAAATGCTCAAGGTCTACTTGGTTTAATATACTCACTCCGACTCGCGATCGGTGAGTTTCACCTTCCAGTGTTACTACCGGTACTCCCATATATAACGCTTCGCAAGTGGTGGTAGTTCCATTGTAAGGAAACGGATCCAGTGCAATATCTAACGCGTGGTAGCGTTCCAAATGGCGACGATAAGAGGACTCGTGAGAAGATAATTGAATTCTCTCATGCGTTATCCCTAAATTCTTAAATTGTTTGATCACGCGTTCCCTCACACGGTAATCAGCGAGGCATCGTGCTTTTAAAAATAATCGTGAGTGCACAACTTCGGTTAGAAGCTTTGTCCAAAGACTGAACACATTTTCATTTAACTTAACAAAGGCGTTGAAGGAACCAAAAGTAAGGTACCCTTTTTCAATTGCCGGCAACTGAGATACGTCAGGCGACGTTTCCTCAGGTCGATAACACCAAGCCGTTGGATTCAGCGGTACCAGTTTTTCGGTCTACCACTTTTCTGTCGCACCCGGTGGATCTGCATAAGCATCGGTTAACCGGTAATCAATCGCAGGTAACCCCGTGGTATTGGGGTAGCCGAGATAGCTCACTTGTAACGGGGCTGGTTTGCGTGCGAAAACGGGCAGGCGATTGTTTCCTGTATGACCGGCTAAATCAATCAATATATCAATGCCGTCTTCAAGGATACGAGCGGTGACTTCATCATTTGACATCCCTACAATAGATGTCCAATGGGGGACTAATTCTTTCAACCGTTCAGTTGTTTTATCGGGATTGATGACATTGGAATAACAATATATTTCAAATTTTGCCTGATTATGATGTAGCAGAATCGGCTCTAGAAAAAAAGCAACCGAATGACATCGGAAATCGGGTGAAACATATCCGACTTTCAAGCGCTTATCTGGATTTTTGTCACGATTGAAAGACCGAAATTCCAAATTAGATTCCAGTTGTGTTTCACCCCATATGCGGTGTTTTTCAAAAAGAGATTCCTCGCTCAAGTCCGGACTATAATGCATGACAAAGAGCAAATTGCTTTGTGCCTCCGTGTAGTTGTGATCAATTTCGATAATTTTACGAAAATTTTGAAGCGCTTCCGTAATCCTACCTTCCTCTTTCAATACTCCGGCCAGGTTATTGAGCAAACTGATTCGGTTTGGCTCGAGATTGAGCCCCTTCTTGTAGTATTTGATCGCCTGGGTCGTTTGGCCAATTCGTCGATAGACGCGTCCCATATTATTCAGCGCTTCAATATAATCCGGCTTTAACTGCAAGGCTTTTTCCAGCGAAATACGTGCCGCTTTCAGTTTGTCCTGGTTTTCATATACACTCCCCAAACTGTTATGCGCTTCGGCAAGATCCGGTTTTATTTTCAGAACTTCAAGGTAACACGACACCGCCTCATTGAGTTGACCCGCACCTTTATAAAGATTGCCCAGATTAAAATGAGCCTGGTAGTAAGTGGGATTTATCTCTAACGCTTTATCGAAACTCTCAACTGCTGCTTTACAGTCACCTGCTTGTTTTAAAGCGTTGCCCAGGTTCAAGTGGGCCTGGAAATCCTTGGGTTTAAGCCGAATTGCTTCATTACAGGCACGGATCGATTCTTCTGTTTTTTCACATCCGTAATAGGCGGCGCCAAGATTATTCCAAGCTGCCTGATAATCAGGGTTCAACTGAATCGCCTTTTTGTAACAGTCAACAGCTTTTTCATACTCTTCCAATGCCCGGTATGATTTCCCAAGGTTATTATAAATTGTGGCATCAGTCGTTTTCTGTGAAAGCGCGCGATTAATAAGTTCAACCGCCTGGGTGTGATCCAACCTCTGGTGTGCGATCACTCCGAGCAGATGCAGGCTGTCTGCTTGCTTTGGATCAATTTTTAATACCTGTCGATATCCCGCTTCCGCCTTGTCGAACTGCCCTTGCTGATGGTAAGCAATCGCATCTTGAAAAATTTGATTTAACTTTTCTTTAGAAACCATGCAGAGAAGTAGTTAAATGAAATCGATATCTTCATCGACCACTAAGTTTAAAATATTAATCTAATAGTGGATATATAGTTAAAGCGGATCCATGGGATTTTAATAGCACAAGATCTAGACTATAGAAAAATTAAAATACCTTTTATTATTATATAAGAAGTCAATATTACTACGTCCTTCATCTTTTCTTGTGTCTTTTGTGCATCTTGTGGCCGTCTCTTTACTTAAAAACAGAAGGCCGCGCTTTGGCGCGGCCTTCTGTCTTTGTAGAGGTCTAAACCTCGTAAGTTTATTTTTAAATTAGAACTTTAGACGAATAGAACAATAAGTTCGTTCTCTCCAATTCTATCATCAGTGTTAGCGTCGGCAGCAGTGTTAACGTCGGACCCGATGATAACGTTTTCGGGAGTCGCATCCAACGCCGTATCCAAGTCAGTTCCTTGAATGGTACCAAACGCACCATCGGTGCCAGTGACAAAGATGCCGCCGGTAGTTTCTACCTCAACAGTTACGGCGGGCGCTGCCGCGGCTACAGTCGATGTCAATTGCTGGCTGCTGTTGATCACTAGCACGTCACCAACAGTCCCCGACAGAGCAGTAGAAATTGGCTGAACGTTGTCCGCTACACCCGTATTAAATACTTCTACAGAACCGTCATATGCCTTATCACCTGATGGGGCATCCACCCCACTGAGAAACAGTAATCCAAAAACCTCATCTACGGTGTCCAGACCCTCGACTGCACCAGGTGCAGAACTTGCATTAATAGTTACATTTCCAATCGAGACTATCCCATCCGTAAAGAGCGCATCATCCTCAATCGCCGTTGTTATATCGGTATCCCCGAAATCCGCGGTAAACGTCCCGCTACCATCGAAGTCTACTTTAGCTTGGGCGGTGTCGTTGGAGTTGCCAGAACCAACCATGAAGTTGGCTGAAGAAGTACTCCCAACCAGGAATAGACCCGATTGCACAGCCGGACTTCCACCTGCAGTTATGCTGACGTTTCCGATCGCTCCTATGGCCTGGAAGAACGAATTTCCACTAAACACGAAGGTATCAAAGATACCAATGGTATTTGTGGTTGCTATCGTTATGTTTCCTATCGAAAAGTTACCTACGTCCGAACCATCGAGAGCAACCGGTTCGCCGGTACCAGAATTTGTATCACCGTTATTGACGGCTTGAATACTAAGATTAGTGACCAATCGTTCCAATTGATTGAGGCTTCCACTGATCGAAACATTACCCAATGCGCTCGCCTGGATATCAGTAGCGGTTGCAACACCGATCACTCTATCCTGGAAGTTAAAGTCTCCTAGCACGTCCAATTCATCGGTGCCGTCATCGCCTAAGATCGCTGGAAATCCAGCACCAGTGATCGTAGTCACGCCACCAAAGGTAAACGTTCCCGAATTGTGCAATGTTAAATTCACGCCCGCTGCTGAGACGAAGGCAGTGTCTCCTGTAACTTCAAATGATCCCAGGTTGCCATCAGAGATAATCCCTACGCCATCGGCAAAGGAGGCAGCTCCGTCGACCAAAAAGGCGCCAAGCGTTTCCGCGGTGATATCGTCACTGATGGTCGTATCCCCGGTAAAGGTGAGATTGCCCGCTGTTCCATCTACTCCCGTATTAATGGGCCCGGCTAAGGTAATCGTTTCGAATCCACCGATCGTGATGTCGCTCACATCAGCGAACCCTGTACCGGATGCGTCAATTCCATCGGTAGCAAGTGTAAAGTCTGAATCTGTGGCTCCATCACCAGTCACCGTGAAATTACCCAAAGCGCCATCGTCCAAATCAATTCTAGCGACAGTTACATCACCGTTGCCGGTAATATTGATCGCTCCTGTAGTCGCCGTGCCGAGAACACCCCCACCGGTTCCACCACCAATGACTGCGGGGGTTGCGTCATTATCGCCCACCTGGATAATTCCGACGTTGCTGCCACCACCATTCAGGTTAATATCTCCGAAACTCCCATTGTTATTGATATCTATGAGTAATCCTCCGACATCGATGTCCGTGTCACCGGTTACCGTAAGCGAACCTATGTTCCCGAGGAAGCTGTCCCCGGCTATTCCACTGTTGGTGAAGAATTTAGTTGCAGTTGAGGTACCGGTCAGATCTCCTCCAACCGTCACGTTACCAATTCCGGTCAACCCGATTGCTAAACCGGTAAAGTCTCCCGAGACATTAATATCCCCAAGTGAGCCTTCACCAGCATCGAAGATGAGGACTGTTCCTCCTGGTAAATCAGTGGACAACGTCCCCGAAAAGTCCCCCATATCTCTATCGAATTGGAAGCCGTTGAGGACGCCGTAAAGACGCCGGTGTAATTGACCGCATCGGTATCCGTTTCCGCTCCAAAAATCAGTTCTCCGCCAAGTGCTCCTGCTATCGAGATTTTCGAGCTGATATCACGGTCTCCTGCTCCTGCAGCAGCATCCGGATCAGTCGTTACGCCAAGGAAGGACATATCTCCTCCCACCCCGGCTGCTCCCACGGTGATCGGGCCTTCAATGAGTCCGTCAAAGCTCACGTTACCACGGAATTCCGCTGCACTTATACTGTTCTGTGCCGCCAGATCGCCTACAATTGCCAAATCATTGGTAAAAGTTTTACCGAGGAAGATGGCATCGATCTCACCCTGAGTTAATCCGGTGATGTCAATGGTTTCCAGAACATCTAATGTCGTAACAGTCGGAGCAACAGCAGTCCATGTCGTGCCCGAACCATCCCGGGCATCCAGAGTCACACCATCCGAGGTTGTCCCGTCGATAAAGTTGGCCGCTGAAAACGCACCTGTAACATTAGCGATTGCACTTCCATTTGTTTGCGCCAGGTCGCCACCGGCTACCTGCAAGGTTCCAAATTGTGAGGCTGCGCCAAATACGAGGCTCGGGACTCCCGAGTCGCTCGCATCGATATCACCTATGATGACAACGCTCTGCACATTCACACCGGATGCGGTGATTCCCACAATGCCACTATTATCGGTAAACAAAGCGTTGGCCGTGCGAATGCCACCAAAGGTCGATCCCCCGGGTTGGGTTGGATCCGCGACGATTGTAATCCTCGCAATATCCGCCACGCCATCGAGATCAGCGCCGTTGTCCAGTAAATCAAAAGCGGGTGAAGTAACCGGCCCTACGGTAAACACCGATACGTTTGAGGAAGAATCGCTGCCCTCAATCGTGATGCTCGCTGTACCACTGACATATTCAACTCCGGGTTGGTCGTAGTTCACCGGTGGTGCGGCTGCACCAAAGTCATCCAAGGACACACTGAAATTACCCGCTCCGGAAAACTCCGACTGCACGATGTCTCCGTTGAGGTCAAGAAACGACACGCGCACGATTTGGCCCGCGTCGGCATTCACCGTCACCGAGGCTCCGGTCAATAAAATCTGGTCATACACATTGCCCTGAAAACTGATGTCAGAGCCTACTTCCGTTCCACCCCCCGTTACGGTTGCGAGTAACTGGCGACTTTCCAGTGTCTCCAACTGCATCGTGGATTGACGGTTCTTATATAGTTTGATTTTCTTTTAGCCATAGCTGTTTGTCTTTTTATATTGAGGTTAGATAATTTATTAGATTTACAAATGCGTCGCCCGCCTTAACCACGCCGTGGCATCAGCACTAAGCAATGCAAATAATTAAATGATTGGGTTGTTAACAATGTAATTCGATCGAATTGAATGCCTAAAATAACAAATTTTTACCCATTTGTCTATCATCCGAAAGACTGATCATCAGGCAATCCCGAATATAAGTATTAAATTTTAACCATTGCAATAAGAAAAGACCGATTGGCATGGATTTATTTAGCGATATAGACAACTAGTAACGCGATCAGATCGGACTATTAAAAGGAATGATAACCGCGGATGACACGGATATTACGGATTTCTAGAAAAGGATGACCGCGGATTTCGCAGATAGGCAGGATTTTAGGAAAGGATGACCGCGGATAGGGCGGATTATTGGAAAGGTTGACCGCGGATAACGCGGATTAAATCTAGGATGACCGCGGATTTCTAGGATATGGCGGATTATTGGAAAAGATGACAACGGATTTCGCGGATAGGGCGGATTATTGGAAAAGATGACCGCGGATTTCGCGGATAGGGCGGATTGTTGGAAAGGAGGACCACGGATGACGCGTATATTGCGGATCAAAAAATTATAATAAGCGTAAATTATTCGGTGAATCGATTTTTTTGGCGAACGATCCGTTTCCAGTTCAGCTTTGCGTTTTTGAAACTTAATAAAAGGGCCAGTTCCAAATCTGTAATTGCTAGATATCCCAACATTTGGGCTACGTGCGTGTCATTAAATCCTGAAACTACCTTAGTATCAACAATTACAAAATCATCCACAATTAAATCGGGAATCAGCGATCCAATAAACTGCCCTTTATAATCAACGCGAAAACGTTTTTGTTCTTCGACTGAATGCCCAGCTTCCTGTAATTCAATGCACAATGCTCTTTCATAAAGCTTTTCATCTAAACCGGGTTTTAATTCATTCAAAATAGTCAATGCTGCACCTATTATCTCTCCACTCAACTCCTTGTGAATTAATTGTGTCATCTAACACTGGATGCTTAAATATCGCTGTCTTACCGTAGTCGCATAATTCTAATCATCAGCACGGAATAGTTTATCACTCCTTAAGTTCAACTTTTGAATATAGCCAAAAAAATGGAGTATCACTCCAGGAAATGGATATCGGCATAATCCCTAAGCACCTACGGAATTTCTTTTCTCTAGTATCCGTATAATCCGCGTTATCCACAGTAAATCTAATCCGCGTCATCCGCGCAATCCGCGGTCATCCTAAATTTAATCCGCCTTATCCGCGGTCATCTGGAACTATAATCCTATCCGCGTTATCTGCGCAATCCGCTGTACTCCTAAGCTTTAAATCCGCAACATCCGCGTAATCAGCGGTCTAAACAATCTTAATGACGAGGCGGTCGGAGGGGAGCTCGGATTCGAGAGGAGTTTTCTTTTCTCTATTGTCTATTGAACTGGGGACACTTAATCCAACGGGTGGGTTACTCAGCGAATGATCTCCCCCAAATGGTGGCGTGCTATAATGAGTCAGCCCCGCGGCCTCCGCGGAACCGAAAATAGGGGCCAGAAGTTGTCTTTGCTCCAGGGTTTCCATCCATATCCTCGATGATCGGTTCCGGATTATCCTTTTTCTGCTCTTTTTATTTGCCATTATTTATAGCTGTTTGTTTCCGTATTTAGGATGGGCTGATAATTTATTTATTCCATTAAGAAATTACGGATTGGTTAAAATTGTTTCTTGAAGGGGCTTTCGTATCGACGATCAACCCGGGGCGTTCACCGGGAGTAAATTCGTTGGATGCGCGCATCAGAAGATGTTCACCCAGCGATAGACGGGTGTTATTGGAGCGCGCAAGCATTTCATTCAAACGCAGTTCCACTTTCCCAAGCCAAGTGGGCTCCGTCGCCGTCACCTCTTGTTCTTTATCCCTTTCAAAGAAGGGAGATTCAATTACAATACCGGAATCCCGCTCTATTGAAGCGTATAGATCACCCTCCAATGAATCATAGTCCATTTCATCTACGGGTTCTCTATCGTCAGCCACGTATTGATGGGGAAGCCACGCCCCTGATTTATAATAATTATCTAGAAAATAAGAAAATAGGGCTTCATAATTTATTCCACTCTCATCCACTGCTTCGTCGTTCTCACTGTTGTGCGATGTTATAGCCGCAGCAAAGGCTGATTCGACGCCAGCTAAAGGCAAAGATTGTTCAAAAGCTGCCTTTCCAAGATCATTCGCCCCTTCGGCATAGACGGTCGGGTCTGCGGCCGATGGCTCTTGAGCTTCCAGATCAAAGTTGTTTGATTCAAATTTTTGAGGGTCTAGCGCAAGGAGAGAATCCACGTCATTTTGGATACCCGGTTCCTCTCCCAGGATACCCAGTTGCGAGTCCTCCAGTCCTATCAATTTAAAATCTTCTGGAACAAAATTGGTGCGTACTGTCTGGTCTGGATTCAAACTTAATAACCAAAGTGAGCTTTCAGGATCATTGATTTGCAAATCCAGGCTCTCCAGATCGCTGTAAAGAAAGGTGTCCGATAAGTTATTCGCTTCAAAATAGGTTCTGTCTCCCTCGAGAAGGGTAAAGGGCGCTGCCTCTACAAGCCCTAAAATCTCAACATCTTCGGTAACAAGCGATATGTGGACAGGAATTTCTATATGCAGGCTACCAAGATCAGCTGCGAAGAGCCTGTCTATCCCTCGTGTTCCCACCACCGACACATCGGTAAATGAGTAAGCGGCGACGTTTTTAACATTGTTGGGCAAATAATCTACATTGATGACCAGACTGCCTGTATTATTGCCCTTTAACGTAATCTGTGAGTCGCTTGGAAACCAGATATATTCAAACTCATGACTGGAATCGGTATCCACGGCCGCATCCAGCCAGGGAAATTCTAGCGCCAGCGCCAGCAAAGTCCGGTCTTCCAGCATTTCTAGCTGTAGTCCACTTGTTATTGAGGGTCTAAATGCCACGGGTTACCCTTTTTCAAATTAAATTTTCAGGATACTTCTTTTTATTCATTAAATCAACTCAATTCATTTATTTTACCAAGCTCACGGTCTCTCCCAGTATTAAACGGGCAGCTAAGCCCGCTGAAACGGTTTCTGATGGGCTGATTTCCATTTTCACGCGAAAAGTTCCACTGGAGGGATCGATGATGGGGTCGACATAGACAATCTCCGCTGCAACCTGTTCTCCCCGTGAAGGTCCATCGAGGATTTCAATATTCAGGGTCGTGTCCGAATGCATAGACCCAAAAAGATGCGAACCACAATAGACGACAAGCTCTAACCGGGTGTCATCGAGAACACGAGCCACTGTTTCCAACCGCTCTACGGATTCACCGACAGACTTATATTTTTTCAGAAAGACACCATCGATAGGTGATTTTATTTTCATTTTTTCGAGGCGGATTTTAGCGGTTTCCAATGTAGCCTGTGTGTATTTATATTGGCTTTCTGCTTTCGCTAAAAGATAGACCGTTTCTTCGTACTGTCTTTCACTTTGGATATCATCATGGTACAGCTTTTCCACCCGTTTCATATCCTTGCGTGCTTTTTCCAATTCTGCCGCGGCTCCCTCCAAAGCTGCCTCTGACTGATTAACCGCCGCTTGTTCTTCTCTCGCATCCAATTCCAGGATGACTTCCCCTGCTGTTACCCGCTGCCCTTCTTCTACATGGTAGATTTTTATTATACCCGCGGAGGCTGCACTCAGTTTAATATCTTCACGGGGGAGCAAAACCGAACGCAGTGACCCACGATAAGTATCCGGTTCAAGAAGGTAGCTTGACGTAGAAGGGGACTGGCCAACTGCGAACAGCAGTGGATTGAGACATAGTGTAATGAATGCTATAGCTCTAATCATAGATTGGAGGGACGCAAGGTGCCTGTCAGCCAAAGCCCACTGGGCGACGGTTGATTGCGTCCGGAATAAATTAGAATATAATTAACCAATTCTAAATGCTTTATCGAACGGCCACGACGGAGCGTGGCCCTCCAGGATATAACACCCATCAAAACCACCTGACTCTGAAAAAGTGTACGACATCACGGAACATAATGTAGGCTAGAGGTCGTCTACCAATGATGAATGCGGCATTGCCTGTATAGCCCATTTTTAAATTCTCAGAGTCGATTGATCCATCCATGGGTAATACCACGGCAAAAGAGTAGTCTCCATTGCCAGTTTCCAAGCCATAGGCTAATTGGTCGGTATCGTTGAGTTCCAAAGTGTATGTTTTGGTGAGATCGGCATTAAATTTTACCTCGGATGTAACAGTGTCATGTTTACTCATATACCGTTCGAGAAAAACTAAATCCTGTTCCCGAACATCAATCTTAACTTCCCAGTTTCCGGGCTTGGCCATTTCAACAACGGGTTCTCCCACTTTAAGAACATCACCTACTCGCATTTGGAGGTTTGAAGGACCGATGACTATACCGGAGAAAGGTGCGCGAACTTCCGCGTGAGCTATTTCATAACGGAGTTTGTCTATCGTTGCCGCTGATTTACGTGCATTGAGTTGGGAGATCTGCATCTGTGTTTCATCGCCCATATTACGCGCCATATCAGAAACCGCTATGTAACGCTGATAATCCTGCTGTGCCTGGTGCATCTGCAATTTAAGGTCCCGTGTTTCGAGAACAGCGAGTAGCTCCCCCTCATTTACGGACTGTCCCTCCCTGACAAATACTTTGTCCAGGCGGGCTGAAACCACCGAAGGCAAGGACTGAAAATTAGTGGGCCTGAGAAAGGTATCGCCTCTGATTTTAAATTTAAATGGCAGGCAAAAAATGAGCAGGGCAATCGCAATGGGAAGCCCCACTTTAAGCATTAACTTACGTTTATCAGTATTGACGTAACGTGTTTTTAGACGCGCAATTTCTTTAATCACTCGGAAAGAGCGCCGCTTATTCCAGTAGAGTGAGGTCCCCAAGGAACGACCGCCTGAGTAAGCCAAGTCTCGCATATGTATAAAGGTGCTCTTTGCCTTCTCTTCATTATCCCGCCCTTCAAAAAGCAGGATGCCGCATACCAATCCCTCGCGATCAAATAGGGGAAGGGAGGTCGCCCAATTCATGGGAATTGAATCAAAATACTGATTGATCGCCTCGGGACGCGAAGCTACTTTTTCCGGATCACGATAGGTAAAGGTGAGGTGAAATTTTGGCCGGTCCCCGGATGGTAGAGTATGGGATGGTTTTTCAGGTACTTTTTCTTTCGACTGATCCAGCGCGTCGGTGGAGCGCATTACCGCTTCTTTTTTATCCCCGGACTTAGCCGATTCCTCCATGATCTGTGGTGTCACAGTGGATATTGCCTCCCCCTGATTTTGCTTTAGGATAGCCTCAGTGCCACTCAATGTAAATATTGCCAGTTCTCTCACCAGGTCCTTAAGGATTTCCGCCTGTTCACTGCGCGCATGTGGTCGCTTCAAACCACTGCAGGCTAAAATTTCAAATTCAAGACCATGGCCATTTTGATTGGGAAAGTCTTTAACATTGAAGATTGAAACCCGTTCACAATCCACCGTTTCCCGCGCAAAATTGACAATGTTCCAGGCGACTGAATCCAAGTCTATATCACCGGCCAGGTCTTCCAAGAGGTGTGAATAGGTATTTACCCGGGTGATCTCCTGGGTAAGATCGTCGGCGCGACGGCTTCGAAAGTAGAGGACAATCTCCTCACAAAAATGCTTTAATAAAAGCAAGCGGGTTTTTGTCGTTTCATTATTTACGGGTTGAAACCAGGCATGTAGTACACCGGCAACCTTGGACTCCATGGGTATGGGAATAAAAAATTGTTCAAATGGAGTATCGTTAAAAAGTGTGAGGCGCTCGGTGGTTACAGCTGTATCAATAGCAAGATTCTCGCTCCCATCCTTTGATCGAGAACCGGATGGAAAAACCATGGGCTTTTTTCCCGCCGCCACTTCATTGACGACTTTGCGGAAAGACTCATCTTGAGCTGGATTATCTTCAAGCTTTAACTGTTTCAGATTAACTGAAAAGAGGCGTTTGAAAGAATTACCACTAAGGATTTCATAAGTTAACCCTTGCGGACGGAGTGCTTGATTCAGCAGATTTGCATGAGCGCGAAGGTAGGCTGTCAAGTCCGGGGGATCTTTTGCCAGTTGAGCCAGTTGTGCGGATATACCTGCAACAACCTGTTGGATTTGTGTACTCGCTACTTTTGGGTGGGTCTCCATGGACAATTATGGGTTAAACTATACATACATTTCGGTGAAAGCGAAGCCAAAATGCATGATTATCAAGATAAAATAAATATTGCATTATAAAGAGGGATTTATTCCTTGTAGGGGATGCGATCTAAGAACTCACCGCCTATTCTCAATGCATTGGAAGAAAAAATTATCGAACTTTTGACCGACGATGTCAGTCATGTAGGGATTGTTGGCGCTGGGGACGGCAGGTTGGCAAGAAGTCTACAGGAAAAATGTGGTGAAAAAGTTAAAATAAGTCTCATCGAACCACAAGCAAAACTTCACGCTTATCTCGACGAATTTAATGATCACGGAATCGACCCCTGGGATCTAGGTTGGTATGAGAAAAGAGTAAAGGCTAATGGCCCCTTTGATACGCTCATTTTTTACCAGATTCACAATTATTGGGAGGGAAACCTGACTGCCCTCCATAACATCTTAAAGCTGCTTAAAGAGGGCGGCCATGCCTGGATCACTTTTCTTAACGGTCTATCGCGACGTGCCATGGAGCATTTTTTGCCCCCTAAAATTGCCTCCTACGCACGCTTGATCCACCCCATTCGTTTTGCTGCTAACACCGATTATGCTTCATGGAGTTCGTATCTGTTGACAATAAAAGCTCAATTAGATGCGGTTTGGGGTCTTCTCGATAAGGATGCTTTAGAGCTATGCCAGGAAAAAAAGTTCCCCACGGAAGAGGAACCCCTCACTTGGGATATGAATGGCCTTAAATTAAGTGTTAAGACCATTGCCGATTCTTATTTGTGGGGTGCTTCATTTGTTGGTCTTAAGTTTCATTTAAATAAAGAAGGGGATAATGATATCGGCACACCACAGTTTTCTGGCACTTCTTATTCGCCTCCACTCTTTCAGGCTCTGCTCAGTCCCTATCCGGAGATTGCTTCTGCATCTGATGAAACATTTTCCATTAATAACGAAGTGGAAGCCTGGAATGAACAACCAGAAAATAAGCTCAACCAACTGGGGGAATTTCTTCTCCAGCAGATTGATAATCCGAATGAAATTAAAAAAGTTCTTATTTTGGGTGCCAGCTGGGGGAAACACTTGATTCTTTTTAGAAAAACCAGGCCGGAGTGGGAGTTCACAGGAATAGAGGATCTGACCTATAAAGTAGAGGCCTCAAAGAGGATAGCGGGTGATGATGATCCCGGTATCCAACTCTTTAACCCCGAGGAGCCACTCCCTTTTCAAGACCAGGCATTCGATATAACCCTTTCTCTGGGTTACTTTTCCCAAATATATTCACCGTTGGCGAAAATTATAGCGAAAGAACTACTGCGAGTGACTCGAGGAGGTATATATCATTTAGAGGATGCTCGTGGACCAGAATTCTCCCTGAAACTTGTCCAATACTCTTTAAACGCACTCTATCAGGAACTCGGACATGAATCGACGACTCAGCCCGTGCTTCTTAAAGAGAAACAAACTGGCCTTTACTTGCTAAAAGTGTTGAGATAAGTATAGCCTAAGTTCTTAATCTAAAATTAGAACCTCTCGGTCAGAGCCATTGACTCTCGGAAGGTTTAAACCCATTATCAAACTTGAATAGATTGAGAAGATCTTTATTTTTTATCATCCTGCTAATCTTTTCTTCTTCTCTTACTGTGGAGGAGCTCGCAGGGGGTAAGGGAAAACCCGATTCTACAAATACAAACAGCGAACTTAATGCTATCTGGACGATTTCCGGTGCTATAGAGCGTGCGTTGTCCGTAAACCCTGATATACAACTGGCTGATGCATTAATGGAGCGTCAGAGAGGATTAAAGGTCCAGGTCAGAGGGGATCTGCTCCCTACAATGAGGTTAATCGGGTCTGCGAATGGACGAGATGAAGAACTGATCGACCGCAACCCAGATGAACTGAGTCAGGTACCCAATGAACAAACAGCGATCACTCAGGATGCCTATTCAGGGGCCGTTGAGTTTCGGCAAGTGGTGTTTGATGGATTTAAACGTTTGAATCGTTTTCAACAGGAGTCCCTTATATACAAAGGGACGAAGGCAAATTCGGTAGACACTGAAAGGAAAATCATCTCTTATGTTAAACAGGCCTTTGATCAACTTCTATTCACAATTTCGGTTGTCGACATTCGGAGAAAAACGGTAGCCACCTATGAAAATGTTCTGGAAATTGCTCAGAAGAAGAAAGCCGCTGGTGACGTTACCGCATACGAAATCCTGAGAGTACGTTCAGAATTACAAAGTGCAATTGCCGAGCTTGCCGAATCAGAATCTAATGTGATAAAAGCAGAGCAGTTCTTTAGACGCTTGCTCGTTTTGCCTCAATCAACAGACCCTCTAAAAGATCGGGTAAAACTGAATGGTGAACTGGAGAATCTCTCTTTTGATCTTTCCTTTGGAAAATCTCTGGGGCTAGCCTTGGCGAATCGTGGCGACCTTCACGCTGCCCGATATCAGCTGGAAGCCGCAAAAAAAGGAGTAAATGCCGCGAACGGGGAGTGGCTTCCAATGATCGAAGTATTTGCCAACTACTCTTTAAGATCTTCTTACTTTGATGAAAACACAGAATTGCAGGGCTGGACGATAGGAGCTGTAGGCCAATGGAACATTTTTGATGGATTTAAAAGAGGGGGTACTATCGTCTTTCAGAAAGCGGAGGCCCGGGCAGCGCAGATTCGTTACCAGCAATTGGAGTATAGAATTACCTCGCATATTCAGGAACTTTATGCTCAAATTTCGCAATATCGTTCCGTCATAAACTACCATCGGATATCCATGGATCTAGGTAATGAAAGCCTGCAACAGGCTGAACGGCTCTATGAAGTCGGTCAAGTTGGCCTGGAAAAAGTTCTCGACGCGCAGATTACCCTAAGTCGTTCACAGATTAATTTATCTCGATCCCTTTTTGATTATAACATTGCTATTTCCCAAATTGAATATGCTATCGCCACACCTCTAAACTCATCCAATAGCGATGAAAATAGCGTTGCCCCGTGAACACCCCCACGCTACCAGCGGAATTGGGTCAATCTGAATCCGCCAAAGAAAATTCCGACTTGGAACGCATGGTTCCCTCGCGGTTAAGAGCTGACCTTATTATCCAGAAACAGTTCTTCAAGAACGAGGAATATTTTGTGATCAAGGACCCCCTCGCGTTGACATATTTTCGTCTGCGTCCTGAAGAAGCCCTGATCATCAATTTGCTCGATGGAAAGAAAAACCTGAAAACGATAACGGGTGAATTCATGCAGCAATACCCCAACAGCACGCTTGGCTTGAAAGATGTAGCTTCTTTTATTCAACAGCTTGGCATGGGAGGGCTGCTCAACATCAGCGCTCGCCGTTTTGTCGATTTTGCCCGTCAGAAACCTCAAGGGTCTAACAGTCTTATTCGTCTTTGGATGTTGGGCATGCAAAAACTCATCTTTTTAAAACTTCCGCTTATTGATCCGAGTCCCTGGTTGGGAAAGATAACTTCTAAGATTCCATTCTTTTGGTCACGCTGGTTCGTGGGGGGCTGCCTCGCCTTTTTCGCCTGGACAATATTCTGGCTCGTCGTCAACCGTGAAGCCTTTGCGCACAATGATATTAGCTTTTTATCACCCGCTAATCTCTTTCTCCTGTGGCTTTCGATAATTATCACTAAGACCTTCCACGAGTTCGGTCATGCCACGACCTGCCGTCATTTTGGTGGGGAAGTGCATGAAATAGGGGTTTGTTTAATCTGTTTTACCCCCTGTGGTTACGTCGATGCCTCAGACGCCTATATGATGAAACATAAGCGGCACAAAATTTATACGACTTTAGCCGGGGTATTCACGGAATTTATCATTGCTTCGCTATGCGTCTATGCCTGGCTCTATCTCTCGCCCGGTCTGCTCAAGAATATTGCTTTTAATATCATGTTCGTCGCGAGCATTAATACCATTTTTTTTAACATGAATCCACTGATGAAATTTGACGGCTATTATGTCATCAGTGACTTACTGGAAATTCCCAATTTACGGACTAAATCGATCACCTACTGTTCCTACCGCCTCCAACAGTTTCTTTTTGGTATTCGTAATACGTTTCAGGAACGATTATTCGATGCCCACACCGACAGCCGGGTGTTTACTATTTATGCGGTCAGCGCCTTTTTGTACATGGGCTTCATCATCTATTCGCTCAGCCAAATATTTGCGCGTGTTCTCGCTCCTTATGGTCTTGGTGAATTTGGATTGGGACTGGGGGTGTTTGCGCAGATATCCTTTATCGGGTTTCCCATCGCAAAACTACTGACCGATGCCTATAATCCTGAGGCTGCACCTCACATTATTAAAGTCGCATCGACGAAACGCCGTCTCATTACAATTGGCGTTTCCTTGCTGACAATCATTCTTGTCATCGCCTTTTTACCCAGTCGCTATAATATCGATCGCCAAGGAATTGTGCGTTATGCTGAGAGCGAAATTATTGCGACAAAAACCGGCGGACTGGTCGATGAAATTGTGGTTAAAACCGGTGAATGGATAGAAGCCGGTACCATCGTAGCAAAGCTGAGTAATCCGTCTCTGGAAGCGGAACTCGCGATCACGCAAATAGATTTCGAACTGGCAAAAATGCAATATGGTACCCTCCAAAATGAAGGCTCCTGGGATACAGCCAGACATATGGCTGAAGCCGCGGCCGCTTTAGAAATGGCGGAGACCCATTATCGAAGGATCCGTGAAGAAGCCAATGCGTTAGAGCTAAAAGCTACCATTTCCGGGTATGTGCTTTCTCCCGACGTCCACCGTTTAGCAGGTAAGTACATCAACCCCAACGAGGCTTTAATGCGGATTGGTAGACGCGATTCTTTACGCCTCGTTCTCCCCCTGACAGAAAGTGAAGTACAATTTATCGAACCCGGTAGTAAAGTTCGCGGTCGATGGAAGGCTGACGCCAACAAATTTGAAACAGCGATAGATGTCTTTCCACGTCAAAGAGCATCATTGGATAATTACATGTCTGGAATGTATACTGCATTTGGCGGCCCCGCACCGAATGAACAGGCATCTCGAGGATTGTTGAATGGACCAGATTCTACCCGCCCTCTCTTCGCCCTTTTTATTGCTGAAGCCCCGCTGATAAATCATGCAAAAAATTATCAGGTATTAGAAGGGATGCGCGTGCAAGCTACTATCCTCGGCAAAAAAACAACTTTGGGTAAAAAAATCTGGCGCAGCGTAGTTTCATTTTGGGACAATAACATGCGTTCCATTCGTTAAACCAGAATCACCGAATTTATCCCGTATGGAGCCATCAAAACTTACGGATTGTCTCCTAACACTCTCTTATCAGCGCACCCTACAGGGATTTGAACAAGCGCTTAAGGAGGTCATGGAGGTATTTAAATTAGATGCCTGGGCTTGCCTGTTTCCACCTAGTTTTAACGCGGGAGGTAATAATATGATCATTGCCAAAGGTATTCAGGAAAATAGCCCGCTACCCAATCAGCAATCCCTTTTTCAACTGACTCAGTACGGTTTCAATCGACAAACGGAGGCCTTGCTAAAATCACTCGGGCGCGAGCTTTCACCAACAAAGACTTCACACGTACAGATTATTACCCTTCGCCGCACGCGCAAATTATTTTCCTTTCTTTTCCTTTTTCGGGACGGTGATCCCTTTTCCAAGGAAGAGATCGATCTCGCTCATAACGTGGGTAAGCATCTCGACCGCTGTTTTGTTCTTCTCTCTCAGGAACAGGAACAGGAATTCGTCGTCGGATTTTTTCGGCTTGTCAGTAACCTCTACTCTGAAGGGCTGTGTTTACTCGATACCAACAAGAAAATTAGTTTCGATAATACCCATTTCAGGGAACACCTTTATATTTGGGAACACGGACGGGAAGCGATTAAAAAAACCAATTTGCCACGACAGGTTATGCTGCCAACCGATTGGATAGAAGCCTGTGATGAAGCGATTAAAATATATCAACAGAGTACCTTCCCTCAGGTCTCCTCGAGGATGGCGATCACCCAAGGCCCTCTCGTTCGATTGGAGATGCCCATTACCAGTACAGAATATTTAGAAGGCGCGGTGCGTTACCTCGCTTTCAAAAGTTCACTCGGTGTCCGCCCCTATCTTCTGCTTACGACGAACCTGCAAAAACGACTGCTAAGGAAATCCGCTTCCTTTACCGAATTCGCAAAAAAAATTGAACTTTCCAAGCGAGAAAGAGAAGTGGGCGATTTGATTATGGATGGTAATTCCGCAGCGCGCATCGCCGATTCTCTGGGGGTTTCTTTGACCACGATTAAGACGCACATTCGTCACATCCTTAGAAAAGCCTGCGTGCGCAACCGATTGGAACTGATAAGCTTATGCAGTAAGTGAAGAAGACACGATGCACGATGTAGCCTACAAAATTATTGAATTTTCAAACAGCTATAATGGTGGAGCGGGCTGCCCGCCCGCCATAGCCTTGGCGACGGTTGGTCCCAGCACGCTTCTTAGTGAATTGAATTTTAAAATAGACTAAACGCGCTAGGGACAGCGCGTTCCACCTATATTCGATTATTCAACATTAATTTATAATGCAAAGATATTTGGTGGAGCGGGCTGTCCCCAGCACGCTTCTTAAAGAATTGTTTTTTAAAATAGACTAAACGCGCTAGGGACAGCGCGTTCCACCTATGCTTACAACAAATCCCGCCTCTTATATCTTGCATCCTGGATCGTGTATCCTGTATCAATCTTTCATCCCTGATTTTTAAATGAACAACGCGAAAAAGTTTAAAGATAAGATGCACGCGGGGGAGGTTCCGCTCGGTGTCACGGTTACATTTACCGATTCTACGGTAACTGAAGCCCTGTGTAATGTCTGCGACTTTGTCTGGATCGATATGGAACATAATGGGTACACCCTTGAAACCGTCCAGGCGCATATAATGGCAACTAAAGGGAGTGACACTGCGGCATTAGTTCGTGTGCGATGGAATGACCCCGTGCTGATTAAACCGGTACTCGATATTGGCGCGGATGGTGTCATTATTCCCATGGTCAAGTCGGCAGATGAAGCGCGCCAGGCGGTGGCTGCATGCCTTTATCCTCCCGACGGCATTAGGGGTTATGGCCCGCGAAGAACAGTCAATTACGGACATCGAGGAGGCACAAAGTTTTGCCAGGAAGCTAACGACGCGATGATTATCATCGTTCAAATTGAACATATTGATGCCATCAATGACCTGGACGAGATATTCGCGGTGCCTGGGATAACGAGTTTTCTCATGGGTCAACAGGATCTCGCCGGTTCGATGGGGCACATGGGCAATCCCGATCACCCCGACGTGATAAACGCCATTGATACTTATGTGAGCAAAGCCAAAACTGCAGGTGTGAGTTTCAGCCTCGCCGGTGGAGGTGATGCAATAACTTTGATTGCGCACATTGATCGCGGCGTAAACTGGTTGACGATCGGTCTAGATTTTATGCTCATGTTAAAGAAGGCCGAAGACTTTACACAACCCGTGCGTGATTACCTGCGAACCAGAGAGAAACCGTAAGCAAGATGCAAGATCCAGGATGGCTAGTTAGTGATCAGTAAACAGTTGTTCCCCTCTTGTCATTGCTAGAAGTGAAGCGACGAAGCAATCCAGGCGAACAGTCACTGTTTTTACGAATATCAGTCTCCGCTCAGTTCTTTCCAATGAGGGTTCGTCTCTTCAATTCAATTTTAAAGTAGGTGACATTAAATAAAACTGCTACGCGTCTTCCTGTCGGCCGTTGTCCCGCGTCCGCGGGACGACGGCTGATCGTGCCTGCTAAGAAACATGATTAGCATTCATATTATTGTAGATCGGCTATCGTTCTACCGAATGAAGCCTGACATCCAGGGACTGTGATTACGCAACAGACATTCCCCTGGATTACCGCAGTCGGCTATACCTCCTTCGCAATGACAAAGGGAGTCAATCGACTACCGAGCCACGCTATAGTGTGGGCGACATACCGCATACCGCATTCCGAAATCGACTATCCTTCTCATTCTATCAATAATGCATTTTCTGCCATTTGCTGCAGACAGACTTTCAATTTTTTATCTAAAAACATTTTGACCCTCTTCATATCCCTTACCGGCTTATCGTCTATTTGAAACTCAAATTCATTGGTTTCGACCATCTTCAGCAGCTTTTCTTTTATCGTCTTCAAATCATTATCTCCGTTCAGTAATGAAATAAGCTTTCGACCTAATAAATTTAATTTACCAGATATGTGCCTTTGGCTGGTAACATTTATTCCCAACTGAGCTTGATGTCGCGCCAAGGCTGATGCTCTGGGATACTCGCTAATCTTATTTACCAACCGAGGAATAATTGAGCTGAATTCGACGATATTGTTGACATAACATTTCATTAGAAATCCACATACTGCGCTATTCATGTCATTGGGCATTTTTATATTATTCTCAGATAATATTTTATCAGCGTAGGCGATGATTTCATCATAGCCGATCGATTGAGGAGACATTTCGCATAAATAAGATAAAACAGCTTTGGGTAATGGTTTGTTTAATGTTAATTTCGGTCCCATCATTTGGCTGAATGTTACTTCTTTATCATCTGCCAAATTTACATCGCCAATCTCAGGTTTTGAATAGGCAGACAATTTAAATTCTTCTATGAGTTTTAAGTCGATTGCTCTATTTAATTTCACATTTTGATGACACAATAAGGTCTGACGAAACGCTCTGTTCCGCAAATAATCCATGTATTGCTCGGTCGCAATTATGTCATTTTTAATCCCTTTCAGGGTTTCATAAACCTTTGGTGAAAAGCTATTAATCAACATTGTCTTAAATTCCGCTTCTCCCAAGTACTGTAACTCTTTCCGTTTGGCACGGTTAACGAATTCGTGAAAATAACAGGGAAGATTAAAACCCTCGAGCATTTCATGGATGATATAGCTGTTGGAAACTTTTTTTAATCTCTTGAGTTCAGATTTTAAAAACTCTCCATAGGGATTTTTTTCAGCCGTTATCGTTTCACTTAAAAAAGCAATGAGCGCACGCGCCTGATTCGCTTTAGTATTCGGATCAGTTAACCCAGAGGTATGGTACAACATCATATCCCGGATCATTCCGTTCATCCTCCACCCCGGATAGGTGTTATAACTGATATAGGCGATACCTTGAGGATTCAGCTGCGTGTCGCAAATCTGGAATATCTTTTCTTGAACATCTTCTGGAACCCAGGAATAAATACCATGAGAAATAATGTAATCAAATTTTCCCTCGCTTTCATTGAAATTTTGCACGTTTGCTTGTTTCAAAGTGATATTTTTCAAATCGACCGCCTTAATCATTTCACACCCCGTTGCGATTTGATTCGAGGATAAATCAATCCCTACAAATTCACTGTGGGGGAGGTTAAAAGCCATTGGTATTATATTACCTCCCTGGGCACATCCCAATTCCAACACGCGACACTTATCGACCGGTGCCGGCGTCATCCCGAACAGCTTTCCGATAACCGCTAAGCGATCCGGATGCGATTGGGGAAAGGATAATATTTCATACGGAACATCATCGTACGAAATTTGTTTTGTTTCGCTGATCATTATTGAGTCGTATTATTTGAATATTCGTAGAAGTCGATTTTAAAAAAGTATTCCACTAGTAATAACTTAGCTCCATGAATCTTATCCCAAACAAGGGTAATTAATTCGCGGAATGGTTTCAATTTTTCAGGACCGCAAGACATTGGTAATTTTCTAGCTGTTGCTCAAGCCAGATTTATGGAGGGCCACGCGGTGCCTGTCGGCCATAGCCCCGCATCAGCAAGGGCGACGGCTGATCGTGGCCGTGATTAGCATGAAAAGTTAGGCAAGGAGATATGCGGACGCGATGGAACGCGTCCCTCCAGAAGAATAATATAATTGTGCATTATGAATCCTGTAGCCTATTATCCGTTTAAAATCCTAGACAAGTCATACCATTGCCCCTACAAAAAATATATGGATCGATTCAAAGTAGCTATTGTTGCGGTAAATGAAACATTAGGAAAAATACCTGAGTGGATACAAGCGGGACTTAATGATAATAATCTTGAATGGGCTTACCAGGAATGCACGACAAGAGATGAATTATCGGGGTTTGCCAGTGACGCGGATTTAGTCTGGGTCCACGGAGGCAGTAAAGTAGTAAACGAAGAAAGTATTAAAGACCTGAGACATTGCGGGGCGATCATCCGCGCCGGGAGCGGGACCGATAATATCCCTGTTGAAGAGGCGACAAAGTTGGGGATTGTTGTCGCGCACACTCCAGAAGCGACAAGAGAGGAAGTTTCTGATCACACAATCGGATTGTTACTCGACGTGGTACGTCAAATTTCCTTTCAAGACCGCGCCATTCATAATGGTGTCTGGAAACTCGATTCTGGTAGGCCTCGCTGCCAGATGCGCGGTCAGACCCTGGGTCTAATCGGATTTGGAAACATAGCGCGTAACGTCATCCGAAAACTTAGCGGGTTTGAAATGAATTTTATAGTCTATGATAAATATGTCAGTTCTGAGGTGATTGAAGCGGTGGGGGCAAGAGCGAAAAGTCTGGATGAAGTCATGGCACATTCTGATTTCGTCTCAATCCATTGTCCCTGGACACCAGAAACTTTTCACCTTATTGGCGAACGTGAGTTGCGTTTGATGAAACCCTCAGCGATTCTGATTAATACCTCACGGGGAAAGGTTATTGATGAGGCTGCCCTTATTAAAGCCTTGCGTGAAGGTTGGTTTGATGCGGCCGGTTTGGATGTGCTGGATGAAGAACCACCCCATCCAGATAATCCTTTATTAAAAATGGAAAATGTGGTACTGACCCCGCATAATGCCGGTGGTTCTAGCGTGTCCCATGAAAATTTCTGGCGTTATAGTCTGGATGCAGCGATTGCTTTCTCACAAGGTCACTGGCCGCGCTCCTATGTCAATCATGACGTAAAACCCCGATGGAATCTGACTTGATTGTCCATGGCCCAACGCAAAATTCTTGTCTTCAGTGCGCATGCGGCAGATTTTTGTTCGCGCAGCGGAGGGACAGTTGCCTTATGTACTGCCCAGAAAGACAAGGTACATGTAGTCGACCTGACATTCGGTGAGCGTGGTGAATCCGAAGATTTCTGGAAAGGGCAGGGAAGTAAGTCGATAGAGGAGGCCAAGAAAATACGCCGCGCTGAAGCAGAAGAAGCGGCTACCGTCCTCGATGCAAGTATTGAGTTTATGGATTATGGAGATTATCCGTTATTCCTCAATCGCGAACAACTGGATGCCCTGGCCCGCCTCATTCGGCAACAACGTCCGTCAATTATCCTAACCCATTGGAAATCGGATCCTTTAAATGTGGATCACGAAGCCGCCACGTCGGCAGTGATTCGCGCTTCATCCATGGCCGCAACTCCGGGGTTCGACCACGATACGAGTGAAGCGCTCCCTTTTCCTCATATCTTTTTATATGAGCCTACCATACCGCGCAATGACATCACCGGGTTTAATCCTGATACTTACATCAATATAACCTCAGTGTTTGATAAGAAAATTACTGCATTAAAAGCGTTGCGGTCACAATCTAAGCTCCCCGCCTGGTATACCCAGTGGGCTGAGTACCGCGGTGCTCAGGCCACCCAGTGGAAAGGACAACCCATAAGATACGCTGAAGCTTTCAAACGCTATACCGCATCCGTATCGACTCAATTACCGGTATTTGATTAGGAGGAATCTTTGTTTTGGTTTTGGTCGTCGTCCACGCCTTCGTCGATGATAATTTTTTACCCATATTGGGTCATAATCCAGCAACATAAGGTGGAGCGGGCTGTCCCCAGCGCGCTTAATTTCTTATTACTTATAACAAACGCGCTGGGGACCAACCGTCGCCAAGGCTAAGGCGGGCAGGCAGCCCGTTCCACCATTATTTTGTAGAAATAACGGAAGGACTCTATTTGCTCTCTTTGCATTGAGCGGTAACCTACAAGAGGCAGACGAAGACGAAGCTTATTAAATGAGATTTGCGTCCTAAGCCCAGGCCACGGACGGGTCATATGTTTTGTTTGTCAGAATAAAAACCCTTGTTACCAGGTGAAAATTTAACACATTAAATTTTATGGCAAAATCAATTGGTATTGGTGTCATAGGGATGGGCTGGATGGGGCAGGTGCACAGTCGCAGCTACAGGCAGGTACCCGATCGTTTTCGTGAAAGCGGTATTACCCCCCGCCTGATAGTCTGCTCTGATAATATTGAAGCGAGGGCAAAAGAAGCGAAGGAATATTTAGGTTTTGAGAATTGGGTGACCGATTGGAAAGAGGTGATAGCCAATCCGGAGGTGGAAGCTGTAAATATCACAACGCCCAACCATCTTCACCTCGAAATCGTTCGCGCTGCTGCCGGTGCCGGAAAGCATGTTTATTGTGAAAAGCCTGTCGGATTAAGTACACACGAAACCGCTGAAATCGAATCGCTTGCCCGCGAAGCAAGCGTCCTTTCACTCGTCGGTTTTAACTACCGTTATGCCCCCCTCGTTCAATATGCCCATCAATTAATAAACGAGGGCAAACTGGGTGAATTGACACATTATCGAGGTCGTTTTTTAGTCGGCTACGCGAGCAATCCCGAGGGCGGGCTCTCTTGGAGATTTATAAAGGAGTTAGCTGGCTTGGGAGCACTGGGTGATTTAATGTCGCATGTCACCGACATGGCGCATTTTCTTGCCGGACCGATCAAAGAGGTCATTGGCAGCGAGAAGACGTTCATCCCTCAACGGCCGATTGTGAAAGAAGGGGAGACGCATTTTACTGCGCGCGGTGGCGGTGAGAAAGGCGATGTCACGAACGAAGATTACGCCGGCGCGCTCGTAAAATTTTCCAATGGCGCTCAGGGTTCTTTCGAAGTGTGCCGGATAATTAGCGGCATGAAATGCCAGATGGCTTTTGAAGTGCATGGGACAAAAGGCGCCATTAACTGGAATTTCGAGAAGATGAATGAGATGAATGTCTTTCTACCCGACGAGAAAAATAACCACGATGGCTTCGTAACTCTCTATACTGGACCCGAGCACCCCTATCACGCCAACTTTAATCCCGGTCCCGCTAACAGTTTGAGCTACGAAGACCTTAAGATAATTGAGTCCTATAATTTCCTTCGGTCTATCCGTGAAAATAAGCAAGCGGACCCCGGCTTCGATACCGCACTGAAAGTGGCTGAAGTGCATGACGCAATCCTTCGCTCCTGGGATTCAAAAAAATGGGAAGCCGTTACGCCGATTAATATTGATTAGGTGCAAATTAAAACGACCGGACGCAACAGAGTGCGTCCCTCCAGCAATTAATTAAATGGAGGGCCACGCGGTGCCTGTCGGCCATAGCCTACCTGGCGACGGCTGATCGTGGCCGCTAAGAAACATGAGAATATTCTGTAAGTTGTACTCTGCCATGCGTTCGATTAAGAGTAAACTCCACCATTAGAAGGCAAACGATTCGCCACTGACATTCGCCTGGAATGGAAGATGTCGCTGTGCTCGGTAGCTTCGTCGCGTAGCTCCTCGCAATGACAAGGAGTGAACACGAAACATACATTAATATTTTTTTACTTATTATCCCCTATTGTCATTGCGAGGGAGGCTATCTGCCGACAGCGGCTACCGAGTCCCGCCGCTACGGGCCGACATCTTCCATTCCAGGCGAATTATCATTGTGCTTACAATTACCAGTCTCCGCTCAAGTCTTTCCATTGGGGTATCAAGATTTTCCCGCCTTCGCTCACCGCGGTGGCGAGTTATGCGTTACATGATCAATAACAAAAAGGACCATTGACTTAAATTCATCCGCTTCCTCAAGTGTATTTAAAAAGGCGAAAATGAGTGAATCTAAAAAGATGAAAGGGAAACGGGTGCTGGTAACTGGATCGGGCACCGGTATCGGCCGGGGGGTAGCGTTGGAATTTGCGAAAGCTGGCGCCACCGTTGTGCTCCATTACGCGCACAGCGAAAAGGGGTGTCGTAGTGCGGTTGATGAAATCCAGAGGGAGGGAGGAAAAGCGGAAGCATTCAAAGCTGATCTCGGAGACATTGATGACTGCCGGGATCTTGCATCAAAGGCTGCCGATTTTCTCGGCGGGATCGATGTGCTCGTGAATAATTCAGGTATTACAATGAACAAACCTTTTCTCGATGTAACGCCGGAACAGTTCGATACCCTTTACAATGTAAATATAAGGGGAATGTTTTTTCTCACTCAATTTACGGCACCTCACATGATTGATCGTGGCAAAGGCGCAGTTATCAATCTAACCTCGGTACACGCTTATGCCGGAATGAGCGAACATACTGTTTACGCGGGAACTAAGGGGGCGATTGTCGCTTTCACGCGCGTCCTCGCATTGGAACTTTCGCAAAAAGGGATACGTGTAAATGCTATCGCCCCGGGTTGGATCCTCGTCGAAAATCACCTTAAAGTACTCGATGATTTTGATCGTGACGCCGCCGCCGCCAGCATTCCCGCAGGTATTATTGGAGCACCGACTGACATTGGTAAACTGGCCCTTTTTCTCGCCTCCGACGACGCGCGTTACATTGTCGGCCAGACTTTTGTTATCGATGGGGGACAATTATCCATCATGCCCTTGACCGGTGATTTTCGAGAAGAACGAAAAGAGCAATGGGGGCAAGGTTACGTCCCCGGGCTCGAGAAGACGTAGAAGAGACTACTACCCAGCGTACACAAGCGCAATGACAGTAAGTTATCTTATGGTGAAGCAGGTTACCTGCCCGCCATAGACCCGCCACTGCCGGACGAAGGTTGGTCCCTAGTACGCTATTTTACGTTAACAAATCTATCTCTTTCTTGTGTTTTTTGTGCCTCTTGTGGCTATCTCAAATTAGCGAATTACGCTCTAACTCATCCTATTCAATTCTCGATCGGATTCGAGAAATCCCCATTCATCGAGAATCTTTATCCAGCGCGCGCGCTTCGCATTACCTTCCGGGTTGGACAACCAGCTTTCGGGGTACTGCGGTCCGGGAAATTTTAAAGCTTCCCGCGTGCGGCGACTGGATTCGAGCATCTTCTTTTCAGCTTCTACCTCTTGGGGCGTATGAGGATATTTGTGCCAATTAACACTGCACATCCGCCGGTCCTTTGAGCCGCCCCAGGTCGCATGCCAGAGACGAAAGTCAAAGGTCACCACATCACCCGGTTCAGTGTTACACACGTGCGCGGGTATGTCCTTAGCTTCAAGTCCAGCCTTCTTCAGATAGGAATCCCCCTCACCAATATTTGCCCCTTTCATTCCCATATTTATTAGTTTATCGTGATAGGGACTCCGGTGCGAACCCGGGATGACCCTGAGTGCGCCCGTGTTGCCATCGAGTGGTTGCAGGTAAAGAGCAAATTTTATTCCCCGCATATTCATATTCGAGATGTCGGGATGCCACTCCGTGCGATCACCGGAAAAGTGGTTACCATTAGAAAATACCGCAATAGCGTCCTCACCCAGCAACTGCTCGGCAGCACAGTAGATGCGTGGATCTTCAGGCAATGCTGCCAGGGTAGGGGTCTCCCCACTGAGGTTAGACCAGTTGTACTGCCCGCGAACGCCCACCGATTCCGCATGATGCTGCCTCGCGATCTTTAACCCCTTTTCAAATTCCTCGTTCATGATCTCAATTTCATCACGAGTAAACACCTTGCGGCGAAGGATAAAGCCGAAGGTTTTGAAATGTTCAATCTGGCTATCGGTTAAGCGATAATTTTCTTGAATCATATAAATACTGTAACCCTGTTTTTCATCACCGTCAATAGGGTTGAGGATGAGGAATAGAGATTCTTGTGAATAAAACTCTCCGGATTAGAATCTTAGACTGCGAAATCTTATTTATCTCCCTTGTAATTTAAAACTGGCGAGTGAGAGAATGGCGCCCAAGACAATGATAAAGCAGCCGGCTATCGCAAAGGTAAAAGATATGCCAAAATGTGCGGTAAGAGGATGAGAAATGAGCGGTGCGAAAAACATCCCGAGAAAAAAGGAAGTCATTAAACCGCCGACGGCTCTTCCGCGATAGGCCAAAGGGGCAACCATATTTATCCAGACATTGACATTAGGCATAAATAATCCAAAACCCAGAGCGGAAAAAAATACCGCGCCCATCGCAACGGTAAAATTGGTCGAAAAATAAAGAATGCAGCACCCAATCCCGATTACAATAGTACCGATAAGTGTAATCGTGCTAAAACTTAAGTACCTGCTCACAGTGCTATAGCGCAGGGAAACTAAAGCGGATATGCATGTCGATATCGCCATAACCAACCCCACTATCGTGCTTCTCGTGACTCCCAATTCCACGGAATAGAGGGGAAAAAGCACGCCCACCATGTAATATGTACCCATCGTTATTAAAGTGATAGAGTAAATCAGACCGACGGTAAAAAAGGGAAATTTTTCATCTCCCCTCTCCTCATTGATTGCTCCATCATTGGGTCTGTACTCGGGTTCGGTGAGAAAAAAGTGTCCGACAATTAGAGCAAAAAACGCGATCGTGAAGAGGAAAAATGGCGCCCGCCAATTGATGTCTCCCAGTATTCCACTGGTCGTCAAATAAAACATGGATCCGAACTGAATGAAGAAGGCCTGGAAACCCATAGCCTTTTTTCGTTTTTCGCCTGGGTAATAATCGGCAATGAGTGTCATGCAAGGGGTAGTCACTCCAGCCAGGGCGAACCCGAGCAAGGCTCTACCCATGATAAGAGAAAGCAATGATTCAGCATAGCATCCTGTAGTGCCGGCAATTCCGAATACAATAAGAGACGCGAGCAGAATGCGCTTGCGCCCATAGCGGTCGACAATGAATCCGGCAAAAGGAGCACACACGGAAGTAAAAATAAAGGGAATAGCTAAAAAGAGCCGGATTAAAAATTCCGCGTTGGGTTCGCCCGCAAAATGGGCTTGAATTTTAGGCAATGACGGCATCACCGTTGCCCCCATCATCGCCGGCATGGTGCTCGCAATTAATAATGTTCCCAGGCGTAATTGTTCTTTATTCATGAACAATGCGTTTTAACTTAAATTATTAATACAATTAAGCTATGAAATAATGCATAGGCTCAGGTAATTCGCAGCTGCGAGGGTCAACCCATTGATGAAAATAGATAAATAAGAATTCCAACCGATGTAACAATGGATGATTTCGATTCAAGCTACGACAAGCCTTTAAAATGTGACTACAATAATTCTTTTTTACTCTGGTCGATCACCGCGAAAGACCATACACCGCGATCCGCACTTCAAGCCAGTTGCAAAATACGAGGGGAAAATGAATGCTTCAGAGAATATTTTCTGGGCTCTTCCTGTGCGGGTGAACAAATGTATGGTGAGAAAAATTTAATCCAACTCCCGGCGGCTGAAGTGAATAAAGTGTTCTCGCTCAATGATGAGCATATGTTGATTAAGTATTTTGCTGATCCACCCGGTTTATTACAAGTCGCTCACCGATTAGGCGAAATTATGCCAACCCATGACGGAACCGGCGCAGTCGTAACTAAATTTGAATACAGCATGCGGTATTTTACCGAGGTGGTAGAGATAACAACCTATGAAGAAATCCATCATGCTGTAATAAATAATAAACCTATTCTCGGGAGGACGCGTTATATCGATCATCGAAACGATGATCATATCGAGGTTGTATCCGAATACCCGGTATCGGTAATCAATGTGCGACATGAGCATCAAATGTGGCAGGTGGATACGGGTCCGATTATTCTCCCCGATTTTACGATCGAAGAAAAACTGGAGGTCTCAGTATTCCGCCAGGCCTTCCTCGTTTATAATCGATGGGATTACGCCGAATATGTTATGCAATTACCGGTCATTCACAAGGGCGCTGACCACCCCACTGTCCATTACACCAATCCCAAACCATTGGATGCACGTAACCAATTGTTTGTCGTCAATGCTATTTGATGCAATTTTAATTAAGCACAGCTCCATTTCAAAAGTTTAATCCTACCGCGGATGACACAGATCACGCAGATAATTTATTACCGTTGAGAAAAAGCGTGCTGGGGAACAGCCGTCGCCGCCCTTATAATTTTGATTCATACAATAATGCTGAATAATGCAATAAAGGTGGAACGCGGCCTGCGACGAGTTTTGTCGAATCGTGTCCCTACCGCGGTTTTTATAAGATTGAAGTAATTAAAAATACTGAAATTACCCTTAACCTGAATACTCCAAAGTCCAAGGCCATAACTCTGGTTTCGTGCATAATCCTTTTACTACTGGATTATGACGAATATAGGTGCTTTTTAATTCAAGTTCTTTGTCATTTCTAATGCGGTGATCAAAATAGTTTTCCTGCCATTTTATATAATTATTACGATGATGGTATTTCTTCCAAATACCTATCAAATCGCTCATGTTCTTCTCTGGATTGAAAGACAATAATGCATGAAGGTGATCGGGCATTAACACGAAGAGTCGACAAAACCAATTACCCTTTTCCTGATAGTTGATCACTGAATCGAGTATTTGAATGCCGAGAGAATAATCAGTCAAGGGAGGCTTATTTATCTGATGACAGCGAATGCGAATATGAAAGACTGAACCTGATCTAACCCAAGATGGTGTCTCATGATAAAGTCGTCTCGGATACCGCTTCACTCTATTCAGTGAAAGCTGAATTGTAAGACAAATATTAAGTTAACAATATTAATTGTTGTAAGAAGCGCGCTAGGGACCAACCTTCGCCAAGGCTATGGCTGGCAGGCAGCCCGCTCCACCCTAGTCTATTAATAACAGGGCTTTAAGCACCGCTTACCCTGCATACTCGTAAGCCGGCACCCCGCGCACATTTAAATTATATTTCAGCAGAGAACCCGCGAGGGGCTGTTCTGCAAGGTCTTTGTCTTCTAATTTATAGGTAGCGGAGGTTACATAAAGCTCATCGAGATTTTCTCCGCCAAAGGCACATGAAGTAATACTGTTCGCGGGAACCGGAACATTGGCGATCAACTCTCCGGTTAACGGATTGTAGCGTTTGACACCCCAACCACCGAAGACCGCGATCCAAAGCATCCCCTCTTCGTCGATCGTCATCCCATCGAAATGACCTTCTCCAGAATTTTCAATCACAACGCGTTCGTTTTTTATATCCCCCGTATCAATATCGTAGTCCCATGCACGCACATTGTCCACCGGAGTGTCGATGTAGTACATCGTTTTATGATCCAGACTCCAGACGATACCATTGGAAATGGAAACGGGTGAAACCTTTTTAGAAATGGAATGATCGGTATCGAGGCAGTAGAGCGCGCCTTTATCCTTTTCCCCGAAAAATTCCATTGTCCCCGCCCAGAATCTACCGGCGGGATCACACTTCCCGTCGTTAAAACGGTTCGCGGGGATAAATCTTTCAGGATCACCGAAGGCAGTTACTTTTTCTGTATCGAGGTTGAGACTGGCAAAGCCATTATGCAGTGCGAGCATCACCCCGCCGCTGGCGCGCAGAACAATCGTCCCGACAAACTGACATACATCAATCGTTCGATTTTCTTTGGTCTTTGGATCATAGATATAAACATGATTGCTCAGGATATCTACCCAGTAAAGTCTTTGCGTTTTCGCATCCCAAATAGATCCTTCCCCGACAAGCGCTCGCTTCTCAACCACGACTTCCGGTTCCTCTTTATACTCTTTCACTCATTCCCTCCTGTATTTTAATTTTTAAAAAAATTATGTTTTACGATGCTCGATATCTGATACTTCACAATGAACATCCGGTCGTTTTAATACTTCCTCACGCAAGGCTGTTCCAAGACCTGGAGAATGCGGGAGCGAAAGCATACCGTCCGAGATTGGTATTTCTTCCGTCACAACCTCCTTGTACCAACCATTATAATACGCTCTCACTGTTTCCATGATCATCGCATTAGGAATGTGCAACATCATATGAGTCGCTGCCCATAGGGCTACCGGGCCCACACAATCGTGACAAGTGACAGGTAAATAGTAAGTATCGGCCAGGGAACAGATTTTACGTGTCTCGGTAATTCCTCCCGTCCACACTAAATCCGGCATAATGATGTCCGCCGCATTTTTTTCCACTAACTCGCGAAAACCGTAGCGAGCGAATATTCTTTCACTAACGCAAAGCGGGATATTCGTATTCGCCTTTAAGCGCGCATAGGCCTCTGCGTTATCGGGAAGAATAATTTCTTCTAACCACATAACATTATAGGGCTCCAAGGCATGCGCGATTTTAGTCGCGACCGTCAGGTCCCAGCGCGAGTGACCTTCGACCGCAATCTCAATTTTATCGCCGACCGTTTTGCGAATATCCTCCACATGCGAAATCCCCTTTAATAGATCATCATTGCTGAGGAAATGCCCGGTGGGACCAACCCCTTCATTCGCATAGCGTGGTCCATTAGGATCACGGATCATTACGCCAAATTGATCGAACGGCCATATCTTCATCGCTTTGATTCCGTTTTTTAAAAGATCTTCAGCGAGTTCACCGCTGCGCCCGTCACGCCAGAGATCGTAATCCCGACAATCCCCATAACTGACGCAGGTATTATAAACCCGGATCCGGTCGCGGCTGCGACCACCCAGTAAATTATAAATGGGTTCACCGGTATGTTGGCCGACGACATCCCATAGCGCCACATCTACCGCGCTGATGGCACGCGATTCGGCGCCCGCATAGCCATAAAAATTCACCGTAGAAAACATGTTATTCCAGTGCTTCTCGATGTCACAGGGATCGTTGTTGAGCAGGAGATCGGCGAATACATCGTGGATTACCGCACTCACTGCACGCGGTACGTAGAAGGTTTCACCGAGTCCGACGAGTCCGTCATCGGTGTGAATCCTGACCCACATATTATGCGGCTGCTCATCGATCCAGATCGTTTCTATCTTTGTAATTTTCATCTAAAACCTCAATCTTGGTTATCGCGACCTCTAGCTTGTTCACCTTCTTGTTTTAATTCACTTCTCCCCCAGATAGTGATCTCCAATGGAGCGAGGGGCGATCGTATAATCACGCTCATCAAATAGCCGAGGACAAAACTAATAATAAAACAAAAGGGGAAGTAATAAATAAAGTGTACATCAGTATCCTTTTGTACCCACAGCGTGGCGGCGACCGCAACCACCGTTCCTACTAACCACCCCTTGAAATTCGCGCGACGGGTAAGGACACCCAGAATAAAGAGCACGAGGATGGGCGCGGCAAAGAGGCCCAGAAACCCGCTCGAGGCTTTGAGAATCTGCCCAATCGTCGAAACAAAACAGGCAACGCCTATCGCAAACGCGCCGAGAGTAAAGGTAAGGGTACGTGCCAAATTTACATCGTGATGTTCAGACACTGTTTTACGTCTCAGCGGTTTAATAAAATCATTAACGATGACCGTAGAGAGCGAGTTAATTCCCGAATCCATACTCGACATCGCCGCAGCAAATATAGCGGTAATTAATAACCCAGATACACCATTGGGTAAATTATGGATGATATAAAATGGGAGCACTTTATCTCCTTCAATCGAGTTGAGTATTTGATCAGGGTGTATCTGATAGAAAGCATACATGCCAATGCCCAGAAAGAGGAGAAGGCTGACAATAAAAAGATCGTTTAACGAATTTACGAGCGTGGCCTTAGCCATACCGCCAAATGTTTTAGTCGCCATCAACCTTTGGACCGTAACCTGGTCGGTCCCGTAATCCTGCAATATCTGTAAAAAATAGGATATTGCGACAGCGAGCGCACCCATTTCATAAATATTGAGATTAAGATTGAATACATCCAGATGTCCGCTCTCCGTGGCGACTGTCATGATGCCGGAGATACCATCGGGAACATTCATAATTAAAGAAACGGCTACCCAGATAGCACCGCCTACAAGGATAATAAATTGCAACGCATCCGTCCATAGGACCGCGGACAGCCCCCCCAATACGGTGTAGGCTGTGGCGAGCACACCCATGATAAAAATCGCAAAATAGAGATTGATCCCGGTCACTACCGACAGTGCGATGGCAGGAGAATAAATCACCACTCCCAACCAGCCAAGTCGCGCGAGGATAAATAGCCCCGATGTCGCAAACCGCGCGTTTCTCCCATAACGTCGGTTAATATATTCATAGGAAGTGGTCACATTTAACCGACGGTAAAAGGGATAAAAGAGAAAAATCATCACAGGTGCTCCTATCACGCTCATGATTCCTACAATAATAAGGGAGATATTCTCCTTGTACGCAGTTCCCGGAATTCCCATGTAAGAAGTCGCACTCGTAAGCGACGCGAACATGCTCATCGCGACGATAAACCACGGCATCTTGCGGCCCGCAAGGAAGTAGTCCTCGGTTGTTTTCTGTTTACCCGCAAGTAACAAACCGATTCCGAATATTGCTGCCAGGTAGATAAAAAAGATCGAATAATTGAGTGCGCCAAAGGCGGAAGTCTCTTCCATGCTAATTATCCAGTTGAAAACCCTTGGTTAATTCAATAAAAATATTCCCAGCGATCGTTCTATTGAGTGAACTCTAAGTATCCTGGGACTGTGTTCATGCACCCGACATTCCCCTGGATTGCTTCGCTCGGCTCGCAATGACAATTTAATGAACATGCAGTATGTTCCGTACATCCTCTTTCATATTACTCTCCTATTGTCATTGCGAGGGAGGCTATTAGCCGACAGCGGCTACCGAGCGCAGCGACATCTTTCATTCCAGGGGGATCTTCCTTTCGCGTTTCAGCAACCCTTTGATTGCCATATATCGGAAGCGTGCTAGGGCCCATCCACATTCCATTCCATCTCTGGATCGAGTGGATAGATGGGCCGGGGAATATGAATAAAATCATAGTTTTTCATATTGTATGATGTCGATCCCGGACAATCAGCACGAATAACAGCCTTGGCGACATGGCCGTAAGTGGGAATAAATCCAACACCTGTTTTCAAGGCCACAATCTTGGCTTCAAAGGGTTCGATTCCAACCTTTCGAAAAATAGAAGGTTGAGGCCCGATGATAATGCGTTCGGTGAGGACCAGGCGGATGTTATCAATACCCAGGCAGACGGTTTTTCCCGCGTCGACCGTCGGTGTGGGTGTAAATTTTCCCACATCTTCAATGATCCCATCCGTAACACATAATACCTCTCCCGTCACGGATATGGGTTCACTGAAACGGGTGTCACGCTTTCCCCCGACTTCAAGGGTAACGGTTGAACCGATATCAGCTTCATTGATGTTTTGGACGGCATCGTAATCTGGCAGATGAGAAAGTATCAAGCCCTCCACTTTATGGCGTTGTTCAACTAACGACTTGAGCAGCGCAGTGGTATCGCCGGGTGCGCCCCCTCCGATCGTGTCCGCTGCATCGGTAATGAGAACTGGACACCCCTCTGCCTGCGCTGCAGCTTCAACGGCGTCGTCGGGCGGAAGCATGGGGTCCGGCATTACACCCTCACGCGATTCCCAAACCCGGGTGGCATGATCCCGAACAATTTCAGCGGCCAGGTTTTTATCATTATCGGTCACGGCCACCGAGGCCCAACCGGACTCGGGAACGTCCGCCCAACCAAAACTAACACATAAAGAACAGGTAATCACCCCTGGTTGCGCCTCATACACTGCCAGTTGATCGAATAACTCTTTAAGCGTCCCCGAATTAGTTCCGTCATCAGGGGGTGGCATAATGAGAGGAATTTTTATCATATCCATCACCGGTTTGATTTCACCTGCCAGGATGCGCAATAATAAAGCTGCCCCTCTCTCTCCTGTTTCCACAACATCGATATGGGGATGCGTGCGATAAGCTACAATTACATCGGTAAGATCCACCATTTTTTGTGTTAATATGGCATGATGATCGAGAGTACAGACCAGGGGAATCTCATCACCCAACTCCTCACGAACAATCTCCAGAAAATACCCTTCCAGATCAGGTATTTCTTTTGAAGCCATGGCCCCGTGCAGGGCGAAAAGGAATCCGTCGAGCTCCCCGGTTTCTCGAAGCATTCGGCGTAAATTATCTTCGAGATAAGATACAACTTCAGCAGTGACATTGCCTCCTGCAAATCCTGACGCACTTATTAAAGGCACAATTTCAACTGCCTCTTCCGATGACCCGAGGACATTCAGGAATCCCTTAATCTCATCGCTCCGATCCGCTTGGTTAAGTAGTTCGTCACCAATAAGAATGCCACCTACCGTATTCTGAAATTGTTCCAGTCCTGCATCAAGTGAGGAAAAAGTGTTCGCTTCATGTTCAAATCTGCATATCGCAATGCGTCTTATTGACATCTCTGTAATTGTTTAAGCGTGAAATAAAAATTACATGACTTTGAGATTAACACGGTCGAGCATCGGGAAACGATCGCCATTATCGGAGATGAACATCGCTTTATATTGAAAGAAGCGATCCGTTTCCGAAAGTTTAAATTCACCCGATTCTACCGTCTGCCAGGGATTTTCTTTCAAATTATCTTTTTCCGCTCCGGAACGAATAACAAATTTCAATTGGGTTCCCTCCGGAATATCGGCCGCGTAACTCAGCATGCCTTTCGTTGCTTGTTCATCATAACTGAAAATAGAAGATTTATAGATCTGCCGCCATGAACGATCATAGATATGCCCCATATCCGAGTTATACATCCAGTGCGGGCCATGTGTCGGAACCGTATCAATATGTGGATTTGCAAATCGATTGCCGTCATTTAAAAAAATCTTGGATACCGTATTGTGATTACCGTCTATGGTGTGATTCGCCACTGCCAGGTCGAGCAGACCGTCTTTATTGAAATCGGCAGCTAAGCCATCCGATCCCGAATCGTTAAAGAGATGGGTGCGCCCTCGCTTACTGTAACCTTCCGCGCTGCCCCAAAAAAGATAGCACGGTTGTTCTTCACGCGAGATATCTCCATGATAGAAGGGGAAAAACAGGTCGAGAAATCCATCGCTATCCCAATCGGCAATGACCGGCCCGAGCGGGGTAAACCCGGGTAGCCATTGACTGTTCCACTGTTTAAATCCTTCCTCACCACCCCAAAAAATGAGTGATCCTACATCATTATGAATATTTACAAAGTCTCGATAACAGCAGGCAACAATATCAAGCCAGCCATCGTTATTGAGGTCAGCGGTTTCCAAATCAACTACCGAGGGGGCATCTATTCTTATGGACCGATTGACGTCATACCCGTCAGCGCTGCCATAAAATATTCTTACCCCTCCATCCTGATATGAATTGGCCGCAATATCGAGCCAACCATCCTTGTCGTAGTCGGCAAGTTGAATGGAGAGCGAACGATAATCACAGGGAATGGAAACACGGCGACTGCGATCAAACCCCTCTTTCGCGCCATAATAAATGATGACATGTGATTCAGGGAATTCATCACTTTTGGTAAACTGCCCCAACACCATATCGAGATACCCGTCCTTATTTATATCAGCGACCGTGCTCGATGCTAAATAGGACTCTGTCAACACCGTTCTCCCTTCAAGCTCAATACCGTCAGGGCTACCCCATAATATATTAACGCCTGCATAAGGATCATCACCAGCATCACCGCCGGCATGTAATTCATCCAATAAAATCACATCCGTGTGCCCATCGGCATTTAAATCAGCGGCGGATGCTTCGTATCCACTTCTCAGCGGTATTTTAAAAAGGCGCTCCGTGCTGAACCCGTGCGGCCCGCCCCAATAAAGAAATGCCGGCACTTCTTCTTTTATGGACCCTCCAAGACTGTTACTAAATATTAGGAGTGAAGGTTTCCCCTCGGTTTGAGGAACACTTAATACACCATACGTTCCTTCGGTGGATATTCTGTTGTCCCCTAATTCATATTCCCTGTTCCCCTTACCGTAGTAAATGATCGACTCGGTCAGATAGTCTGATGCACCCTGGTGGATAGCTATCGCTATATCGGGGATACCATCGTGATCGAAATCACCGATCGCTGTGGATTTCTGTTTTGGCGCATCGAGGCTAGTTGAACGTGAAGCAGAGAATCCTTTTTTATCTCCCCAAAGTATATGAGTCACATCAATCGACTCTTTCGCAGCCCCCGCATCTTCACCGCCGCCCGCAAATTTTAATTTAAAATACGAGAGGACCAGGTCCACGTAGTTGTCCCCATCTAAATCCTCTGCCGCCACGTGTGATGCGCTGAATCCCGCAACCTCAAGCGGTGCTTTCCAGGTGCGCCCGCGTTTGCCAGGAACGATTATTATTTCGTCGCTACCACTGCCAATAATGAGATCCGGCAGGCCATCATTATTGCTGTCTGCAATGTTTATACTTTGGTGAAAACTCCCCGGTATCGCTACTTTGGAAGACTTGGCATTGACTTCATTTTCATTCGTCGCCGTCGACCAGAATATTTCAATGTTATTATCTGATCTGAGAAAGGCTACATCGTTAGCGCCGTCCCCATCAAAATCACCGGAAGCCAAGGCAATGGCATTCTTCACCCCCACATCCTCATAGCGTGTGAGAATATAACCTCTTTCCCCACCCCAAAAAACGCGAACAATTTTACCTTCAGGTTGCCCGTGCAGCCAGCCTTTAGCATTCAGTGTCACGATATCTACCCAACTGTCATTATTGAGATCGGCGAGAGCAATGGCATTAACGCCGTGTACTGGTAACAATCCATTACTGCGGGAAGCAGGCCATCCATCTTCACCGCCATAGATAATCGATAAGAAGCGGCGAGGGTACTGCAGGCCGCTACTGCTGGGACAAAACACCAAGTCCAACCATCCGTCCTTATTGAGGTCGGCTGCTTCTACCTGTTTGCTCCCATCCACCGCAAGCCTTGAGGTACTTATCTCTCGCGTTGACGAAATCTCTGCAAGGGTGGGTTGGATAATATTTTGTCGATCGTGAGTGTGCGGGAAAAGCAAATCAATCCAGCCGTCATCATTTAAATCGAAACGATTTATGGTTCGGATCTTCCCATCATGAGAGACATAAATATTATTGCCCGATGCATCGAGCGTCCCGTCGACAAAATCCTCAAAGCTATCTTCTACCCACGATTGGCCGAACGCATTTACACCCGCGCATGAAATGATTAGTGCCGATAAAAACAGTGTTTTTTTTATATGTTTCATTGATTTAATTACTCCCCAGATAAATAACCGCGCCGATATTATTCTGCACCTTCAGTTAAAGGCCTAATTTGTATTAATAGTATTCATTCACCATGGTCCAAAAGAACTTTTGATGGCAATAACGATCTTTTATATTATGCTGTGTATCCGGATTCCCGCCAGTATTTCTCAACCCAGGGTTCTCTCAGATCTTTTCTCAGTTGCTCGGCAAAAGTCTTAAGTGAAGCCGGTTCAACCGTTGAAAACACCTGCTCCGGGTTTTCGTCCAACGGAGCGGGAACAATGATTCCCTGTAAATCGCGGCAGGTATTAAGCGCTGTATCGATTTTCTCCTCAGTCAATACGCCCAGTTTCCAGTCCATGTAGAGATCAAATCCGCAACTAAAGATTATCGTGTCATTGCGATTCCCTTTCAGTCCTGATAATATCTGCTGAAATTTACCCGCATCAATTTTTCCCTCCAATTCTTTCCATAAAGCGATAGCCTCCTCCATAAATTGAATAGCTCCCTCTTTCTGTGCCATAGCTTCTGCCTTTAATTCAGCAGTTATCGGCACCTGGCTAAAGACCATGCGTGTTTTTGGATCAGACATAATTTCCGCTGCTTTTTTGGGCTCATACATATCGAGTGGTAAAGCCAGCCCCATCATACCACTCATTCGCCTATGTTGACGGTAAGGGCCGCACATTCGGGAATCTAAATATTCCAAGTTGGAAAACCGGCTGTGACAGGCTGACCACAATCCGTCAAATTCGAACATACCTCGGGCAGCTTCCGTCACTTTGTTCAGCACTTCAACAACGACCGGTGCTGACGCTTTACTAAACATGACTTCAGCCCAGTTGAGCTTGATGGATTCGGGGTCCGCTTGCGGATCACGCATCAAACGCGAGAAGGCATACCAATTGACCAGATTCAGTGGATGATCCCAGACATCAGGTTGCGGAACAGCCATCAGCCAGATACCTTGCTGGCCGGTCTTCACCATTTCTCTAAAAGTATCACTCCATTCATTGACCATACACCAGGGAAAATCATGCGATCCTCGATATTCGCCTGCCTGTTGAAAACAAGTGTGGTAAGGCGACTGTTCCTTGGCATCAACGGTTATTGTATCGAATAGCGGATGCAAAGGCCAACGCGAGTGGAAGTCCCAGTAATTTCGTTTAAAAAAAATATAAGTGTTATCGGGAATTTCACCCGTAAAATTATTATAGTAATACGCTTCGTGACGTTGCCCCCAGGGGTCGTCCTGGCAGGTCTCCCAGAATAGCGTTTTTCCCCGCGATTTGAGCAGCCCTGCAATATAGCGTATGGCTTCGAGCGTGCGCTCACGTCCGTTCCTGCTTTTGCTTTGCGGGCACTCGCCTAACCAGGGCGCGCCATAGGTATACTCAAACTCTCCACAGCTGAATCGATGACCAGCCAGGTCGGGAATCAATTCATAATCGCGCTCAATTCTTTTTTTCCAGAAGGCGCGGACTTCATTATTGTATGGACAGAGTTTATCCGCAGGGAGCGGGGGACCGTGCGCTTTAAAAACCGGCCAGACATAGTCGACTACCATTTCACACCACTCGCGACGTATAAACATACCGATTCCTTTATTCTTTAAATAGGTCGCAAAATTCCGCATTGCTTCTGGCTTGTACTCAGGGTTGCCTAAAACCACCATCGTATTGAATCCCCATTCGCACACTTGATCGATGTATCGTCCCAGGGGAGTGGACGGACTCGGGTCGGTCATCTCTTCCCAGTTAAAAAGATTACCCGAATGCGTAAAGACGGTGATCCCATGTGGCGATTGCCAGGTTTCAATTACCCGCCACTTGAATGCATAGTTCTCTTCCACTAGATTGTTTGTGCTAATATCAATTTTGCGGAAAATAAGAATAAAAAAGAAACGTTTGCCAATTGCTTCTCTTCACAAAGGCCGTCCGGGTAATATTTGTGCCCCGTGTTTTTTATCCCAGTTATCTTGTGCAACCTGCAACACCTTCATCGCAGGTAATACTGATTCGCCGGTGACACCCGGTGGACTGCCGTCTTTTACCGCCTGAATAAAATCACGCGTTACAAGCGCGCAATTTTCAGGCTCCAGCTCCATTGCTTGCTCACCCTCACTCGTGGTAAGCTTATTTTGATTGATATCCAATCGATAAGTATCGCGGTCCGTAATGATCAGGGCATCCCACATATTCTCGCGGCTGTAATAAGATCCTGTGCAAATCAATGACTGATCTTTTTCTGTCTCAACGCCAAGAAAAACTTCCATCGGTATGCCCGTATTCTGGTCGGGTGTGGGCATGAAACTGTGAACTTCACGTACCGGTTCATTTAATAACCATAACCCCATATCCAGTGAATGAGTAATGTGATGCCATAATAGATTATCTGTCCAACTACGCCTATACCCTGTCCCGCCCACGTTTTCCAATCGATGAATATAAAACCGGGTAACTACTTGCCTTATATTTTCCTCGCCCGCTAACACTCTATTCCGCAAAGTTATTGTCGCCTGTCTGAAGCGCAAGGGATGCACGACTCCCAGCGTTAAACCACTCTCCCGAGCGGCATCAACGACGCGATTCGCGTCTTGCAGGTTCATCGCGATAGGAATTTCAACGAGCGTATGTTTGCCCGCGGCTAATGATGCCAACGCATTTTCTGCATGTATCTCACTGGGTGTAGCAAGTATGACAATATCAATTTTCTCGTCAGCGAGTGCTTCGGAAAGATCCACCGTCCACTTCCGATAACCGTATAGCTCGGCAAATGCCTTTGTCGGTTCGGGTCGCCTCCCCACAATCGTGTGAAGGCAGCAGTCCCTGTCTTTCAGGGCATCAGAGTGCCACACACCCATCATACCGTGGCCAGCCATGCAAATATTCATCATCTATTGGTCCACGCGGTAGAGCGGTTCTTTACCTGCCGCAATCTGTTCTACATTGCGCGCAGTCGCAGCCGCCCGCTTCCGTGAAGTTCCGTCCGTTACGCCAGAGATATGGTTCGTAGCGATGACATTCGGTAGTATAAAGAGGGGTGAACTGATGTCGGGGGGCTCCTGCCCATAGGCGTCAAGACCGGCTCCCCCTAATTTTCCATTTGATAAAGCTTCAGCCAACGCGTCCTCATCTGCCAGCGCGCCCCGTGCAACATTGATAAAAAATGCCGTCGGCTTCATCAGGCCGAATCTGCGCGCGTCGATGATATGGCGGGTTTCTTTATTCAAATGCAAATGAACGGATATTACATCGGACTCCGCCACGATTTTATCGAGCGCATCGGGTTTACCGACAAACTCCAAGCCGAATTCACTGATTTCATCTTCACCTACATCGCGAATATCAATAGCGGAAATTTTCATTCCAAATGATGCGGCCCGACGTGCCAGTTCGATCGCGCTCGCGCCAAATCCCACCAGTCCCAGCTTCATACCATCGAGCTCTTTTCCTATTGGCCGGTAAAATTTCCCCGCCTTCAAATTTCCCTGTGTTTCATTATATTGCCTTGCCAGCATCAGCATAAACATCATCGCGCATTCCGCCAAAGCGACCGCACTGAATGGGCCCGGACAATTGGCAACGGGAATCTTTTTTTCTCGCCAGTAATCCAAATCGAAATGGTCGAGTCCGGTCCCAAGAATTTGCCATAATTTAACTTTTTCCGACGCGATATCAGCCATCTCTCTTGTCCCTGCCGCCCCGCCGTGGTCAATGACGACATCAACACCTTCAAACTGTGGAGCTAGTGGCTTATCATAATCGCAGATGCTTAAATCATGGCGGTCGTCGATCGCCATCACCACATCTGACTCCCAGGGATTTGCAATCTCTATGACTGGATGCGGTAAAAATAATACTTTAATACAGTTACTCAATTTAACTTCCTGTCATCTATAATTATCATTGGAGCTACTTACTCCAATATAATGCATCGGCATTGTCACCCATAATGGCTGCTAGATCTGCCTTGCTTAAATAAGTATAATAGCGCTCTTGGAGCGCGAGCACACTGGCATAACTGCAATTGAGAATAACATGGGGGAAATCACTACCCCAGATTAAACGCTTTGGACCAAATGTTTCGTATAGTGCTTTAAAAATATCATGACAGTCGGTGTAGGGCCAGGATTCATTTGAATGATAATAATAGCCGGTTACTTTTACCGAGACTTGAGGGAATTTACTCATCGCTAAAAGCGATTTAAACGCCGTCGAGTCCCTTCCGGCAGCGACATCCGGGTTTGCCATGTGATCAATGAGAAGAGGGACTTGCGTATAGCGTTCTGCAATTGCTGACAGTGCCGGTAGGTGCTCGCTATTCATGAGCAGGTTTACCGCGATACCCAACTCTTGCGCAGCTTCCCAAACCGCATAGGATGCCGGTTTACCGAAAGTTTTCTCTTCCCCGTCAACGCTAGGGCGGATCCGTAATCCTTTACAACCCCGTTCTTTGACCCAGTATTTTAACCGTTCAACAGCATCTGTTTCGCGAGGATCAACATAGCAGACAGCGGCCAGGTGTTCGGGATCAGCAGCCGCACTGTCCGCGACATAGGAATTGTCTTCAATTGGGAAGAGCGGTTGAACAAGGACCGCTTTATCAACTCGGTGCTCCCCCATGTATTGCTTTAATAATTCGACCGGGACATCGGAACAGGGGCTGACAATAGTCACCGCTGGGGCGGGATGATTGCGTACCGCTCGCCAGACATGAAGATGCGCGTCAATGACCATAACCTGCAATCGAAACTAGATCAAAAACCTAACATTACATTTAAAATTTAATAGGGTATGAGTCCGCCGGCCACATTGATTGTATCGGAAGTCATGTAATTGGCGTCATCAGAGGCCAGAAAGGCGACAACATTGGCCACATCCTCAGGTTTCTGAATTCGCCCTAAAGGAATACTGGCAACTATTTTCTCAAGTACCGAACCGCGGGGGACTCCTTCCAAATCTGCTATTTCACGGTCGATAAGTTCCCACATCGGCGTGTCGACAATGCCTGCACAAACGCAGTTTACAAGAATCTGGTGTTCTGAAAGTTCAAGCCCGAGTTGTCTTCCAAAACCTACGACTGCATGCTTACTGGCCGCATAAGCTCCAAGCGGCACTGCTTTACCCGGAGCCATTTTCCCGGCACCTGAAGCATTAATGATAATCCGCCCCCCTTTGCCCTGTTTTATCATCTGTTTTGCGGCTGCTTTACTGCATAGAAAAGTGCCTTTCGCGTTCACTTCCATGAGCCGGTCCCAGGTCTCGTCATCTGTATCTATTAATGGGGCTACCGCACCGATTCCCGCATTGTTGACAAGAATATCAAGCTGACCGAACGCATTGATCGTTTCGTCGATCATCTTCTCAATGTCCTCTTTTTTCGTTACATCGACTTTTAATCCGATCGCCTTCCCGTTGGTACCATTAATTTCAGCCGCAGTGGCTTCTGCAGTATCACCATCAATATCGGTAATAACTACGGCGACACCCTCGCTTGCTAAACGCTGCGCAATGGCTCTGCCGATCCCTCGGCCAGCGCCGGTTATAATTCCCGCTTTACCCTGAAGTTCCTCATACTTTGGCATGGTATACTCCTTCTAACATAAGCTGTTATTATTAAATCTTATCCATTCACTCTATCCTCAATCAGGATTTCTTCAGATCCATTTCCATCAATTCGAGAATGAATCCATCCGGGTCTTTGAAGAATACAACTTTGACGACGCCGTAGTCCCAATCCTCTCCCAAATCAAAACTTACGGGTGCGGAGATAAATTCTACCCCTTTTTTTTGTAATTCATCACAAATTGCCTGTAAGTCATCTACGCCAAAACAAAAGTGTGAATGATTGGCCATACCCAATGCAGCGTTAGAAACCTCTCCTTTGGGTTCAACATACTGCTGTAAATCGATGAGGATATCGGGGGTGTCGGGGCAGGCGAGCCGGACAACTTGCATGACAACACCGGGTTTGCCCGCCATCTCAGATATTGTCTCTCCATCGAGTAGATGTCGTTCAACTTCTTCTAACCCCAGGACTTCTTTATAGAAGGGTAATGACTTTTCCAAATCACTCACGGTTACAGCCACATGATCTAAGTTTTTTACAATTCCCATAATGTTTCCTTTATATAATTTAATTATTCAAATAACGAGGCCGGCGATTCAAAGGAATTTTTTAAAGTTTTTAAAAATTTTGCGGCTGCAACGCCATCCACGGCTCGATGATCGGCGTTTATTGTAACTTGCATGATCGGTCTAAGTTCGATTTTTCCTTCAACCCCGACTGGTGTGTCCTTCACTGTTCCAACAGATAGAATCCCCACTTCGGGCGGATTTAATATGGAGGTGAACTGTTCGACACCATACATACCAAGATTAGATAGGGTAAAAGTGCTTCCGCTCATCTCCTCTTTTTTCAGGCGTTGCTTACGTGCACGATCCGCTAGCTCATTCAACTTTAAATGGATCTTTTCCATCGTCAGACTTTGCGCATTGCGAATAACCGGAATCATCAATCCATCATCCAGAGCAACCGCTACTCCGAGATGGACCGCATTATAGCGATGAATTTCATCGTCAATTATATGTCCATTGAGCTCGCGGTGTTGGATTAGTGTCTTGGCAACCCCACAACACAAGAGTGAAGACAGCTTAATTTTGCTTTCATCTTTTGCCTGTTTTTTATTCCAATCATCAATTCGACTTATCGCTTCGCTCATATCGATTGAAAGGGTCAAGGATATCGGCGGTGCGTTTTGATGACTTTGTATCACACGCTGTGCAATAGCTCGGCGCATGCCTTTCATCTCAATAACATCGTAGGCATTTTTCTTTATAAGATCATCGATCTTAATGCTTCCGACATCCAAAATGTCTTTGGCTTGGATTGCACGATCAGCAAGCGAAGCCGAAAGGGCCGATAAATCTATGTCCAACTCAATAGCTAAACGCCTCGCTTTAGGCGAAGCGGCTACCAATTTCGATTTTTTTCTATGCGTGCTGGTTGTCGTTACTGATCCTAAAACGCGGAGCTTTGATACACCTTGTGTTTCGCTAACCTCAGCGCTCGATAAGGACACCTCTTTCGGAATTTCTTCTCCTTCCTCTAAAAGATACGCTATTACCTGGCCAATTGGCACTTGATCGCCGGGGCTGGCTGAAACATTGGATAATATACCTGTTCCTGGTGACTCTATTTCAATTACTGCCTTGTCCGTCTCGACTTCAAACAGCAGGTCCCCTTTGCTAACGTTCTCTCCATCGGACTTTAACCAGCTTATGAGAACGCCCACATCCTGAGCCATCTCTAACGCGGGCATCACTATTTCTATCGCCACAATGAAAATCCCTAATTATCAAGTAACTGTTTTGTGACTCTGACTATCCCTTCCACATTGGGTATCGTCAGATCTTCTAAAATCGGAGAAAAGGGAACGGGAACATCCATCGCGCCCATTCGATGCACGGGAGAATCGAGATGATAAAATGCTTTCTCATTGATCACCGAAGCGACCTCCGCTGTTACCCCAAAGCTTTGATAACCCTCATCTATTACGATGCATCGCGAGGTCTTCATCGCCGATTCCACAAGCATATCCTCGTCGATAGGAGTTAAACTTCTCAAATCGATAACTTCAGCTGACACCCCCTCTTCGCCAAGTTTTAACGCCGCTTCAAGAGCGACTAAAACCATGCTCGAAGTCGCAATTAATGTAATATCATCCCCCTCACGCTTGAGATCAGCTTTTCCAAAGGGGATCGTGTATTCCTCTTCTGGTTCGGGGACGAGACCCTTTACTTGATAATTCATTTTGTCTTCAAAGAATATAACAGGGTTGTTATCGCGAATTGCCGTCTTAAGCATACCCTTCGCATCGTAAGGAGTAGATGGCAGCATGACTTTAAGCCCGGGGATATGAGCGACCCAAGCCTGTAGGCTCTGTGAATGCTGTGCTGCCGCTCGCTTGCCCGCTCCCATGAGGGTCCGAATGACCAGAGGAACCTGGTAATTACCGCCTGACATATAATGCGTTTTGGCGGCTTGATTAACCAGGGCGTCCATAACAAGGGTGAGAAAATCACAAAACATGATTTCAACAATCGGCCGCAACCCGGTCATCGCCGCGCCCACTCCAACCCCGGTAATCCCCGCCTCTGATATCGGGGTATCCAGTATCCGTTCCGGTCCAAATTTCTCGAGAACACCGTCAGTTACTTTAAATACACCTTGGGCATTTGCCACATCTTCGCCGATGAGAATTACCTTTTCATCGCGCTGCATCTCTTCGCAGATGGCTTCATTAATCGCCTGAATAATCGTGATTTCGCGTTTATTATTCTGCGTAGACATGGTCCGTTACGGCTTCAGGGTTTGGGTAGGCGGCTTGTTGGGCAATTTCTATTCCCTTCTCAATTTCTTGCGCAACTTCCACTTGAATGTTATCACAATCACTCTCGGTTATGTCCTCCACCGTCGAAAGATGTTGTTTATAGTTGTCAATGGGATCGCGTTTTTCTCGCCATTCACTTTCTTCTTCACGGGTGCGGTAAGAGCGGTTTCGATCACCCATTCCATGACCATAATAGCGGTAAGTACTGAAGACGAGAAAACTCGGGCCCTCTCCTTTTCGCGCGAGATCAACCGCTGAGGAGGTGGCCTCATATACTGCCAGAACATTCATCCCATCTACAGTTACAGATGGAATACTATAGGCCTCGCCACGCATTTTTATCGTCCCCGCGGTTACCTGCCTCATGGGTGTGTATTCACCGTACTGGTTATTTTCGCAGGCGAATATTATAGGTAAATTCCAAATCGATGCCATGTTCATGGACTCGGCAAGGATTCCCTGGTTTAATGCACCATCACCAAAAAAACTGACACTCACTCGATTATTTTTTTGTAATTTAGCGCTGAGTGCCGCGCCCGTGGCAATTGAGATTCCTCCTCCAACGATGCCATTAGCTCCGAGATTTCCACTTTTCTGGTTGGCGATGTGCATGGAGCCACCTTTTCCCTGGCAGTATCCATCCACTTTGCCGAACAATTCTGCGAACATCCGGCTCACTTCGCCCCCCTTCGCCAGGCAGTGTCCATGACCCCGGTGTGTGCTCGTTATATAGTCCTCAGTATTTAAAGCTGCACAAACTCCAACCGGCACGGCTTCCTGTCCGATTGAAACATGCGCGATACCCGGGATCTGCGCTTTTTCAAATAATCGTAATACCTGCTCTTCAAACCCTCGCACCGTCAACATCTGACGGTATAATTTTAAAAGAAATTCTTTCTCATATTCCCTGGTCATACACTCAATAGAACAAACGTTCTTATATTCTTCATTTTTCCCAATATAAATTTATAGCCTTATCAAGGCCTCAATACTTTACCTGATCTGTGGCAATTACACTACTATTTCTTTTAACTTTTTTTTAACATTACAACTCTTGATTATTTCCGCTAAATAAATACCATAAAGGTCGAATATTTATATATTAGACAGAAACTAATTACTCCTAATATTTCAATTCACCTTCAGGATGGCTAATAAGACTTTACGCGCAACAAAACAACGTCACGCCATTAGGAAAGCAATTGACGCGGCAAACCGCCCGCTAGGGCCGAAAGAAATTTTGCAAATCGCTGGAAGATCGGTCCCTAATCTGGGAATTGCCACTGTCTATCGCAATATCAAAGTGATGATCGATGAAGGGGAATTGGAAGCTGTAGAACTCCCAGGTAAGGCAGCACGCTACCAGCCCCCTGCCGATGAGAATCAGCAACTTCTTATTTGCGAAAAAGATGATTCCGTATTCACGATTAATAAGGAAATTGATGGCTTCCATCCGGAACTACCTGACGGCTTTGTCTTAAAGCGCTATCAAATAATATATTACGGGGATTATCAAGAATCGCCCGATGAGACCAATCGCAGGTAGAGACTGGGTGTTCCCATCAACGAGAATTTACGCCCGGTTCAGCGCTTGTTCGTAAAAGAGTGCGATTATATTCATCACATTTCAATCTACCCACTTTGCAAGAGTAGAGGTCGGGTGTAAGCTTCACCCTCCTTTAAACTCTCCTTTGGAATCAATCGTTCGCATGCTAGCGACTGTATCGCTCATCTTGATCTCGCATGTAGCTTTGATTACCTCATCATCCCTACTAAAACCGTTGACAAGAGTAGCGATTATTTTCCTTTGATTTGTGTGTGAATAACGGGGCGTAGCACAGCCTGGTTAGTGCGCCTGCTTTGGGAGCAGGAGGTCGCTGGTTCGAATCCAGTCGCCCCGACCAATTTGAGCTAAATTATGGGACGTACGGCTCATCTGTAACACATTTATCCAAAGTTACTTAAGGATTTTATGCTGGAAATTTACTTAAAAATGAATGATTTATTTTAAAAAAATAGGGGAAACCCTGATAAAATCCTTGCTCTTTTTAATATATATTTTTTTAGTAGGATCCTCTCTTTAATTAGAATTACTACACTATCAGGATTATGTTACGGGCATACACACTGGATGATCTGGATACCAGCGATTACCGCGTTGTCGAAAAAACGGTATTAGAAATACAGGATGAAGTATTCCCACGGGCAAATACTGAAATGATTTCCCAGTTATTTGCTGATACGAAGGCGATGTTTGATGGTACCTACTGGGATTATCAGCCGATGGATACGGCCTATCACAACCTGGAACACACCCTGCAAGCGACACTGTGTTGGACCCGTCTGGTTGCAAACCGTCACCTCGCGAAGGTGGAACCCGTTATGTCGGAAAGGGATTTTGAAAATGGCCTCCACGCACTGCTTCTTCACGACATCGGCTATCTCAAGGAAAAGGGTGATAACCAGGGCTCTGGCGCGAAATTCACCTTCATGCATGTCCAGCGAAGCTGTGAGCTTGCGGATCTCTATTTGATTAAAAAGGATTGGTCTCGTTTTGAGATATATGTGGTTCAACACATCATCAGCTGTACGGGCCCACGCAGTATCATCGATGCGGTACCTTTTAATAATGACGTGGAAAGGATCAGCGGAGAAGCGGCCTGCACGGCAGATTACTTAGGTCAAATGAGCGATCCTAATTATAAGCAGAAATTGCTTTCCCTTTTCATGGAATTTGAAGAATCCGACAACTATCGTAATATTCCTAAAGAGTACCGTATGTTTAGTAGTAGCGAAGAGATTCTCCGCGGCACGCCATATTTTTGGGAGAATATCGTTATTCCAAAACTTGAGATAGATTGTCACGGTCTCTACAAGTTTCTCGCCGAGCCTTACCCTGATGGGGTCAGTCCCTATATGCAGAAAGTTGAAGAACATATAAGCACCATCCGGAAATGGTATAAGAGCCTGGACAAATGGGAGCAATTCTTCGGGAAGCGAACATTGAATATGGGGGGCTGAATAAGTCCTGAGTGGTTAAGACCCCACATATTGTCCGAGCGGATGAGATGAATTGATATTCGCTTGAATAGTTGACCTTAGAAGCGCATTTATAAAGGCTGTTGATTAAGCATCGGCATTTTGCGCGATTGCAAAAATTTATGGTCTCACTTAACTGAAGCTCGAATGAAATATTTGTTCTTAGTGGAAGATAATCCGGATAACGCAGAATATTTGATGGATTTGCTCTCTGACCGCTATGAGTTCAAATGGGTTACAAATGCCAACGAAGGTTTAGAGTGCTTAGAAGGACCTGATGCGGTTACCCCCGATATCTTTCTTCTCGATATCAGTCTTCCCGGTATGGATGGCGTTACACTTTTAGCCAAAATTCGTCTCATCAGTGCTTTTAAACAAATTCCTGCTATTGCATTGACCGCACATGCAATGTCGACCGATCGGCAACGATTTATAGACGCTGGATTTAACGGCTACATTACTAAACCTATTGTCGACGAAAAGGATTTAGTAGAAGAGATTGAGCGGCTGACTAACCCGGAGTAGTTTATAGTCAAGTTGCAGGTTGCTCGATACAGGATCTGTATCGTGGATCCTGCATCATGGATCTTGAAAACCACTTAACTACTTATGCCCTATGCCGTATAAGTTTAGTATACGGCGACGATGCGGATAAGTAGTGAAATGATTGCTGCGTCCATTGGGCGCTGGGCAGGGTTAATGGCCTTCGCTGTATGTCTAAGTAATCTATTACTTACAGCTGAATCTACGGGGCTTGAAGATAAAACACTTCACTCTCTTCTATCCATCAGCTCGCAAGCACTCGCTCGAGGCGATTATGCCTATGCGTCAGAAATATATGATGCCTTGGAACGTGATTTCGGAGAGGATGCTGAATACTCAGGCGACAATTTTCAAAGGGTTATTTTACCTATTCGCGGTTACACGCAGTTGATGAGTGGACGACCTGAAGACGCGATAGATACACTCAATGGTTTTCTTAAAAAATTTCCCCATCCTGATAGGACATGGGGGTTTACCTTCTTTACTCTTGGTCGAGCACATGAAAATGCTAATAAATTGCAAGGCGCCATGGCTATCTATCGCCAATTTGAGCAGATGTATTCCGGTAAAACAGAGGTCGCGTTCGCCATTCTACGTCGCGCTGAAATTCTATTCAGACTGGAAAATCAAGTTGAGAGCATACAGTTACTTAATACATTTTATACATCCGATGCGGCATACACACTGCGCATCCAGGCGAGATTACGCGCACTCCAGCACTGTTTAACAATCGAGGATATTGAAGCCGCGAAGTTAATTCTATTCAACACGGAGTGGTCGATTTCAGCTATGCCTGAGCTGGCAGTGCTTTCATTTTCCGCTCTTTATATGGGTGATTTACTGCTCGCCGCAAACGACCATAAAAGCGCGTTACGCTGCTATCGCCTTACTCTACCAAAGACTATCCTAGTTGTAGCCCAGGAGAAACGATTAAGAGAAATTCGTGAAATCTATCAGGAAAGAGCTCCACTCATCGCACAATCGAGCGACCACATATGGGCCGATTACTATCGACAGTTAATTTCCCGTATCGAATCACAGCTTGAACACCTAAAGAAAGCGGAGGATTACACCCCCGGTTTTTATCTACGCTACGGTCAGGCTTTACTTTTGGCAGATCGCCCCCGAGAAGCTTGGGTTGTATTTGAATCCGTAGCCTCTGAAGAAGACTTCAACAAGGAAACGCGTGCCACTGCTCTCTACCGCTCAATAGTTGCCGCGGGGGCACTCGAATATTGGGACAATGCATTAAAACTGGCGCATCATTTCACGGATACCTACCCGCATTCTCTCTTAGTTCCTCAAGCGTTTTATCTCATCGCCGAAGCTTACCGGAACCTGAATGATTATAAACAAGCGATCAAAATATTAACCGCATTAATAAAGAAATATCCCAAACACTCACTTTATTCTCGCTGGCAATTTAACCGTGGGTTCTGTCACCTTCTCGATGAACGTTTCCCCAATGCCCGTGAAGATTTTAATCATTACCTCAATGAGCACCCTTCAGGTGCCTTAACTATTAACGCTCGTTTCTGGCACGCTCAATGCCAGTTTTTCGAAAAAAAATACCCCTTAGCCCTGAAAGAATTTGATGACTTAGTCACTGCTGTTAATCGCCATCCCCTCAATCCGGAAATCAGCTACCGTCGCGCGAGCACTCTTTACGCGATGCGCAATTACGCTCAGGCACTCACGGAAATTGATAAATTCCTGAATAAATATGTCCGCCATCAGCGATATGATGAGGCACAAGTTTTAAAAGGTGATATTCTAATGGGGAAAGGGGATCTTTTAGCTTCTAAAAAAGTATTTACTGAATTAACCCCTGACTCGGGAAACCTGTTTCTGTATGCGGTCTTCCAGGTCGGTAAAATTTATCGCGCTCTTGAAGACTATAACGGGATGGTTGAACACTTTGAAAATTACCTGGACCGTAATGATCTCTTCAATAAGCAGAGAATAAGTGAAGCCCTTTATTGGATCGGCTGGGCTTATACACAACAAAACAATATAGAAAAATCATTTCATATTTTTTCCGATGAGCTGGAGGATTATGGAAATATTCCTGAGACCAACGAAGTGATGCTTATCCTAAAAGCGTTGGACGATCTTTATCAGCAGTACCGTGAACGCGGATACGTCAATCAGCTTAAAGATCACCCCTTTATAACCGCGATAAATTTTGAGACCTGGTTGCTCACTGAAAGTGAAAGCGCTTTCGACACGGGTAAATTAACTTATTTTTCCCGGATTAATCTCTACCTTGCCGACCGATTGGAAAAACAAAACCGCAGGGAGGAAGCCCATAATCTTCTCATGGAGATTATTAATAATGTCCCACTCGAATGTCTCGACGCAGAAGGACTGGGAAAAACGGGTTTGCTTATGGAGCAACAGGGTGATTTATCAGCAGCAGAGCGATTCGAAATGTTGCTCGAAAATTTTCCGACCCATCCCCAACGCGCGCTTGCCTACTACGGCTTTGCCAGGCTCGCTTTAGAAAGTAATGAATTCTCGAGGGCACTTTCTTTTATCGATAAACTCACCGATGAGCTCCCAGGTCATCCCTTAAATACTGAGTCGACTTTAATCCGCGGAGAAACACTGATTAAAATGGGTCGCGCTGATGAAGCGATCACCTGTTACGAAGATCTTCTACGATTGAAAAACACGCGTGGTCGATATCACGCCAGAGCATTGCAGGGTCTTGCACTGTCACAACTCGCCCTGGGCGATCAAAGTAAAGCGGTCGCTTATTACCAGCGAATTTATACTTTATATCGCGCTTACCCAGAACTTGTCACCGATGCCTACATGCAAAGCGCTAAAATTTTTGAAGCGATGGGTGATCTGCACACGGCCTTTAATACCCTCGATGAAATGCTGAATAGGGCTGAACTAAATGCACTTGAAGTATTACCTCATGCCCAGTTTGAACATGACCGGTTGGCCGCTTTGCTGCCATCTGATAAAAATCTACGAGAGGGAAACGAGATTCTTCCATGATACCGGTCCTTATTCTCGCCCCCATGCTTTTAATTTTGCAGGGCATACTTACGGCCGGCACCACGGCAACAAATGAGGTAGATTCATTAAGCCGCTCATTTGAACACCCAGTAAAAGTAATCAATAAATCAGGTCATACCATCTACGGTCTTATTGAATCTGCTTCAGATACTCAGATTGTTCTAAAAAATGACGTAGACGCAGGTGAAGTGACCTACACACTTTTCAAGGATGATATAGCTGAAATATCTCTTCCCGGCCGCGATATCGAAGTTCGTGCCTACGAACTGATAAATGATGATCGGCAGGGTGAAGCTGTCCCGCTTTTAACCCTGTTGTATCACAATCGCTCAGCATTTCTTGGATTACTTTCAAATAAGGATGTATTGATCTTTACCCATCTTGTTAACGCCTACCTGCAATCAAATGAATATACCAAATGCCTGGCCATTGCTCAAAGATTAGACCCCCTTGTCAAAGATCCCCAGGTGAAAAAATTCATTAAAGACGCGCTTATACTCTGCCATTTTCACCTGGGTAATTACGCCGAGACCGAGTTACTCGCTCTTTCATGGGTTGATCACGCTCAACCTTTTTATTCTTCAGCACTCGGTTGGTGGCTATTGGCTATGATTGAATTTTCTAAGGATCAATATGAATCGGCTCTCTGGACCAGTATGAAACCCATTGTATTTTCCGGACAAATACCGATGGAATTTCTCAGTGAGAGTTACGCCGTCGCGATTGCTGCTTGCATCGAATTAAATTATGAAAAAGAAGCGGCAACGCTTCTAGAGGAAATGCACAATCGTGGGTTGAACTGGCCTGATCATGAACTGCTCGAACCTTATGCACCCAGATAGTGAGTTAAGCTGTCAACTCTCGCATGAAGTGCTATTATTGCATTATTCAATTATATTAATCCAAAGTAAAAGGGTGGAGCGGGCTGCTTGCCCGCCATAGCCTTGGCGACGGTTGGTCCCAGCACGCTTTACCAACATTGAAATAATTTTAGCTTAATATATGCCTTCCAATTCCGCATTCACTGTATAGAGTGGAACGTTATCTCAAACGCCTATATCATGAGACCCCATCTTGGGTTAGATCCGGTTCAGTATTCCATATTCGTATTCGCTGTCATCGGAAAAATAAACTTCCTTGACTGATTTTTCTCCAGGAATCCAATTACCCGAATCAGTAATCCACTATCAAAATGAAGGTGTTTGGTATTGCCGACTTTTCGTATTAATACCCGATCATCATCATGCATTATTGTCATTCAATCCAGATATAAGAATGAGCGATGTGATAAGTAGGTGGAAGAAATATCACAATCGCACTAATTGTATTAAATGGCAGGATAACTATTTTGATCACCGCATTCGAAATGACAATAAACTCAGTGAAAAGAGTATATATATTCGGCAGAATCCAGTAGTAAAAGGATTATGTAACGTATCAGAGCTATGGCCTTGGATCTTGGAATCTAAAGGGTTGGAGAAATCTCAACATTTTTATTAAATCCCAACAAATACAAACGCGCTAGGGACAGCGCGTTCCACCCATTATCAAATAAATCAACTTTTAGTGCTTTATTCTGAACCGCGAATTCCGATTTAGCATTTATAAGATGTTATTCCATCCACGCTATCAGCTCACCATGATTTTCCTCTTAACCGTGACACGATCCCTATCGGGACAAACGAGTGATAGCCCAGCTCCTGAAATGGAAAGCCAGAACCTATGGGGAATGATCCAGGAGGGTGGTTGGGCGATGTGGCCCCTGGGATTCTGTTCCCTCGCTATGCTCTTTTTCATTTTTTATGGTTGGAAAGAATCACAGACTAAAAAATTTATCCCCCAAACAGTATTAAAAAATGTTCGTTCTCAGTTAGAGGCACGAGAAATAAGTAAAGCAACCCAGATGCTGGAAGAAGAACCGAGCGTGCTTTCAAAGACAATGATCATTGCCATGACAAAAGCGCGTCCCGATATGCAGGATGCAAACAAGGAAAAGATTGAATCTTCGCTTGTCGAAGCACTGGAGGGTGAGGAAAATAATGTCGGCCAGTGGATTAATTATCTCAATGTAGTGGCTGCCGTTGCGCCAATGATCGGATTACTGGGAACGGTAAGCGGGATGATCGGGGCCTTTTCCACGATCGCACAGGGAGGCATGGGCCGCCCTGAACTGCTCGCTGGTGATATAGGCGAAGCGCTCATCACAACCGCCACCGGCCTGGTTATTGGTATACCCGCAATGATCGCTTACTTTGTGCTTCGCAACCGGCTCAGCAACCAGATGCTGGCTACGACACAAACCGCCAGTCAATTAATCGATACCCTGGCCGGCGATTTTAAAATAGAAGATGAAAGCTGAAGATTTAGCTCTAAGGTGGAGTGCGCTGTCTGACGGCCGTAGCCTATCATTACACAGCGATGGTTGTTCTTCAGCACACTTCTTTTTATTCAATAGTAGAATATTTAACGCGCTAGAGATTAGCCTTCACTAAAGCTACGTCCTGAAAGGCACTGCGTTACATCATTGTCGTATTATTTAATTTTTATACCTTTATTCAAAGATAGAGAGTTGGAACAGCAATCGTTCTACTTAGTACAGTTCGGCATTTAGGGGCTATGATTACGCAACAGTAATTCCCCTAGATTGCCGCGGTCGGCTGATAGCCTTCCTCGCAATGACAATAGGAGTATAAACTGTAATAAATTATGAAAAACACTCTAGCGGTTCATCATCTTGTCATTGCGAGCGAAGCGAAGCAATCCAGGCGAATAGTCATTGTGCTTACGATCTCTAGCTACCGCTGAGGTTTTTCCAATGCGGATCCGTTTCTTCAATTAAAATTTAAAGTAGGCAGACTAATTAAATGGTTACGCGCCTGTGGAATATCGACGTAGATCACTTTTTTCGCACCTATCGCTAATTATCCGCCAATTCGCGAAGTTCGGGTATGCTGTTTCGCATCACTGATGCTTTGCTGACCCACATGCCGGACTTCTTTAACGACTCGATACGCCTGAGTTCACGATCAAGTGACACATAATCACTTTTTTCCCAAAAGTTCACCGCGAGCTGATAGGCAGCTTCCGCCCGATAAGTGTCGAGAAGTGACGGATCACTGGCTATCTTGTCGAGTGCCTCAACACCTTCATCGGTATTTCCTGCCAGGAGATGGGACATGGCAAAACCGAGGCGCGCGCGTCCCTGCATGGACGTGTTTTCTAATTCGCTAACCGCGCTGGTATAATATTCAGCTGCCAGTAAAAATTCATCTTCATCATATTTTTTATTAGCGACTTGAAGATAAGCAAAACCTGCAAGCTTATGATGAGGATGTTCACGGGCGAAGTTAATTAAGGCGTCATCACTTTCAGCTTCTTGAAAAGCGGTTTCAACCGCGAGCGCTTTTCTCTCAGCGAGGTAAAGCATCGTTTGGTATACAAGCAGTGATAAAATGATAACACCAATCACCGTAAGTATGACCTGTCGGTAATTTTCCCACAACAGGATTACCCTCTGCTCAAAGTCAGCTCCTTCAAAGCCACCATTCACAGCTGCAGCTTTATCTTCTTCAGGTAATTGATCCTTTGACTTGCGTTTTGATCTTTTCATCGGGAAAAAATAATCGAATCACAAATATTAAAGTTGAGTCAATAGGGTTTAATTTATAACCGCCACTGAGTCTCGCGAAAGGAGCAACATCCTTCATAGGATGCGAATTGTCACGAATAAATAATTTAATCCCAATTATGAACACAAATAAAATAATACTCATTTTTAATAAAATACAGCCTGTCAGTTAATACCTATAATTATACTCATATGCACGTAATGCTCATCCTAACTATGGATGAATCCATAGTTCCTGCTACTTTAACATATAATTAACGCTATTTGATTAGTGTAAGGTTGTCTTAAGTTACTATTTTTAATAGAAAGTAATGACATCATTAATGAAAACCTGATAATCTCCACGAAAGGTTTCTAATTTAAAAGTATATGCACACTTAACCAGTTACTTATATAAATTATTATATTAAATTCGCATATTTTGATCGCTTCTAACACGAAGTATGGAATTACATTTAGTATTGACAATCTGCGAGTTATCGTAAGAATTCACGATCTTTAACAAACGCAATTCCTCGTTCCGGAATAGAGTTATCTACTGATTTTTTTGCCATACTCATTTATTGGCCCGGCTGTTAAACATTTTACGCCGAGTTAATGAAGGCAAAACCGACCCGGAAATGGTCATACTCCATAATACGAAATCGCTCATACGTTCTTAAGGCAAAAACTTGAACACTTTTCACTATTCGCAAGACAACCCACTCTTCAAACCATGAATACCCCGCAAACCTCGCACGTAAATTATAGTAATAATATCATGAGAAAGTTTAGAAATTTTTTCCTTCTTTTCTCCCTCTTCAGTCTTATCACCAGTCAGCTTTACGCGATAGATTTAGAAGTTACTACCATAACAGGCCCAGCCGCGCCTGTAGCTGTCGGTGCCACCGTTCCGTTCACTATAAATATTATAGAGACTGATGCGGCAAATTCTGGAGCATCTTTTTCTGTCGAGGTGACAATTGTTGGGCCCCCTAATGGTGTCAATGCAGTAGTCACAGCGGAATTATTAGCTAGTGCTAATAGAGATGTAATCGTCAATGTAGTTGTTCCAGCCCTTGCTCCTGGGGATTATAACGTCACAGCTGAAGTTGGTAGTCTTGGTGAAATTGGTGAAACAGATGAAGCCAATAATATTTTATTAGCTGTAGATGAAATTACGGTTGGCGCGGATTTAACCGTAGCAGGTTTTACCGGGGCGACTGGAACAGGGGTCGGGCAAGTGGAAACGTATAGTGTTACGGTTACGAACAACAATGCCACCGCGATTCCTGCGGGCACGGCATTTGATGTGCTAATAAACATCGATGGCACCACGGGGAATGGGACAACGTCCTTTAGCAATGGTTTAGGTGGGAATGCATCGACCGTGGTAGATGTTGACGTAACTATCCCCAATGCTGCCAAAGCTACTTTTGACATCACCGCAACCGCGGATAGCGGTTTAGCGATTACCGAAACAGATGAAACTAACAATTCCCTTACGCAAACAGGCTTTATCACGATTACCGAACCACCTGAGATTGAAATTACCTCACCGGGAGACAACTCTCCCGTCATTCCCGGGACGACTATTGCCATCTCCACCTCTGTTCTCGATCCCGATGAACTGATTACCCAAGTTGAATTCTTTATCAATGGTGCAACCATTGGAACGGTGGCGACTTTCCCCTTTGAATTCGACTTCCTAATTCCCTCCCCAGGCACCTTATTATTAACCGCGGTGGCAACGGATGATGATGGCGCGTCAACAACCTCGGGCGTTGTCACATTACTTTCGTCAGCAGGTGATCCTCCCACCGTAAGCATTTCATCACCCACCGAAGGCGCGAGCTTTATCCCCGGATTCGATCTCGATATAAGAGCTGACGCTAATGACCCTGATGGGCTGATCAGTGAAGTTGAATTTTTCGCTAATGGGGTATCCGTTGGGACCTCAACTGTATTTCCCTTTTCAACAACCTTCACGCTGCCATCACCTGGCAATTACACCCTTACAGCTACGGCACGGGACAACGCCGCAAATGTAGGGTTTTCGGAAGCGGTTAATATCACAGCGTCTGTAGGCAGCCCTCCTGTAATTTCCATATCTTCGCCTTCATCGGGCAACAGCTTTATACCCGGCGCTGAGCTCATTCTTAATGCCGCCGCAAATGATCCCGATGGCCTTATCACTCTAGTTGAATTTTTTGTTAACGATGCTTCGGTAGGAACGGCAAGTGCCGCTCCCTTTCAGGTAAACTTCAGCTTACCCTCATCCGGGGTTTATTTTATCAAAGCGGAAGCCACCGACAACGCCGGTAATGTAACCACATCTTCAAGCGTGGTGGTGACTGCCGGTCCACCGGACAGCAGTACCCCTCGCGTGATTCTCGACCATCCGCTCCCGATCGGTGGTGGTGATACGGTTAACGATGTCTCGGTCGCCTCAAGTATGTTTCTTAATGCCACCGCGGTGGACCCTGACGGGTTTATTACCGAAGTGCGCTTTTTTGCCAACAACCAGCTCCTGGGTTCGACCAACCAGGGATATGGCGATCAATACTCCCTCTTTTTTGATCCCACTCAACAGGGTGACTTTGAATTTACCGCAGAGGCCGTGGATAATTTTGGAAACATTGGTCAGGCCATCCCCATCCCTCTAGATGTCGGTCCATTGGAATCACTCCTTCCCATCGCCTTCATGAGACCTATTTCGGATCAGGAGTCGACGATCAGCATAGGACAAAAGGTTGATTTGCAAGTTGAGGTTAGTTCCGGCCTCCTCGAGATAAGCCAGGTGAACTATTACGCTAATGGAGTGTTTCTCGGTACGCAGGATACGGGCATCCCCGTTGAAACCGGCGCCGCGGGTAATGTATTCGTATTCAATTTTACCTGGTTCCCGCGTTTTGAAGGAACCTATGCGATGCAGGCCCGTACTGTAGAGATTGATCCTAACGGTTTTACGTTTGACAATTGGTTTATCACCGATCCCATTTCCGTAGTCGTCACTGAAGCCTCTTCGAACCTGGACTTTGTCGGCCGGTCGTTTGACGATTTTATTGGTCAGGATGTTTTACCGAACGAGGAGAGTCTGCTCCTCGCTTCGCTCGACTCCGGTCAAATTACCCAAAGCCAGGTAATCACAGAAATTTTCGAGACACAGGAATCCGGGATTATTCAACAAGCGCTTATGGCACGCTTTCTTCTCACCGGACAGTGGCCATCACGTGATCTTCTCTTTCAGGATACCGAGGTGATTAACGACAGCGGGTTGGGACAGCTGGTTGATTTTCTCATCCCCACCTTCCAAACGACATTCTTTAACAATGAGGAAGTTCCGGATGAATTTTCCAGTGTCGCTGAAATTTCCGCATTTTTTAGTATTATTTTTGATAACAAGTATGGAGTTGCCCCCAGTGCTGATCAGACCGCGACAGGCCTGATCAGAATTCAATTCTCGGGAGCGGAATTGTTCCTCGAACGATTCGTAACCGACAACGATGTAACTTCTTTCGGAAATTCCAGCCGGACTACCATCCTTGCCATTCCTGATCCTCCAAGCGATCGTTTACGTGAATTCGCCGACGCCGCTTCCCTTCAAATCAATTTATTAAGGATAACGCCTTCGACAACTGATGTGAGCAGTCTTGCAGCGGTTTCTACTTTCATATCTCAGGTTGATATGACGCTGGCAGATCCACTTTACACGTCACGGTTCTTTGTTCCCTCCGCCGCTGCTGCTGTTGCTGAGGCCGCGACAGTCGCCGAAGACATTGTCCATCCGAACGGTAATGTTTATGACCAGGTATTAATGAGCACCGAGAATGTAACGGTTCAGGCCGACCCCGGGCAAATCACTCGCGTCTCTTTCCTTGATGAAAATGATGATATCGTAATGGCAGAGTTTTCCGGGTCGGGTGCGCTTGAAGTTTCAATTGACCCCGTAACATTCCAGAACGCGGCCCCACCGGTGAAATACAACCAACCTGATGTCAGTTATGCCAAGGGTCGTGCCCGGTTTAAAATTACTGACGCTAAAAGCGATACCTGGTTTTCCGTCTTTTCTCTTGGCTCACTTAACGTGGTAAACGCCAGCTTATTAAAGGATGGCGAGATTTATGACGGAATCGCCAATGTCGCCTCTTTGGAAATTATTAACTCGGAAGAAATGGGAGGTATACTGGCGGGTAATGCGGTCTTCTCCGATAACAAGCTGAATGTCGGTATTTCCGCCGGAAATGTTCGCGTCTTAAATCGTGTAATTATCGGTGACATAGATGCGAGGGAAACTGCATTTCCTGTTCTCTCCTTTCATCCCGGATCGCAGTTTGGTCAATTAATTGTCGCCGGGGGTGATTTGGTTCAAACGAACGAAACCGCGATCAATCTTAATTCCAATAGTGTTGGTCCAGGGTTCTCCAGCATCATTACTCAGGCTAATTTCAGGTCTAATGGTAGCCCGATGCTCGCCGCAACGATCGACGCCCAATTCAGCGTTGCAAATCAACCCATCATTATCACGGTAGAGTAAGTAGCGTAAATGCGAGTATGCGTTACTCGTAGTTGAGAAGACGACTTTGGAAACGCGCCGTGAATACGGCGCGTTTCTTTTTTTGATTTACATATTTTAGGTGGAGCGGGCTGCGATTCTACTGAAGACTCATCGAAGTCCTAACCGCTTAATCGCTTTACCACATTCACACATTCACGCATTCACGCATTTACGCTTTATCGCTTTATCGCATCCACGCGTTCCCTCTACCCATTTAACCATTTAATTTTTGCTTTCGCTTCCGACAGGACTTGATGCAGCTCTTTGAAATAGGCTATGACAACTGATTTGATATCCTCGAGGATAAGATAATTAATCGGGATGAGAACGAGGGTTATACAGGTGGCGAATAGAATGCCAAAACCTAAGGATACAGCCATCGGGATAAGAAACTGAGCCTGGGTGCTCTTTTCTAATATTAATGGGGAGAGTCCCGCAAAAGTGGTCAATGAGGTTAAAATAATGGGGCGGAAACGAGCGACACCGGCAGAACGCACCGCATCATCGAGTGTCATATTTTCTTTGCGGCGAGTGTTCACGAAATGGACGAGAACCAGACTATCATTTACGACCACCCCGGAAAGCGCCAACATGCCGAAGATACTAAGAATACTTAAGTTCATGCCCATTAAAATATGCCCCAGCACCGCACCGACGAGGCCAAAGGGGATTACTGACATTACGATAAGCGGTTGCACATAAGATTTGAAAGGAATCGCCATCATCGCATAGATCGCAAAAAGCACGAATAATGATCCCGTGTATAAGCTTCCAAAGGACTCGCGCTGTTCCTTCGCTTCCCCTTCAAAGCTCCAGTTCACGCCGGGATATTGATTTGTGAGGTGGGATAAAAACTGGGTGAGATCTTCATTGATACCGGCAAGATCAGTTTCTTTTTTATCGATGTCTGCCCTGATATTAATCGTTCGGTTGCGATTGACACGGCGAATCGTTGAGAACCCGCGTCCCATCTTTGCTTCGGCCACCGATGAAAATGGAATTTCTATTCCATCCGGTCTTCTGATGCGCATCGTCTCGAGGTTGGCGAGAGAACGGCGTTCATCCTCAGGATAGCGAATCATTACCCGCACATCTTCTCTTCCCCTCGGAATACGCTGTGCTTCCTGTCCATAAAAAGCTTGTCTTACCTGCCGCGCCAGATCGGACATTGTTAGTCCGAGATGCTCAGCCTCAGGTTTGATCGCCAGCATTATCTCCTGTTTGCCATCCTGAAAGGTATTGGTAATGTCAAAGACGCCGGGGTACTGTTGAAGACGCTCCTCAACGATTCCTACTATTTCCGATAAATCCTCGAAGCTTGAACCGGTCAGTTGAATATCGATTGGATCTCCCCCGCGCCCAATCTCGGCGCGAAAATTTAACTCCTCAGCACCGGGGATTACCCCGATAAGCTTCCTCCACTCAGAGACCAACTCGGTGCTCTTTACTTCAAGGCTGCGCTCTTCCGGCGGGACAATCTGAAAGACAACTTCGCCCTTATGGGATTGCCCGCCACGGCCACCGCCACGGCCGCCGAATGACTCGCCACCTAGAGTCGCAAGAATATGTTCAATTACACTTTCGCCTGTTTCGGGATCGATGTGGTTGTCACGAATTTTTTCTGCCGCTGCTTCTATCCGTTTGACATGATTGGCAGTGATCTCCACCGGTGTGCCTAAAGGCATATCCAGGCGCGCTCTGGCCCTTTCACTTTGCACGCGTGGAAAGTAGGTAAAACGTATCCGCCCGCTCATCACCACGCCGAGAAAAAGAACAAAAATTCCAATAAAGATAGATAACGCTAAATAGCGATGTTTCATCGCCACTGCCAGGAGTGGTTTGTAATAAAAGACCACCAGCGACTCAAAACCATCGGCTATTTTTCGTTGCCACCGCGCTAATGGATTTAATTTCGCTCGATCAACTTTACCCACTTTTAAATGTTTAAGGTGCGCTGGCAGGATGAGCTTGGATTCTACAATCGAAAAAAGTAACACCGGGATAACAATAGCGGGAATTTGGAAAAATATTTTCCCGCGAAAGCCCCCGATCATCAAAAGTGGAGTGAATGCAATTATCGTCGTTAAAACTCCGAATATCACAGGAATGGCAACTTCCTGCGCCCCTTTGGAGGCGGCTTCAACAGGATCTTCCTGGTGTTGCAAATGGGTAAAAATATTTTCCCCGACGATAATTGCATCATCGACTACAATTCCGAGTACGAGAATGAATGCAAAGAGACTGATAATATTGATCGTAACACCCATAAACGGCATCAAAGCAATAGCCCCGAGAAAGCTGACCGGGATACCCAGACACACCCAGAAGGCGAGGGAAAATCGCAATAGTAAAGTAAGCAGGAGAAAAACAAGAAGCCCCCCCCACATTGCGCTATTGGTAAGGGTATTAAGACGGCCTTTGACAATTTTTGCCCGATCCTGCCAATAGCTTAGTTCAACTCCTGGTGGCATTCGTCCCTGCGCATCAGCAAGGTATCCTTTTACTGTTTGCGCCAGTGTTATCGCATTCTGGTCACCCACCCGCATTACGTCGATTAATACCGCTTGCTTACCATTGAACCGCGCTATCAGGGGGGTTTCCTCGAAGCCATCGCGAACCGTTGCAATCTCACCCAGCGTGAGTCGAGTGCCGTCTTCACGCGTGAGCAAAATGATTTTCTCAAAATCCTCCTGCACGTAAGCCTGTCCCTTAGTGCGTAACAGGATCTCCCCACCACGGGTCTTAATCGCGCCCGCGGGAAGATCGATCGATGAATTTCGCACCGCACGAGTAATCTGATCGAAACTAAGACCGTGACGTCGCAAAGTATTTTCCGCTACTTCAATGGAAATCTCATAGGGGCGCACAGCTTTAAGAGAAACCTGGGTAATGCCGGAAAGGTTTGCAATTTCGTCGCGTACCTGTTCCCCCAATCGTCGGAGTTCACGTTCGCTCAAATTACCCGAAACCACGACATTTATCACCCGACTGCTGCGCTGTGCGACATTAATGATCGGTCTCTCGGTTTCGTCGGGAAAAGTAGAAATCGCATCAATACGGTTTTTTACATCATCGAGCAGTTCACGCGGATCGTAACCGCTGTCCACCTCGATCATCACTGAAGCCACACCCTCGGATGAAGTAGAAGTGATTTCCTCGATGCCTTCGAGATCCTGAATCGCTTCTTCGATACGGATGACGACCCCTTCTTCAACCTCAGACGGAGTGGCTCCACGATAAGGCATGCTAACCGTGATACGGTCGATATCGAAATCGGGGAAGACCTCGAGCGGTATTCTGTGGGCGAGGGAAAAGACACCCGCCATAATAATTGTAACCATGAGTAGGTTAGCCGCTACCCCGTTACGCGTAAACCAATTGATTAACCCATTCATGTTGAACTTTCTCTTTCAGTCTCCCGTTCTTCCGCTACCTTGAGGTCGTTGTCTTCAGGGGTTGCTTGTAATGAAGCTGGCGCCGGTTCGCTCTGCTTGGATTCGCCCGTTATTTCCGCACCTCTATTCATTATTTGTTTCATCTTTGGAGTACTTTCACCGACATAGTTGGGAACAACGGGCGTCCCTTCTGCCGCATAGGGTAGTGGCGTCAAGCAAAGGACATCCCCCGGAGCTAACTGTTTTCGCACAACCACATTTTCTGAATCGCTCCAGACAATTTCCACTTCTCTACGAATCAATTTATTTTCTCCATCGATGAGGAGTACTTCACGCCCTTCACGCAAAGTTGATCGCGAGATGACAAAAACATCTCTAAGGACGTCACCCATAATCTCTGCTTCAACAAACTGCCCTGATTTTAATGGCGGTCGATTGGCCACGCTGCGACCGTAAGGATCGTCTACTTGAGCGACGACAAAAAGCTGACGGCTTCGTGTATCAATCGCCCCTTCCGTTCTAACAATATAGCCTTCCCAAGTATGTTGCTGCTCACCGAATGAAGCATGGAGAATTACTTTGGGACCAGATTCCAGGTCCTGGGTGCTTTCACCACGGTAAATTTCCGGTAGCTTAACGAAGGCAATTTCGCTATCACTGAGTGGCAGACGAATTTCAGCGAAATCGATCGCGTATATAAGTGCCATCACGCTGCCAGGAGTTACAAATTGGCCTACGTCTACGCGCTTCTCGAGAATCCTTCCCGCATAGGGTGCGGTAATCTCTGTCCGCTCTAAATCGCGCTGTGCTTGATCTCGTTTGGCAATTGCTGATGCAACTGTTGCACGCGCATCGGCCAATTGCGGTTGACGAAGAACGAGTGCCCCGGGATCGCTGCCATCTCCAAGTTTTTTCCAATCCTCCCGCGCTTGCTCACTCCGTGCCACCTCTTCTGCACTGATCAGTTGTGCCCGGGCCAAATTAGCCTCAGCCACTACCAGGGCAGTAATGTAATCACTTTTTTCAATGCGTAACAGTATGTCTCCGCGCTCAAAAAATCCCCCTTCACGAAATGCAGGTGAGACCCATTCTATTCGTCCAGAAACTTGAGGGATGAGAGTGCTTTCAGTCCTTGGTTGCACTGTCCCTTGCGTGTGAACGATGACCGGATAATCCTCCAGCTCCAGCCGTATAGCATCGACATGGGTTATTGCTGGCGGTGGTTTGCGACGCTGTGGTTTTGATTTAGTCGCTATAAGTACTACCGAAATCGTTACACAAATTATAATTATAATAATCGGTAAAAAAAGTTTTATATATTTAAACTTCATCACTTATTTTCTCTCAGGTGTCATTCGCGCCATCCCTATTGTTTTGTGCGCTTGCTGTCGCTGTCGCTTGTCCAAAGTCGCCACCAAGCGCGAGATAAAGATTAATGCGGTTCTGCAGACGTTGATTCGATATCTGTAAAAGCTGTCGCTTAGAATCAAAAGCTCGGCGCTGTGATTCTAAGACGGTCACAATATCTGTTAATCCTTTTTGATACTGATCCCAAGCCAGATCCTCTGCTTCTAAAGCTTCTTCAGCACCATGGCGTAAGGCCGACTCCTGTTCTTTTAAATAGACTTCCGCCGCGAGGGCGCTCTCCACCTCGCTAAAAGCTTGAAGCGCTGTCTGCCCGTATTCAGCCAAAGCCTGTTCGCGACTGGCCTGAGATTTATTGACACCTGCCTCAAGCCTTCCTCCCTGAAACAGGGGCTGGGTCAAATTACCAAACAGACTCCAGACTTTAAAATCAGTATTGAGAATCTCCGTTAGATCACCGGTGCTCGTCCCCCCGCTTGCCGTCAATCGGATCGCTGGAAGTTTATTTTTTTTCGAAACTTTCAACCTGCTGTCAGCCGCCGCAAGCCGGCGTTCTGCCGCCCGTAGATCGGGGCGCCTCTCCAGAAGCTCAACGGGCAAGCCGGCGGGGACGGGTTGGACAATTACTGGTAGATCACTGGCAAGCGCCATTTGATAAGCAGGGTAGCGCCCCATGATAACTTCCAGGGTACGGACTTCGACGTCACGCAGGCGTAAGCGTGATTGCAGGTTACTTCTTGCTGCCGCAACATTGGTGCGTATTAAACGCACATCCAATGCACGGGTGATGCCCCTGCGAAATCGTTCTTCAATAATTTCGAGATTATCTTCAAAGCTTTCTAAGGTGTCTTCTGCCAGTCTCACTTGAAGTTCAGCCTCAACTGCGTCAAACCATGACTTCGACGTGAGTCCGGCTAGGGATAAACGCGCGGAGCGATACTCGGACTCCGAGGCCTGGAAGTCGGCAACTGATGCTCGAGCGCTGTCCCTTAAGCGGCCCCAAAGGTCTATTTCCCAATTGAGATCAAAAGCTATGCCAAAGGTGTCAGATCGATTGCTAGTAAGGGCAAATCCGCTCGTGCCGGTGCGTTGACGGCGACTGCCACTCACGCCCGCAAAGATCTGTGGATAGCGGTCGGCTCCGGAAATTACCGTGTTTGCCCGGGAGATTTCAAGTCGTGCCGCTACCGCCTGAAGATTATAATTATGGGCCAACGATTGAGCGATCAGATCCGGGAGGAGTGGGTCCGCTATATCTTTCAACCAGCCGCTGGAAAAGGGCGGGAGCGATTCATCACCCAATGCCGACCAGTTTTCAGGGGTCTTAATTTCGAGCTCACCCGTACGATCCTTCGGCGGTGTGTTACAACCCGCCATAAGAAAAATGAGGCCAAGAACTATTAGAGATGCTTTTCTCATCATAAAATAAAATCTGTTTAATCCAATAGGTTTAATTCGCGCGGAACCCCGCGCAGATAAATTGAATTAATCGTTTTACCATTCCTTCTATGTCTTCAGGGTCACAAAATCCTTTTGAAGAATTTCCCACGCGCTGTCGGGTTGACATCGATGAAAGCATCAAGGATAGGGCAAAATGAAATCGCCAATGGAGTTCTGTTGTTTCAAGTTCAGGTAATGTTTCGCTCAGCGCTTCCAGTATCGTAATTGAAAGCTGCTTAAAATGTTCCTCATATACCGCTTGCCTCAGCGTCGATTGCTCAGATAAGCGCTCGATTATGTGAATAAGATCCATCGTGTCTTTATCCGTGTACGGCGCGACCGATTGAAAAAAAGGCAGAAAAAATGCCTCAAATATTTTTTCAAGCGGGATGGGCTGGCCAGCAGCTTCATCTCTATATTTCTCGAGCAAGGTATAGCGACGCTCGTTTACGGGTTCAACCCGCCGCCTGATAAGCTCATTCAACATCTCCTCTTTCGAGCCGAAATGATAATTGACTGAGGCAACGTTTGCCTCCGCCTCATGCGTAATTTGCCGCAATGAAGTGGCTTTGAATCCCTGTTCCGCAAACAGCCGCTGCGCTGTGTTCAAAAGACGGTCACGCGTGTCTGGCTGTCCTGCTATGATTTTATTGGCATCCATTAAAACAGTTGTTTAAAACAAACGTTTGTTAGAAAAGGGAGGATTGTCAAATAAAATGCCGTCTATAAGTTATAAGTGATTAGTTTGTAATAAGATAATAAATAAACCAACCGCTGAATGCGCCGGGTTGAAGCATAAGAGAGGCCGACAATTGACGATTCCCGGGATATCACCCACAGGGTAACGGGGCTGTTCCCTATCGCACTTATTCAACTACGACACCTTCAAACGCGCTAGGGACAGCGCGTTCCACCCATTTTATTATATTCAAAGATCATTTGTTTGAATTTATGATAATTTGGTGGACGGGCTGTCCCTAGCACACTTTCTTTACTCAAAAGTGTCGAAAATATTCACCAGGGACTAACAGGCGGGACGAAGATTTAACTTGGCAAGCTATTCACCCCGAAGGGGCGATGGTAATTAGCCAGGGGTATTAATCCTTGGTAAAGGGAATGAATGAACGATTAAATGCTCTTAACAAATACCGAGAAAGATTGAATTTAGATTCCGTTTGGATTACTAGGAGAGTGGAGCGAGTCACCCCTAAATAAAACGTTCCTTATTTTAATGAATAGAAACCGCATCGCCGTATTTGTATTTCTAATCCTTTACACGATGGGTAGTGGATTATGGGCCGAGCCGGTTCGCGACCAATACGTCGAAGCTGAGCTCATTTCCGAGTACACTTCCCTTCAACCGGGGCACGTTTTTACCGTCGCTTTAAAACTTAAGCATGATGAGGGCTGGCATACATACTGGAAGAATCCCGGCGATGCGGGTCTTCCCACGGAAATAAACTGGGAGCTCCCCGACGGTTTTAACGCGGGAGCGATCCAATGGCCAACACCTCGTCAGCTTCCTTTCCAAGGAGGTATAAATTACGGTTATGAAGGCACGGTTTTACTCCTCGTCGATATTGCTGCACCGGAAAATTTAATCGGAGATGAAGTGCGAATCGCAGCGCGTGTAAACTGGTTGATGTGCGAGGAGGTCTGCATACCGGGTGAAGCCGATTTATCGCTTCTCGTCCCGGTGAATAGAAATTCACCGGAGATCGATGTGAGAGAGAAGGAAAATTTTACAAGAACACGTCAGCGTTTGCCCCGCGAACTTTCCGCATGGAAGGTAAATGCCTTTTTAGAAGAGGAGCAAGTATCCCTGTCAATTGCCCCAGAAGCAGACGTTCAGGCTAATATCACCGCCGTCTATTTCTATTCCGAAGATGCGCAGATTGATGCTAACGCTTCACAGTTACTGAGACAAACTGATGACGGTTATAGGTTGACCTTAACCCGAGCTAGCGATGCTGAAGAAACTTCTCTCAGATTGCCCGGAGTACTTTACAGTAAGGATGGTTGGCTCGCGGACGACGATGTCACGGCAATGCGTATCGCTCCCAAGTTAATACCAGGGGCTCCCCCCCTATCCGGGGTGGCCGTCACCTCGAACATTTCGAAGTCAGGTATCAGCAGTTTTTTTGCGATCATCGGCCTGGCTTTTATTGGTGGATTGATACTTAACTTCATGCCCTGTGTTTTCCCGATTCTCGGCCTCAAGGTTATGGGCTTTGTTAAACAGGCAGGTGAAGATCGCCGGAAAGTAACGCTGCATGGATTAATTTTTACTCTTGGCGTTCTTGTATCCTTTTGGATATTGACCGGCATTCTTATCGCGTTGCGAGCCGGTGGCGAGGAACTGGGCTGGGGCTTTCAATTGCAATCACCCGATTTTGTCTTCGCGCTCACTGTAGTATTATTCATCTTCGCCCTGAATTTAAGTGGGCTGTTTGAAGTTGGCGGATCAGCCATCGGTATCGGAAGCAAGTTGGCCGCGATATCAGGCCCGGCAGGATCTTTTTTCTCCGGTATTCTCGCAACCGTAGTGGCAACACCTTGCGCGGCACCTTTCCTCGCCCCCGCGCTTGGCGCAGCGCTGACACTTTCAGCTCTCGAATCCTTGATAGTATTTACCTCAATTGCCCTCGGTCTTTCACTACCCTACCTATTGCTCTCGATTTTTCCAGAAATGGTGAAACTTCTTCCACGACCCGGTGCCTGGATGGAATCATTTAAACAGTTGCTCGCCTTCCCGCTCTATGCAACGACCGGTTATCTCTTATGGGTATTGGGTGGGCAGATTGATGAATTCCATTTTCTTTGTGCTATATTAGGGCTTGTTTTTATCGCAATGGCGGCATGGGTTTATGGTCGATGGTCCACACCAGCCAGAATCTCAGCTGTACGCCGTTGGTCACGGGTGGGCACAATTGCACTCTTCACTCTTGGTTTATATATTGGTTACCCATTAGAAAAGACATCGCGTATAAAATGGGAACCGTGGTCACCAGAAAAAGTGATCGCCTTACAGGTTGAAGGGCATCCGGTATTTGTTGATTTTACGGCGCGATGGTGTGCTACTTGCCAAACAAATAAAGCAACCGTCTTTTCCTCTGATGCGGTAGTTAATAGAATGCGCGAAAAAGATGTTGTCGCTCTTAAAGCGGACTGGACGCTCTTCGATCCGCTGATAACAAATGCCCTCGCAAGTTACGGTCGTTCCGCCGTTCCCTTCAATATAATTTACAATCCAAAACAGAGTGAACCAATCATTCTTCCAGAATTGCTTACCCCGGGCATTGTCCTTGACGCGCTCGATAAACTATAAATAGGGATTCGTTTAATAGGGCTGCTCTTGCATCCAGTTAATGGGTTCCCCTAATCGCTGCAAAATAAACGCTGTCCCAACCTCTATTACCACTTGCCCCGATGGATTGAGATCACGGTCTACCCAGCCCCCCAATAATTCTGAATAGTGATACCCTTCTAATAACCCGTCTCGCGAAAGGATCATAATTCTATCGGCAAGCTCTAATGAACCATTCTCTTTTATTCCCGAATTTTCATCGCCCGTAAAGAGCCCGGAATCATCCAGCGTGTAAGTAATTGGATATACGTTCGCAATGAGATTGCGGCCGGCCTCAAAGGGAATTGAAGTGGACCCAGTCTTAACATTCCCGAATAATTTTACCGGGAGGTCTGTATTATTTAAGCGATGAACGATGATTCCCTGATCGGGATAAAGAATAGTATCCCCACTGGGAATTCCTTCTGTATCCACCCATCCTGTGTTTGATGAATAAAAAAAGATCTGCGATAATTGCGCGACTGGATTGTATAGTATAATCTTATCGGCAATTGATAAAGTGTCCTCCTCTTCCAGGCCCGCTTCATTTTTACTTCCAAATACTGAAGCTATCGTGTGGTGCTTACGAATACGAACACCGTCACCAATTGCGATTAATGATGATATATCCTGAACGAGTATGATTGTGTTAAGCGTGGATTCGACGATATCAACGATCACCCCAGGATTCAGGCTCGTCTGATCCGCAATATCTATAATTTCAAGAAAATACCGTGCGTCAAATTGAAGGTTGTGAAAAGGTTCACCGGGAAAAGTTAATTGCGTAACTGAAATAGTCTCTCCCTCCAGATTGAGGGATATTTCATTAATGTCGGAGATTACATTTTGAAATTCGACGGCATTGTATAGTCCCAGCCCGATCAGATTAAAAGCAGGCGAAGACATTTCATTTCCAGCTATATTTAAAGTGATAAAACCCTGAGGATCCGTGCACGCGCTGGTCGAGTTTGTGTTGTTGCTCGCAGATAAAAGGGTCGTACAAAAAATGCAGATCACCAATCCCAACGATTGGAAAAAATTGTAGCGTTTACGCATCGCGCGATTGGGGGAAAATTTGGTAATAGATATAATTTAGTAATATTTTAACTTTGACTGTTCCCTAATACTGAACCGCGACAAAGAATTAATACTAATCGATTTTATTGTCATCGCAATGATAATAGCGTGAATGGGATTAGGGAGATTATTCACTATTTAAATATATAACGCGGTAGGGACACCGCGTTCCACCCATTATATTAATCCACAATTGTTACTTGGTCATCCCATTGTCATTGCGAGGAGCAACGCGACGCGGCAATCTAGGGGATATCAATACGTGATCGGCATTCTCCTGGAATGGAAGATGTCGCTGCGCTCGGTAACCGCAGTCGGATGATAGCCTCCCTCGAAATGACCAGAGGTGTGTGAAAGCGATCAGCTTTAATTACTTTAATTACAACACTTGGGGTCTACAGCAACTGTTTACTGATCACTGATTACTTTATATCCAACCAGCATCATGGATCTTGCATCCTGTATTATATCTTAATGCCCGCCTTATTGAGAAAAAATACCATGGTGAAATAAAGAAGTATCATTAAGAGAGTTGATATCCCCAAGCTGAAATAAAAATTAATTTCTTTTTTTAATAACAGAGGAAGCAAAAGAAAAAGAGACAAAGAGGGGATCACTAACCAGAAGATACCGGTAGAAAGTCCAGCCACTTTCTCGACATTGGCAGTATCGACGTAAAGCCAGATCATCGCCAGGTAAGATGTCAGGGGTAGTGAGGCGAGTAAGCTTCCCATGAACGAACTTCGCTTTGCGATTTCGGATATGAGTATCACCAGGGTTGTGGTGATTAAGATTTTTATGATGTAATAGATCATCGTATTAGCTATGAAATCCGCGTCTGACTAAAAAATCGGGGAATGCTATTTATATAAAATTCCCCTTGGCGAGAAAGATCAGTCTTCCTGCGGTTGCTTACTCGCCGCGATGACTTTCTGCACGAGGTCGCGTTGCAATTCTTCGTAATGGCTGAATTCCTCTGCATGAATACCGCGCCCGCCGGTGATGGACCGAAGGGAAGTCGAATAACGATATAATTCCATTTGTGGAACTTGCGCTATAATAATCTGGTTATTCCCTTTGGCTTCCATGCCAAGAATTTTACCCCGTCGACCGGAGATATCACCCATCACGTCGCCCATACACTCATCAGGAACTTTAATTTCCACTTTGTAAATGGGTTCAAGGAGATAGGGTTTCGCGCTGTTGAATGCCTCCTTAAAAGCTCCTTTACCAGCGATCTGAAAAGCGACATCTTTCGAATCAACGGGATGCATTTTCCCGTCGTAAAAATTAACTTTCAAGTCAACGACGTGATAGCCAGCGATAACTCCTTCCAGGCAAGCGGCATTAACCCCTTTTTCCACCGAGGGGACAAATCCGCGGTCAACATTCTGTCCGACGAGGGAGTGAGTGAATTCCACACCGGTGTCCCGCGCTTTAGGCTCTATCCGCATCCATACTTCGGCAAATTGCCCCGCACCACCCGATTGTTTTTTATGCCGGTACTTGGATTCGCCCTTGTTTCTAATCGTTTCTCGAAAAGGAATTTTCGGTTCGATGAGCTCAATATCGACATTAAATCGACTGCGTAAGTTCTCGCAGATCACCTGCAAGTGCAATTCCCCCTGACCGGAGATTATAGTCTGATGAATCTCCGGATCGGTGCGGTAGAGAAAAGTGGGATCCTCTTCATGAAGCGTGGAGAGCCCTAGCGCTATTTTATCTTCATCTCCCTTCGATTTAAGTTTAAGCGCACCATGGATATTGGGTTTAGGATACGCTACCTGCTGTAATGAAATAGCGGTTTTAACTTTGCAAAGCGTATTCCCGGTGTGCGTGTCCTTTAACTTTACGACCGCGCCTAAATCTCCGGCACTCAGACTTTCAATATTTGTCCTCTTCTTCCCGTTCAAGATATAGATCTGCCCAATTCTTTCGTTAACATTTCTTGCACTGTTATAAAGTTCATTCCCTGTTTTTACTGAACCGGAATAGACGCGAAAAAAGGATAAGTCTCCCATTTGTGGTTCACTAATCGTTTTAAAAACAAATAAAACGGGATCAGATCCATTCCCTGTGATTTCAACCTCGGTCTCTTTGCCATCCACCCCTTTTACTTTTTCGAGATCAACGGGTGAAGAACCAAACTTAGCAATAAAATCCATCAGCCTGGCCACCCCTATATTATATTCAGCGGAGGAGCAAAACAGGGGAATAAATGCTTGTTTTTGATATGCCCCGTGAACACCCTCGCGCATCTCTTCCTCGGACAACCCGCCTTCATCGAAAAATTTCTCGAGTAATGTGTCATCCGATTCGGCTACATATTCAATTAACTCTTGATGCAGTTTACCTACCTTTTCATTCCAATCATCCGAGGCGGGAATTTCATCAAACGCTCCACTGCCATCAGTTTTATAAGTGACAATCTCGCTTCGCATTACGTCCAGTACCTGATTAAATCCAGGACCCGGATTAATCGGAATGTTCATGGGAAAGACGCGTTTCCCGAATCGCTCTTTAAGATCTTCAAGAGTTTTGTCGAAATTCGCATGCTCATTATCCAGCGCGTTAACGACAATCAACTTTGGGATTCCATATTCCGTTGCATACTCCCAAACCAGCTCAGTCCCTACTTCCACCCCCTTACTGGCGTCGACAACAAAGAGTGCGAAATCGGCTACTCTCAAGGCCCCCAGGCTATCGCTGATAAAATCCAAATATCCGGGAGTATCAATGATATTAAATTTTTTACCCATCCACTCTGTATGTAAAAGAGAGGCATGGATAGAAATCTGGCGCTTTTTTTCGTCCTCGTGGTAATCCGATACCGTGGAACCGTTGGCTATACTCCCAAGACGATTAATGACCCCGCCATGAGCCAGCATGGCTTCACATAACATTGTCTTCCCGGAAGATCCATGCCCAACAACAGCAAAATTCCTGATGTCTGCAGACTGATAGGCTTTCATCGATAAACCTACTTATTCATCGTCGACCAGATTCAGGCCGCGGCATGATGTGGATTAGTCTTTTTATCGAAGCGGGTGGTAAAACTTATTTCTTTGGGTTCAACCACTTGCGCAAAGTCTTTATAATTCATCTTTATAATTTCAGTATGAGAGCCGGCATTAAATGCAATCTCTTCATCTTCGGCTAAACTTTTCGCGACAAAGACCTCCATGTTATAAAGATTCCCAAAAGGTGGCATCGCGCCTAATTCACAATCGGGAAAGAGTTCTATTAATTCACTTTCAGGGGCGAGAAAAACATCGCCGCCACCCAGTGCAATCATCAAGCGATTAAAGTTTATATTATAATTTGCCGGCAGAACGGCCATGACCATTTTACCGTTTACATTTACGAGAACTGTTTTAGCCATTTCTTTTCCTGGGATATGAACCAAAGCCGCTACTTCCTGCGCGCTATAAGCGAGGGAGTGGCTGAGCACCACATATTTGATATGGTTGCTGTCTAGATATTCTCTCAATTTTTTTAGTACCATTCTTTCTTTATTTTAGAGATTATTAACGAAAACCCGCCATTAATAATGATGACAATAGATTATATAGGAGACTCATTTTAAGAAATTCAAAGTTGTAAAAAAATGTCAAGCTCCCTCTTAAAAACGCTCGAAATCAACCCCTATTTTTCAATTTTTCCCCCCTTCTTGTCATCGCGCTGCCTCTCGCAATGATAAGAAGGGTTGAACAATCGGCAATATGCACCGAGAGCGAAAAGCCCGACATCCCCCAAATCGCCAAAAAAAGGCCCACCCGCTCCTCTCGGAACGGATGGGCCATAAACCTGGCAATAACCTACTCTCGCACAGCTTTCGCCGCACTACCATCGGCGGTTGAGGGCTTAACGGTCGTGTTCGGGATGGGAACGTGTGTTTCCCCTCACCAATAGTCACCAGAGTGAATATCTGCGAGCATCGCATGTATTCCATTAAGCCTTATCGCCAGAGCACAATGCTCAGTGATAGATAAAATCAGTCTAATTGCCTGTGAGTAATTAAACGCCTGACGTTAAGCGAAGAACATATTCAGAATCAAATCTTTCGGATCATTAGTACCGGTAAGCTTAATACATTACTGCACTTACACATCCGGCCTATCAACCTGGTGGTCTACCAGGATCCTTTAGACCCGATAAATCGGGTCAGTGAGATCTTATCTTGGGAGGAGCTTGGCGCTTAGATGCTTTCAGCGCTTATCTCTTCCGGACTTAGCTACCCGGCGCTACCACTGACGTGATAACCGGAACACCAGAGGTCCGTCATTCCCGGTCCTCTCGTACTAAGGAATGAACCCCTCAAATCTCCTACGCCCACAGCGGATAGAGGACCGAACTGACTCACGTCGTTCTGAACCCAGCTCACGTACCACTTTAATCGGCGAACAGCCGAACCCTTGGGACCTTCTCCAGCCCCAGGATGTGATGAGCCGACATCGAGGTGCCAAACAGCGCCGTCGCTATGAACGCTTGGGCGCTATCAGCCTGTTATCCCTAGCGTACCTTTTTTCCTTTGAGCGATGGCGATTCCACGTTCCACCACCGGATCACTTTGGCCTGCTTTCGCAACTGCTCGACTTGTAGGTCTCACAGTAAAGCTTCCTTATACCAATACGCTCTTAAGCCCGATTGCCGAACGGGCTGAGGAAACCTTCGCAACCCTCCGTTACTCTTTTGGAGGATACCGCCCCAGTAAAACTGACCAGCTAGCACTGTCCCCTGACCGGCTAACGGCACAGGGTTAGATACCTAGTAAACAAAGAGTGGTATTTCACCATTGACTCCACCCTGACCTAGACCAGGGCTTCAACGTCTCCCACCTATCCTACGCATTGAGAACCAAATACCAATACCAACATACAGTAAAGGTGCATAGGGTCTTTCCGTCCTGCTGCAGGTACGCGGCATCTGCACCGCGACTACAATTTCACTGAGCATCTCTCCGAGACAGCGCACAACTCGTTACACGATTCGTGCAGGTCGGAACTTACCCGACAAGGAATTTCGCTACCTTAGGACCGTTATAGTTACGGCCGACATTCACGGGGGCTTGGACCCAGAGCTCTCACCCCAGATTTTCACCTTTCCGCATTGGTCACGTGTCACTCCCTATACGTCGTCTTACGACTTAGCAGAGAGCTGTGTTTTTGATAAACAGTCGGTTGTGCTTCTTTACTGCGACCCCGCTTACACGGGGCACCCTTTATACCGAAGATACAGGGCCAATTTGCCGAGTTCCTTGGAGAGATTTAACTCACGCGCCTTAGAATACTCATCCCGGATACCTGTGTCGGTTTGCGGTACGGGCGCTCTATAAACTCCCAACGAAGCTTTTCTTGGAAGCATGGCATCCCCCAATCCCCCGCCGCCGTGGCTTTGGGGTCCCATTGCGTTTCAGCCTTAATGCCCGGCGGATTTGCCTACCGGACAGCCTTTACGCTTGGACGCGAACTATCAGTCTCGCGCTGGTATAGCCTTCTTCGTCCCTCCGTTGGTGATAACGCGTATAAAGCGGTACAGGAATATTAACCTGTTGTGCATCGACTACGCCTCACGGCCTCGCCTTAGCACCCGACTAACCCTGGGCGGACGAGCCTTCCCCAGGAAACCTTATCCTTACGGCGATATGGATTTTAACCATATTTATCGTTACTCATACCTGGATTCTCACTTCCAACCGGTCCACCGTCGCTTGTCGCTTCGGCTTCGCCCCTGTTGGAACGCTTTCCTACCGCTCCCATTCCGCCGAGGCGGAATGAAAGCCCACAATTTCGGTACATCGCTTAGTCCCGATCATTTTCGGCGCAGATTCACTCGATGGGTCAGCTATTACGCTTTGTTTAAATGATTGCTGCCTCTAAGCCAACATCCCCACTGTCTTTGTAAATCTACCTCCTTTTCCACTTAGCGATGTTTAGGGACCTTAATTGGTGGTCTGGGCTGTTTCCCTTTCGACTACGAAGCTTATCCCCCGCAGTCTGACTGCCATGCTACACCTACTGGTATTCGGAGTTTGGTAAGGATTGGTACCTCGGTAAAGGCCCTAACCTTTTCAGTGCTCTACCCCCAGTAGTCAGCGCATGACGCTATACCTAAATATATTTCGGAAAGAACCAGCTATCACGGGGTTTGATTAGCCTTTCACTCCTTACCACAGCTCA